>NZ_JARACP010000023.1 GCF_028765545.1 Aliivibrio sp. S4MY1 | reverse complement strand
TACGTCTGGATAAAAGTAAGATGATGCAGAATAGACACAGCGAAGTGGTAGTTCAGTTGATTAAGCTTTTTATCTCCTTCTTCATCCTGTATTCTTTTTATATCAATATTTCAAGGATGATTTTATGCGCTTCAAGCCTCTCCTGTTTCCTTCTATTTTTTTATATCTATCTTCTTCAGTGGCATTAGCTGATGAAACTCGCCCTAAAATTGGGTTGGTGCTTGCTGGCGGTGGAGCAAAGGGTGCTGCACATATTGGGGTACTTAAAGCACTAGAAGAAATGAAAATCCCCATTGATTATATTACAGGTACCAGTATGGGGGCTTATATTGGGGGGTTATATGCATCAGGATTAAGTGCGGATGAAATCGAAATCTTTATTGATACTATTGATTGGAATAGCGGATTTGTTGATAAAGTTGAACGAAGTGAAAGACAAATTAGAGATAAGGAATATGAAGATCGTTATCAAATCGGAACAGATATTGGCTTCTCCTTCACAGAACTAAAAGCACCAAAAGGCTTTGTTCAAGGCCAGAATATGGCCAAAATCCTGAGAACAACGTCAGGAAATGTTCCTTATTTAGAGTCATTTGATGATCTTCCTATCCCATTCAGAGCTGTTGCTACTGATATAGAGAAGCTAGAGCCTGTGATATTAGATCATGGCAATTTAGCAGAAGCAATGATGGCAAGTATGTCAGTTCCTGGAGCGCTTCCACCTGTTGAATATGAAGGGCGTTTGTTGGTTGACGGCGGTAGTGTAAATAATATGCCTGTAGATATAGCAAGGGAGATGGGGGCAGATATTATTATAGCTGTAGATATAGGTTCTGATTACTTAGAGGCAAAAGATATCTCTAGTTATTTATCTGTAATGGGGCAATTAACAAATTACATTGTAAAAAATAGCACCCTTCAGCAAGAAAAATTATTAGGTGAAAAAGATATATTACTTTCTCCCCATGTAGGGAAAATGGAAACTGCTGAATTCGATCGAATGCCTTTTGCTTATGATAAGGGTTATGACATTGCTTATGAAAAACATAAAGTATTAGATAAATTAGTTATATCAGAGAAGGCTTATCAGGCTTATAGCGATAATAAATATAAAAAAACAGAGCAACTTATACGTGGTAATTCGTTACCAATAAATAAACTGCAATTAGAGAATAAAAGTTTATATACAGAAAAAATGTTGCTAGACCGTCTTAATATTAAAGAAGGTCAAACATATACCGCCGATGAATTAGAAGCACATATAAGAGATTTATATGTCATTGATAGATTTGAACGAGTTGATTATTACTATAAAGAAACAAGTGAAGGAACTCATGATCTTGTTGTTGAAGTTAAGGAGAAAAGTTGGGGTCCAAACTATTTAGATTTTCGCTTTGCTCTTGAAGATGACTTTGATAATCAGAGTAAATATTCACTAGGAATGTCGATTAATTTTACTGATATTGAATTAACGGGCTTTAGAGATAATCGTTCAGAATTGAGAGTTAATTTTGAGTTAGGAACCGATAAATTGATCTCTGCTGAGTTATATACCCCATTTTTAATCAACCAACTATTATTTACATCATTTAAGTCGACTTATAGTGTTGAGCAGAAAAAATTCTCTTTATCAGGTAATGAATTAAGTTCAATTGATAATGATTTTCCCTTGGAGTATAGCGATTTAGTTCTTGAAGCTGCGTTTGGTCTACAGGGGCGTTTATGGAGTGATTTTAGGATCGGTGGACGATACACTAAAGGTGATGTTGCTTTTAGTAGTATCTCAAGCATTGATGCAAGTTATACTCGAGAAGGTGTTTTTGCTCAGTATCGTCTTGATACATTAGATAACTATACTTTCCCAACTAAAGGTTTCTACGTTCGTTCAGAGTATCTATATTCTCATGATAATGTAGATGACAGTGTTATTGATATTGATGGAACAAAAGATTCAGTTATAGAGTTTACTGTGAACACAAGGGCAGCTTGGACTTATTATCGTCATACTTTCGTCGGTAATTTTGAGTATGGCGTTGTTGAAAATAAAAAGGGAGATTTACAGTTAGAGCCCAAATCACTCGGTGGTTTTTTACGTTTATCAGGTACACCAAAAGATAGCTTAACAGGACAAAATTTAGTTTTTACTAGTCTTGTATATCGATATCGCTTAATGGATAACGATTTTGGATTATTTCAATCACCTATATATTTAGGTGCCTCAGTCGAAAATGGAGGGTTATGGAATGAAGAGAACTTCAGTGATGCACCAATTTACACTGCGGGCTCTATTTTTGCTGGAATAGACTCACCAATAGGCCCAATTATTTTCGCTTATGGTCGCACAGAACAAAATCACGAATCAGTATATTTAAGTATTGGTGCAACTTTATAATGTTTAAAAGTGCGCCATAAGTCGTATGTTGTTTGATGTGGTGAGATTTTAATTTTGAGTTAAATTTGCTATCATCTCGCCACATTTTTAGTCTATTCCGATACATATTCTCTTGTTTTATTGAGATTTATAACAGAATTAAAAAGTTAATGGATATAAACTGAATTGTTTCCAAGGATGTTTACTCATTAAGAGTAGACCAGAAAGTGAGGAATTAAGTCGTGCTTGAAGCTTATCGTAAACACGTCGAAGAGCGTGCTTCAGAAGGTGTGGTCCCAAGACCATTAGATGCTGAGCAAGTAGCAGCATTAGTTGAATTAGTAAAAAATCCACCGCAAGGTGAAGAAGAATTTATTCTTGATTTGCTAGAAAATCGCATTCCACCGGGTGTTGATGAAGCGGCTTATGTAAAAGCGGGCTTCTTAACTGCAATCACAAAAGGTGAAGTGGCGTCTCCATTAGTTAGCAAAGCAAAAGCGACTGAACTGCTTGGTACTATGCAAGGTGGTTACAACATTGAACCTCTAGTCTCTCTACTAGACGATGCTGAGCTTGCTCCAATCGCTGTTAAAGCATTGTCTCATACTCTACTTATGTTCGACGCATTCTACGATGTAGAAGAGAAAGCGAAAGCAGGTAATGCTTCAGCACAACAAGTACTTCAATCTTGGGCTGATGCTGAATGGTTTACTGCTAAAAATAAAGTAGCAGAAAAAATTACTGTTAAAGTATTTAAAGTCACTGGTGAAACGAACACCGATGATTTATCTCCAGCGCCAGATGCGTGGTCACGTCCTGATATTCCAGTACACGCAAAAGCGATGCTGAAGATGGAACGTGATGGCATTACTCCTGATGAACAGGGCAGCGTTGGTCCAATTGCTCAAATTGAAGAAATGCAAAAAGAGGGTATCCCACTGGCTTATGTTGGTGATGTTGTTGGTACGGGTTCTTCACGTAAATCGGCAACAAACTCAGTACTTTGGTTTATGGGTAAGGATATCCCGTTCGTACCAAACAAGCGTACTGGCGGTGTTTGTCTTGGGGGTAAAATTGCACCAATCTTCTACAATACAATGGAAGATTCAGGCGCACTACCCATTGAACTGAACGTACAAGATATGAACATGGGCGATATCATTGATATCTACCCGTACGAAGGTGTTGTTCACAAGAACGGTTCTGTGATTTCAAACTTTGAGCTAAGCAAAGTACTTCTTGATGAAGTGCGTGCTGGTGGCCGTATTCCACTGATCATCGGTCGTGGTTTAACAAGTCGCGCTCGTGACGCTCTAGGTCTAGCTGAAACGGATCTGTTTGCTAAACCAATCGATCCATCGGCATCTGATAAAGGCTACACACTAGCTCAGAAGATGGTTGGTAAAGCATGTGGTGTTGAAGGTGTGCGTGCTGGTCAGTACTGTGAACCTAAAATGACGACGGTAGGCTCGCAAGATACTACTGGTCCTATGACGCGTGATGAGCTTAAAGATCTGGCGTGTCTTGGTTTCTCTGCTGACCTTGTTATGCAGTCTTTCTGTCACACATCAGCATATCCAAAACCAGTTGATGTAAACACGCATCACACGCTACCTGATTTCATCATGAACCGTGCGGGTGTTTCACTTCGCCCTGGTGATGGTGTTATTCACTCATGGCTAAACCGTATGCTTCTTCCTGATACGGTAGGTACAGGTGGTGACTCGCATACTCGTTTCCCTCTAGGTATTTCATTCCCTGCAGGTTCTGGCTTAGTAGCATTCGCTGCTGCGACAGGTGTTATGCCTCTTGATATGCCTGAATCTATTTTGGTTCGTTTTAAAGGTGAAATGCAACCGGGTATCACACTACGTGACCTAGTACATGCGATTCCACTATATGGCATCAAGCAAGGCCTACTAACGGTAGAGAAAGCCGGTAAGATTAACGAATTCTCAGGTCGAGTTCTTGAAATTGAAGGCGTTGAACACCTATCTGTTGAGCAAGCTTTTGAGCTTTCTGATGCATCGGCTGAGCGTTCTGCTGCAGGTTGTACTGTTAAGCTATCTCAAGAGTCTATCGATGAGTACCTGAACTCGAATATCGTTATGCTTAAATGGATGATTGCTGAAGGTTACGGTGATGTTCGTACGATTGAGCGTCGTATTACGGCAATGGAAGAGTGGTTAGCGAATCCTGAGTTGCTGTCTGCTGATTCAGATGCGGAATACGTGCACGTTATTGAGATTGATCTTGCTGACATCGATCAACCAATCCTATGTGCACCAAACGATCCAGATGATGCACGTCTTCTTTCTGACGTTCAAGGTACTGATATTCAAGAAGTGTTCATCGGTTCTTGTATGACCAACATCGGTCATTTCCGTGCAGCAGGTAAGATGCTTGAAGAGTTTAATGGCTCTTTGAATACTCGCCTATGGGTTGCTCCGCCAACTAAAATGGATAAAGACCAACTGACAGAAGAAGGCTACTACGGTATCTTCGGTCGTGCTGGGGTTCGTATTGAAACTCCGGGTTGTTCATTATGTATGGGTAACCAAGCTCGTGTTGCTGACAAGTCGACGGTAATGTCTACGTCTACTCGTAACTTCCCGAACCGTTTAGGTACTGGTGCGAACGTTTATCTGGCTTCTGCTGAGCTTTCTGCTGTTGGCGCGATTCTAGGTCGTATTCCAACAAAAGAAGAGTACTTAGAGTACGCTGAGAAGATCAATGCAACCGCTGCCGATACATACCGTTATTTGAACTTCCATAAAATGGGTCAGTATACAGAAAAAGCAGATACGGTTATCTTCCAAGAACCCGCTTAATCTTTGTTTATAAATGAAAAAAGCAGCCAAATCGGCTGCTTTTTTATTGCGTTGAATCTTAAGTTAATTATTTTTAATGTTCATAGAGTAAATAGCAGCGACATTTCTTGCTGTGTTTTCAACATTAATAGCGGCTTCTTTTAGCGCTGTTTCTAATGATACAGAGCGAGGAACAACACTGAATACTGCATCAATACCATATTCATGAACAATAGCGCAATCATCAGATAAGCAACCAGCAATGCCAATAACAGGTAAATCAAACTTTTTCGCTGTTCTTGCTACACCAATAGGCGTTTTGCCATGAATGGTTTGGCTATCGATACGCCCTTCACCTGTAATCACTAAATCTGCTTTAGCCAGCACATCGCTTAAATTAACTGCGTCCATAACGATTTCGATACCAGGGCGAAGAGTAGCATCAAATAAACCAAGTAGTGCAGCGCCAAGTCCACCAGCAGCCCCAGCTCCTGCCGTTTCTTTTACATCTTTGTTTAATTGTGATTTCATTACATCAGCATAATGGCCTAGGTTTGAATCTAATGTTTTTAGCATTTCAGGTGTTGCCCCTTTTTGTGGGCCAAAAACATAAGAAGCACCTTTGGGGCCGCATAATGGATTATCAACATCGCACGCGACTTCAAGCGTAATATCATTAAGGCGGGGATCTTTACTTGATGTATCGATCGTTGCAAGGTGTGTTAAGGAACCTCCACCAAAAGCAAGATCATTACCATTTTTATCCAGAAGTTTGATGCCAAGCGCTTGAGCCATGCCAATGCCGCCATCGTTAGTCGCACTACCACCGATACCTACAATAATATGTTTTACACCTTTATCGAGAGCCGCTTTAATTAACTCGCCAGTACCATAGGTTGTGGTGTGTAAAGGGTTACGTAAACTTGGTTCAACAAGGTGTAAACCTGATGCCGCAGCCATTTCAATAATCGCGGTTTGGCCATCGCCAAGTAATCCATAGAACCCTGTTACTTGTTCACCAAGAGGTGAGGTAACCGTATGTTCAATGATAGAACCGCCAGTAGCGTCAATTAGAGATTGAACTGTCCCTTCACCGCCGTCGGCCATTGGTAATTTAATATATTCTGCGTTAGGTAATACTTGTTTAAATCCAGCTTCAATTGCCGTAGCGACTTCCATCGCTGTTAAACTTTCTTTGTAAGAATCAGGAGCAATAACAATTTTCATAATAAAGCCTTATTAAACAAATAAACCGAAGACACCAAAGATGAGCGTTGAAACAGTTGCGATCATAAGACCAACCGCTGATTCATATGGGATAAGTTTTAAACGTTCTTTCATGTCCATGTGAACTGCGCCACCTGTTGCATGAAAGAAGCTACCATGTGGCATGTGATCAAATACTGTCGCACCCGCGTGGATCATTGCAGCACCAGCAAGAGCAGGAACGCCAAGCTCTAAGATAGTATGACTAAAGACACTTGCTGCAACCGCTGTACCTGCGGTCGTTGATGCTGTTGCGAGTGACATCATGGCACCTGAGATTGGCGCTAATAAATAAGAAGGAAGACCAGAGGCGGTTAATATTTCAATTAAGCCTGATTTAAGTCCAGAGTTCGCAATAATGCCAGCTAGAGTACCGGTACCAAGTAGCATTACCGCCACTGGAGCCATACGAGAAAGGCCAGATACTGCAAAGTGATTGGTGTCTCTAAAGCGCCCCATAGCAACAGCACCTAGTAAACCACCAAGTGGAAGTGCGATGAGTGGATCAACGTTAATCCCAGCGATAGGACGTAGAGCAAGAAGGCTAATAGCAACAAGAGGAGCGACGATTGAAGTAACGAAACTTGGTAAGCGAGAATGATCAACCGCCACGACTTCATGCTCTTGAACTTTGCTGCCTTTATTGACTAATTTCTTAGCGATAAAATAGGCAAAGACTAGACCGAATAAGCCAGGAATCACACCTGCTGCCATTACTGAGGTTAAAGGGACATTGAATGCGTCAGCCGCTGCAATGGCGTTTGGATTAGGAGACATAACGTTACCCGCTTTACCGCCTCCAACCATAGCTAATAGAATCGCCATTTTTGAAAGATCAGCACGACGAGCAATAGCTAGCGCAATAGGAGCTACGGTGATAACAGCAACATCAACAAAAACCCCAACGGCGGTTAAGATCATTGTTGCTACCGCTAAAGCCAGTAAAGCTCGAGTTTCCCCGACTTTCTTTACAATGGTTTCAGCAATAGAGGTTGCTGCACCAGATTCGATTAGAACACCAGCAAGAACACCAGCAGCTAGAATACGAAGCACAGCAGTAACAATGCCTTGCGCACCACCTATCATTAAGTTAACGGTATCTGTAAGTGATACACCACCAATAACACCACCGATTAAAGCACCAATGATCATGCCATAAGCCGGCGGTACTTTTTTCAAAATGAGTGTTATTGCAACGGTTAAGGCGGCGAGTGCACCTAAAGTCGATACTTCGATCATATTAACGTTCCATTTAATAATTAAGATGCCAGTAATCTATCTTTAAGCATAGAAATAAGCTTTAGACGAATGAACAAATTTTATCGTCTGGGTAGACCTTTGATTGTGCAGTTGCACAAATGTGTATTATGTATAACTTGATAGTGTTGATAAATATAAATAAGTGCGATCATTTATCTTATTGATATTTAATGATGTTTCTTGTTGTATTTTGTCTATTCGATAGCGAAGAGTATTTCGATGAATATGAAGCGTATTGCAGGTTTGAGCTGAATCACAATTATGACTAAAAAAAGCTCGAAGCGTTTTAATTAAAATACCTTTTGTATCGCTGGCCATTAATTTTTGGATTGGAAGGGCGAGTTGTTCTGAACGCCATGCATCGGTTTGTAAGCCATCAATTAAAACAGGCAAGACATTATCTTGGTAAAAAAGAATACGACTTTTTGAATTGGCAGTATTCATGGTGGCTTTGGCTGTCATATAAGATTGCGCCAGCCCTTCTAGATTTGGAAAGTAATCACCAAGCGCTATTTTTATCGTGAACTTTTCATCATGAGAGATCCTTTGGAAAAGTTGGCGAATACGTTTTTCTTCGTGCGATCTATTCCAGCCACTATCAGTCAGCGTAATAGGTTTTAAAACCACGACTTCATTTAGAGTTACAGAGCTAATTGCCACTAAATTATCGCGTTCAGGATATTCTAATAAATGAACTAGTTTTTGTAGGTGAGTAAGAGAGAGATTCTCTCCTTTAAATGAATCAACCTTAATAATGGTAGCGATCCTAGGTTGATGAAGATCGAGTTCTAAGCGTTCAGCAATCGAATACAGTTGTTGAGTGTTGAGATCAGAAGGTTGAATTAGCTGTAAAACCAACTCTTCCTTATGTCGTTTCGACCACTGTATCTCTGTCATTAATGCCGCTTGCTCTATGATTAGTTCAGCAGTCATTTTTACTAATTCACCGTATTGTTGAATATCTATTGGGTGGCCTGAAATACCAACCACACCAATGATGTGATTTTGGAAAATAATAGGCAAGTTGATCCCCGCTTTTACCCCACGTAATTGCTGGGCTGTAGAGTGGTCTATCTCGACAATACGGTTCTCATTAATAGCTAAAATAGCGCCCTCATGACGGCAATTAAGACGAGATGGATCGCCGGAACCAATGATCACACCAAACTCATCCATCACATTGACAGAATGCTTGATGATTTTCATTGAACGTTCAACGATTTGCTTTGCGATCACGGTGGTTAGTTGCATGGTTGAATCTCTTTCATCATGGAATAAGGGGCTTAGCTATAAAAATACTAGGGATAGGATTATACTGGAGGAAAATAGCTCAGCACTGTCTTTGGTTAAAAACGTGTGAGCTAACGTCAATTATCGTAAGGGTTTCCGATGGATTACGAATTTAAGAAAAATACACTCGATGGCACCTATCATGCGAACTTTTCTATGGGGCATGAGGCTATGGGGCGTTGGCTAGTGGAAGATGTTGCAAAAGATACTGAGCTATTAGCAGAGTTGTATCAGCAAATAGCAGCAGTAAAAAATACTCAAGACGAATGGAAGCGCTCAGGAAAGGTGATGACACTTATCCTAAGTGATCAAGAAGTTATCGTGCAGGAAAACGTGCTGTTTGAAAACTCAGAAGAAGAGTTTGAAGAAGATATTCATATGTATGACGATGAATGTATTTCAGTATGTGGGTTAGAGGACTTTGAAACTATGCTCCAAAGTTGGGAAGCATTTATTCGACGCTTCTGATATTAGTTGTTATTGCTCAATACTAGGGAAAGGCTGCACTTATTTAGTGCAGCCTTTTTTTTGTTATTGGAAATGGATAACATTAACATATTGAAATTATTGCATTTTCAAAGTTGGCACATGAATTGAATTGTTAAGTATAAGTTACAAATAATTCAAGGACTGAAGCATGAAAATAATCAATGCCATTATAAAGCCATTTAAATTAGATGATGTACGTGAAGCGCTTTCTGATGCTGGCGTCGATGGAATGACGGTATCAGAAGTAAAAGGGTTTGGTCGTCAGAAGGGTCATACAGAACTGTATCGTGGCGCTGAATATCAAGTCGATTTTTTGCCAAAGGTAAAACTTGAAATTGCCGTTCAAGCAGAGCATGTAGACAATATTATTGAGGCGATTACAAAAGCTGCGCATACCGGAAAAATAGGTGATGGTAAGATTTTTGTGTATGACCTTCAGCAAGCGGTGCGTATTCGTACTGGCGAAACTGACACTGAAGCACTTTAAGGATAGAGGAAACAATTATGGAACTTTCAACAACTGTATCAGAACTTCGTTATGCCCTAGATACCTTTTTCTTTTTAATGTCAGGTGCTTTGGTTATGTGGATGGCAGCAGGTTTTGCCATGTTAGAGGCGGGCTTAGTTCGCTCAAAGAATACCACGGAAATATTAACTAAGAACTTGTGCTTATATGCGATTGCTTGCACCACGTATTTAGTTGTCGGCTATAACATCATGTATGTTGATAATACGGCGGGTGGAATTATGCCCTCTATTGGCGCTTTAATTGGAACTCAATCAGAAGGGGCCGATCATTCACTAGAGTCTGACTTCTTTTTCCAAGTGGTTTTCGTTGCTACCGCAATGTCAGTAGTATCTGGTGCAGTGGCTGAACGTATGAAACTTTGGTCTTTCCTTGTGTTCTCTGTCATCTTAACGGCCTTTATTTACCCAATGGAAGGGTATTGGACATGGGGTGGTGGCTTCTTATCTGAAGCAGGATTTAGTGACTTTGCCGGTTCTGGTATTGTACATATGGCTGGTGCTTCAGCCGCATTAGCTGGTGTGCTATTACTTGGCGCACGTAAAGGTAAGTACGGTAAGAAAGGCCAAATTTACCCAATTCCTGGTTCTAACATGCCACTGGCAACATTAGGAACCTTTATCTTATGGTTTGGTTGGTTCGGATTTAACGGAGGTTCTCAATTAATGATTTCAGATTTTGAGAATGCAACAGCAGTAGGTCAAATCTTTTTGAATACTAATGCTGCAGCTGCAGCTGGTGCAATCACAGCGTTATTCGTATGTAAAACTACGTGGGGCAAAGCGGATTTAACCATGGTATTAAATGGTGCATTAGCTGGGCTTGTAGCGATTACCGCGGATCCTTTATCCCCGTCTCCATTAGCGGCTGTGAGTATAGGTGCTGTTGCTGGTGCATTGGTTGTCTTTAGTATTGTTGGTTTTGATAAAATTAAGATTGATGATCCAGTGGGCGCGATTTCTGTCCATGGCGTATGTGGCTTATTTGGTTTGATGGTTGTTCCACTTAACAATGCAGATGCAACCTTTGGTGCTCAACTATTTGGAGCTGTGGTTATTTTTGCTTGGGTATTTGGTGCTAGTTTAGTTGTTTGGGCGATATTAAAAGCAACCATGGGCATTCGCGTATCAGAGGATGAAGAGCTTGAAGGAATGGATGTACATGACTGCGGCATCGATGCTTACCCTGAGTTTGTTAGTGTGAAATAAAGCTAAGTTAATATTTATTTACAAATTATGAAGCCTCAACATAAACAATGTTGGGGCTTTTTTAGTAAATAATGCGTGAGATCATTGCCATTTAAGAATTGATTTGTATAATAGCGATATTGATAAGTATTCTTATTACCATTTGTAACTAGAGAAATATTAAAGGAATATCATGAAAAAGTTATTATCAGTTTCTGCACTAATCGCAGGTATGTTTGCACCAAGTGTTATGGCTGCTGAAGAAGTTAATGTTTACTCTTACCGTCAGCCTTTCTTGGTTGAGCCAATGTTTAAAGAGTTTACCAAAGAGACTGGTATTAAAGTTAACGTGAAATTTGCTAAAAAAGGCTTGGCTGAAAAGCTAGCTCAAGAAGGTGAATTAAGCCCTGCTGATGTTATATTAACAACAGATATTAGCCGTCTTGCTGAGTTAACAAATAAAAATCTAGTTCAACCAGTAGATAGCAAAACGATTGATGCTAACGTTCCTGCTCAATACCGTGATTCAGATGATGAGTGGTTCGCATTAACGCTACGTGCTCGTAACGTATATTCATCTCGTGACCGTGTTGGTAAGTTAGGTGCTGATTTTGATTATGCTGATTTAGCAAATCCTGAGTGGAAAGGTAAAATCTGTACTCGTAGTGGTAAGCATCCTTACAATGTTTCTCTTGTTTCTTCTATGATTGCTCATCATGGTGAAGCAGAAGCAAAAACATGGTTAGAAGGTGTAAAAGACAACTTAGCTCGTAAACCACAAGGTAATGATCGTGCTCAAGTTAAAGCGATTAAAGAAGGTCTTTGTGATCTTGCTTTAGGTAATAGTTACTACCTAGGTAAAATGGTTAACGATCCTAAACAAGTGCCATGGGCAGAATCGGTATACATTAATTTCCCAAATCAAAATACTGATGGTACTCATGTTAATGTGAGTGGTATGGCGATGGCTAAATACGCACCAAATAAAGACAATGCATTAAAACTAATGGAATTCTTAACAGGTGATGTTGCTCAAGGTATGTACGCTGAAGTGAACTATGAATACCCAGTAAAACCTGGTGTTAAACGTTCTGAGTTAGTTGCATCTTGGGGGGATTTCAAAGCCGATACACTATCTCTAGATGCGATTGCAGATAACCACACTAAAGCAATTAAACTTTTAGATGAAGTGAAGTTTGATCTTTAATTTGATATTTACTATTGGTGAGGTAACAATACCTCACCATTTAAAAAAGAGCCTTGCAGTTTAGGCAATGAAAGAAAAATTATTATTCTGGAAAACCAGTAGTTGGAGTTTATCTCTACTACTGGTTTTGCCGATCTTAGCGATCCTATATACCGCACTAGGTAATACCGATGATATTTTTACTCATCTGTTTAATACTGTGTTACCTACCTATACGTTAAATACGGTGTTATTAGTATTTGGTGCGATGTTCTTTTCCTTAATTTTAGGGGTTCCTTCTGCATGGTTCATGGCCATGTGTCGCGTACCTTCCTCTTCTATTTTGCAGTGGGCGTTGGTGCTTCCTTTAGCAATGCCTGCTTATATTGTTGGCTATATCTACACCGATTGGTTAGATTTTGCTGGACCTATCCAAGTATTACTTCGAGATATTACCGGGTGGCAATCCTACGGGGATTATTGGTTCCCTGATATTCGTACCTTAACCGGTGCTATTCTTGTGATGTCTTTAGTTCTTTATCCCTACGTATATTTACTTGCTCGTGCTGCATTTATGGAACAAAACATCAGTTTGTTGCAATCAGCTCGTCTACTGAAATGTACACCTTGGGAAAGTTTTAAACGTATCTCTTTGCCTCTTGCAAGACCTTCTATTGCGGTAGCTTTATCTCTTGTAGCGATGGAAGCGTTAGGAGATTTTGGTACGGTTAGCTACTTTGCGGTTAATACGTTAACGACGGCGGTTTATGATACGTGGTTAGGCTACTCGAATTTGAATGCGGCTGCGAAAGTGTCCGCATTTATGTTGATGGGGATCCTATTGCTCATCAGTGGTGAACGTTATAGCCGTCGTAAACAAAAAATGTTCCAAGAGAAGTTTAATACCAATGAAGAATTTCAATATGAACTTCATGGTTGGAAAAAATGGGGCGCATTTACTTGGTGTTGGGGATTGGTTTCCATCGCATTTATTTTTCCGTTGTTACAATTGATTAGTTATTCTTTTCATTACTTTGAAGAGAGTTGGACGGCAGAGTTTCAAGAGTACGCAATAAACAGCTTATACGTATCTTCTATTGCTGCCGTTATCGCTGTCATTATTGCTTTGGTGGTGAATTTTTTACACCGTTTACAACCAAATAATAAATGGAGTGTAATACCAATGCGTTTGGCATCTCTTGGCTATGCAGTTCCAGGAACCGTACTTGCCATTGGGGTCATGCTACCAATGATTGGGTTGGATCATCTTGTGAATGATATTTCAAAACAATTAGGCTTTGGAATGGTTGGTTTAATTTTCTCAGGTTCAATTTTTGCGTTAATTTTTGCATCTGTAACTCGCTTTTCAGCTGTTGCGATTGGGTCGATTGAAAGTAATTTAAATAAAATCCCCCCTTCATTAGACATGGCATCACGAACTTTAGGTTGTGGAACATGGTCGATGTTACGTCGAGTGCATTTTCCATTAATTCGTCGTGGTTGCTTGATTGCTGGGTTATTAGTCTTTATTGAAACCATGAAAGAGTTAAATGCGGCATTGCTATTGCGTCCATTTAACTTTGAAACTCTTGCAACGTATGTATTTAACTTTGCTTCTGACGAGCAATTAGAAATTGCAGCAATGCCTGCAGTATTATTGGTTTTAGTTGGCTTGATCCCGTTGATTATAGTTAACCGTTCTCTGGAGCAACATCATTAATGAATTCTGCATTATCTATCTCTAATTTGACTTGTCGTTATCATGATCAAGATATCCTGACTCAGCTATCACTAAATGTTGAGTCTGGTGAAATAGTCTGTCTACTTGGGGCGAGTGGTTGCGGTAAAACAACATTATTAAAAGCGATTGCTGGTCTTTTGCCTTTATCTGAAGGTGAAATGAATCTTAATGGTAAGGTGATTACTGACAGTGATACCTGGTTACCACCAGAGCAGCGAAATATAGGTATGATCTTTCAAGATTATGCATTGTTTCCCCATCTTACGGTAAATGAAAATATCGGTTTTGGCTTAAAGAGCTGGGAAAAGCAGCGAGCGACAGAAAAAGTTGAATCTATGCTTCATCTTGTGCATTTAAGTGGCTTTGGAGATCGTTATCCTCATCAATTATCAGGTGGTCAACAGCAGCGTGTTGCTATTGCAAGAGCACTAGCCAGTGAGCCAGATCTTCTGCTATTGGATGAACCATTCTCTAATATTGATACTCAAGTACGTCATGATTTAATTAAAGAAATCCGCCGTATTTTTAAAGCTCAAGGTGTAACTGCAATTTTCGTGACCCACAGCCGTGAAGAGGCCTTTGCTTTCTCTGATAAATTAGCGGTAATGAATCATGGTGTGATAGAGCAGTTTGGCAGTGCGAATGATTTATACTATTCACCAAACAGTCGCTTTGTGGC
Organism: Aliivibrio sp. S4MY1; assembly: GCF_028765545.1. GTDB lineage: Bacteria > Pseudomonadota > Gammaproteobacteria > Enterobacterales > Vibrionaceae > Aliivibrio. Next base: position 32,074 of record NZ_JARACP010000023.1, on the reverse strand, counting down.
TGATTTCTTAGGTGGTGGCTCGTACGTATCAGGCATGATTGATCAAAATGGCAATATTGAAACGGCCGTTGGCTTCATTTCTTGTGGTCGCAGTTCTGATGATCTTAATAAAAAAGCAGACGTGTTGCTTCGTCCACAGAATATAACCTTGTATCGAGATAATGCGGGAGAGGCGGTAGTGCAAGAGCTGCAATTCATGGGAGATACTTGTCGTTATATTGTTGAGCTTAATGGCACTCAACTGATTGGTGTTTCTAATGACGCATTATCGAATGGGGAGAAAGTGAGAGTGGATATTAAACCTCATTGCCCAATTGTTTTTGTTCAAGAAAATAAATAAAAAGAACCCAGCTAATCGACTCAAGTATTAGCTGGGTTAATTCTTTAGAATTTTGGTTTTAGTTAAAACGTAGAAACTAAAGAGAAAGGAAAGCTTTCATTTGATTCAGTACTTTTTCTGCTGTTAGTTGGTCTTCCATTTCAGAAAAAATTCTTAGCAATGGCTCTGTTCCTGAGAAGCGAGCAATCACCCAACCACCATTTTTGAAATAGACTTTCGCACCATCTTCATAGCTTACTTTTTCTATTTCATATTCAAATTCAGGCAGTTGTTTTTCAATATAAATTTTATTGTACAGTGCTTCTTTTTCACTTGATTTAAAAGTACAGTCGCCTTCGGCAGTATAGGCATAACCATATTTAGCATAAATTTCATCAAGCATTTCAGATAATTTCTTTCCTGTTACACTGATCATTTCAACTAATAAACTTGAAGCGAATACGCCATCTTTACCTTTAATATGACCACGAATAGTTAAGCCACCCGAGCTTTCACCACCAAGTAAAGAATCATCCGCTTCCATTTGTGAACTAATATGCTTAAAGCCTACCGGAACCTCAAAGCTCTTTTCACCGTGATCCGCGGCAACTTTATCTAATAAGTGAGTGGTCGCGATATTACGCACAACAGAGCCTTTCCAGCCTTTGTACTCAAGTAGGTAATAATAAAGTAGCAATAGCACTTCATTTGGATGAATAAAATTACCTTTTTCATCAATGATACCTAGACGGTCAGCATCACCATCGGTACCAATACCAATGTCATAACCATCATGAGCAACTAAGTGTTTTAAACGATAAAGTGTTGCTGCATTTGGAGATGGCATTAAACCGCCAAAAGAAGGGTTTTCACCATCATTGATAACGTCAACATCACAACGAGCACTAATTAATACGGTCTGTAGGGCATTTTTTGCTACACCAAACATAGGATCGATCAGTACACGTAAATTCGCTTTTTTAATGGCTTCCATATCGATAAAGTTAACGATGGAATCAACGAATGCGTTCATTGGATTGATGATTTCAATGCAACCATCATTTAATGCATCTTCAAAATCGACACTGCTGACATCTTGCTGCGTCAAATGCGCAATTTGTTGCTCAATTTTTTGAGTGATTATTTCATCAGCATCGCGTCCGCCTTCAATGAAGACTTTAACGCCGTTGTAATCAGCAGGGTTGTGAGAGGCTGTAATGCAAGCCGAGTAAATACATCCCATCTCTTTTGCTTGAAACATAACAATTGGCGTTGGGACAAATCGGTCAATAAAACTGACTTTAATGCCATTTGCTGCAACAACTTCAGCAAACCATTTACCTGCTTTATCTGAAAGAAAGCGACGGTCATAACCGATAACAAAGCCTTTTTCTTGCGCTTGTTCATTGATCATAATATTAGATAGGGCTTGAGCAACAAGGCGTACATTGTCTTTAGTGAATTCTTCACCAATGAAAGCACGCCATCCGCCAGTACCAAATTGAATCATTGTAAATTCCTTTTAGAGTAAGGAACTTGTAATAAGCTCCTTACTTTTATCATTTAAATTAAGCGTTAATTAAACGAACTTAACCCATGATTACGATAACGTCGTTCACACTGCCTTCTGCTTGAACAGGGACTGCGCCATTAACTTCTTCGCCATTAATCGTGATAGATTGAACGCCTTTACTTACTGAGTTAGGGTTCTTAACTTGAATGTTGTATGTCGCACCACGCCATTGACGAGTCACCGAGAACTCAGGCCAATCAGTTGGAATACAAGGATCAATCGTTAACCCTTCAAATCCAGCACGTACACCAAGAATAAAGTTAGTTACTGCGAAGTAAGCCCAACCAGAAGTACCTGTTAACCAAGGGTGGTTAGCTCGGCCATGATCTTGATGATCTTTACCCATGATAAATTGTACGTATGAGTATGGTTCTGCAACACGCTTTTCAATCATGTCATTTTGGTTGTATGGGTTTAGTGCGTCGTAGAATTTCATTGCACGGTCACCACGACCTAGTTTCGCTTCTGCTACCCAAGCCCATGGATTTGGATGGGAGAAGATTGCACCATTTTCTTTTACGCCTTGGTAAACACGAGTAACAAAACCGATATCATCGTTTGGTGTTGCGAATGAAGGTGAATTTAGGTGTAAACCGTATTCAGAGAATAAGTTCTCATCAACCGCATCCATCGCTTTCTCACCGCGCTCTTGAGATACAGCACCAGATAAAACCGCCAAGGTGTTTGATTCAAGGTGAACACGGCCTTCAGTTTGCTGTGCTGTACCAATTTTGTCGCCATCTTTGGTTAGACCACGAATGTACCAACCGCCTTCTTCATCCCAAAGATGAGTTTCACACGCTTCGCGTACATTAGCTGCCATTTCCGAGTATTTAGTTACATCAGCGTCATTATTACGGAATTTTGCTAAATCTAGGAATTCTTCTAATGCCCAGAAATGTAAGAATGAAACCATTGATGATTCACCACCACCCAAGTTCAGGCAGTCATTCCAGTCAGCACGTAAACCTTTACAAATACCAGTACGACCAACGTATTCTGCAGAGAAATCTAACGCCGCTTTCATGTGCTCATAAACAGTAGCGTTACCGCCATCAGCGTATGGGATCACTTCGTCGAAGAAAGAGTGTTCGCCAGTTTCCATTACATATTTGATGATAGTAGGAACGATCCATAAATGGTCATCAGAGCACGTATCTTCAATACCGTGGATCTTATCGTCATCCGATGGAGTAGGAACAACGGTTGGTGACTTTGATGGTTTCACGTCTGCTTTTGCAGGATCGAACCAGTCAGGATCAAATAGGTGTAGACCGTAACCCGCTTTAACTTGGCCACGTAATAAGTCTACGATACGTTTGCGAGTCATTTCAGGGTTTGCATGAGGTACAGAGATCGCATCTTGAGCGGTATCACGGTAACCAAGACCCGTACGTCCGCCTACTTCGATGAATGATGCGAAACGAGACCAAACCACACAGGTTTCAGCTTGATACAGTGTCCAAGTGTTGATCATTGTATCCAAACCTTCGTTTGGTGATTTAACTTGGAATTTATCGCAACGCTCACTCCAGTGATCTTTAATCTCTTGGAAAGCGGCATCTACATTAGCTACATCTTGGTATTTTTGACGTAGACGCTCACCATTGCCTTTACCTAGGCCAAGTACGTAAGCAAAACGAACTTCTTCGCCCGGTTGAATAGTGAATTGCTTATGAAGCGAACCACAGTGGTTGTAACAGGTTTGAGCCGAGTTAGAGCATTGACCTTTTTCAACCGCAATTGGGTTTGCTTCGTCACGGTATGCACCTAAGAAGCTGTCACGTTGGCCGTCGTATGAATCAGGATCAAACGTAGATGCTAAGTAGTAGAAACCTTCAAAATCATTGGTATTGTAGTAAAGATCGTATTCGATCACGCCTTCATTGTAAGACGTACCAGCAGAGTACAATGACATTTGGTGGTTTTGGTTATCTGATTGGATATGGCTGAATGAGAATTCAACAAAAGAGAATGCAGAGATAACGCGAGGCTTATCGCTAGTATTCTTAATAACCACATCCCACACTTCAGCGTCTTCACCTTTTGGAACAAATAAAGTTTTAGTTGCTTCAATGCCGTTGTAGTCACATTTGAACTTAGAGTAAGACAAACCGTGACGAACTTCGTAGCTTGCTTCATCTAAGCTTTTAGCTACAGGTTGCCATGAGATTGACCAGTAATCGCCAGTTTCATCATCACGCAAGTAAACATAGTGTCCAGGGCGATCAAATGTGCCATTTGGACGGAATTTAGTAACACGATTATACTCTGGAGAGTTATAGAAAGAGTAACCGCCAGCATTGTGAGAAATAACCGTACAGAATTTCTCTGTACCTAAATAGTTAGTCCATGGTGCTGGTACGTCAGGGCGAGTGATTACATATTCACGGTTATCGTTATCAAAAAAGCCGTATTTCATTGTTTTATCCTTAACTAAAATACTAATAATTGGGTGACTTATGGTTGACGGAAATTAATACCCTGACGTGTTAGGGTTGGTAATCGTCCATTTAACCTTGATAAAAAGTCTGTCCAGTTTCTGTGTTGTTTTTGTGTCCACATACCTTCAGATATCGCTAAAAGGCGTGGGAAAATCATGTAGTCCATACGCTCTTGGTTATTGATGATTTCACACCAAAGCGCGCATTGAATGCCAAGAATTCGTTTACGAATAGGGTCGTTATCAGCAAGTTCTGCTAATGGTTCATAGTTATATGCATCTTCAAGAGGAAGTACATTAGCCCAATCAACTCCTGGTTCTTCTGGAGCGTAATCTTGAGCCATATCTAAGTAAGTCGTTTGTCCAGGTTGAAGTACCACATCAAAGCCTTGTTTTGCACAGTTAAGTGCCGCTTCTTCGCTTAACCAAGAATAAATAACCGTGTCTTTACTGACTTTATTGCCATGTTGAGCTTCTTCCCATCCAAGCATTCTTTTACCAAGCTGTTTCAATTTTGTTTCAGCGTGACGAAGTAGGTGGCCTTGAAGCTCTACAGGATCGCTATAGCCTTGTTGTTTCATTAGTTCTTGGCATTTTGAGCTGTCTGTCCAAACGCCTTTTGGAACTTCATCAGCTCCGATATGAACATATGGAGCAGGGAAAAGTGCAGCAACTTCTTCAAGTACCGTATCAATAAAGGTGTAAGTTCCTTCTAATGCAGGAGAAAGTACATTGTCTGTGTAATGTTGGATACTGCGATAATTTGAGTGATCGTCGGTATCAACTAATAAATGAGGTAGTGCTTTAATAGCAGCACGACAATGCCCAGGGATATCAATTTCAGGGATCACGGTAATACCACGAACTTCAGCGTAAGCGATCACCTCTTTAATTTCTTCTTGTGAGTAAAAGCCACCATGAGAGCTAGCAACATGCGTATATTGAGGCTCTAAAAGATGGTTAGAACCACGCCAAGCACCAACTTGAGTTAATTCTGGAAATGCTTTGATCTCAACGCGCCATCCTTCATCATCAGTGAGATGCCAATGGAAAACATTGAATTTGTATTGAGCTAATTGATTGATTAAACGTTTTACTCGTTCAAGAGGGTGAAAGTGTCTTGCACAATCTAACATCATGCCGCGGTAGTGAAAGCGTGGTTGATCTTTAATTTTCACGCATGGTACTAGCAGTGTGTCTTCATTAATTAGTTGCAATAATGTCGCGCAAGCATGAGCAAAGCCTTCACTTGAGCCAGCATGGAGTGTGACTTTATCTTCTATCACTGAGACTTTGTAAGCCCCTCTATCTAGAGTTGGGTTAGCAATAAATTGGATCTGCCCATTATCACTAATCGGATGATTTTTTGATGTAATTATCTTTAGCTCTTCACTTAGCCATGTCGCAGGCCCTTCTGCTAAGTGAGTTTGAATCTCAAGTGAGGAATTCGTTAAATTAAATAACCCATCAAGACGTTGAACTGATTCTGGTTTTGGAATTAGCGATAATTCAGCAGGTGCCACTCTTGGAATTTGAGTGCGCTCAGTATGTGGTGATGCTAATACTATTGGAGAAATAGATACCTCTAAAAATTGAGGTTTTATAGCATCAGCAATGAATATCGCTGCATCATCAAGACCATCAGAAATAAAACGAAAAGGAGCAGTTCCAATACTGAACTCTACGTAATAATGGTTGTTTGCTTTTAGTACTTGGTTAGCATTTGGAATAAGCTTACAGAAGCTACCGGTTTGCTCTAAAGTACCTTGCGTATTGCTGTGTGGAGCTATGAAGCGATCAATCGTAAAGTGAAATTGCCAATGATGAAGATCCACATCGCTTAAATTATGTAAGGTTAAGCCAAAGCGGCTTAGATTGTCTTTTTCTGACAAAACAACAAGATCAACACGATAATCCATCATATTTTCCTTATAAAAATGCTAGAACAGGTTATGTTCTGCTTTTCCTGCCATCATGATGCCACCTTCAATCGCATCACATTGTGGTTGTACTAAATATTGGCGAATAGAAGGGGATAACCACTCAACAATGCGTTCGCCAATACTTCCCATTAACGCAATTTGTGTTGCGCCTTTTTTATTTAAAGCAGTTAAGAACATTTCTATATCGCTAGCTGTTTGCTGTAACAGCTCAATAGCAAGATCATCTCCTTTTAATGCAAGAGCGAAGATAGTTGGAGAAAACTGTCCATAATCACATGGACGAGCCGTTTTAGACCAATCAACGATGCTATCGATATCATGATTAAAGTGCGCCAATACATGTTCGGTTAGAGCTGTCATAGGTTTTATACCATCAGAAGCCAAAAGCGTATGTTGAATTAAATTAAGGCCCATAATTGCTCCGCCACCTTGATCAGATATTGGGAACTCTCGACCGCCAACAACATGTTGCTGAGCATCTTGAATGTAGATGCCACAAGAGCCAGTTCCAGCAATCATAATGGCACCGTTTTTACCTTTATGAGCACCTAAGCAAGCGCCGTAAGCATCGGTATTAAGAACCATTGAGGCAAAAGGATGAGCTTGTAGCATAAAGTTATGCCAAGCGGATTTTTGTTCAGCGCCAGCAAGGGCTAAACCAACGTGCATGCGAGAGAAGTCTGCGTCAGTTAAATTATGTTGTGCAGCAGCTTGAGTGATGGCATCAATGATCGAATCCATTGCGACATCGACCCCAAGCAAGATGTTGGCGCTGCCACTCTTCGCTTCACCAAGTAACTCACCTTGTGCATTGCGAATTCGAGCGCGACAAGACGTACCACCACCATCAATACCTATGTATAAATGCGTCATGATTATGCTCCTTTCTCTGAGTAATAAGCAGATTGAGACATAATGGCTAATAGATACCATGCTCCGTGAGGGATCCATTGTTCGCCCCAACGCCAGTTTTGCAACATGTCCTCACCGTGTGGTGCTGGATTAAATGCGATATCTTCTTCATCGTCAAACCCGCCTGTAATACCGTTACAAACACCACCTTTAGCATTAAAGAAGCCTAAATGAGGTAAGTAGTCAGGATTGTTGTGTCCATGACCGTCTAACATACACATGTCATAAGGATTTAGGCCTAATACCCAGTTCAAATTATGCTGAGCAAATTCAGTGAGTTTTTGTTTTACATTAGTTGATGCCAAGTGCGGCAGAACAAGGTAACTCATGCTAGCAAGAGAGCTGAGTCGTGCGTTTTCTCCTTGCCACCAATAACCTGACTCATTGTCGTGAGCAACAAAGAAAGCGCTGTGTTTTTCACCATTAACGGGTTTTACATATTGTCTTGGGTAACCAAATGGATTGAATACTTCAGAAGATACAGTTAATTCAAATTCAATCGCTTGGTTGATAATTAGTTGAGTATGAGCTTTGCGGCTATTATCCGTTTCTACTTCTAAGTATTGAGATAGCGTAATAACAGGAAGGCCAGCTTCTGCTGCGTGAAAATATGGACGTTCGCCATTATCAGTCGCTGACCAGAAATGTGAGAAATTATCATCACTTTGTTGACGAGCTGATAGTTTATCTGCCCAAGTGCGCGCTTCAATTAAGAAGGTGTTATCTTGAGTTGTTTTGAAAAGCTCAATAACGGCAAGTAGAGCACAATATTCATCAATAATATTCTCTTTGCCATTATTTAAGTAACTAAGATTGTTTTCTTTTAAATGCCAGTAACCTTTTACTGCTGCTGCGAGATATTCTTCTTGAGTATACTCACCATCTGTTGCTAAGCGAGATGCTGCGGCCAATGCGGCGATAGAAACGCCACCACCTTGGCGGAATCCTGCTTGATAGTCATCAGATTTTAGACCATCTTGGGTTGCATAAGCACAGATATCTCGTTGATTGATATCCTTGCTCCACTTGTCAAATACCGTCATGTAAAAGAAACCTTCCGGACTTTGCATTCTAACTAGGAAGTCAGCACCAAATAACGCCTCTTCCGTAAGACGGGTGCGAGAGAATGCGGCAAAATCCGATAGGTTTTGTGTTAGTTCTAATCCTTTTAGCATATTCCAAACAACCATCGGAATTTGCTGAGGGTTAAGATAATTTGCATAAGACAAATGACTGAGGTATTTACTTACGTCACCAGACGCATCGTACCAACCACCATGAACATCGACGGTTTTATTACTGTTTAATAAAGGGGCTTGCTTATCTTGCTTATCAAAAATTCCGCCACAACGTTGTGATTTAAAGTAGTGCATAACATCAGAAAATGTATGACTCATTAATAGGTTGGTTTTGATAATAAAAGGGTGAGAAATCGCTCCTTCGATAACAAGAATGAATTCTCCCTGTTCTGAGAATTCATTAAATGAGATCTCAGCAAAGTAACCTTGATGCCAATGAGCAACTTGGTTTGATGAAGAAATAGAAAAACGGTGTTTTACCTCTTGTGTTTGAGTACAAACAATTTGACCTGATATTGGCTGTGCTAAGGCAGTGGTAGTCAATAATACCGCTGATTTCGGTCCGTTTGTTTCATATCCAATATGGTTAGTTAACAGTTGCATCTATTTCTCCAAAATACCAATTACTGCTGTTCGATATTACTAATGAAATTAATTTTCGTATAAGTAACAACGAACAAAATGGTTGTCTGACAGTTTTGTTACGCCAGGCATACGTTCTTTACATTTTTCTGTTACGTGAGTACAACGGCCGGCAAATGGGCAACCTGCTGATTCTGGTGTCCAAAGAGGAATTTCCCCTTTGTTACCTTTCAACTTGGTATGGATCGATTTGCTTGGATCTGGCACTGCTGATACTAGTAATTGAGTATACGGGTGCTGAGGATCATGGATGATCTCATCAGTATCTCCCCACTCAACCATATGCCCAACATACATTACCGCGAGATCTTCTGCGATGTAACGAGCAGTTGCGATATCGTGCGTGATGTAAAGTAGAGACATTTCTTTCTCAAACTTCATCTCTTCCATCAGGTTAAGAACCCCTGCACGGATAGATACATCAAGCATGGATGTTGGCTCATCAGCAAGTACTACTTCGGCACCTACTGCAATATTTCGAGCAAGGTTTACACGCTGACGTTGACCACCTGAAAGTTGATGCGGGAATTTAGCCGCAGTCTCTTTTGGTGGAATTAGACCTACTTGTTCAAGAAGATCATACACACGCTCTTCTAACTCTTTCTTATTACCCGGAGCCACTTTCTTGTGAATAAGAAGAGGACGAGCAATATGATGGAAAATGTTATGGGTAGGGTTTAGAGAACCAAATGGGTCTTGCCAAACCATTTGAACACCTTCGCGATAGCTCATTAAGTCACTTTTCTTAACGATATCTTGAATATCACGACCTTTGTATTCAATTGTACCGCCTGTAGGCGCATACATTTTTGCGATCATTTTTGCTGTAGTGGATTTACCAGAACCTGATTCACCAACCACAGAAAGACCACGACTTTTGTACATTTTGAATGATACGTCGTTGATCGCTCGCATCATTGGGTTTTTTAGTGCGTTACTGCTTACAGGGAAATCTTTAACTAGATTTTTACCTTCAATCAGTAATTCGCCAAATGCTTTGCTCATAATTTACTCCAGAAAATCCGTTTTATGCTTTTGCTTGTGCAATTGTCTCACCGTAAAGGTGGCAATTTGACAAGTGACCAGGCTCAATCTGACGAAGCTGTGTAGGAATCGTACGGCATGCTTCGTGTACACGATCACAACGAGACTGAAAGCGACAACCTTGCGGTATTTCTAATAAATTAAGAGGGTTTCCAGGAATACCCGTTAATTTGGTTTTTGGCCCCGTTAGTGGTGGGAATGAACTTCCCAGCCCTTTTGTATATGGGTGGTAAGGAGAGGTTAAGATCTCTTTTGAAGAGGCAACCTCGATCAATTCTCCTGAGTACATGATCCCAATGCGATCTGAGAACTCAACCATTAACGATAAATCGTGCGTAATAAATAGAATTGAGAAACCAAATTCTTCTTTAAGCGCATAAATTTTCTGTAAAATTTCACGTTGAACAACAACATCAAGTGCCGTTGTTGGTTCATCCATAATGATCATTTTAGGGTTAAGTGCTAATGCAATGGCAATAACCAAACGCTGACGCATACCACCAGAGAACTGGTGAGGATAATCACTTAAACGGCTCGGGTGAATATCAACAATTTCCAATAAACCTTGAGCGCGAGTAATCGCTTGCTCACGAGTCATTGTGGTATGGCGCATGATTACATCACAAAACTGCTCTTCCATCGGAAGTACTGGGTTTAATGCGTTCATGGCACTTTGGAACACCATTGACATTTCACTCCAACGGAAAGCCTGCATTTTTGGGTCGCTATATTTTAAGATGTCTTGACCATCAAATATAACCTCACCACCAGTGATGAATGCAGGCGGCTTATGCAGGCGCATTAAAGAGAATGCAATAGTTGATTTACCACAACCAGATTCGCCTGCTAGACCAAAGACTTCACCTTTACCAATGTCAAAACTCACATTGTTTACTGCTCGTACATCACCTGATTCAGTAATGTAATCCACACATAGATTGCGGATAGAAATTTGTGGGTCAGTCATATTAATCTTCCCTGTTCCAATTTAATTCTGGTTTGCCTAAATCTGGTTTACGTTCGTTAGTGTCTTGAGCCGCTAGTTTTTTCCAGCGCTTCATGCCTTTATGAGAACGTAGTTGTGGGTTTGCAATTTCATCAACCGCAAAGTTCAGCATTGCAAGACCGATAGCTAGAATAGTCAGAGCCATACAAGGGGCTATTAATTCCCACCATGCGCCAATTAGAATTGATGATGATGTTTGTACGTTGTAAAGCATGATGCCCCAACTGATTGTACTTGGGTCGCCAAGACCTAAGAACGAGATTGTTGCTTCCATCATGATTGCATACATCACTGAGCCGATAAAACTAGCACCAACGATTGAGATAAGGTTTGGAAGAATCTCAACAAAGATGATACGCCATGATGACTCACCTAATACTTCGGCAGCTCTTACAAATTCTTTCTCACGTAACGCTAAGGTTTGGGAGCGAATAACACGAGCACCCCAAGCCCAGGAGGTACACCCTATGATGAGGGCGATAGTCATCGGCCCAGCTTCACCAATAAAGGCAGCAAGAACGAATAGCAGTGGATATTGAGGTATAACCAGCATGATATTCATTGCTGCTGTTAGTACATCATCCACTTTTCCACCAAAGTAACCTGCAGAGATACCGATAATCGTTGCTAAGAAACACACAACTAAGCCAGCACCAAAACCTACTGCTAGTGATACACGAGCACCATGAGCAAGTTGAGACCAAACATCGCGACCCATGCGAGTCGTTCCCATTACGTGATCTGCTTTCTTAGACATTAGTAATGTACGGCGATCTGTCGCAAGGTTTTCAGATACCCAACCATCAGGGTTATTCTGAGCTGCGTTTACAACAAAGCTTGGGTATTCATGTGGTTTACCTGTACGTTTATCTGGTGCGTGATCACTAAGAAATGGTGCAAACACAGCAATAAAGATAAACATGAATAGGATACCTAAACCAAATAGAGATTTAGGGTTACCAGAAAGTAATTTAATTAAGCCTTTCATTATTATTTTCCTCCCTTGCGTAGGCGAGGGTCTAGAACAACATATAACATGTCAGCAAGAAGGTTAAAGAACAGCATGAACAGAGTCATGATAAGAAGCTGACCTTGAAGAACTTGGTAGTCACGAGATGTGATAGCGTTAAATAGTACAGAACCAAGACCTGGGTAGTTAAAGATAATCTCAACGATTAATTGACCACCAATCGCCATACCTAGTGACATTGATAAAGCAGTAACACTTGGAAGCATTGCGTTTCGTGCAGCATAGTTAAATACAACTCGGTTTTCGCTTAATCCCTTTCCTTTAGCCATGGTGATGTAATCTTCACCAAGTAGGTTAATCATGTTGTTACGCATGTTAATTAGGAAACCACCAATTTGAACGATTGAAGCACATAACAGTGGAAGTATTGCATGATAAGCAACATCTTTGATAAATGCCCAACTTGTCCAATCAGGAATAACACCTGGGGTATACGCATACCCTGTTGGGAACCATTTTAAGCCGACAGCAAAAGTAAACATGGCAAGCATAGCAATAACTACTTGTGGGACAGCTTGAATAACCAGCATCCCAGGAGAGATGAATGTGTCATAAGCACTGCCGCGTTTCCACGCTGCGAAAATACCTAGGATTGAACCTAAAGAGAAAGACAAAACAACCGCGGTACCAGCAAGAAATAGAGACCAACCAAATGCGCCGCCTAATAGTGTATTTACACTTAAAGGGTAGAACTTGATAGAAGTACCTAGATCCCAAGTTAGAATGTTTTTGATGTAGATAAAGTATTGCTCGTATAGAGGGCCATCAACAAAACCAAGCAGTTGTTTCATCGCCTCGATACGCTCAGGAGTTACCTGAGTGGTTGCATTAGCGAACATCATGACAACAGGATCACCTGGCATTGCTCGCGGAATGATGAAGTTAATCGTTGCAGCAACGACCAACGCAATAAAATAGAACGATAAACGTCTTAGAAAAAATCCCATAACTCACACCTTACTCATCCAGATATTGTTTGCCTGACCTGGAAATCAGGACATAAAAACCCCTGACGACGAGCGCCATTCCTTTAGCTAGTAGGGAAGGGGGGAATAGGCGGTGCACAAGGGGTACACCGCAAAGATAGTTACATATTACTTAACAGGTTTTAGGTCAAGAACGTGTAGAAGACGCTCAGGGATACCTGCCCAGATATTTGGACGACCCTTAGGATTCTTCTCGTTCCACCAACCAGTGAAGCGTTTAGTGTTGTATTGGTACATGTAAGCACCAGACATTACAGGGATTGTTACTTGATTCTCTGCAATGATTTTCTGAATGCCATGAGCGATTTCTAGTTGCTCATCACGGTCAGCTGTTTTGTAGAAGCTATCAAGTAGTGCATCCAGTTTCGCATCTTTGAAGTAGTGCATTGCGAAACGTGGCATACCATCACCATTTTGAAGTGCTGAGTTATAAGCACTGTTCCAGTATAGGTGAGGATCGGCACCGTGGAAGTAGTTAGTGTAAGCTACATCATAAGTTGCATCTAACATCGCTTGGTTGTAAACCGCAAACTCTGGAGTACGAGCTTTTGCTTTAATACCAACTTCATCTAGTTGCTCAACAGCAAGTTGAACCGTGTTGTTGAAGTCAGTCCAACCATTTGGTGATTGCACTAGAAGCTCAAACGATTTACCTGATGGAGTTTCAACATATCCATCACCGTTAATGTCTTTAAAGCCTGCTTTAGCTAGTTGCTTTTGAGCCGCTTCAACATTGTATGTATTGAATTTCTTGTACTTGTTATGAATAGCTTCATCAGACCATGCTTCAAATGCATAACCAAGACCAGATGCGAAATCATTCACAGTACCGCCGCCGTAGAATGCGATATCAATGATGGTTTGACGATCAAGAGCCATACCCATAGCGCGACGGAACTCAACGTTTGTTAGTGCTTCATTTTTAGCTGCATCAGGGTTTTTGAAGTTAACCATGAATGCTTGTGTACCTGATGGCGGGTACCAGTATTGGTGGTTAGGACTTGCTGAAGCGTAAGTACGGTCAATGTCAGGAATGAAAGATGAAGTCCAATCAAGTTCTGAGTTAACTACTTTACCTAATAATTGGTCGTTGTTTGCGATTTGAGGTACACGTAAACAGTCTACATCTAGGTTGTCGTTATCCCAGTAATTCGGGTTACGACATTGAATATAAAGTTGTGGTGTAAAAGTATCAATTTCAGTAAATGGACCTGTACCTACTGGATTTTCGTTAGTAAACGTTGTTGGGTTTTCAACTTTAGACCAAATGTGTTCAGCAACGATTGGAACTAATGAAATTTCGTATGGAACGTTTGAGTTAGCTTCAGATAGGCTAAATTTAACTTGATATTCGTTTACGCGTTCAACTTTTGTTACCCATTTATTGATACCACGTTGATCAAGCTCAGGCTTGTCTTTTAATAGTTGGTAAGAATAAATCACATCATCCGCTGTGAATTTCTCACCATCAGACCATTTTACTCCTTTACGAATGTCAAAAGTAACACTCATAAGATCGTCAGACATACGGAAGTCTTCAGCAAGACGCATTACAGGTTTATTACCGTGCATCTCATTAAAGATAACTAATGGTTCGTAAACAAAATCAGTTGTTGTACGAAGGTTAGTTGCTAAGTATGGGTTAAAGTTTTGGATCATTGTAGGGTAGAAATCTGGCACTACTGTTAGCTCACTACGAGCAGCTGCATCTGTTGCTGCAAAACCCGTTGTTGCTGCTAATACAGCAGCAGCTAGTGTAGTTTTTTTAATATTGGCAAGCATAGCTGTTCCTTACTCTTTGCTTTAGTTTCACGATATATACGTCTTTATCAATTCGATAAACACACATTAAAGACCTACCTCAAATCCATTTTTCCAAATTGCGTTTAAATGTTTTTTGAGTGGCCTGTAGGCCTTGGGCATGTATAGAAAAGCGCTTTTACATTAAAACGTCAATTTCGATTACCGTTAAAAACGGCAAAATTGATCAATTTAACGTTAAAACCGTTACTTTTAATTATTTTGTTCATTATTTGAACTGAGTTGGCTGTGTGATATTATTCATGTAAATGCCGTACTATAAAGTTAGATGTTAGTGATTACTAACTCTGTTATCTTTTGTTTGTAATGGACTTGGCTTTTGTTAGATAGATGGTGATAGGGGTCACTAGTGAACTTTATCGTTAATTTTACCGCTAAAATTATCACCTTGAATTTGTTGTGAGTCGCTTCTCATTATTATGACAAACTGATTAAACCTAGGGTATTAAGTACTGATATTCGTAAATTTAGCGGTATTAAGAATAGATTTTGGAAGGCTTATTTCGCCATGATAATTTGTAATGATGAAAAAAAACCTACAAATAATTGTAGGTTTTTATTGGGATAAAAATAGAATAATTTAGGCTGATGCAATGAGAATTTGAAGTTTGTCTTTAATTCTAACGAGCTTTTCTCGCTGAGTATTGTGCTGTTCACAATGCGTCAAGATGTACTCTAGGGTGCTTATTACTGTGCGCCACCTTGGTGTTTTAGGTAATGTTTCAACGCGCAAATACTTATCAAGAGTTCGAGTCTGTAATGTACTTCTATCTAGGTAAACTCGCCATAAGCCACTTTCTTCGGCTAAAGTGTATTTAGTTTGTCCTGTTGATTCTTCCCAATAAAGTAGCCCTGAAGTCATACCATCGACAATTAATTCACGCATAATGGTGCCTTTATCGTCTTTATTCTCGTTAGCTTTTGTGACTAATTGAGCTATGTCGCCATTGAGGAGAGATAAGGAATCTAATTTCTGTTTATCTCCGTCAAACGCAAAAGCAGAAAGTGCCTCAACAGCGCTTTCTAAATCATGAATGCGCTGCTCACTGGCTTCATGTTTGTGACTTACGATGAGCATTAATGATAAACCAGACTCTGCTGGTAGATGCAAAAGGTCTGCATTAATTTGCTCTATTCCACCATCAATATAAACATCAATATTACCTCTGTGATTTTGCTTACTTTCAATTAAGCTTCGTTTGGCAATCAGTTCATCAATAGAGTAGCGAGTTAGTTGCTCTTCTGTTCTTTGGAATAGCTTAGCTGCTGCGTGATTAACATATTGAATGTTGCCATCTTTTTTAGCGCAAATAATAGCCTCATGAGCATGATTTAATTGCTCTAAAATATGTGTTTGTGTTTCTAGTAAGCTGGCTTCTACTTTTTCTCTATGACGTATTTCTTGTAGTAATCGGCTGTTTTCATTAATAAAGCCTTCAGTTTGACTTGCTTGAATATGTGCTTTAATTCTGGCAGCTAATTCTTGTTTATTAAAGGGTTTGCTTAAATAGTCGTTAGCACCAGATTCAAACCCTCTTACACGATCTTGAGTTTGATTTAATGCAGTGAGCATGATGATTGGTAGTTGTGAATGATTGTATTCTTGTCTTAGGGATTGACACACCTCATAACCACTCATACCTGGCATCATTACATCTAGTAATAATAATTCTGGCTTTTCTTCTTTTAGTACCTGCAAGGTTTCAGGCCCGTCATTTGCTGTTTTAACGCGATAGCCCTCAAGCTTTAAAAAGCTACTTAATACTTGAAGGTTTACTGGTTCATCATCGGCAACTAAAAGTAAGGGACCATCAGGATTCTCAGGGATCTCTTCTGCTAATTCATCCAGATTGTATTCTAACTTCTCAGGTGTTTGATAATGAGCTATGTCTTCTTTAGTAAGCAATTTATGATGTTGTATTTGCTCTTTTGTTGCTAAAGGAATAGTAAAGCTAAAAGTAGCCCCAACCATTGGTTGACTGCTTACATAGAGAGAGCCGCCCATGAGTTCAATGAGTTGGCGGCTAATTGATAAACCGAGTCCAGAGCCTTGGCGGTAGCGATTTGAGTCATGTCCTGCTTGAATCAATGGCTCAAAAATATGCTCTAATTCATCGGCAGGGATACCATGCCCAGTATCGACAACTTGCACTCTTAAACATTGGTCAACGACGCTAGCTGAAATTACAATTTTACCTTCTGAGGTATACTTAATGGCATTGCCAATTAAATTGTAGAGAACTTGCTCAAGACGCTGTTCATCGGCATATACAGAAGGTAATGATTTATCTACTTGGTTAATGATACGAATAGTTTTATTGCCAAGTAAGTGTTGTGATAATTCGAGGACTAGACTTGTTGCTGCAGATAGATCTGCTACATGGCGGTTAATATCCAGATTACCATGACGCATTTTATGGTAGTCCAACAGATCGTTAACTAAATTAGTTAGCCTTTGACCGCTGTTAATGATTATTTCTAATTGGTGTCGGTGTGAAGCTGATATTGGCCCATTTGCCCCAGTATAAAGAGCTTCAGCAATACCAACCATGCCATGTAACGGCGTTCTTAATTCGTGAGATGTAGTTGCGAGAAACTCATCCTTTAACTTATCGGTTGCTTCCAGTTCCTTATTCTTATTTTGAATAAGCGCGAGATTCGCCTCTAACTCTTCGTTCTGTGTCTTGATTAGTTGAATCTTCTCTCGAATTGAACGTTGCATTCGAGCAAAACTGACCGCAAGACGACCAATCTCATCTTTTCTATCGGTGCTGATCATATCTTGGTCTAGATCGCCTGCTGAGACACGCTCAGCTGCCCAAGTAAGGCGTAAAAGAGGTGCGGTAATCGAATTAGATAGGAAATGAGAAGCTATAACAACACTGACAATAGCGATAATCATAGCAACAATAAAAATCTGTTCTAATTGCTGAATACGTGCAAATGCTTCTTTTTCAGGTAGTTCAATAGATAACCCCCAAGTATGGTTATCAATAGTAATAGGAGTAAATGCAGCCAATACTTTTTGATCTTTTTTATCAGTAAAACTACCTACACTCTTATCTCCAGAAAGTGCTGCGATTATATTTTTAGATAAATTTTTCTTTGTATCATTATTGTTAATACGTGAGTAAGAGTCCTCACCAACAAAATAAGTTTTAGTCGAGTTGTTTTCTTTGTAATCTAATAGTTTAGATAAACCAGTATTTGGTAGCTTAAAAAGAGCAAAACTATGCAAGTAGCCTTGTTGTACGATAGGTGCAGCGAACCAAGAGATATTCTCATTATTGATATAAGCAAAGTCAGAGAAAATAACAGGAATATTTTCCTTATTTTTCGTCTTTTTCATCATATCTCGTACTTGGCTATAGGTTTTTTCTAGTGCAGTATTTTTATACTTACCTGTGAGTAAATTGGTGCCGTAGTTATCTTCTTTTTTTGTGGAATAAACAACATTACCGTCAATATCAACAAGAAGAATATCAGTAAAGTCAGAACGTTTTAGTAGTTCTTGGTAGGCCCAATGATAACGTTTATGCAAAAGACGATAGCGCTCACTACCAATATAAGAATTAGACTCTGGTAAAATACTGGTGCGGATCTTATTACCAGATCCTTCTATATATCGTTGCTGCGCGTTCTCTCTGGCGTTTTCTATAGAGCTACCTAAATGAGGAAAAGCACTGACGAGACCATAGAATCGACCGCCACTCGCATTGGCAAGCTCAGAGCGTGCAAAACCTAATACTTCAGACTTTTTTGCTTTGAAGTAGTCCGTTATTTGTTGTTCTTTATTGTCCCTTAGCGAAACTAGGTGGGCAGTACTTTGAGTTGCCAAATCTTGACTATGAGAGTGAAGAAAGAAAATAGCAATAATTGACAATGGCGTAATACTTAACGCAAGAAAGGCAATCATTAACGTATTTTGAAGACGTTTAAAGTGTTGTTTTTTTTCCATATTTTAGCCTGGTTTACACTGTGGTCCATTCAGCGGAATTGACACAATTAACGTGTCAGTAGTTATTGTTATGACGAATATTAACGAGAAGTTCTGCTGCTCTTATACGTAAATTACGTTAAAAATCAAGCAGCAGAAGAGTAAAGTGCGGCGGGGTGCTAGATTATTTTTGTGCAGCGTAAATTTTAAATTTGTTATTTTTTGATAGGGTTAAGCATTCCCCAAAGGCTTTTTCAATAATAGGTGGGTATTGTAAGAAACTATTCGCAACTAAAATCAATTGGCCTTCATGAGTTAGGTTTTGTGGTGCTTTTTCTAGTAGCTCTTCTGTTGAAGAGTAGTGTGTCTTTAAACCAGCATGAAAGGGAGGATTACTGACAATAAATTGGTAATTCTCTTTAGTATCAGAATACACATCACTCGCAAATACTTCACCATCAAGGTTATTTGCTTTTAGTGTTTCAATTGATGAGGCAATAGCAAGGGCACTGATATCTACCATATCTAAATGAATTTTAGGGTTTAATGTTTTCATTACAGAGCCTAAAACGCCAGCGCCACAACCAAAATCAAGTACATGACCGCGTAAAGTAGGTAGCGTTTGTAATAAAAGCTCAGAGCCTTTATCAAATTCACCATGGCTAAATACGCCTGGTAAGCTTCTTACTTCAATTGTGTGCTCTTCAAATTGAACTTGATACTCTTTAAACCACGATTGTAGGTTAAAAGCTGGTACTGATTCTGTACATTGACCCCAATAAAAGCTGCAGCGACGAGCAGAATCAAATTTATTTATTGGCCCAAAATCAGCAAACATTTTTTCAATGCTTTTTACGCCACTTCTATTTTCACCAACGACAACAACTTCCGTCTCTTTACCTAACTTTGCTAATAGCATCATTAGGAGGTATTCAGCCTCTGCTTTTGCTTTTGGCCAATAAAGCAAGATCAAGTCTGCATTAGTGTCTTCGGTTAACTCTGCTCCAAAATAGCAGTTGATGTCTGTGTGGTTTTCAAACGTCTTATAATAACCATAGTTTGTAGTAAAAATAGAGGTTGAAGCACAGTGTTTAACTAGCTCAAGTGGGAAGTCATCAATAAGTTCACCAGCAATGAGGACGTGTTTACCTTCAAAATAGGCAAGTTGGCGTTGAGTTATTTGACTTGGAGCAGAGTAAGACATAGTGGCCTCGAAAGAATACAAAAACTGACGAGATTGTCGCACAAAGCTAAGGGAAGCAAAAGAAAAGTAAGAGGCTGTTTATCAGAGTAAATAAATACAGCCTCTATTTATACCAATCTACATAAGTATTTGATTATTCTTGCTTGTTAAAATCGATTATATCAGCGTTATAAATTTTGTAATTAGATCCACTAGTTACTGTAATTTATGCCTTGCTCTAATCGATTTTTCCTAAGCAATTATCTGAACAACTACTTATCCAGAATGGTATTAATGGTTCTTAAGGTGTTAACTTTTATCTTGTTGGTCTAAAAATTCTTTAAATTCAGTCTCATACATATTAAATAACACCAATGTTAGAGCGAAAATAATAGGACCATAAATTAAGCCAATTAAACCATATAAATGGATTCCGCCTAATAAAGAAAAGAAAATAAGCAATGTATTCATTCCTGAATTACCTTGCATTAATAATGGTCGTACAATGTTGTCAATCGAACCTACCACTGCAACCCCCCAAACCGTTAAGAATAATGCCCATTCCCATTGATTCGTTAGTAGTAAATAAATCGCTGCTGGAACCCAAATCAGTGCGGTGCCGACCACTGGAATAAATGAAGCAAAGCCCATCATTGTTCCCCAGAATAACCCCGGAAATCCAGCTAACCACATAGCAAAGCCGCCAGCTAAACCTTGAACGATGGCTGTCAAGAACGAACCTAGTACGGCTGATTTTGAGACTTCTTCAATCTCATCAAGTAAACGATCTTCTTGGCTTCTTGAAAGGGGAAGTACGTGTCGAAATGCTGAGATAATCTTATCTTGATCGCGTAATAAGAAGAAAAGAACAAAGAGCATTAAAAAGAAGTTCATTAATACATTGGTGACATCCCCAAGGATCTGGGCGCTAACACCAACGACTCTGGTACCAACCTGAGAGGCTAATTGAGCTATTTTTTGGGTTATTTCAGCAGGATCAATAGCATCAAAAGGTAAGTGCTTATTAAAAAAGGCTAATATTTGAGAAACTATAGGGTGCTCAAATAATGCTTGAACACCACCTTCGGTAACCCAATGATAAGCGTCTTTAGAAAAAGTAGCACCTTGCTGTACGATAGCAACAAAAACAAAAAACAAAGGAATAGCAATAATAAAAGTGAGTGCCATACAGGATAAGATAGCGGCACTGTTTGGACTGTTTGGCAGTTTTTCACTGATTTTATTATGCAATGGCGCAAACAAAAGAGACATAATAAAAGCAAGAATGATTGGGTTTAGGTATGGTTGTATTAATAAAAAACATGCATAACTGGCAGCAAGTAAAGCTGCGATTAAAACCCAATGACTGGAATTTAGTTTATTGAAATGAGACACATTCTTCCCTTATGATGCGGTAAGTTATTTATAAATAATGGTAGTAAGTTAAGTTATATAGGTACTTGGTTAGCTTAGCAAGAATAATGGGGAGTAATAATGGGCTGTTGTGATAAAGAGACGTGTAGCAGTAATAAAAAAAGAAAACTTCCAATAATCCCTCTTATTATTGTTGGATTAATGGTATTGGTTATTTATTTCTGGCAATAAAAATGGCTTCTCAATAAGCAGAGAAACCATTTTTTATTTACGCTGGTGATTTATTTAGTGCTTGAAGCCATTTCAGCAAAACTGCGATCTGCGGCTTCTAATGTCGCTTCGATTTCTTTTGGTCCATGAGCTAAAGAAGTAAAGCCAGCTTCAAATGCTGAAGGTGCAAGATAAACACCATGCGATAGCATTAGGTTAAAGAAACGTTTGAAGCTTTCAATATCACATTTAGTGACGTCTTCATAAGTAGTAATAGTTTCTTGATCAGTAAAGAAGAAACCAAACATACCGCCAACGTAATTAACTACCATTGGGATACCGTGCTTATTTGCTAGCTCTTTTAAGCCTAGCGCTAATTGCTTTGTTGTTGTAGCAAGGCGTTTTTCATTGCCTTCTTCTGTTAGTACTTTTAAGCAAGCAAAACCAGCCGCCATTGCTACAGGGTTACCTGAAAGCGTACCTGCTTGGTAAACAGGACCCGTAGGGGCAATGTATTGCATCACCTCTTTACGGCCACCAAATGCACCAACAGGCATACCGCCACCAATAACTTTACCTAGCGTTGTTAGGTCTGGTTTGATGTTGTAGTAACCTTGAGCACAGTTTTCAGCTACGCGGAAGCCTGTCATTACCTCATCAAAGATTAATAGCGCGCCTTCTTCATCACAAATTTGACGAAGACCTTCATGGAAGCCTTCCACAGGAGGGATGCAGTTCATATTACCTGCGACAGGCTCTACGATAATACAAGCGATCTCACCCTTGTTTGCCGCAAATAACTCACGAACCGAGTCCAAATTATTAAATGTTGCAGTTAGCGTGTATTTAGCAAAATCAGCAGGTACGCCAGGAGAGCTTGGTTGACCAAGTGTTAACGCACCAGAACCGGCTTTAACAAGTAGACTATCGGCATGTCCATGGTAACAACCTTCAAATTTCATAATTTTATCGCGGCCAGTGTAACCACGAGCAAGACGAATGGCGCTCATTGTTGCTTCTGTCCCAGAGCTAACCATGCGAACTTGTTCCATTGATGGAACTAATTCAGAAACGAGTTCAGCCATGTTAATCTCAGTTTCTGTTGGAGCACCAAAACTTAAACCACGTTGTGCTGCAGAAATTACAGCTTCACGAATAGCTGCATGGTTGTGACCAAGGATCATTGGACCCCAAGAGCCAACATAGTCAATATAAGCTTTGCCATCGGCATCAAAAATTAATGGGCCATCGGCACGCTCAATAAAGATTGGTGAGCCACCAACGCCAGCAAAAGCACGAACAGGTGAATTTACGCCACCAGGAATTTTATCTTGAGCTTTTGCGAATAGTTCTGCTGATTTGGTCATTACTTATATCCTCATAGTAATCAATTGGACCAGTTGCGCGCTATTGTACCTAAAAATGCTTGAGTTGATCGTATTAATCCCCATCTAATAGTAAAATAGTGACAGGAAATGCGATCCCGATATGAAGTGGCAAAGCATTAGATATAATTGAATACTTGAATGAAACAGTCAGGTATTAGATAATCAGCAATAAAATAGAATTGGAAACCAATCCTGAGAGGTTTAAATGAGTGATGTATCTGTGCCGTTAACGTTTTCTGATGTTGCCGCAGCAAAAGTAAAAACGCTAATTGCAGAAGAAGAAAACCCAAATCTAAAACTACGTGTATACATTACTGGTGGTGGTTGTAGTGGTTTCCAATACGGATTTACGTTTGATGAAGAAGTGAACGAAGGTGATATGACCTTAGTTAATGATGGCGTAACCTTGGTTGTTGACCCAATGAGTTTACAATACTTGATTGGTGGTGTTGTTGATTACACCGAAGGGCTTGAAGGTTCTCGTTTCTTCATTGATAACCCGAACGCAACAACAACCTGTGGTTGCGGTGCTTCGTTCAGTGTATAAAAACTGATAAAGAAGGTAAGTTAGAGGATTCTCGCTTACCTTTTTTTATAAATTTAAGTTATAAAGGTTACTTAATTCCTACAGTAAATCAGGATGTATTACTGTTTACCTACCTCTAAAGCACTAAGGATTGTTGCTATGGGTAAATACGCATCTTGTTTTTTTTCATATGTTCTCCATCGTCCTTGGATAATTTCTTTCTGTTTATTTTTAAGCTTATTTCTATGGATAATAAGCGGCCCTTCTCATGCAGATAATGCAGAGATAAAAGAAGATAATCAGTCTTTGAGCGTTCCTCTTGCACATGTCATTGTTGAACGATTTCAGTCTATCCCCACCCATAAAACCATTTCTTTATATGGCAGAACTGCGCCTGATCGTAAAACAATATTAGGCGCACAAGTTGGTGCTCAAATTGAGGATATCTTAGTTAGAAAGGGCGTTAGAGTAAAAAAAGATCAACCAATTGCTCATTTAGATATGGCAGATCTTGACTTACGTTTAAGCCAAGCCAAAGCCATATATTCGGTACGAATGAAAGAGTTTAAAGCAGCAAAAGAACTTCGTCGAAAAGGATTGCAAGGCGAAGTCGCTTTTAGTCAAGCTGAAGCGTCTTTAGCTGAAGCAAGAGCGAGTGTAAGAAATGCTGAGCTTATATTAAAGAATACAACGATTACCGCCCCATTTGATGGCATTGTAGAACACCTTTTTGTTGAGGTAGGTGACTTTGTGAGTCGTGGTGATCCTGTTGCAAAAATTGTGGTATTAGACCCTTTAGTTATCGAAGTTAATGTGAGTGAAAGGCATATTGGGCAGATTGATAAAGGACAGAAAGCAGAAGTTTTTTTTATTAACGGTTTATCAATTGAAGGATATGTTCGTTATATCTCTAGCGTATCCTCATCGTCGACAAATACGTTTTCTGTTGAAGTTGAAATACCAAATACAGGTACAGAAATTTCTGCAGGTATGAGCTCTGAAGTAGAAATAAACCTCGATCTTCAACCTGCGCTAAAAGTGTCACCGGCTATGTTGGCATTAAATGAAGCTGGAGATTTAGGGGTCAAAACGGTTATTCAAAGTGAAGGGCACGCAGACAGTGATCAACAAGTAAAATTTGTGCCGATCCAATTAGTAAAAGCAGAAGATGATGGGATTTGGTTAACGGGACTTGGTGATGAAGTCGATATTATTACCGTTGGTCAAGGGTTTGTCCGTGATGGTGACTTTATTCACGCAAAACGTAAATAGGGACATTGTATGTTAGCCATTATTAATGCGGCTCTGAGTCGCTCACGTACTATGCTACTGCTATTGGTACTATTACTTGTAGCAGGTGTATCGACTTATATTATTATCCCAAAAGAGTCGAATCCGGACATTACGATCCCAATCATTTATGTCTCAATGAGCCATCAAGGTATTTCTCCTGAAGATTCTGAGCGCTTATTGGTTCGCCCGATGGAGCAAGAGTTACGCTCTATTGAAGGGATCAAAGAAATGACAGCGGTCGCGGGGGAAGGCCATGGCTCAGTAACATTAGAGTTTAATGTTGGAACGGATTTGGATAAAGCCCTTACCGATGTAAGAGATGCGGTTGATCTGGTAAAACCGGACTTACCAGAAGAGAGTGATGAGCCAACCGTACATGAAGTTACTCTAGCAGCAGAGCAAGCCGTATTATCCGTAGTGCTATATGGAACGGTACCTGAGCGAACCGCAGTACAAATTGCACGAAAATTACAAGACAAGCTCGAAAGTTATAAGCAAATATTAGAAGTTGATATTGCTGGAGATCGAGAAGATGTTGTCGAAATCATAGTAGACCCTCTTTTATTAGAAAGTTATGGTCTAGATCAAGCCGCTATTTATAATTTGATAGCGTTGAACAACCGAGTGGTTGCAGCTGGGTTTGTTGATACCGGTTATGGACGATTTTCAGTTAAAGTCCCTTCTGTTTTTGATTCATTAAAAGATGTCCTTGAATTACCAATTAAAGTTGATGGTAAGAAAGTGGTGACTTTTGGAGATATTGCAACGGTTCGAAAAGCGTTTAGAGACCCTAATAGTTACGCTCGACTAAATGGTGAAAAGGCCATTGTCCTCGATATCAAAAAACGCTCTGGCGAAAACATAATTGAAACAGTTGAGATAGTAAAAGCAGTTTTAGCCGGTGCTCAAGCGCTTGACTCATGGCCAAACAATTTATTGGTAAAATACACGTGGGATGAGTCAAAAGACGTTAAGATCATGCTTAACGATCTGCAAAATAATATTTTATCAGCCATTTTATTAGTAGTGATTGTCATTATTGCTATTCTAGGAGCAAGAACGGCCCTTCTGGTTGGGATCTCAATTCCTGGTTCGTTCCTAACTGGCCTATTAATGTTAGCGCTATCTGGGTTAACCATTAATATTGTCGTGCTATTTTCGCTTATTATGGCGGTAGGAATGCTTGTTGATGGCGCAATTGTGGTTACTGAATATGCCGATCGACGAATGCAGGAAGGTGCGAACCGTCTTGATGCCTATCGAGAAGCTGCACAACGAATGGCGTGGCCGATCACCGCATCTACCGCAACCACCTTAGCTGCTTTTGCTCCTTTGTTATTTTGGCCTGATATTACAGGCGAATTTATGAAGTACTTGCCTCTCACCTTAATTGCTACACTGAGTGCATCTCTTGTTATGGCACTTTTATTTGTCCCGGTTTTGGGGAGTTTATTGGGTAAACCTCAACAAGTCTTACCAAAGAAGAGGGAAAAACTGTATGCGTTAAGTCAGGGGGATTTTAGTCAAGCTGAAGGGATAACAAAACTCTATTTTCATACATTATCAATGGCACTTAAGCACCCATTTAAAATTCTGTTGTTAGCAATAATATTAGCAATAGGGATTGGGTTTACTTATGCGAAAGCTGGTTTGGGTGTTGTCTTTTTCCCTGATGTTGATCCTCCATTCTTAACGGTCAAAGTGCGCTCTCATGGTGATCTTTCTATTAATGAGAAAGATAAATTAATGGTTGAAGTGCAAGACCAAATATTGGGAATGAAAGAATTAGACAGTATTTATACGCGAACTGGTGGCGATGATGAAATTGGACAAATTCAAATAACCCCAGTGGATTGGCAATATCGCAGACCAGTGAAAGAGATCATCAATGATTTAAGGACTCAAACAAAGGACATTGCAGGTATTGAATTGGAATTTAGTACACCGAATGCTGGCCCTCCGAGTGAGCATGATTTAGTTATCGAACTCAGTGCAAGAAGCGGTGAGTTACTTAATCAATCAGTAATGCGAGTAAGAGAGTGGATTGATGCGAATCCAGCCTTTACGAATGTAAGTGATACTTCAAATAAACAAGGTATTGATTGGAAAATTGATATTCGTCGAGATGATGCCGCACGCTTTGGTGCGGATGCAACACTGGTTGGTAATACAGTGCAATTTGTGACTAATGGACTCAAAATAGGGGATTACCTACCAGATGATAATGATGAACAAGTTGATATTCTTGTTCGTTTTCCTGAAGAACATCGAGACATCGGACGTTTTGATGAGTTAAGGGTAAAAACCGTTAATGGATTAGTTCCTATCACTAATTTTGCACGAATTATCCCTACTCACAAACAAGATACGATTCATCGAATTGACGGGCATCGAGTGTTAACGGTAAAAGCCGATATGAGTGATGGTTATAATTTGAGTATTGAATTACCAAAAATTAAATCAGCCTTAAGCTCTTTAAATTTACCTGATGGGGTTGAGTTTAAACTCAGAGGTCAAAACGAAGAGCAGAATAATTCAGCCGCATTTCTTCAAAATGCTTTTGTTGTTGCTTTAGCGGTGATGGCGATCATTTTGGTCACTCAATTTAATAGTTTTTATCAGGCTTTCCTTATTTTAAGTGCTGTTTTATTTTCAACGGTTGGTGTCTTTGCTGGTTTGCTTATCTTCCAACGTCCTTTTGGCATCATTATGTCAGGGATAGGAGTCATTTCTTTGGCTGGGATTGTTGTTAATAATAATATTGTACTTATTGATACCTACAATACATTGCGTAAAGAAGGGCTTGAGAAAGTTGATGCAATATTACAAACAGGGGTTCAGCGTTTACGACCAGTGTTATTAACCACAATAACGACGATTTTAGGTTTAATGCCAATGGTATTGGAAATGAATATCGATCTGGTAAGTCAAAAAGTAGAGTTTGGTGCTCCTAGTACCCAGTGGTGGTCACAATTAGCAACCGCTGTAGCTGGGGGATTAGCCTTTGCTACTGTATTAACTCTCGTATTAACACCTTGTTTATTGATGCTAGGTAGAGATAAAAAACACTCAAGTTAAGGATAAAAATAATGCCCTATGTTGTCACTGATTAATGACATGATAGGGCATTATCTTATTTTCATTTATTCGTGGGTTAATACAGGGTGATTACCTACAATAAACTGACTGTATTGTTCGAGTTGTTTTAAACGCTCTTTTGCTACCACTTCAAACTCTTTTTTATCATTGCCTGTTAACGATTTTGATTGAGGTAACGAAACGGTTCTTGCGTCTTTATGAACTCCGTTTACTAAGAATTCATAATGTAAGTGAGGCCCCGTAACTCGTCCTGTACCGCCTAGGGTACCAACCGTATCCCCTTGTTTTACTCGTTGCCCCGTTTTTACATAACGTTTAGTCATATGTAAATACTTAGTAATGTAAGTATTACTATGGCGAATGAATACGTAGTTACCATTAAATTGGTTATAACCTGCTTTATCAACCACGCCATCACCTGCTGCCCAAATAGGGGTGCCAACAGGTGCGACATAATCAGTGCCTCTATGTGCTTTTCGCTGTCCAGTTACAGGGTGCAAGCGACGAGGGTTAAAGTTAGAGCTCACATAACGGAAGTTAATTGGGGAGCGTAAAAAAGCCTTTTTCATTGCTCGGCCATTTGGCTCATAGAAATTACCATTTTTATCATTACGAATAGCGGTAAAGGTATCTCCGCGATTGGTAAAAGAAGCCGCAATAATATTTCCTTTACCTGCGTATTCACCTTCTGCATAACGCTCTTCATAAAGAACGCTAAAACTGTCGCCTTCACGAATATCTAAAGCAAAATCAATGTCCCAACCAAAAATGCCAGCTAATTCCATTATTTGGTTTGCATTTAAACCTGCGCTAATTGAAGCATTCCAAAAATTAGAGGTAATTGTCGCTTTGGTATAATTAAGTTGGGTTTCGATCTCTTTTTTTTCAAATAAACCAATATACTGATCACCTACTTTACTGATCCTATAGGTTTCAAATTTACTAATAGGGCGAATAAGTTGGATAATTTCTTGGTTTTTATTGAAGCCAAACTTTAATTTATTACCAGGACGGAGACGGGTTAATTGTTGTTCAATTTCTTTATCACTGCTGGTTAGGTTATAAAGTTGGCGAGCGGTTAGTCCTGCTCGACTGAATAATACAGAAGCACTTTCACCTGACTTAACCGTATAATTCTCCCAAGATAGTTGCTTATTTGGGGAGGCTTGTTCATGCGAAATAAGTGATTCTTGACGAATTTCAATGGGGTATGTTTGTCCGACCGCTAATTTATAAAAGCCTGAGTCAGGGGCGACCGAGTCTGGAATTGTCGCTACAGCAACAATTATCCCAGCGCTACAAATACCAATAAGAATACGATGGATAACAGGAATGCGAGTTAATTTAGATAATATCATTCGACTAATTAGGTAAAGAATTCATAGAAATAACAACATAGAAGTTTAGCTTGTTTTTGAGTTAACTGCTATGTGACGAAGTTATCGTTTTGTCACCTTTTAATAAAAAAAAGTTCCATTAATTAAAAATAAACAAAAAAGCCAACTCAATAATGTGAACAGAGTTGGCTTAATGCTTTATTTATTGAGAGCAAAAGTCGGTAAAGATAGATGCCAGCGAATAGCGGCTAATCGAATGACTAATGTTGTCGCTACGCCAAAAAGCATGGCTGTCGAACTTTGAATATTAAACTCAAGAGCTGATGTGTGGACTATTCCTCCGATAATACAAGCGGTGGCATACACTTCGCTTCTTAATACCATTGGGACTTCACGAGCAAGAACATCACGAATAATACCTCCTCCGCAACCAGTTATTACCCCCATAATCACGGCAACCATTGGATCTGCGTTATAGCTTAGGGCCTTTTCAACACCAATTCCGACAAATACAGCTAATCCAATGGCATCGGATACAGGAAGAATATACCAAGGAAGACGTTTTGGTTTTCTGATGATTAACATGGTTAAAATGCAAGTAACAAAAATGACTAATAAATAGTTAGTATCAGTAATCCAGAAAACAGGGGTGGCGCCAAGTGCCATATCTCGAATTGTTCCTCCTCCAATAGCGGTAACGCTAGCGAGAACTGTGACACCAAAGGGGTCCATTTTTAATCGTCCCGCTAATAAAACGCCTGAAATAGCAAAGATGGCGGTACCAAACATATCAATTATATAGATTAACATCTTGTCCTCTATGACTTACTGCATGATGTCGTTGAAATAAAAGTTATAACCCATGTTTGATTATAACCATTAGAGTGCTTTGAAGAATTAACCAAATAGCGATTCTCCAGCTTAAGAAACGATGTATTTGCGCTAAATGAAGAGCTGATGGCGCAATTTTTCCTCCCAGCTTTGGGCGGCTAATTTTCTTGCCCTGATAAATAACAGGACCACCAAGAGAAAGCTCAAATTTTTTACCAATAATGATAAGTAGCCACGCATTATTTGTATTTACCCAGCTCTTACGTTGCTGATTTAAGGTGTGGAGTGTGCTTTGAAGGTGCTTACCAATAAGACATAACAGGCTAAATAGTTTTAAAGGAATAAAATCAAGAAAAGTTTGTATGGTTAGGGCGGGAATACCAAATGGTCGGAATGAATCTCTTGATGGAGACCAAGCTCTTGCTAACTCTAAAGATAAGCGATAGATAAATGCGCCAACCCCTCCAGCAATACCGTACCAAAATAAAACACCAATGACGGTTCTTGCGTAGCCTAAAATTATCGTTTCTGCACTTGCTTTGCCTAAACCTAGCAGAGATAAAGGCTCAACATCTCGATTAACCCAAGGTTGTAGAGCTGTCTTTGCTTCTTCTTTATTATTTTGATTAATTGATTGAATTGTATCTTTACAGAGTTTTTCAACGCCTCGCCATTCTAATGAAATAAGAAGTAGTCCCAAATTAAATAGAGGAAGGTTCCAAACTATGGGTTGAGCTGCGATACAGACAATAAAAGCAGGGATGATCATTAAGGCCCAAGCGAGAGAGCCAGAAAGAAAACGTTGTTGATAAGAGCGAGTATTATTTACTTTGTTCGCTAATAACTCTGCGAATTTTCGCCAAATAGTCATGGGGTGGGCATGAACTGGGATTGGTAAAAGTAAATGAAATAATAACGCCCCCCATAAAACCAGTAGAGAATAATCAGCAATGAGTAAAGAGAATTTTTCAAGCATATATGTTTACTATATAGAAGAGAGAAAATTGAGCTAACGTTTGGCTAGCTCAATTTAGGATGCTATTTATTTAATAGAGCAACCATTTTGGTCACCATCTCAGATGAGCTTTGTGCAGCAAGAGGTAAAAACTCTTCAAAACTCATTGGAGACTCTTTATCTGCAACATCTGAAATTGCACGAACAACAACAAACGGAACTTCAAATTGATGACATGCTTGAGCTATCGCTGAAGCTTCCATTTCAACAGCGATAACTGATGGGAAGTGAGTTCGGATAAACATCTGGCGTTCAGGTGTGCATACAAAAGCGTCACCAGTGCAGATTAAGCCACGAACAGCGTGTTTATTTTCCATTTGTGTCAATGCTTGCTCTGCTACAGACATTAAGTTCTCGTCAGCTTTAAAAGCGGCTGGCTGTTGTGCCATTTGGCCCATTTCGTAGCCAAAAGCTGTTACGTCTGCATCATGGTGGCGTACTTCTGTTGAAATTACGACATCGCCAAGGTTTAGTGATGAATCAAACCCACCCGCCGAACCCGTGTTTAGTACCAGATCTACATTATGATCTGAAATAAGTAATGTTGTCCCTACTGCTGCTGCAACTTTACCAATACCAGATTGCAGCAATACAATGTCTGCTCCAGCTAAGGTACCAGTATGGAAAGTACATCCTGCTTTTGTCGTGGTTGTTAAACCTTCAATTTGTTCTTTTAGAATGGCAACTTCTTGTTCCATTGCACCGATAATGCCGATTTTCATGTGTATATCTCAAGTAAGGTTTGAATAGATGATAATTGTAACATAGCTATTTAAGCGTGAGGAGATAAGACTCATAGAGGAAATAATCAATAAAATAGCCTTTTTAGTATGGTATTTGCTCGACTTGGTTAATTGTTGCTCTAACGGTGTTTTTTTAAATAAAAAGGCTTGCACGAAAATCTGAATTGCCTATACTGCGCATCCACTGACACGGAGCGAGTGATTCAAATCACAGCATGCCTTGTTAGTTTGCTCTTTAAAAATTTGAAACCTATTAATCTGTGTGGGCACTTGTGAGTTGATAATCACTATTTGCGAAAGCAAACTGTTTGTTTTCATTTTTTAAAATGAAAGTAAATGG
>NZ_JARACP010000022.1 GCF_028765545.1 Aliivibrio sp. S4MY1 | reverse complement strand
GCTTGAATCACGTTTTAATTCAAATATCGCTAAAATGAGTCATAACTTCATTGTCATGTGACATTAAGGCAGACCCTAATGTCACTATATAAAAGCGACATAGTTTAAAAGATAGGTTATAGAGTAATTATCGTGTATCACAGTTTTTATTTTATTATTCAATTATGATTGTTATCAACATAGTGATATTGGTTGGTTAAGAATGAAAATAATAAAAATCCTCCGTAAGAGGAAATTACAGAAAGAACAAAGGGAGGAATTAAAAAGTAAAATGGATTTTGCGATTACACAGCAACCCAATAATCCAAAAAAAGATGTAATGATTTGAGCATTAATTTAACACACTGTTGGTAGAGTTGATTTTACATTATTGGGAGGTGTTTATGCTTATAGACACAATAGCTAGAGTTAATGAACTTCGACAAAAAGCTCTTTCTGAACCTATTTTTTTACAGTCAGCTATTGAGCATGAAAAAGTAATTCAAAATATGAAAGTGATGACTGTTTTTGATAAAAAAAGGAAATCATTAGCTGATATTTATGGTGGTTCTTCAGAAGGTTTTGATGAATAACCATGATTTTGCTGTTATCTGTAATTAAGTATTGTAAAGGTCGCCAATAGGCATAATGCCGATCAGTTAAGAAATTTTTGAGATCATTTGACCGATCCTCAAAATGCTTCAAAATCCGATATTAGGAAACTAATATAGGATTTTTTATGTCTTTAGAAAACCAACTTGCGAGTACTTTTCGATCATGTAATACCTTTCATCACTTTGATAGATATTCTGAGATTCTTAGCCCTGAGTTGATTCAGCAAGGCTTCGAACAAGCCGGTGTAGCAACAGTTAGAAGGAGGTGATTACCTTTGGAAGCTGTACTTTGGTCCGTTGTAGGTATGAGCCTTTTCCGACAGCAATCTGTTTGGGATATCGCTAATCAACTCGATATTGTCCTTCCAGACAAACAACGCTTTGTTGTACAAGTGCTATTGTTCAAGCGAGACAGAGACTAGGCGAAGAAGGCGTAAAGTAAGTATTTAAGAAGATGGCAGCGCATAGCTATCAATCTTCTAACTTCGAAACTTGGTGTGGACTAAATCTTTTATTTGTCGATGGTGTTTTTTGGCGAGCGCAAGATACTTCTGAAAACCATCAAGAATTTAAAGCACAACGTAATAATTCATCTGAGAATATTTACCCTAAAATACGCATGGTTTGCTTGATGGAGCTTACGAGTCATCAGCTAATCGATAGTGCATTCTCTGATTATCGAACCAGCGAAATGCGGCTTGAAGAAGAGCTAATTGAACAAACTCCAGATCATTCGCTTACTATTTTTGACAAAGGATATTACTCCCTAGGGCTACTTAACTGCTGGAACAAAGTAGGCCAAGAAAGGCATTGGATGCTCCCTGTGAGAAAAGACTTCCAATATGAAATCGTATCATAAATACAGCCAGAGTGACGCTATCGTTGCTATCAAAACAACTCCTCAGGCCAGAAAGAAGTTCAGTGACCTCCCTGAGGTAATCGAAGCAAGGTTAGTATCGAAAATGATTAAAGGGAAGAAGTATCAGGTGCTTACATCAATGCGCGATGGGTTGCGCTTCCCTGGTGAAGACATCGCAGAGCTCTATCGCTATCGTTGGGAAATTGAATTAGGCTATCGTGAAATGAAGCAAACCTTGCTTGATAACGAATATACATTACGAAGTAAGCGGCCTGATATGGTCAGGCAGGAACTGTGGGGCATTTTGCTAGCTTACAACCTTATAAGGCAGGTTATGACAAAGGCTGCGAGTAAATTAGATAGCGTCTGGCCAAATCAATTAAGCTTTACGAGTAGTGTCATTGCTGTGACTCAATACTTTGCAGCTTTGCCTTTAAGGAGTCCAGGGAAAGTACCTAAACACTATGAAGTATTACTACAACAGATATCCATGTTTATCCTACCACCTCGAAGAGAAGATAGAAGTTATCCTCGTTGGGTGAAACTGAAACCCAAGAAATATGCAATAAATAGAAAAAATGCCAGCCAGCTTAACTGACTGGCATTACACGGTTTTAGCCCTTATTTTTACTGTCTAAAATGTTTTGATATATCAGACAGTTAACCCCTTAACGTACATAATCGTTCCATTGGACTACAACCCCTTTATCTAACGAAATGCCATTTACAGAAGCATTTGGAGACTT
Source organism: Aliivibrio sp. S4MY1 (assembly GCF_028765545.1). Lineage (GTDB taxonomy): Bacteria > Pseudomonadota > Gammaproteobacteria > Enterobacterales > Vibrionaceae > Aliivibrio. The sequence continues at coordinate 52,277 of NZ_JARACP010000022.1, read as the reverse complement.
CTCTGTTGATTGGGACGGTCTAGAAAGTTTATGTATAGCAGTGACTTATAATAAACATAACAAAAGTAATGCAGGCTCTTTAGGTATTAGATATTTCATATCATCTAAGAAATTATCAGCAGAAGAGTTTGGTAAATTATGCCGAGGCCATTGGGGTGTAGAAAGTATGCATTGGTGGTTGGATAGCGTAATGAAAGAAGACGATAGCAAGATAATGTATCAGCATGCGGCAGAGAATTTATCTAGGATCCGCCAGATGTGTATGAACTTCATAAAATTGGTGGATTTAAAAGGAACGTTAAAGAAACGGCAGTTGAAATGTGCACTTAATACAGACTTTAGAGAGATGGTATTATTTGGCATTTAGCTATAATTTAACATTTTAATAACTCATGCGTGAGCCCTGTTGGAGCCCTTAGTTTTATAGACGTTCGCTTAACTGACTGGCATTACCTAAATTGGCGACTTTTTTCTTGTTCGTGATCACATTTTAATTCAAATGTAGCTAAAATGAGTCATAACTTCATTGTCATGTGACATTAAGGGATACCCTTATGCGGTAATTACTTTTGTTAAAATATCGTTATTAGAAATCTACAAGAGGGTGTCATATGGCTAGAAGGCAGATCCTTTCGTTATCTGAAAGAGAATCACTATTGGCATTATCTGGCGATGATTTAATGCTAACTCGAATCGCGTATTTAAGTGATCATGATTTAACTCTTATTAATGTTCATCGTAAACCCGCTAACAGGTTTGGTTTTGCTGTGCTTCTTTGCTATATGAAAAATCTCGGTTTTGTTCCAGATAAAAAAAACAAGCCTTCTGACGAATTACTCAAACATATTGGTGATAGGTTAAAATTAGCGTCAGATCTTTGGTTAACTTACGTTTCTGGTAGAGATGTGACTCGGCGTGAGCATTTAATTGAACTATACCGCTACCTTGGTCTAAAAACGTTCACAAGTAAGATACAGAATGAGAGTGTGAAACACCTGACGCCAATGGCAACGCGCACAGACAAAGGAATTCTCTTAGCGGAAGAGTTATTAGATCATCTCCGAAAGAATAGTGTAATTATTCCGTCCTTAGATGTAGTGGAACGCACTTGTGCTGAAGCTATGGCTCGCGGTGATAAAATCGTTTTTCAAACTCTGAATTCCCCGTTAACTTCCGCCCATAGAGATGCCTTTGATCGTCTATTGGAATCTGAAGATAACCGCCCATCAAGGCTTACATGGCTTTTGCAGCCTCCGGGTAAAATCAATGGAAAGAACGTACTCCAACATCTCGATCGACTGAGCAGTATTGAAGATCTAACATTACCGGAAGGTATAGACCGTAGCATTCACCAGAACCGGTTACTTAAACTCGCACGGGAAGGTAGAAAAATGAGCAGTCGAGATTTGACTCGATTTTCAGCGAGTCGGCGCTATGCGGTTTTTGGTGTGTGTGATAGAAGAAGCAAGAGCTACATTGATTGATGAAGTTATTGAGCTGCATGAGCGAATGTTGAACAGTATCTTCAGTAAAGCAAAAAAAACACAAGCCGAACGTCTTCAGCAGACGGGAAAACAGATCCAATCAAAATTAAAGCAATATATTGATATCGGGCAAGCACTTTCTGAAGCTCGTAATTCAGGTGATGACCCGTGGAATGCAATTGAAAACATTCTCCCATGATCTGAATTTGTCGCAAGTTTAGAGGAAACACGACATCTAGCAAAAAAGAATAACTTTGACCATCTTCATATCATCACTGAAAAATACAGTGCATTACGAAAATATGCACCTCGGATGTTGTCTTGTTTGCAATTAATAGCGACACCTACTGCGCAACCTCTGGCTGATGCGCTGGGTGTGATCAAAGACATGTACCATAAGCAGTTACGTAAAGTTCCTACAACAGCACCACTAGACTTTGTACCTGAAAGTTGGAAAAAAATGGTAGTAACTCCTTCGGGTATTGACCGGCAGTATTATGAGTTTTGTGCGCTCTGTGAACTGAAGGGGACATTACGTTCCGGAGATATCTGGGTAAAAGGTTCACGACGTTATAAAAATTTTGATGATTATCTTATTCCTAAAAAAGACTTTGATAAATTAGTCCCCCTCGTTACCACTGCCTGTACCTGTGGATTTTCATGAATATATTACCAGTCGCATGGCCCTGCTTCAGTCAAAACTTGAACATGTCAATGCCATGGCCACACGTGGTGAGTTACCTGATGTAGATATTTCTGATAAAGGCGTGAAAATCACACCGTTAGATAACTGCGTTCCGGCTCAAGTATCCCCTCTGGCAGATCTGATACACAAAATGTTGCCACGTCCTAAAATTACGGAAATACTAGATGAGGTGAATAGTTGGACTGCTTTTACTCGCCATTTCACACATATAAAAAATGAAACTACCCGTCCTGACCCCCGTCTTCTTCTAACCACTATTCTTGCTGATGGGATCAATCTTGGCATAACAAAAATGGCAGAAGCTTGTCCAGGAAGCACTAAATCGTCACTCGAAGATATTCAGGCGTGGTATATACGCGATGAAACTTACGCAGCTGCTTTAGCTGAGCTAGTAAATGCACAAGGGAAGAGGTCATTAGCGGCATTTTGGGGAGATGGAACTACATCATCATCTGATGGGCAGAATTTCAAAACTGGTAATGCAGGTCGTTATACTGGGCAGATAAACCCTAAATATGGGCAGGATCCCGGACTTCAGTTTTATACACATATATCCGATCAATACAGTCCATTTTATACTTGTATTATCAGCAGGGTTAGAGATTCAACCCATGTACTCGACGGGTTGTTGTACCACGAAAGCGACTTAGAAATTAGAGAGCATTACACTGATACAGCGGGCTTTACTGATCATATTTTTGGGCTGATGCATCTGCTGGGGTTTGCATTTTGTCCACGCATAAGAGATCTTCATGACAAGAAACTGTTTATCAAAGGAAAAGCGAGTCAATATCCGGCGTTACATTCATTGATATCCTCAACAAGCTTGAACCTAAAAGAAATTGAAATTCATTGGAATGAGATTTTGCGTCTAGCAACTTCAATAAAACAGGGCACAGTAACTGCGTCGTTAATGATAAAAAAATTAGCCAGCTATCCTAAACAGAATGGGCTTGCGAAGGCTCTGAGGGAAATAGGTCGTATTGAGAGGACATTATTTATGCTTGACTGGTTCTGCGATCCAAAATTACGTCGGAGGGTACATGTAGGATTAAATAAAGGAGAAGCACGCAACGCACTAGCGCGCGCAGTATTCATGCATCGATTGGGAGAAATAAGAGACCGAAAACCGGAAAATCAAAGTTATCGAGCCAGTGGATTGACATTTCTAACAGCAGCAATCTCATTGTGGAATACCGTGTATATGGAAAGAGCCGTTGAATCCCTAAAACGCAAGGGGATGAAAATCAATGAACAATTGCTATCTCATTTGTCTCCATTAGGCTGGGAACATATAAATTTGACAGGTGATTATATCTGGAAAAGTAACCGAATACCGGCTTCAGGTAAGTATCGTCGATTGAGGCCAGCTAAAATCGGAAAGTACAAATAATAGCCTTAACGTACAATAATTTTCGATATCCAAACTGACCCCTTTAACAGATAGTTAGTTTTTTAAACTAAATGTAAATTATTGGCGTGAATTTTGCTTACTGATTACTATTAACTTCCCAATGGATATTTTTAAATGAATCTATCAATCAAAGTAAGATTGTACTTGCTTGCAATCTTTCCAATTGTTTTAACATCCGTGTTAATCATGGCAATAACTTATAAAGAAACGAAAGCACTTAACCAAGCTCAAATGGATATGACTCGTTCGCAAATGATGAAAATGAAGCGAACAGAACAGAACTTAAATCGTATATGGATATAATCTCGTCAGAGCTTACATTCCTTTTTAAAAAAGAAAGTAATGAATCTGATATATATGAATTACTAGCATCTGTAAAATTCAATGATAATGGCTATTTGTTCGGACTGAAATCTAATGGTATAAGGACTTTTCATCCCATACATCATAATCGTGTTGGTGAGAATATTTGGGATAAAAAAGATGTGAAAGGGAGCTATTATATTCAAGATATGATTTCTGCTGCAAAAAATGGTTTAGGATACACCTCGTATTTTGCAATAAAACCAAATACAAAGATTCAGCTAGAAAAGCTGAGTTATAGTATATATGTGCCTCAATTTGACTTAATCGTAGGTACTGGTTTTTATACTGATGATATTGATGCAGTGCTGAACGATATGAAAATACTAAGTGATGAAAAATTATATCAAAGTATGAGGACTATTATACTCTTTACTTTGATAGTTGTAGTAGTTGTTGCGGTGTTTGGCTTTGTTATAAATCGAAGCATTATCTCTCCTATTCGATTGTTTGATAAATCTATTCGTTCATTTGCCTCTGGAGATGCAGATTTAACGGCAAGAATGCCCGATTTTACTGTCCCAGAATTTAATCAATTAAGTAAAAACTTTAATCTATTTGTAGGCTCACTTCATAACATCATCAGTAATGTGTCAGTGGTTAGTCAAGATGTTATGGCAGAAACGATAAGTATGTCAGAACGTTCAGAGAAGGTTAATACTGTTGTCATGAATCAACGTTCAGAAACGGATCAGATAGCAACAGCAATGACGGAGTTAACCGCATCCTCTCATGAAATTTCATTGAATGCAGAGCAAGCAGCTAGCTCTGCTCAAGATGCAGATAATAACGCTCAGGTAGCGATGAGAACGGTTAATGAAGCCTCGGAGTCAGTGAAAACATTAGCGTCGGAATTAGATGAAGCAAGCAATGTTATCTCTAAATTAGAAGAGGATGTTCAAAATATAGCGAGCTCATTATCTGTTATCCAAGGAATTGCAGAGCAAACTAATCTACTTGCATTAAATGCTGCCATTGAAGCAGCAAGGGCTGGAGAGCAAGGCAGAGGTTTTGCTGTGGTTGCAGATGAAGTCCGTAAATTAGCAAGCAGCACTCAAGACAGTACAGCTCAAATTCATCAACGTATTGAAGCGTTGAAATCTGGCTCAGACTCTGCGGTACAGGTGATGGCGGCAAGTAAAAACTTTAGTTTATTGACAGTGAATAAAGCAGAAGCGGCTTCAGAAGCGCTGAATGAAATATTAGTTTCGGTGAATACAATAACTGAAATGAATTTGTTAATAGCGACAGCGACACAAGAGCAGAGCCTTGTTGGTCAAGAGATCTCAGAGCGCATCGTTTCGATTTCAGATCAAAGCTCTGAGTCAGCAGAATTAGCTGAGGATAATAGAGCTGGTGGAGTTTTACTTAATAAGAAAGCGAATGCACTTGTAGATATTGTGGATCGATTCACATTGTAATATTTAAAATAAATATAGAACAACGTAAAGGCCGCTAAATTTGAAGTGGCCTTTTTTTCTTTGCTCATGCTCACGTTTTAATTCAAATTTCGCTAAAATGAGTCATAACTTCATTTTCATGTGACATTAAGGCAGCTCTCTTCTTATCTTTATATGACAAAATCCCCTTTTTTTTAGTAAGGAGATCTCAACTGATATTAACTAATTCATCCAGAATAATCATTAAACTTTATTATATGTTATGTCTATTTTTGAGTTGGCTGATTCGCTTTCGCTCCATTTCGAGTTATGGTTTGATTTGATAAATAGTAAGTATAGGAATAGTGTATGTTGCTATCTATATAAAATAATTGGTGTTTTTTATGAATTTTGGACGTAATGAATATGCGTTGCTGTACCGAACTGCGACTAATGTTTTTGAATCTAGCTTCAAGTACATAAATGAAACGGATGAAAGTTATTATTTCATGAATGTTGCTGCGATTAAATTTTTGAAGCACTTGAACACAACAGAAATGTTGGCTACCACTGAGTTGAACTTGAACCATGTTGACGGTGGGTTTACTTATTACGATACGTCAAGTGTTATAGTGCTATTGCGTACCTCATATGAGAACTTGGTGGCAATTGCCTATCACTACTTTGATGGTGATTTAGATAAAGATAAGCTTGATTGGTATATGTTGCTTGGCTATAAAAATAGAGCCAAAAACGAAATTAAGAGTAGAACTCCTGAGCTTGAAGCGAAAATTATAAGTGAGCAAAAGAAAATGGATGAACTATCCGCACGTTTGGATAGTGTTAATTTTAAGCGACCAAAGAAAAATGATTGGAAGCCTAGCCCTTGGTTTAAGTTAGGGCAAGAACTTGGGATCCCTGCTTTCGTTTGCAATATGTACTCGTATTGGTCTTCACATACGCACACTGGTTTTGATTCACTCTTGCAAGTTAATGTAGCGCATAGATCTCACCCTTCAAAAGAGATTGAACGTAATTATATTAACTATTTATTTATGTGCAGTGTTTTAGCTTACTTCATCGAGGGTTATGTAGGTATTCTGAAGAAATTGAATTACCCTAAAATTGATGACTTTGAACTGGATTTTGTTTATCAGTTATCTGAGTTTAACCTTTTTCAAGATTAGTTTTAGTTACTACTTTGTAATTAATTAACTCACTATGATATAAAATGGGATAAACTAACTTCTTCTACCCGTGGCAGCAAATTTTTTTGATTCTGAGGCGTTAGAACATGGGTGCTTGTGGCATGCACCCTAATGTCATCTATTTGTTGATTGAGCTATTTAATAATGTCTTTAAGTGAAGAACGACAAGTTTCTTTATCTTCATCAGTTAAATCTTTATAGGCAATTTTAAGATCGTTAATCAAAATGTATAAAGATTCAGGGATCCTCATTTGACGTGTTGGCTCTTCTTTTTTCCTTCCTGCGTTTAGGCGTGCACCGCCATGTCGAGAAGTCAGAAAATAATATTTCAAATTATCAGCAATTGGATTTATTGATTGATAAAGAATGTCCATTTCATCGTGAATTTTCGTACTTAAAGAATACGGAATAACATCAAAATCTTCTTTGCTCGTTGCTAATTCATCATATAAATCATTCAGTTCAATAGCGTAACCATGTAAAAATTCAATGGTTTCATTAATATAAATATCTTTTTCAGCTGATTTGATTTTAATCAAGAAAATTTTGTAATATCCATTTAACAGACCAAGTAGATATGGAAAGTCCTTACATTTATCGTCTGGTATGTCTTTATTCATTTCAGAGATAAAATTCTGCGCAGAATCATACATATCATCATTTTCAGACATATATAGCTTAGATAATATGTCATAATAAGTTTTTTCATAATACAACCTATCAGTCAAATCACTATCAGTTAAAATGTGTTCAAACGTGGTAATGTTCTTCTCATACACATTTATATAATGCTTATAAAAATCAATTGAAAATTCCATAATTAACCCCTTTATTTATATGAGTCGATTATACCTTACAATCTTGATTGTTGCACCATAATTCATATTTAAACTAATATACATACAGTCAATATGTATATTGCATTTGGTCATTATATCTATTAATTAACAAACAGGGCGGGGTAAGCCCCCCTTGCCAGTAAAACTTTCCATATTATGTGGTCTTATATGTGTAGTAATTGCCGCTTGTATAGCTAATCACTACATATTATTACCCTTCCCAACAAGCAGAACTGTGAGCTCTATTTTTTCACATACCCACAATCAGCTCACGAGAGTTGGTTTAAGTCTCTTACCGCCTCATGTGGATATGTAAAAAAGTACATCGTTATCTTTGAGTATGATTTGTCTGCTGCGAAATGAGCGAGTGCATAAAGAGCAATTTAGATAATCGCTTATTAGATTGAATGTTGATATGATACTGGTGGGTGTTTGAGACGTATCTGTGTCAAACGCTTGGATTTATCCATTTTGTTGGGCTCAGATATAGAAAAACCCCGTTAATATTAATCAACGAGGTCTATCCATGTTTCTGAACAATTCAATGGTAGCCTCTTTTAACCAAGGAGGCAAATTTTGCCGAAAAAAAATATGATGGTCGTCTTTGGCGGCTTTTTTATGCTGATGTTGATTGCAGTGTGTGTGTCTAGGAATGATCTTTGTTCTTTAGATGCGTCTCTGTTTTCAATGTTTGAATTATCGGTTAAGTTTGCCTACGAAGTGAAGGAGTAACCGATAGTTAGGGGCGTTCGCGTCCCTAACTTTCTGGTTGTTTTGATTCAAGTCTCTTACACCCCTAGCTTTTGCTAGTTACGCTTTTATAGCGGCCCACACCAACTGTAATTAAGAAATGTGTATGCATTTCTGCAACGACATCATTAGCGCTTAGAGCGCGTTTCACATTTGCCAATTCAATTGGCAGATGCCCGTTGAATTGGTTTACCTCATTTTTACCAATTTAACGAAAGGAAACGTCCTTATGAAGACGCACACCAAATCTAAACCTGATTTTTACCAACAAATCACCAATCAAATTATTGAAGCACTTGAGTCTGGAGTAAAACCTTGGGTTTGCCCTTGGAATAAAACAGAGCAATCAGGAATACCGTCTAATGCAAGTACGGGCGCATTGTATAACGGCATGAACATCATGTTGTTATGGATGAGCGCGACGATGCAGGGCTTTTCCTCTTCTTCTTGGATGACCTTCAAGCAAGCAAAGGAAAAGGGCGGGCAAGTTCGCAAAGGGGAAAAAGGCACTCATATCTTTTTTTACAATATGATTGAAAAAAAAGAAAAGGGCTCTGATGAAGTAGAACGCTATGCCATGTTAAAAACGTATACTGTTTTTAATCTTGACCAAATCGATGGTTTGCCTGATTCAATGAGAAGTCACGTTGTGACGGCTTCTGAACCAAGCACGATTTGTTCGCTAGAGCATGTAGAGCACTTCCTTAATGCAACAGGGGCGAGTATCGTTTATAACGGTCAACGCGCTTTCTATCGACTATCTACGGATGAGATAGTCATTCCTGATATGAGCCGTTTTTCTTCAACAGAAGATCTTTATGCGACCACGCTTCATGAGCTGACGCATTGGACGGGACATAAAACTCGATTAGAGCGTAAAAACAATAATGTGTTTGGCTCTAAAGACTATGCGTTTGAAGAGTTAATCGCCGAATTGGGAAGTGTTTTTCTCATGGCTGATTTGGGAATTGTAGGTGAGGTTCAACACGAATCTTATATCGCTAATTGGTTGACGGCATTGAAAGATGACAAACGTTATATTTTCAAAGCAGCCAGTCAAGCAAGTAAAGCGCATCAATTTTTACGAGATCTAGTTGACCATCATAATACTGATAAAGCCGCATGATGATGTCACTATCACTAAACTGACCCATAAGATTGTATCTTATGGGTTTTTTATTGCCTAAATTTTGTGGGTTGAATATAATAGAAGGGCAGCACAGCGCGTGTTGCAGTCTTTGGACGAGGCGTCACTCATAATTTGAGTGGCATACTAGCCCTCAGACTATGATTGATAACTCAGTTTATCAATCCACCAATCATAAAAGGTGACATTATGCTCACTCAATCAATTGTTCCTGTTAAGGAGCGTTTCGCGTTTTTACCATCAATCACAAAACACTTTTTGAGTTTTGAATCGGTGCTGTTTTCATTAGCTGAAAGGTTCTCAGAGGATTATCAAGGGGCTTATTGGCAATTTGTATCACTGAGTAATGGCGGAAAATTCATGTACCCTGAGATTGAACCGTCGGTTCGAGCGATTAATTCGTTCAATTATACCGATGTGACGTTGAGCTCAGAAGCTTATGGGATATGTATTACGTTAATGGCGCTAGGTCATTTTAATGCATTGGCTCATGATCGGGGTGATGAACAAGAAAACGAACGTTTGTACGCGCTTTATCACCAATTACGAGATCATGCGTTAGAGCATAAAGAATCAGATTATATTCTGGAATTTATCGATTAACGTAAACCACCAATTTTACGGCCATAGGAAGCATTCCTATGGGGTGTTTCTGTTTATTTTTAGGAGAAACACAGAATGACGATATTATCTATTTCAGAAGAGATCCAACAGGATGTTTATTGCTCTCATTGTGATACGCATGACGGTGAGATCTGCAACAATTACGACACTGGCATGGCGAGTTTTGATTGTCATTGTTGTGGTTTATCTGCTGAGTATCCATTGTGAAATATCACTAAATTGACCCACAGGATTGTATCTTGTGGGTTTTTTATTTGCCAAATTTGAAGTGAAAAAAAGTGAGGCTCAAAATCCGAGATGAGACTCACTGAATACGATAATTATCGCTAAACAACAACCAATAATAGGTTGCAGTAAGATGAGTGTTTAGTTTATGTCATGTTGTTGTGTTCTTTTTACTTATTTGCTTTCTTTATGGAAAGCGTATCACGGTAGCGGGTTGTGATTTTTGGGCACAAAAAAAGCCACACCCGTTAGGGCATGGCTAATTTGCTATTTGAAACAATTTATTTATATAGGGGTATAAATAAAATAATACAAAGGTTTTTGTATGGAGTTATACATACCCTTTGATAGTAGTGAAGATTTAAAGACGTGTCACTTCTTTTTCTCTAATTATAATTCCCCTTTATCTCTGTCTGGTTTGCCGTCTTTGTCAAAGAAACGAACCTTACAGGTCGGAAAACCAGTACATCCCCACCAGAACGATCCTTCTTTCTTCGCGGGCTTTCTTGCAAGCGGCTTTCCACATTGCTTACAAAATTCACTAGCACTGATCACACCAAACTTTTCAGCATTGGATGGCCCCTCTTTTTTCTTAGGTTTTGGATCAAAATCAGGCTTACCCTTTTTATCTTGAAACGCGGTTTTACAATCAGGGTAGCGATTACACGCATGGAATATTCCATTCTTTCCTTTACGCTTAGTGATGCTGCCTTTTTGACAGGTTGGACAGGTGATTTTATCCGCTACCGTGATGGCCACGCCGTTCTCTTTTACAAATTGAACTTGAGTTTCAAGATAACAATCGATGTAGCTAACGAACGTTTTTGTATCGAGTTCGCCTTTTTTGATGCTGGCTTGGTAATCGGCCCAAAGTGCCGAGGTATCAGGAGTGATAATTTCATCTGGCAATAACGCACAGAACTCTTGACCTGCCGTGGTCGTTTTATAGACTTTTTCTTTGTAACCTTTTTCACTGACAACACTCACTAAGTGGGTGTTGCTTTCTATTTTTGCCAAAATAGAAGCGCGGGTGGCTTCGGTGCCAATTGACCCCGACTCTGATTTATTGTCTTTGTCCTTTTCTTCTAACGCTTTTCTTAGCTCAGGACTGGAGACGTATTTTGCAGCACGGCTCATAGCTGCTAATAGCGTTGATTCTGTGAAGTATTTTAGAGGCTGAGTTTTTTTCTTATCGATGGTGACAAGCTCACAGTGGCCTTCATCCCCTTGCTTTAACAATGCCAAATCAAAGGCGTTATCATTGGGCTCATCGTTGTATTCACCTTGATAAAGCACTTCCCAGCCTTGCTTATCAATGGTGGATTGGGTTGCCGCAAATTCTTGCTCACCGCAGCCAATCATGGCTTTTACTTTGTCACGCACAGAATCAGGGTAGAATAGAGCAATGAAACTTGTGGCCACCAAGTGATACACGTTGCTTTCTTTTTCCGTCAGAGTGCAACTGCTGCCATTTTTTTCTGTTGGAATAATCGCATGATGGGCGGTGATGTTTTTACTGTTGAACGCTTTGTGTTTCGCTCCAAGGTTTGCCCCATCAATGTTTTTTACCAAGGTTGAGCTTGTGCCGGCAATAGCCGCGAGAATGTCAGAGGCTTTATTCAAATGCTCGTCAGATAAGTAACGACAATCTGAGCGCGGGTAGGTTAATAGCTTATGCGTTTCATACAGCTTTTGAACGATGTCTAACGTTTCAGTGGCTTTGTATCCCCATTTTTTAGCACAGGTTTGTTGAAGCTTGGATAAGTTGAAAGGCAATGGTGCCGCTTTGTTTTCTTTTCTATTTTCAATAGAAAGAATACGAGCTGGTTTTTGATCACACACTTCTTTGATGAGCGCAGCGTCCAACTCAGAAATTAAACGATTTTTTTCATCCAATTCACTGGTGTCGGCATTGGGAATTAACCTGGCATTCACTGTTTTTCCAGCAATAGAAAAATGACCGTTGAGAAGATAATAAAATGACTCTGTGTGGTTTAAGTTAGCAAGGGTTCGCTGATTGATTAACCCATAGACGGCGCTTTGTACTCTACCCACATTAAGCACGTTCTCACAGCCTTTCTCACGCGCTTTAAGGGTGTAAGCACGTGTTAGGTTGTAGCCAAACAATTGATCGCCAATAGAGCGAGCTAACGCGCTTTGAGTTTGATGTTGAAACTCACTGTTTGGGCGCATAGAGGCGAGGGCTTCTTTCACGGGATTTTCATTTAAGTCGGCAATCAATAAACGTTCAACAGGTTTGGTGTTATTCACGTGCGTTAGAATTTCATCAACCAGTAAACAACCTTCATCGTCGGGATCGCCCGCATGAACTAAGGTGTCGGCTTCTTTGATGAGTTTTGAAATGACATTGAATTGCACTTGGCTTTTTTGAATGACTTTCAGTTTTGGTGGAAAGGTGGCTTTAATGGGTAAATCATCCAGCGACCATTTTTTGAATTTTGGATCATAGTCTTCTGGATCGAATAATTCGAGCATATGGCCATAACACCATGTGATCTTGTCATTGCCATGTTGGTAGTAACCGGCTTTTTTTTCTGAGGCGTTAGGCTTTCCGCCAAGACCAATAACAATGGCTTCGGCTAAACTTGGTTTTTCTGCAATAAATACGCGCATGTGACGCTCCTATAAAATAAAAAGCCCTTAAACTTTTTTAGAAAGTAAGGGCGGTATTTGTTGAGGAAGAATGAAACTCAATGAATAACGAGTGTCTTCATTTCTTCTAATGTGAATATGTGGAATGTTTTTCGGTGATCGTCCGTCAGAGTGATACGTGATCCATTCATGTTGACGTAAGTGATGTTGTTAAAGCGATTGGTGAGGGCAATTTTGGTTTTACTGTCAGGAACCACGTAGATGACTTTGGACCAATATTTATTTTTCTTGGCCAGTAGATGGCTTTTCAATATTTCTTGGTATCGCGGTTTGGTTTTTAGTGTTCGCTCTGTTTCTATCGCAATGGTGTGGCCGTTGGGGGCGATGATCAATGCGTCAGGTCGGTGAGGAACAGGATATTTTTTTCTAAAGGTGTAACGGTCGGCGTTTTGCCAATGTGACCAGCCATTGCGTTCTAAATAAATCCGAACTTCTTGATTCATCAAGTGATGGATCATTGTCCATGTTTTTATTTTTGAAGGTTCAAAGTGCTGAAAGTCATCGGTATCTTTAGCGTCCGCGGTTTGTATCATGCCATCGATGGTGATCCCCCATATTTTGACTTTTATGTCTCTAAACCCGTATTCAAATTTTTCGATAAGCCCGATGGACTTCATTTTTTTTAAGAGAAGGTCTAATGGTTGTCGTTTTTTATAATTTAGTAACAACATAAGGTTGGGAATGTCGCTGTAGGTTTCTTGTTTTAAATAATTCAAGACCAGCGTTTGTTTTTCTGAGTAACGTTCGGCTCTTTTTTTAGGGTCAGAAATGATCATCCATCATCCTTTATTTGATTGGCTTTTTCTTAATTTATGAAAATCAATACAGGTGGTATTCACGGTTTCTAATAAGTGAGCCAGTTGATTGAGTACGCCTATTTGATAAGCTTGTTTTTGTTGGCTGTTGAGCTCGCCATTAAATAAGGCTTTGTTTAGATCAATAATAAAAACGTCCATGGCCATGAATATTTTCACGAGCATGGTATTTTCTGGACTGAGTTTGTCTTGATGGATCGTGAACTCATAGTCGTTGTTAGGCGTAAACACTCGTAATTCAATTGGGTCAATCCCATCATTGAACACTGAGGATTGTTTTTTGATTGAGAGTCGAAACGCTCGCAGATCATTTCCTATTTTTTCAATCACCTTTTTTGCGAACAGGGTTGATATGGTTTGATCGTTTCGAGTGGAAAACGCGTAGACAGAAAAGATACTACTGAAAATAAACTGGCCATCAATGGGCTTTCTTTTTGTGCTTGGTGTCAGTAAATCGTGTTGCCATAGCAGAGCCAGTTTTTTATTGTGGAATTTCATTCTTGTTTTTCCTTTTGTGTTAATTGATTAAATAAGTCATCCACTGTTTTCTCGCACTCTTCGATAGTGGGTGTTTCTTCACTTTCTGCTGGCTCTTCCTGCTCTTCTGAGTCAGATACGCCAAAATCATAATTGCTTTCATCGTCGTCCTCTTCACTTGCAAAAGGATCGGATGGTGCCACCGAAGAGTCTTCTTCTGATGGCTCTGTATCAGAGTCATGCTGGCTCGCCTCTTCGGTGGTACTGATGTCAAAATTGTCATCATTCAGATCATCCAAAGGCGTTAATGATGGAACCTCTTCACTATTCATATTGTGAAAAACTAAGGTTTCTTTTTTCACTTTGATTGGTGAAATGAGTGATGGTCTTGGGGGCTCGTTTGGGGTGAAGATGTAGCTCACAAAGGGCGGTAAACTTTGCAGCATATTGGTATCAACCAAGGCTCTTTCTGCTAATCGAACGCTGCGCTCATTGGTGATGTTTTCGGTTAAGACGCGACTGTTTTCAATTTGTTTGGTTTCATCATCAACTAAAATAGTGCCTGACATTTTAGATACCCATTCGGCGGTCTCTGGATCTTGAAGTTTGTACACCAATTTGAATTTGGTGTTTTCAACCACGGCACCCACAACGGCTTCACCGTTTAAGTCGGCGGGGCAGTCTTTTAAATCGGCAACGGATTGGTGTGCCATGATGATGTGAACGCCTTTATCACGAGCGGCGCCTAATCCTTCAAGTGCCGCTTTGGATAAATGGTATTTTAATTCATCTAAGAAAATGGCGATGGGCCTTGGTTTTGTTTTTACGCGATCACGCTCTTCGGCAAGTTGAAACAGTCGAATTAAGATCATGCGCTGGGCGATGATTATTTTACTGTTACGCAGTGAGCCGATGATGTAGCAGCAGCCGCCATTATCAAAAATATCTTTGAGGTTTAATCCGCCAATGGCATTGATTGATTTAATCAACGCTAGCTCTTCCATTTTTCCATAAAAGGCTTTTACTTTTTCAGCGAGAGATTGAACATGCTCACTATTAAATAGCGCTTCAATGGATCTTATTTCATCGTCACTGGCTAAGAACGGCGCTTCACGAGCTGCCTTTCTGTCATCGATACGATAGAAGTCGGCGATGTCCCCTTTTTCAGCCAAACTTAATCCCGCGACGAGTAATTCTTCGATTTGATCTTTGTTGATACCCGCAAAGAGATCGAGTTGATATTCTTTAAGGTTCAGATCGATTAAGTAGAACGGTTTGCCCGCTTGCTCACACGCATACTTAAATAAGTGTGGCGCCCATTCGTCGTTTTTTGGATCTAAAACAAAGACACCTTCGTCAGCCATGATGCTTTGATAAAGCAGCATTCCTGATGCAACGCCTTTACCTGCGCCCGTCGTTCCTAAAATATCGGCGTGTTGTTTTTGCCAGTCACCCATTGGGATGTATTGCGGTTGTTGATGGCGATCTAATCCGACAAACATTCCCTTATTAATATCGATGAAATCAAGGGGATCGTATTCCACGGTATCAGGTAAAAACTGACGGATGTTTCTGACGTCGGTTCTCTCTTCTCGAACCAGCGATGACTTCTTGGTTAAGTCGGTTTTCAGTTTGTTTTTTAACGGTGAAAGTTGACGGCGAACGAAAACATGAAGAAACAAACCAAGGAATAAACTTGGCCATAATAAATACGCTTGCCATGAATATTCGATACTCACAATCTGAGTCAGTTGTGATCGTTGGATCCAAACTAATAACGTTGGGATCGTTATGTTTGAGATCGTTCCAAAGATAAAAAACAAAACAGAAGTAGCGATAATCGCTCGACGAAAAATACTTTCGTCTTTGTCCGTTTTGGGTTTATCAAAGTAGAGGGTTGGTAAGCCAACCCCAGCGATAAAAGAGAGAAACCAGCCCCACGTATCGGTGAATGAATAGAGCGCCGAGCCTGTGAGTATGGCGATTTTAAACAGCATAAATTCGATGTGTTCAAGCATAGTAAATTCTTTCCTATAAATGTTCTTGTCGGTGTCTGCATTCGGTGTTTATCCTCGGTGTTTCTGTCACACCGAGAGCTGACACCGAGGGTTAACATCGAGAGTGGAGAAAGAGAAAAGCAAGAAGGAGCACTCGCAAGCGAGCTAGAGATACAGAAAAAACGTGTTTTTTCAGTCTTTTAAGGTCAAGGTCAACAGAAATCTCCCCTCTGTCCTGAACGTCCGACAGGGAGCAAGTCAAGAGCGCGCAAAACCGTATCGCTACGCGAGACCAAGCCCCTTTTGAAGGTGATTTACGCTCTTTTTGGCCGTGTCGTTCCTAACTTGCTCAAAAATAGCCTAATCAACTACCAAAACGGGCTTGGTCTCGTGTTACTCAACGGTTGTGCGGGGCAAGCCCCCAAAATAAAACGCCTCTGGGGAGGCTCGTGCTTTACGCTGGGGCTACACGTTTATTTCGGCTCCCCCGTCTAACTTGGTTTCGCGGGGCTCAACGCGGCGTTAGATGCTGCGCACTGAAAAAAGAATTAGCAATTTCGCTTCGCTCCTCCCCCCACGATGGGGGACGCTTTCAGCGATTGAATCCTTTTTTAAGCAGGGCAAACTAGAACTCCTTTGGCGCACGGCGCGTCGTCGTTAAGTTTGAAAAGCAGTTCACCTTCCTTCGCTTAGGCTCGTAATTTTCACTCAAGCATTCAAGCCATTTAACAATCCTTAAGGATTGAAATGTGGCTTTCATTTTATGTATGAAGTCATCTGTTTGTTATTCGCTAATGTCTGGTTTCTTTGTGAAAAGAGCAGAGCAAAAAAGCAAAAGAGACGAGAGAGAAAAGCGGGAGGTAGAGCGATGAAGAGCGAGATAAAAAGACAGAAAGAGCGATAGAAAAGCAAAAGCGAACATCAAAATAAATGATCGTTCATTTCATTTTTTCGTGTGCTTATTTTCTGTTAATGTGCTTTGGTTTTTTGATTTAAAGTTGCTGTTAAGGATGTCTTTTTCAAATCGTTGCAGTCGTTCTTTTTCTTGCAACCCTTGCTCAGAAGTCTCATCACATCCAGTAATGAGACGTTCCATGATGGCTTCAAATTTTCCTAGTGCCCCTTCCATTTGCTCTGGTGTAATTGAGTGAAGTTCGTTATCAATATCATTGATTGTGAGTATGTTATCTTGCTCTGCTCTCATGATGTAGCCCTTACATTAACGTGCTAAAAAATCGGTTAACTTACTGCCATTATGAATGGCTTGTTTGATGATGTTTGGCATATCACCTTTACCATTCCACTGTTTTTTCTCACCGTCTTTTTCATAATGATAAATGAGTTCAGTTTGTGCTGTGGCTGTTTTCTTTTTGGCTTTTGGTTTGCCTGCCATGATTTTAGACAGCGCCTCAAAATCAATGCCTTTATCAATGATTTGTTGTTTGAATAGCTCAAGCTCTTGCAATTTTATGGCGTCTTCTTCGGCTTTTTTTCGGTGTATTTCTTTGATTTCGTCGCTTACTAAAATGACATTGGCAAGTAAGGTTTCTATTTGCTCAGGTGTTGCTTCATTCAGTGTTTTATGAAGAGTACGAGTGTTTAATAGCGTTTTTAATAATGGATTCATAAGTGTTCCTTTTGAGTTTTATTGATTAGTTTCAAACTAAGAAAAATTGATGGCACCAGAAGCGATGCCATAATCGACGATACATTCCATCATGCTTTTTGGCATTTGTTCGTCATTAAAAAGGTAGTGAATACCTTTTTCATTGTGTTTACCTTTTGGATAAAAACGCCTTGTGGTTCGACTGTTTTTATCCACATTAACGCCACTTAAAAACGGGGGAAGACCAAGATCGAAATAAGGTTGATTATCTTCAGCGGTGACGTGTTTGAGTAACCATTGGATGTATCTTGAGGTTAAAACAAAACTGTGTTGGCTCTCAGGTGAATGTTTTCCTGTGAAAGCAATTATTCCGCCTTTTTCTATTTTAAAAGTGAGTTCAGAAAAGCGATGAGGTCTTGATGGTTTGGAAAGTAATGTCCAATTAGAACGTAGTGTATAAACGCCTTTCGATTCTTTTTGAGCGTAAATTTCAGCGACACCTTCAAAGTCCATCTCATCATAATGATGACGGAGTGAAGCCATGATAAATGTATCACCAACATGCATGTCTCTTAGTCTTGCTAACCAATACATGGGTAAGTGGCAGCGTTTTAAAAACGTGTGGCCAGAGAGTCGAGCTTTAACATTGTGGCGCTCTTTCTCATGCTCTTGCTCTCTTTCTGTATAGTGTTGCTCTAGTGCTTCCAATTCTTGCTCATCAAGAATTTCAGCGTCATTAATGAGTGCATTTGTCATTAGGTTACTCCTTGAACTGTTTTGATTTTCGAGTCACTTCACATTCATTTCGTTTCCATTTGTTGAACTCAATGAGCATCACGTACAGTGAAATAGGATGATTTTATTGAGAATAAAAATGGTAAGTGAATGTGCTTATGTTCCGTTTTCTTATGTTTTTAACGGCAGTAAAATGTCATACACAATGAATGCATTAACGGACAATGCTTCAATGTATCGCCATATTTATCTGGTGTGTTTAGTGAAAGAGGACGGGGAGCAATTGCATGTTATTGGTGGTTTTTTTATTAAAATAAACCTTCATCGAGAAGATGAAGTGTATCTCTCAATGTTGACTCAATGCTGTTTACGTATGGATGGTTTGGAGAATGCGTTGTCTGACAGTACTTCATTTTTGTCATTGAAATTAAAGATTGAAGGTGTTCAAACGATCAATGAAGAGGAAGGCATTAGTTTGATGAAGTATCAATATCAGCAGTTAGTTACTCATGGTATTACTTCGTTTAAGGGAGTGATCCATTCTTATTCTTGCGCTTTTAGTATATGAAGTTGCTTTATGCTGGATTTCCCCTGTTTCTTAGTGCTTGAATGAAGTCTCGTTATGGTGAAGACAGAAAAGAGCGATAGAAAAGCAAACATCAAATGAAATGATCGTTCATTTCTTCGCTCACCATAATGAATTTTGATAAGCCATCATTCAGGTGTTCTGGTGTGGCTTCACTAAGTCCCGCTCGCAAACTGCGAGGGGAACTTAGTGTTTTAAAATGGATTCATAATTTATTTCTCAATAGTGGTATTTACTTTATTTAGTAAAAGTTGATTGCGGTAGGTTGATGTTGGTTTATTTATGAGTTTATTAAACAAAAGCGGTTCAAATTCAATTGTCTTTTTATAAATAATCGTTCCATCATTATCAGAAACACTTAAGTCCATTGTTTCTGTTAAATGATGAGTCTCGGTATTTAAATGGCGCTTGTGAGATAAAAAGCAGAAAGTAGGAGTGATGTATTTTCCTTTACTTTCGAATTTGTTTTTTTCATCAAATGTGGCACTTGGATAGCATTTTATTAATGCTTCTTTCATTTCATCATCTTCTATTTTACAAAATAGAAGTGGTGTGGCATTGGTGTTGTAAATAAATGTCCATGGAAGATTTAACTCTGTAGAGCCTGCATACCACCATCCTTCATTATTTAGATAGTCATTAAGCATGGTT
This sequence comes from Aliivibrio sp. S4MY1, assembly GCF_028765545.1. Classification (GTDB taxonomy): domain Bacteria; phylum Pseudomonadota; class Gammaproteobacteria; order Enterobacterales; family Vibrionaceae; genus Aliivibrio. The sequence continues at coordinate 32,598 of NZ_JARACP010000022.1, read as the reverse complement.
TGAATGTATTTGGGAGGAAGTTCAATACCAATGCTTTTTTGGAAGCACCAAACAATACGGTCAAACTCAGTACGTAATAGTTCTAATAGTTTATTTGGTATGCGGCTTTTGGTGTTGTACTTATCATTAGGTTTAGGATGTTTTTTATTTTTGGAAGCGTAAGGGCACAATTCGTAAGCTTCTTGGCTTAACTCCCCTAAGTTACTTATTTTTTTTGAAAGAAAGTGCTTACCAAAAGGCTCGGAAATATCAGTAATATTCTCATCGTTTAATTCTGTATTTTTTACGTGAAAACCAATTAATTGGATGGTGTTCTCACAGGCGGGGCAGACAGCATAATATCGTTTTATACCATCACTGCCCATTTGATTCCAAGGTGACTTTCGTTGAGTTTCTTGATTGAAATTGTCCCTCGTTAATGAATAAAAGGAGCGGTCATTTATTTTTAATTTGAAGATGTTCATCAATATCTACCTGCAATTCTGGATAACGTTGTTGGAGTTGGTTCCACCATTTCTCTTCAAGAGGAGGTATGAAGTGTTGGCGCTCTGCAATACGTACCATTTGCAGTATTGTCGTAAGCTCTAAGCCAAGAGTTTCTTGTCCATTGTTAAGTTCAAAAACTAAAGTACCATCAACATTTTCGCAATGTTTTTTTTCTATTAATTGATTCTGGGTCATTTTTATGTTCCTTGTTTGTAAATGAAATTATTTAAGAGTACGTACTGGTGGGCTCGTATTTTTTAATCAACTCAATAATATGAACAATGCTTATTTCATTGCTTCGTTTAAATCGTTATCTAAACGATTTTTTCGTGCGCCACTGTTTCAGAATTAAATCTAAAAACGGGAATGCATTTCCCATCTTTGATTTCGGTGATTTCCGTTATTCGTCTGCCGTAGTCGGCATGACGACTGGCGTGTATAAGTAGATTGACTGAGCCCATGATTTGTTTCCCTGCCAAATCAAAACTAATCAAGCCTTGGCTTGCAATGAGATATTGCAAACGTGATACCGCATCAATTGTGTTATTGGCGTGAATGGTGGTTACACATCCAGAGTGGCCCGTGTTAATTGTTTGAAGAAAAGCGTCGGCCGCAGCCGCCTTTCTGATTTCTCCAACCCAAATTCTATCGGGTCTCATACGAAGTGACGTTTCAATGAGGTTCTTCATTTCAATTTCACTGTCTTTTCGATTCGGTGCTTCCAGTGATACGCGATAGGGTAACCAATCTAAGTACAGCTCTTGAGTATCTTCACAGGTAATGATGCGCTCATTAAGTGGAATGAATCGCGCTAAGGCGCGAAGCAAGGTGGTTTTTCCTGAGCCAGTATTACCTGATACCATAATGTTACTGCCTTGCTGGATGTGTCCTTGTAAATAGACCTTCATTTCTTCGCTAAGGGCGCCATACGCAACTAATTCATCAATGCTTATAGAATCCCTTGGGGCGACACGTAACGTGATTGTCGCGCCTTGTGGTGTGACGCTTGGCAGCGTACAACACAAGCGGGAGCAATCAGGAAGACGGGCATCCATGATAGGGGACTCATCGGTTAAGGTTTGATTTAAGCATAAGGCAATTTGAGTGATTAAATTTTTAAGAGTTTGCTCTGATACAAAGGTGGTGTCGGTTTTTTCAATCTTGCCGTTGCGCTCGATGGAGATTGAATCGAACCTATCAACAAAGATTTCAGTGACACCGTCACATAAAAACCATTGTTTGAGAGGTTCAAAGTGTTTCTCTACCCATTGCCATTCGTATTGTTTAGCAATAGGAACATCACCAAAGAGCGTTGCGATGGTGTCACTCATGTTGGCCTCTTAATTAGTAGTATTGAGTTTGGCCAAACAAGTGACCATTCAAATAGACTTCGGTGTATCTAAAGGTTTGGGTGCAACCTGTTGGGTAATATGGCCCATCTTTTGAGGTTCGAGCGCATCGTCTGTCTTTTACCATGTGTTCATCAATGGTTTTGGTTTCCATACAGGTATTCTTACCTTGACGGATGCATATCGTTCTTGTGGGAACATAAGCGGCAACGCCATCTTTTGAGGTGTATTTATCTCTAATTACAGACGTATCTCCAGCGGGCCTAACTTCACAGGATGGAAATGGCGGCATAGATGGTTGATGCCGTTTCGTTCTTTTCTTAAAGGCTTTCTTTGCGTCCCCGCAGCCTTCACCAAATCCAGTCGGTAAGCACATCCAAATAGCGCAATCGGCTTCGGAGGCGGCGAGTAAAGGCGGCGTATAGAGCAAGGACAAAAGCAGAGGGGGCAGCAGTAAGTAAGGTTTCATGATTGGTATCCTCGATAATAGAGCATGACTTTTTTAATGTAGTTCTGTGTTTCTTTAAACGGGGGAACGCCCCCGTATTTTCTTACGTTGCCTTCGCCCGCGTTATACGCAGCAAGGGCCAATTCAATGGAATCGTATTGTTTTAATAGGCGAGCTAACAACGCCGTACCAGTATGAATATTTTGCTCAGGATTGAATGGGTCAATGTGAGTGGAGTTCATGTCCATTAACTGCATTAAGCCCTTTGCCCCTTTAGGGCTAACGGCTCTGTGATTGAAATTGCTTTCTTGCCTGATGATGGCCAGAACCAAGGCACTAGGTACGCCGTAATACTGACTGCTTCTTGCAATAGCATCACAATGACGAGTGCATTTAGGAACGGTTTGTTTTCGGTTGTAGCTCGATGTCCAGCCATTGTAATTTCGCGCACCGGTGGATGTGGTATTTTCAGGTGCAGCAAAAGCGAGAGGCGAAAGAGTGCATAGCATTAGCCAGTAGGCAAATACCGTTATATTGATGTTCATGGGGTAAGTCCTTTGGGCTAACGTCGCTTCGCTTTGTTGCACTCAAACACCCCAATTATCATTCTGATAATCGTGAATTTGAGCGTGAAGGTAAACGCAGTGTGTATTGGTGCCAGCGAGTTAATGGCAATGATTGAAGGCTTGGTGTTCGTAATAGGTATTTTTGAAACGCCAATAAGCAGCATGCCCATGGTTTTGTATAGAATGGGATGGTTTTACTTTCTAGCTCAATGCCTTTTTGTTTTAACTTGTACTGAAAAAATAACGTACTTCTTACTCTTTTTTGCTTAGTAAATAGCGGTGAAGTCAATACAACCGTAGTGATACCAGCGGCTTGCAGCTCATCAAGAAGAATAAATAAATCCTGGTACACTTCTTTATCCAGTGGTTGAGATAGCGTAGCAAGATGAACCTGAACTTTCTGTTTATTCCAAGGTGATGGAACGATGGCCAATGAGTGAACATATATAGATTGAACGGTAAACCCACAGAAATAATGAAAAATCAGAAAACCAATCACAGCACCATACAATAAGTAATTTGACTCAGGCTGGGTGATAAAACACATTCCTAACAATAGAACGCCAATTCCTCCTGTTTTTTGATGACGATGATTAAGGTTGCGAATGGTTGATGGTGTGGTTTGGATTAGGTAGCTAAGAAAACTAACGCCTATCATTACAATAGGAACACTAACCAACTCAATGAAGAAGTAAAACGTAGTCATAATAAAGATGTCTCTATGTGGTAAATGACAGGCATGAAAAAAGCAAACCGATAGGCTTGCTTTGGATAAAAATATTACGGGTTATATTTTGTATTATTGAGCGTGGTTACTTTTTTGCAGGTAAATGCTGACTGATTTTTCTTTGGTAATTTTCGATTCCATTGAGCCAGTGTTTCTAAAGAGGTGTAGCCGTAAGCTTCATGTTTTTGAGCAATCAAATACATGGTGATGTGTTGCTGTGACTTAACAGTATTCATTGTTTCTTCTATGAAATAGGCGTTGATTTACAAGCCTAGAGAGCATGGGTCGCTCGTATTATGTGAAGTCGGAGTATATGCCTAATGTTAGAATTGTCATTTTCATTTTTAAGGGTGGTTAGACTATTTGGCTATAAACAAATAGTTAATATATTCATTATTAGCAGATAGAAAAAAGCGAACGATTGCGTGTGTTTATTATGTGAGCTTTTCTTAAAAGTGAGATGTTAATGCAATAAAAAAGCAAACCGACTGGTCTGCTTTTTTGTGGTTCGATTTATGATGGTTATGATCTTGTTTTGTATTCTTTATGTACGTCCATCATGGTTGATTCCTCTTTGCACTTAAAGTCAGAATCGTTGTTTTTATTAATCGCTCTATTCCATGAACCCAATTTTTCTAATGAGATAACCCCGTGTTTCTTATGGGTGGCAAATATGGATAGAAAACTGATTTTTGAGTGATTACATTTAAAATTCAAAACATTACTTTTTTCTGATTAATCCAAGACCAAGTAAGCCGATGATGGATAAGAACCCAAGACTACCGCCACTGTCACCGCCGCCTGATTCAGGGGCTGGCTTAATAGTAATTGATTCACTATCTGATAGGTGGAGAGTACCAGTACCTTCTACGGTGTAAGTACAGGTTGAGAACGGTTGAATATCCGAGGCTTGAAAACAAGTACCTCCAGTAATTGTCGCTTCACCAGAAGTGTAAGCTATATCATTTATTTGACCTGATAATGGGTCATGCAATGATTGAACTTTGATTGTGGTTGACCCATTAGAAGTATTCGCAAGAGTTGGGTAGTGCCAGCCATTTATGTTTTCTAAAATGAAGTCTTTTGCATAATGTAAGTTAGTACCGAACGTTGTCGTTGTGCCGTCATCATTACCAATAATACTTTTATTTATGGCAACAATTTGTTCATCTTTATTTAACCAAGCACCGCCTGAATCACCATCAATGCCTGAGCCTTGCCCAATAGGATTGCCGTCAATAACTTGTGGTCTTATTGAATCAAATGAGGCTTTCACGGTTGCGTAATGTAATGGCTGTTCATCGTAATTGGTTGAACCAAACCCAAATAAACGCAGTTTTTCATTGTTTGCAACGAGATTTCTATTGTTTAAATTTGCAAAATAATGAATTTGAGTGAGGTTTCTATTTGTTGGAAGCGTCCAAAGTGACACATCAACTTGCGCGCCTGATAAACTCGAATCCTTGTGATCGGCACGAGCAATACTTGACGTTGTTGTGTTGTCTGAAAAACGAATGTAATCATCGTTAGAGCAATGCGCAGCGGTTAAGATAAATTTCCCTGCAATAACGGTTCCTGTGCAGCTCATTTCTACCATGTCTTGATAGTTATTCCAATTGACAGAAGAGCCATTAGTGACAGCGTAAGCATTGCTTGAAAGCAATAAAGAGAACAACAGTTTTTTTGTAATAGTCATTTTAAATAAGCCCTTGTTTTTATTAGATCTATTATATCATTTTTTGGATTATTGAATACTTAATTATTGCGTTTGGTTTATGATCTTTTGTTCTAAGAAACCAGCGACTTATGATCGTTTAAGACGCTGATTTCTCAGCGTCTTTTTAGTGGGTTAGTTTAGTTTTGAATAAGCACTTTTTGGATGCTTATTTGAGCACTTCTAGACTCCCAATAGTAATCTCCATTGACTCGGCACTTTTCTTTTTGCTGACTATATTCTCCCATGACTTGAGAGCCTGTAAATCGTGCCCTTGCGGTTGCCGTCAAGTGACATTTCTCTGATGTAGTACTTACTTTTGAGGCAAGCACTAAACTTCCGCTGTTTCGTGGGAACGTCGTGGTTCCTTCACTGGTTTGCACCATGATCATTTTGGCATTGCTTGGAATGTTGACGGCACCTGTCGTATTTCCTGTGTAGATTGGTTTCCAGTCACCAGTTTTTTCAATGCCATGTAGTTCATCAGAGGTATAACCAACGGCTGGCGGTGGCGCAAGTGCTTTAATTTTTGCGTTGTAGGCAGATTGATCTTTTATTGCGTCTTCATAAGTGACCTTCGCGTGAGCTAAAGGGGTTAGAGTTAGAGCCAGAATACTGGCAATTAAGGTGTGTTTTAACATGGTATTTTCCTATTAGATTATGGGGTTTTACATTGAGTAATGGCGGTTAAATAACCCGAGTGGTTAATTAGAACGACGCCATCACGGTCTCTTTTTACAACGTTATCAAGCCCAACTCGCCATTGAGTGGCGTTTGTTGATTTTAAATACGCACGAATGCGCCCTGTACTGGAGTGTTCTTTTGGTGTGGTTATTTCTCCTATCATGAGATTGATGATGCTTTCTTTTCCTTCGGGACAATTTGGTCTATCAACGATGTCATCGTGTTTGACTAAAAACACATTCACTAAGCCATCAGAGACCACGGTTTGAGTGCCGTTGCTGTTTTTGATGGTGACGTCTTTGACGTTGGTTATCGCAAAGTTACCGCCCACATCCCAATCACCAAGCAACGTCGAATCATCCCCGCTGCGTTTCACCAAGCCGTCATACGCAAAGGCCATGTCGGGCCTGTTTACGTATATCGTCATTTGGTTTAACGCAGCGTCATACTCGTTGGTCGGTATTTGCGTGAGCATGGAAATGCTCATCGACAATTCAGTGGTAAACGCGGGATCACTTTGGTCTGGAAGCGTAAAACGCATGACTGCTCGCCATGTGTTGGTGCCTGTTGGTGTTACCAGTGGCTCTCTTTCATAGTTGATTTTCCCCCACGGGGTTTGGTCAATCAAAAAACAGAATCCTTGAGCATTGTCAGCGGGCAAACAGGGTGGAACGTAAACGCCTTCTAAGTTTTGTAATGTCGCTGGAAATAATTCCGCCGAATTAATGTGCCGTCCATTTTGGTATTGGTCGGCATTAAAGGCGTGAATTTGTTGTTTTAAAAACAGCAGTCGGTTGTAAAACGATTGAGTGTCGCTTTTGATGCGCTCTTTTTGTGCTTTTTCAGAGTACAAAACAAACGCATAGGAAAGAAAACTCAAGGTAATAAGCAAACCAACCATCGCCACAAACCCACCTTGGGCTCGCCGTTTTGGGGTATGAGCTCGTGTCATGATGTCCTTATTTGATGCAGCCTGTGGCTCTATCAATATGCTGAAAATCCACCAATTGATAATCCAGTGGGCGTTGATAATAAAAGCTCATGCCATCGTGATGGCTAGGGGTTAAGTAGCGCGAAATTGCATGGGCTTTATTTGGGAAGGTGAAGGTAAAACGCACCGTCACAGAGTGAGGTCTTGCGGGTGATACGCTGTCATAACTGACGTCATACAGACCTAAATAATCATAGGCGTCTATATCCAGTTGATTAATATCAATGCTTGGCTGGGCCAAGCATTGAGTAGTCATTACCCCTTTGCTGTAATGCGCTTGGGCAAGCGCGGTGATGTTATCAATGTGGCGCTCTATCTCTTTTGCATCCGTTTTGTTGGACAATAAAGAAAACAAAGAACTAGAGGCTATCGCCATGATGGATAAGAACAGAAGGGTACGCAGCATATCAACACTTAATAAACCGTGTTGACTGACCATAGCTAGAACGTCATGGTGACGGAGTTCGCACTGGTTTTGATGGTGGCACAGCCTGCCGCTTCAATACAGCCGCTTCGCGTACTTGATGCCATGGTGTCAGCAATATCATCGATACGGTCGGTATCGTTGGGTAACGTCGCGGTAATATCAAACAACCCTTTTGAAGCGTTCACAGAAACACGCCAGTCGCCACCAAAGGCATTAGTCGATTTACCATCCCCTGAAGTGCCACAAATCGAATCACTTAGATCGGTAATGTCACAGATTTTTTGAATACTAACACCATCAAAGTTTGGACGGGATTTTTTCCAATCACGGGTTGAACTGATGATGCTTGATACATCAGAGGTGAACATGATCTTATTCCATGCATAAGCAATGGATGGCCCTTTAGAAATAATGTAGATAAGTGCAAGGATGATGAAGCCTGAGCCCAGCATAAGGTCCACAGACATGGCGCCACGTTGAGCAAGTTTGGTTTGGTTCTTTTTCATGTGTTTATTCTCTTTTAATGAAAGGGTTACATCATTTGATGCGTTGCTATATTGAATATGAGGGAAATAATGCCCCCTGCGGTAAGGCCAAAAACAAAGGCGCCCAGCAGTTTTAAGGTGTTTTTTCCGATGGCTTGAATGAGAGCGACTTCTTGAACAAGAAGCTCTTGATGCATTTCTGCGCTTTTTTTCAAAGGATCTAACGTATCAATGCCCCCAAGCAGTGTTAGGGTTTCTTGCTCTTCTTGGTTGAGCAGTTGCACATCAAAAATATCCCCCACGTTGTTTTTCCCTTGTCGAATTTGGGTCAGCATTTTATGGATATGCCATGCCACATACGGCGGGGTCGTAGAGATATAATTGGAGAGCGATTCTTTTATCCCAATCCCTGAAAGGGTTTGGTTGCTGATGGAATTTAAAAAGTGGGCGGTGTGTATCAGTCGATATTGACGAAACACAAACGCGTTATCGACTTTCTTTCGATGCTCTCCAACCCATAAAGGGAGAGCGATAACAATCCCGATACAGATAAGCGCAAAGAGCAAAAGCAGATAGACGCCATAGTGACCAAAAAATAACCCAAAGGATTCAGAAAACGAGGACAGCGCCCCCCATTGGGGGCGGGGCAGTTGTTTACTGAGCATGGGATAAACGTAGTTGGCTGCCAGTGCTGAGGTGCCAAACAACGCGATGATGCCAATGATTGGGGTTGTTAATGCTTTGATTAATACGGTGGTTGAGGTGTTTTGTGTCTCAATCGCCGCCAGTGCATCGTTTAATCCTTGTTGAAAATCACCGATGTGCTCCCCAGCTTTCAGACTTTGGTAAGCAATACTTATTAGCCAAGGGCGAATACCGTCTGCAAATCCTCGTCCATTGGCAAGGGAGCTCGCCACATCCTGAGCCACTTTTTTCTCCATTGCGGTGCCGTATTTCATGACTTGGCCAACAATGTCTTTTTGAAGCATTCCCGCCAGAGATAAGCGCTGTATTTTATGCAAGAGCTGCGCTTGTTTCTGTGGATTGAACTGACGAGCTTGTCGCCACGCCGCAAAATCCATCATTCTTCCTCCTCATCAAAGAGAGAGTCATAGACGTTAGCGCTTGATTGTGCGATCAAGTTGTTCACTTGCCCCGCAGCCGTCAGTATGTCGATGTCGCCCCGTTTGATTTTTAATAAGGCATGATCTTGTACTGACTTAAACCCTTTGGCTTTAAGGGCGATTTCCCAGCCTAAATAATCTTGATTGGAAATAAATAGCCTGTCTTCATTATCTAACACGATCATTTCAACTAAAGACGTTCGGCCTTTTTCCCCTTCGGTACAGTATTTACAGCCTTTTGGGTTCTTGTATCGAATACCGTCAAGTTTGCCCTCAAGCTCGCTGTGCCAGTGGTTCAGTTTGGCTAAGGTTTCTTCATCATAATGCTCAGAGAGTTCATCATGAGTCAGTTTGCAATGAGGACACAATACTCGCACCAGAGTTTGATATACCCAGAGCTTCATGAGATTAGGCGCTGAGATAATGGATTTTGGTACGTGCATTTGTTCAATGAAGGTATGCGATACCCCGATGGCGCTTGAGGTGTGCATCGTGGCGAACATGATCTGGCCTGTTTCCCCTTTACGACACACACTCATGGCCCCTTTGTTGTCACGAATTTCCCCGTGCGATTCAATATCCACATCATGGCGAAGCAGCGCTTTTGAATAGACAAAGAAGCCGTCTTCATCCCCTTGGTTGATGACCGAGGTTTGTATGATACCTAGGTCAAATTCAACGGGATCTTCTAAGGTATTCATTGAGCGACCTTTTCCTTTTAATTCCGATAAGGTGGCGGCAATCACCGTGGTTTTCCCTGAGCCCACTTGCCCTGTTAAGATACAAATGCCTGATGGACTGTTTGCAAAATCGCGCATGGCTTGTACGTGGCCACGCTCCCAGCCAAGCTGGGTTAATAACGGGATATGCTCTGATTTATTTAGCCATCGAAGCGTGACTTGACCGCCTTTGTCTTTGGCTGGAATGTAAGCGGCTCGCCAAATGGTGTCTCGTCGAACCTCACCACATTTCAGCGTGATAATGACACGACCATTATTTATCTTGTTTGGATAAAAATCGTCGTCGGTATCAACGGCTTTGTCGGTAAACAAATAACTGAACAGTGATAAGCCATAATCGTGATCAGGAATGGTTTTCTCTATGTGCACCATTCGGCCATCAACCCGCGCTAATAAGCGAGTTTCGGCTTTATAAAGCTCGATATGCACATCCGAAGAGTCTTTATCAACGGCGGTTTGTAAAAGCGCACTGAATCGAAGGGCGACTTCCGATTGCTTATCATCATCCAAGTGCAGCGGTTGTAGCTCCCCTTTATTTTCTTCAAGTAAAGAGGATAGGTAGTTTTGCTCACACAGCACCACGTTAAGTCGTTGCCCTAATTGCTCTGGTAGCAGTAAGGGATAGTTTTTAACGACGGCTTTGATCTCATCAATGGCGTTGGTGGTAAAATCAGAAGTATAAATTTGACCATCTTGAGTCAAGATGGCGCTTTGGTATTTAAAATAAATGGATTTTAGCTCATCACTGAGCACCAATTCCGTATTCATACTGAGCTCCTTTTCTCATTGAGAGGAACAACGATCTTCAGAACCGTGGTTGTGGATGGCGTGGGTTTCTCTGTGCGCTTACTGGCCCATAAGCGTGAGAGTGTGAGCCAGTTACTCTTCACTGATGTTTTCATTTTTTGGCACCGCTTTTTTTGAGGAGCTCATGTAGCGAGTCACTAATCGACCGCCTTCATTAAACACCACTGAGTTTTTGGTAATGGAGTCAACCACCGTATCTAAAAACACACTCTGCTCTTTGATAGGGATGAGTTGCCCTTCAAATTCCACCCATGCAACCACACGACTGTCATTAAAAAAGATACTTTTCACAATCACTTGCTCAATGGGAGATACGCTTTTGTATGACGATGGGGTATAGATAGGCTCTACTGGAACAATCACCGTGTTTTCTTTGGGTTTTTGGGTGTTTAGTAGCGATTGTTCGGCTTCCCATTCTTCTTTCGCAGCCTTCATCGCTTTGGTGTTCACTTCGCTAAGATAGGTTTGTTGAAGTGAGTCCAAGGCCCGTTGTGCTTCTTGGGATAAGGGCAACGACGTATTCGGCGTTGTTGTTGCCGTTATTGGTTGTGGTGATGGCAGTGATTGGCTTTCAATCACAGGCGTCAGTGTTTCTGTATTTTGAAATTCCCATGATTGACGTTGCTCTGCTAATCGCGCTTTGGTTTCTTTTTTTGATCGCTCATTTAAACTAGATGAAAGGGTATTGCCTATCATGCCTAAAAGGGAAAAGCCCATTAGGGCGTACAGCACTTTCTTTTTCAGTATCATTATTTAATGCCTTGTAAGGTAATGCCAATGGTGCCTGTCACCGTCATGGTGTCATTGAGCGTCAAAGAGATCGCATCAAGAGAGATCATTGGATGATTAAGTATTTCACTCAAGATATTGAGAGAGCCAAGCGGTACGGTGGCACTGAGTTGATATTGATTAATCAACAAAGCCCCAATACGTTTATCTTGCGTGTTTTGCAAGACGCCTATGCCCATTGAATGAAGCCGTTGTACTACGTCATGCTGAACGCTCATGTCATACCGTGGCAGCTCGCCGGTGTGCATTGTTGGGGTCAATGTTAAGGTTTGTGCCTCATAGTGAGCCAAAAACGCTGCGTGGTTATCTAACCATTGTTGCCACTCATTTAAGTTGGCGCTGGGCTCCATGGTGATAGGCAGGGAGAGTTGACCATTCTGAAATGACACCGTGTTGGCATTCACGCCTTGTGGAAATAACGTGGTGCTTAAAAGGGCATTTCTGGCATCGATAATGGCGACATTAGGCAATACGCTGGTGTGGTATTGCGCTTGATAGCGCATTTCTTCACTGAGTGGCACCGCCACGCTTTGTGGGGCGGGACTATCAGGGATCATGACATAGGTTCCAACCCCAAGTAATGCCCCCGCAAGCCCTAAACAGGCCAACAATAATGGTTTTTTAGATTGATGTTTAGTGAGTCGATAAGGGGCGAGCGCTTCCTCATCATTGCTAGGTAACGTGACGGCTCTTACGTCCTTATCTTTGATCCCGTCAGGTTGAGATGGCAGCTCATGGGTAATGTATATCGTACTTGCTTGATGTAAGTCATACGCAAGCACATCACACAATAAGGCAAATGAGCCTATTCTTTCTATCAGTACCCCGTCTTCATCCATTGCACAGCCATACCATGCGTTCATTTCTTTCTGCTCCAGATAAATTGACAACTGCGTTGGTTTATCCAGAACGTCGCGTACCCATTCGCCATAGCACACGGCATTATTTGGGCCGTAATAGCGGGTGAGACGTTGGTTAGAAATGACGATTTTTTCAAAAGGGGCGGGGTGCAATCGTTGATGTTTCTTTAGCTCATTTAAAGAAAGAAGGGCAAGGGTTGCCAATTCCATCGTCTTACTCCACTTTTCTTGGGGTCAATAACACCAAGGTTTCAATCGTATCGGTTTGAGAGCCAGTACCTCCAAATAACGGCGTCCAAAAGCTTTTTGAGCTTTCCGCAAGACGGCTGGTTTGTTTGATAGAGGCAATCACATAGGTTTGGCCATAACGCAGTTTGTTGGCAAAGGTGATCTCAGATTTTTGCACCGTCAAAAATTGAAGGCCAATGTCTTCGACTTTCTTGTCTTCACGTTGAACGATTTTTTGTAATTGTCCTGAGATACGTAACCACACATGGTTACGTTGCACATTCGCAACCACCATCATATCGACGCCTTCCACTTCTTTGTCACGCTTAACACTGGCAGACACGACGCCCTCGCTCGATTCAGAAGAGGCTTCTGAAATGTACGGCTCGACGCGCTGTTGAGTGATTTTTGCGGGTTGGTTATTTAAGATCATGGCCGTGATTGGGGTTTCTGTTGATACCGAGCCTTGTTTCTCCAATACCTTGATCAAGCTTTCGGTTCCTGACCATTTTCCCGTGCCCGTAAAGGCCAGTCCTGAGCCTAACCCTTGAGAAACCGTTGTGGTTCCTGGTACAAAAAATTGCAGTAAGCCATCCCCTGTATCACGGACAATGTTCCAGTCAATCCCGCGTTCAGTGCCTAAGTTGGATTTAAACTCAAGAACACGAATATCCAGCATGACTTGCTTTGATAATGAGGTTTGAGCGTTATCAATCAGGTTTCGCACTTCCATCATTTGGTCGGGTGTGGCTCGAACCGTAATGTGAGATAGAGAGGTTGCGGTTGATACGGCGTTCTTGGCTCTATCGTCACCCCCGAGCAACTTCACAATGCCATCGGCTATTTCTTCAACGATTTGAACCTCGCTGTATTCGACGTTAAGAAACTGACCTTCAATGCGAGCTGAGTCTTCACCCGACGCTTCCCCTTGCGAGCCAATTTGAGCAGAGTAGGTGCCCGCTGGAATATTCAACGAGAAGGTTTCGGTTACGTATTTAGTAATTTCAAGACGTTTGTCTTTGGCTGAAATGCCATAACCGGTTTCACGAGAAAGTAGGTTAAGTACGTCTAATCGTGTCGATGAAAAATTCAAAGAAACGACTTTATTTGGTTCGACTTCTTCGGAAAACCAGATAGGCAAACCAACACCATTCATGATCTCTTCAATCACAATCGAGAGGGGCATATCGGCTACGTTCACTGTAACCACGGTGTCTAGCCATGCTGTATCGACTTTTTCTACGATGGTGCGCTGAGTGACAGGGGGTAAGGTAATGTAATCGACTTTTTTGTTTTTAATGGTGGTTGAGCGAGTGGCTATTTCTTGTTGGATCTCATCGTTCTTTTTCTGGTTGTCTTTGAACTCTTGAGAGCTGCAACCGACCAGTAGCATTGAAGCGATAACCAGTGGCAAGCACCCGCGACGTAAATTAAGCATGATTAATTTTCCTCCAAGATAAAGACTTGGTTAGTGGATTCTAAAATTTCAGAGCGAACGGGGTAACTCGATAACACCACTTGCAGAGCGCTATTGACGTCGTTTTCTCTGGTTAATAAGTAATAGTTGGCCCCAAAGGTGTAATCATTGAGCGCCAACCAACTGCGAGAATCGTTGGTATCGTCCGACCATTTGAGGCCGTAATTAATCACGATGTTACGTACTACGTCTTTTAATGAGCTGCCTTTGATGTGAGTGAGTTTTGGCTCTTCATCAAAGTCATATACACCAAGCACCTTGTCTTTTTCTGATACAGTCAGTCGAATAGGGGTGTTGAGTTTGGCAGCAAGTAAACTCATGGCTTTCTTTAAGGTGCCGTGATAATCCACAAGCTCAGGATTGGTGCCATTGATGGCGCTCATGCCTGACTCATCCATTGACCAAACTACGTTGTTATAGCCCGCTTTTTTTGACCAACGACGAATGGCCGTGCGGTAGGTTTCCCCTTCTTTAAGGGTGAATCGATACATTTTATCGTTGCTTGGAGAGGCGTCTTTTTCACTGACTTGGCTTTGTATCAAGGCAAGCTGTTTGGCACTTTGTTGGGTTTGCGCCGTTTGGCTTGGTTTTATTACGGATAAATCCAGCTCAATAATGTGTCGCTGAGTCAGTGCAAAATATTCACCGCGACCTTCATAAGGATCGGAAGCACACGCACTGAGTAAGAGCGGTACAGTGAGAAACGATAAGAGAGAGCGTTGAGTCTTCATTAATGACCTCGTGCGGCGCTGAGTAAGCGATGCTTTTTGTCTAATAGAATGGTGTTATCGGTGCCTATCAGAATTTGAATGGCGTCTAACACGGGCATGGTTCGGTGAAGTTTGGCCCCGCTTGGGATAGGGCCATTCAGTATTTCTTCTGCGCTACTTGGGGCGGGGTATTGAGTTGTCAGCTCATACCCAAGTGGTTCAATCAACCATGTCACCGCATCTTCAACCGTGGTCAGCTCTGGCGGCCATACGGTTCTGACGGCGACTTGAAGTGGGTCAACTTCGGCAAGATAGGGCGCGGCGTTGACATTAACGCTTGCCATGAGTAGCAGCCCAAACAGATAGGGCGTTGGTTTTTTCATAAATAATCCTCGTAAATATTGCGCCAAGGTGAGAGAAATATCTCATCCTCAATCATGATGTTCATACTTTGCCCCGCCCGCAGGGTAATGGTTGGGGTAAGGGATAAGTATTTTTGAGCAAGGGGAGCGGCTTGAGAGCGAAGCCCTTCACCCACATCCCCAGCATAACTGGAATCGCTGTCGCTACTGGTGCCAGAGCGACTGGTTTCTGTGGCCACAAGCGCGTAAGCCGCAACCCCAAAGAATTGCGCCATCAAATGCCTATCAACCATGTCCCCAAGAGCGTTAATGCCTTCTCTGTCCATGCCAGAGGATTTGCTTAAATCAATCTTGTTGCCGTTAGGTAACACTATCCATGGCACCGTAATGCCCATGCGACTGCTGATGGGCTCGTTGACATTGCTGATAGAGACGGATTTTAAAATCACTTGAGCACCCCGTGGCACCAGAACGTATTCCCCGCTTAAATCAAACACATCTTGAGATACGGTGGCTTTGAACGAGCCTGAGTAATCGCTGTTGGTTTTCATGGCGGTGATGGCGGGAATGAGTGTGCCTATCGGGAGTTTGAGCAAGCCCTCTGTTGAGGCGTTGTAGGTATTTTCTTTGGTGAATCCAACAATGTTGGTTGGTGGCGGTGAAAAACTCGCCTCAAGGGTATTGAGTTGAGTCGTTAGGTTTTGACTGTTGTCCAGTGAGCTGGTGTCTCCTTGGAGTATTCGTTGTTTTAGGGCTTCGGCTTCTTTTAATCGATTGGCTATCATAAGACGCTGGTCGTCACTCGATAACCGGTCATCCGATGGCGGTGAAGCCTTGGGTATCGGCCTTCGCGTATTCCCTATCGCCACAGAGCTGTCAATGACGGGGCTTTTCAATCCCCATGCGGAGCGACTAGAGAGTAAGGCCCGCTTCATTTCTAGTGCATCATGTTTTCCTTTCTCTTGCTCGACTAAATCAGGACCAAGCATGGAGGTCAGTGAATTGCCCCCTTCTTGTTGTCGATAATTTGGTACGGAGGCGGAACCCACTATATCGGTGGACTCTTGCGCGGGATTACGTTTGTTGCCCACGGTTTTAAACACTTCATCTTCAAAGGAGGATGCGGATGTCACTGTGGTTGTTTGCTTGCTGGGGGCGGGCTCATTCACTTCATTATTTTTGCGGCTTTTATCCGCCGCAAAGTTGAGCCCAAACAAAGTAAATAACACCCCAAACACCACGG
The DNA here is from genome assembly GCF_028765545.1 of Aliivibrio sp. S4MY1. Lineage (GTDB taxonomy): Bacteria > Pseudomonadota > Gammaproteobacteria > Enterobacterales > Vibrionaceae > Aliivibrio. The sequence goes on along the minus strand of NZ_JARACP010000022.1, from coordinate 16,381 downwards.
CCCCAAGGGTAATGCCCATTTTTTTATAATCGGCTTGGGTTTCAATTGGTTCATTTTCTTCACTCATCACAGATTCCCTTTGGTTTGGTTATCCATGCGATTAATTTTGAGAGTGACTTCATCCACGCGCAGCGTGAATTGTGGGTAAATGCCCGTGACTTTATACATGGCGTATTCATCGACGTAATCTGTTGGTGCAATGGCGTTCTTTCCGCCAATCATGGTTTCAACGCTTAAAATGCCACGGTTTGGATTAGCAAGACGAATGTAGGTAAATTGGCCATCGTCGTATACATCCGAAATGGTGTTACGTCCGACAAACTCTTTGCCTTCATCCCATTGATAGCGGGTATAAATACGATAACGGTATTTTTTTAACGCGCTGATGATGGCTTGTTTACGCTCTAGCTCGTTGGTTTGCTTTGCAATGTCCAACTGCTTTTCTAATTGGTCGATACGAGCAATGTCACTTTCAGAGCGGGCGTTCACACCAAGCTGTGGTTGTTGTGCAAACCCACGAATGGCCATTTTTGTGTCTTTACTGAAAAAGGCAGGGCTTGGGTCAAGTACCACACAAGGCTGATTTGCCTTTACCGCCACTCTGGAGGCGTTAATGTCAATCACACGCCCATCGTCGGTGAAGACGTAAATCATGGTGCTTTCGCCTTCTTTTAGGCTTGAGTTGGGTTTAAGCACAATCTGATTGGTGCCAACAATGCCCTCTACATCCCACAAATGGTTGTTGGAGGTTGCAGGCTCAGAAATTAAATTGGCGGGGAGTTGAATACGAGTGCCCATGCCGATGGCAGAGCGTACCGTGATAATGTCGTTTTCAGAGAATCGTAATTGTTTACAGGTAGCGGCTTGCACGCTAACGCTCGTCACCCCAAGCAGGGCGACGAAGACCAGTGTTTTCATAAGGGTTACTCACGTTCGATATTGAGTTGTTGAGAGAGGACTTGAATACCTATCGGATTGATACGTAAAAAATCCATGCTTTGCTCGGCTAACTCAAATTTATCCATGAGTTGCCATTGAAGACTTAATACCAATTTTTCAGGGGGCGTGGTTCGGCCCATGGTTTTAGAGGTGCGAGTGAAATACACGTTGCTGCGTATCACGTTGTTCTCAATGCCATCGGCGCTGATGGCATTGATTTGGTCGTAGTGCTCGATGTTACGAAACTCAATCGTGACGTTATCTCGACTGGTGACTATCTTGGCCGCTTTCTCTTTGGCGTTAAATCCGCGAGGGGAAACAAAGTCATCACGCAAATCCGCCCCCATAAGGAGACTGGCGTCGCCCCAATCGGTGGCGATGGTGCTTGGATTGACTTGATAACGTAGGCTGGCGTAGCGAGAAAGGAGGCTGTCGATGGTGGTTTTAAAGTAGAGCTGTGCGTCTTGGGGTTGGTAATCCACAACGGACCATGAGCCGTTGGGGGCGAGTTTGACATACACAATTTCTTTGTTGTTGTTTGCCTTTAAAAAGGCAAACCACGCAAAGGCAAGGGAGAAAAAGACCACGACCACTAAGGATAAACAGATGGCGAACCATCGATTGCGTTCAGCGCGAAGGGCGGCGCGTTGCTTTAGCTCATTATCGAGGGCTTCAGCCCCCGATGGCGTATCAATGACGATACTGGATGGCATAACATACTCCTAGATAGCATTGGTGACGGTGATGTCATTAATAAAGAGTTTCAATGGCCATTGTGCGTTTAATGTTGGGTGGTCTTGCAGTTGACGATACAGCGGGTAGACGCCCATTTTCTTGGCACAATTTACTTCGGCTTCTTTATCAACAAGCGGTTGCTTAGAGGCTTTGTTTTTATCAATGCATTCCTCACGATATGCAACAATCAGCGCCGCATTTTCAGGGGCTGCGTTTTTCCAACCATCGTGAGTGTGCAAATACATATCCGAGTGACTTTGAGTTAATTGAGAGAGCTGGCCAATCATCATGATGATGAGAATAGTCACCGCGAGCCCGATTAGTTGTAAGACCGTGGTCAAAAGCTCTTTTTTGTTGATGTTATTAAGCATGTTGTTTCCTTATTTTAAAAAGTTTTTACCAATCACTGATGCGGCTTTAGACGCACCAGAAGAGGCGGCTCGACTTGGTGATTCTATACCACCCACCAGTGCAGCGGTGAGTCCAATTGACGATCCAATTAATAAAATAGCCATGAGACCTGTGACGATTAAATCAATGAAATCAGCCCCCATCATGGTGGTGTTTTGCAATCTATCAACGCCATTACAAGATGAGAAGTTCAATGCGTCACCACACACCATTAATCCGATGGATTGGAATTGGGCTTGAATGGCTAAGGCTGAAATGGCACCTGTTGCTCTTAATACAATTAATAACATCAAACTGCCAAGGGTAAACTTGAACCAACCATCAAATAGGTTGCGAGTCGAGGGGTGAATAAGTAATGGAATGAACAGAACACCGAGTATTTTTGCTAACGATAATGTCCAAACCGCCCATGAGCTAATAAGGAACATGACCAATTGCAAAGCAATGGCCACAAGATACCAGAGTCCCGCATAAATGACGTCTCCAACGGGCATACTCCAAAAGGAAACGTCTTCGTTATACATGGTGGTGAGTGAATACGTAACCCAATTAAAAAGATAAAAGGGATCTCGTTTTCCCGTCGCCGCTTCTTGAATAGAGAGTCCAATTTCATCAAAAAGAACATGCAAATTATCAAACAAGAGTTGGTAGCTTGCGATGATAAGCAAGGTTGCAAAAACCATGAGCGTGGATTGGATGATACTTTCTTTATCGATGCCGATTAACATGTATTTTGCGACTTCGGTAAAATAAAGAATGACAAACAACACCACTAAAATTGCGGTAGCAAACCAAGAAATATCCCCGTTATTAATCAGCATGTCTACAAATCGAGTGATCGACTGTGAAAATACGTCTCTAAACGTATTACTTGCACTCATCGCAATGGCCTTTCATCAATGATAATGCCTTGCTCTTTGGCTCTTTTCATTCGCTCTAGGCGTTTGAGCTTTGAGCGTAATTCAATTTGAGCGGATTGATTGGCCATATTGCTGGAGCTCATGGAAGCCAGTTTCATTTCATTGCTTATCGCGATTTGGTCAATCAATATTTGGTTTTGCTCAACAATCAATTGCAAGGTCGCTAACTCACTTTGAGAGCCTAAGCTCAATCGTTGCTCATCCAGATGGTCGATGTCGGCACGACTTTGTTTATTTAGCTCCCGATAATATTCTCGCTCTTTGGATTCATTATTCGCGTTATTGGCTAAGTTATACGAATAGCTTAAATCTTGCGGAACGTAACTGAGTGCATCCGTTGCTAAGGTATTCATGTCATCACGAGTACCAAAATCCGCCTGACGGCGAGATAATTCCAATGTCTGAGGAACCTCCGTATCTAACAAATGGTTTTCATACAAGCGGTTCATGTCTCGACTGATGGCCATGTAATCTTTTCTATCAAGTTTATTTTTTAGTGATTCCACTTGATTGAGCAGAACTTGATACTCCCTTAAGGTTTGGGTGTATTGGTCAATGGCCGTAAGCAGTTGGTCAGTGTTAAGTCCTGTTTGCTTAAGAATTTGCTCGTATTCTTGAATGAGTTGACTGTATTGAGTTACCGCTTGAACTAATCCCGCAATATCAACCACGGGAAAGCCAGAGCCAACGGCCTTAAAGGATAAGCAGCCGCTTATTATTAATACCAGGACTTTTTTCTTTGTCGTATAAAAGTTCATGCTATTTCCTTAATCCGATCTAGGTAAAGGACTGAGTTTTATTTGGAGTAATGACACTTCCTTTTTTAGCTTTTCACAGGTGATGATTTCTTCAGCGGTCATTTCTGTCTTACTGGCACATTGCAAATACAAAGCTTTTTGATAGTCAGAAAGTGTTACTAATATAGATATTGCCATCGGCGTTAAAACGACGGAATGAGTCGGGAGTGTGGTGATAAGTAATATCATGCACAGTGTTTTTTTTATCATGTTATTTCCTTAATCCGAGTTCATTCACAATGCGATCGATAGCTACATCAATGTCACTTTCTTCACCGTAGATACGTTGTGCAAGAGCGGCTTCATGAGGTCTTGAAGTAGCAATAACGTATTGCTCAGGCTCTACATGAAGATTGACGATTTTGGCCACACCAATGTCCATTTGTTTGATGAACGCTTGTTTTCGTGGGATGAGGTTCAAGATGATGTCGCATTCATGGCTAGTCAAAAACGGAAAGGCGTCTTTATATTCTTGCTCTTCCATTTCCTTGTCGCTCATGAAAATGAAGGTGGTTGCGGCGCTTCGCAGCGTTGACCATTCCTCAAGTGCTGAATAGTGTTTAGGGGATTGAGTCCAAAAGCCCATTCCGCCCCCGTGCTTAAACCACGTTCTGGCTTTTTTAATCAAAAATTCAGCCGCCCCTTTTTGTGACAGAACATATTGACACTCATCCACTTCAAGAAACTTCGCTCGCTCACGATGGAGTGGGTTTTCAAATAAGCGAACCGCCCTAAAAAATAATTCAGTATTCACTAAGGTGGCGAGCTTTGGGTAATCTTTGACCCCTTCAGTGTTGTAGACAGAAAACGGTTTATCTAATACCCCAATCGCATCTACATCGTTATCAAATAAGTTGCCATATAACCCGCCTCGCTTGAAATACGCGAGTTTCTTATGCACTGATGGACTGCATTGTCCGAGCATGGCAGAGAAGTTTTTCAATTCAGGCGTTTCTTGTGACATGGTGGTTAAGATGGCATGGTCAAGCTGCGCTTGCTCATCCGAGGTTAAGGTTTGCAACTCAACCGCATCATTCTCTTGTAGCATCAAACGAATAAGGCCCATCATGTGACGATGAAAAGCGTCATCTTCTGGCCCCGAGGCCATCATGAAGGGATTAAAGCCATCGGTGGTTTGGGTATCGCTTAATCGAAAAATGGCGCCATCTTCTTTGAAGAACCGAGCCACAGGCTCAGAGCCTTGGTCTATGTCCATGGCGCAATACATGCCGCCGAGTTTTGAAAAATGGGTAGCGATGCAGTTTTTTAAGAAGGTTTTACCGCTTCGCGTTGGACCGACCCCAATGACCAAGCATTTATCACCGACAAACGGGGTATAGTGAAACGGAACCCCGTCATCCCCCTCTAAGATGTACACCGCTTCTTCTTTTTTACGACCAAAATCCCACAGCGGTAAGCCTTCATTTGAGCGATAAAAGAGAGACAGCGCCGCGGCTTGAGTGGTATTAATGGTACTGGTGCGCAGCCCCTTTGATGTCGCGCCGAGCAACAATTGAGTATAGGCACCGACAAGCCCTATACTTTCCCACAGCAAGTGAAATTCAGCGTTCTCAAGCACGGAATTTAATCGCTTAACGCGCTCACGAACCAAGGCCACACTGGTATCAAAAATAACCACGGATGAATTGAATAGGCCGTATTTATCTGAATCGTGCGCGATGGTATCAAGCTCTGACAAGGTCTCTTTTAATCGCGGGTTGGCGTTCATTTTCTCTTTAATCGCGCCCGCCGAGGCAGTCCCTAACACTAAATCGGAAATGGCGACTTGTGAGCGATAGAGTTCACCTTCACGAGCCGATACCATGGCGTGTTTTTCACGAGTGGTAAATGGAGTAAAGCGGGTAAACAAAAGGTAATTACCCTTCTCTAATACAGGGGCTAACTCACTGGCCCACGCGCTTTCTGGTACGGTTTCCATACCAACCCCTTGCACGCTCGCAATGCGAGCATACACAGGTTGTGCGGCTCCAATTTTAAGATAATGAACCCCTTCTACAATCACGGTGGTTACTTCAACCGTGGCCAGATATTTATCCCAATCAGAGCGTGGGGCTACCGCGTTTTCTTGTAAATAACGTGGGGAAAGTTGCACTAAGGCTTTTTGTAAAAAGAATAACGAGCCGTCATTCAATCGAGTATTCGTTAAGGAGCGAAAGCTCAAGCCCAATACTAGCTTATCTAATGTGTCGTTGAGTGCATCACATTGAGCAAGAAACTCACGCTCCTCAATTAAACTGCATTCACGATGCGATAAAGCCAGTAGTAATAATTGGCGTTGGTTCTTATCAACCAGCGCTTGAAAAAAGGAGGCAATCAATCCTTTTTTTGAATTTAGGGCGCTTGATGGGGCGATTTCGATTGCCCAATATAAATTAGAGCGGTTCATGTCTCGCGTGTGATTTAAGAAGTGAGCACGACGCGTGGAGACCAATTGTGCTCGTGGGTTGTTTCTTGGTAACAGCGATACATGGGCATTGTTTTGATGAAAATAATATTGCGTTAGGGTGGCATGAACCGGTAAGCGTTGAATAAGACCGCGAAGTAAGCGAGTCATGAGTGATTTGTCTTCATTGCTTAACATTGCAGGTTCAACGCCTGAGAGCTCAAGCACCCCAATCACGCTGCCAGTATCGGTAATGGCCACGGAGTTCATGGCTGCAAACGTGTGTATAAATTGATTTAATGCTGCCATGAGTGTCTTTTCCTAGAAGCTTTGTAGCCAAGTAATGACGGTGCCCATGCTAAATAACGCAATGGCACCAATACAGCCTCGAAAAATCCAACCAAGGGCTGTTCCCGCTTGTTTTGGGATGAAGACCCAAAGGCCAATGCCCGCACAAATGGCAACAAAGACCACGAACAAGGTGCCTGTGCCCCCAAGAAAATCAACGATTTCTTGGAAGAAATCGGCGACTTTACTGAATGGACCGCCCCCGCCTGAGCCAATAGAGACGCGAGCATGAGCAAGGGTTGGGAATAACAAAATCAGGGGAATAATAGATCGGGTTGTTTTCATTTTTTTCTCCAGAGAGTAAAGGGCGTCACGCGGTGTTTTTGCATGATACGGATGTCTTTTTTAATGATGGTTTGTGGGGAAAGTGAGGCGTGTTGCAGTGTATTAATCCAGACTTTCCATGCTTGTGGATCGTGTTTGTGCAATGCCCGCATGGGTATAAAAAGTAGGGTTATCCAGAGCGAGCCTAGAATTAAGCCCCAAAAAAGCCCACCCAATGAAATAAGCAAACCGACACCAAAAACACTAAAGAGCGCGGTGATGGCCAGAATTTCAACGGGTAGGCCGATAATGAGTGAATGTTTATCAAGGACTGTGGTGTTCTTGAGTTTTGGGTTTGATGGTGTCATGGTGTGTTTACCGTTATTCGGTGAAAACTCACTCAGCGATAAATACTTGGGTACTGTATATAGTTGTTCGGGATGCTTGCTGTTTTTTAGCCTACTGCCAATAGACCACACGTTGAGGGATGTTGCTGTTTGTACGTGCTTACAAGACTGATACCCCCTAATAGATTAAAAGAGTGTGTATTATTACGTGTTGGCTTCACGAATGGTTTGACCATTAACAGACGGTTTTTCTTTAGTGGTTGTCACACACTAAAACCAAGTCTTTATCGCTGAGTGAGCTTGTGATGCTATGTGCATCGCTTTGTAAATCCCAAACAAGGCGGTGGTGATCACATCAACGCATTCTCATTAATTTTTCGTAATTGCCACTGATACCATTTGTCATCAATGCGTTGTTTTGCGTGTTTATCAACACGTTCAGTACGTGGTTTATGGCCTTCTCGCATTTCGGTTTGTGTCATGTTCATAACATGCCCTTTTTAGTTACGGTTTGGTAAGGTTTTACTGGTGTAAATCGCTTAACTACATTGCCCTTGGTATCACGATACCAATGCAGTGCACGATAAGTGGGATGTTCAGCTAACTGAATTGCTTTATCCACTCTGTTTTTTTTAAATGCTTTCACATTACTTCCTTTGTGAAAAAAGAAAATCCACTCACATTACAATCAATCGGATTTATTGATTACCCTGCCAAAAATTAGGGGGTGATATGCCCTTTGGACACTGACAAATTATTACGGGCATTTGTCGACGATCATCAAAAATAGAGTCTTGACGTATCACACGTGAATAGTCTGGTAGATGATCTACCTTGGCATTGATTGTTAAAGAGCATCCCGATGTGGGATTAATTACAATAAAAAAATTATCTTTCTATGTATTCATAGTCATTAACTGAACTAAAACGGGCGACATGGTCAGCAAGCCGAATAGCGGCTTCTTGCCGTTTACTACGTCCAGTTTTTTCTGCTTCTTTTTGAAGCGTATCACTCGTGATTTTGTCCATTTGAAAATGGATACCTACGGTGTCTTTCTTTTTGCTCATTCAATAACCTTGAGGTTTTTCAGCTTGTAAAAAGACTGTATGGATGATCATAATGGGAATAGTAAAAGTTTTCTATAATTTTGTAAAGTTTTCTATATTTTATTCGTAAGGATACGCAAGAATATTTATATCATTTAAAGTTATCATGTATGAATGAAAGATATATCTCGTAGAATTAAAGAAAAAAGAAAATCGCTTGGTTATAGCCAGCGAGTATTAGCTGATTTAGTTCATGTAACTACATCGGCAATTTCTCAGTGGGAGAGAGAAGAAACTACTCCTAAAGGGGAGCACCTAGTTACGCTAGCTAATGTTTTACAGTGTTCTGTTCAATGGTTGGTGGGGCATATTGATGATGTATGCGAGTATATTGAGATACCATTTTATGAAGATATAAAAGCTTCTGCTGGAAATGGTCTTTCCAACAATTGTGAAAATGTCACATCAATATCATTACCTAAAGCGTTGTTTAAGTATTTTAATATTTCTAATTTAGAAGCTATTACTGCTCATGGCGATAGCATGGAACCTGTGTTAAATCATGAATCTATATTAGTAATTGATAGGTCAAAAACTCAAATTAGAGATGGTTCTATGTATGTAATAAGGCAAGAGGATTTAATTCGAGTCAAATTAATATCGTTAGATAATTGCGGGTTAAATCTGAAAAGTTACAATAATAATTATGTAGATGAAATATACGAAAATTATCAAGATATCGTTATTTTAGGTAAAGTAGTGTGGTACTCTTCTTTATGTTTATAAAGAAAACTTGACTTGATAATTAGAGAGAATTTAATTATTATTAACTAAATTCTGATATAAAATGTGCATTACATAGCACGCTACTACATAGTTCATTATGTAGTGTATGTTTCAGAATTAGAGTGTGTTAGACCTCCAATCTAACGACATAGCATTCGCAAAAAAAGCTGATTTCCTCGACAGGGTCAGCTTTTTTTGTATCTGAAATTTGTTGAAATAACAATCAGTTGATCTTTGTGATCTTTTGTTGTAGATTGATAATTAATGTTTGAGGTGGAACTCAAACGATCTACTAACTGTCGAGAATCTAAAGATGAAACTATTTCAATGTTGCCTCTGGCAGCCCTATATACAAAGACGCAATTCCTATCACCGTAATGCCTTAGCTTATGCTATCAGACGTTATGATGAGGATGTGTCTCATGAGCATTTCTGATCTTCAAATTAAAGCTGAATATGATGCAGAGTATCAAGTAATTGATTCACATTGCTCTGTTGTTGACGCTTCTAAACTTCAAATCAAAAAACAATATGATGCTGAGTATCGTGCTAAACGTAAAAATCGTAAGCATGAGCTGATTGAACTTCATCGTTCTGTTGTTGCTGATGAAAACAAAAAGAAGCCTAAGACCCCTTTTAAGTTCGATTTTCGCTCTCGTCGTTTGCTGCGCAGTGGTAAATGGGAAACCTTGCCACCAGAATACGCACGTATTTTAAAATCATGTGAAGAATTTATAGACAACCCGAACCGTTTTCCTGCATTAAATGCGTGGGGCGGGGAAGGTGTGAATAATATTCAATGCCGACGACTTGTTGCGAACGTACTTGCTTGTATTATTGTAAATACAGATCTCATTGGTGGCCGCATTGGTTTACCAACAGAAGCTGGATTAAAAACGATCAGCTATGACCACTTACAAGAAGATTATGCGCTGCGCTTTGGTCGCTATATTTCACCTAAATCGTTTGCTAAAGCGATCTCATACTTGAAACGTGCTGGTTATCTTCACAGTGAGCGCGTCAACGTCTGTGTTGACTTAAAAGAAGGCACTATACGTAGTGCTCCAGCGTATAAACAATTCTCTGAGCGTTTCTTTAGTGACTTGAAAGTGGTTCGTTACAGCAATATTTGCCAACTCATTATCGCGTCTCGTAAGCGTCAAGAGGCAAAAGGCTTACGTTTCTCTTGGGTATCATTCAGAACCCTTGCCAATAGCGTACAAGAAGTATTTAACGCTGATAAGCTCAATGATGTCGCTCAAAGTGTGACAAGGGTCTTTGATGCTTATTTACCTCACCCTGCTCCCCATTAACAACTATCAATGTATCCGCGAAAGCGGAGGCATTCTCACATCTAAAATTCATAGATCCTAACTTTTACCTCCTATTCTGACCTGTTTAACTGATTTCCGATAATAATTTTCGTTGTTTTTGCCTTACTTTCGTGTGGCTGTGGATTAATTTTGTTATCCACAGTAAAGGTAGTGCAATAAATTATCCTTAAAAAAAAGTCCAATAATGGCAATGAATACATGGCTGCGCTTATGAGTACTACCGTATTAGTACTTTGTATTTATATAAATAATTAAATAAATATTTAAGAGAAACTAAGAACAGAGCATTAAGTACCTCCCATTAATTTTCAATTTACACCTCATACATAAAAAGATCTCAAAAGAAAATTAACGGGCCCCCAGCCAGTTCAATTCCATCACACATGAATAGTCCATCACCTTACTGGCTGCTCTGAACATTTCTTTTGTCATTCGACAGGAAACTAAAGCGCACTCTGATAAACCAACGCACTTAAGAGCATCTTGGCAGGAAAGGGGGTGAGGTTACTTTTAATTAGGCGTTATTTATTCATCTATGCGCTTACAAGCAATTTTATGGTCGTGGGTGACTCTGGACTATTTATCCATCGCATCATCGAGTCATGACCCTTGTAGGTCTCTTTTTGTGCATCACTTTGTATTTTAAACTAGTTTTAACACGTTAAAACATCGCCTAAAATGAGGATAATTAATCATAAATAAACATTTTTAATAAATAAGACGTATGTTATTGATATTATAAGTCTCTTTTATATATCAATAATAAGATACCAACGTAATGAAAATAATGAGTTTAGCTATAAAATTGTTAGTAGTGAGTACCACTGTTTTCTCTGTCGCTACGGTTCAAGCGAGTGAGCAAATTACATTAGGACGTACTATTTTACTTAAAATCGGGGATGAAGGTGCTAAAGCGCCATTAATACTCTGCCGTAGAGCGGATGCAATTAAGATCCAAGCTGAAAAAAATGTATATTTAAAACGAGCAATCGTAACGTTTAAAAATGGTGATAAAAAAACGATTAACTTTTATAGAGATTTAAAAGGAGGAGCAGAAACGGATTGGCGCTCTTTTGCATATAAACGATGTGTTAAAAATATAGAGGTTTTTGGTAATTCTGAAAGAACTAAGGCTGGAATAAAAATTTTTGGTAGAAAATAATAACAATACGCCTAAAGCTCCACCGCCTACGAAAAAAGGGAGTAGCAATAGTTTTGTAACGTATTCCGTAAAAATACATCAAAATGGTCAACCGCTTCCCTTTCCTGATAAAATGGATGTTTTATGGCGATTGCCGTTAGGATTACCTTCTCTACAATAGTCTACTCTTTTTTAGCGAGCACCATGAGCAAACTTAAATATCATCAAGCCTTTACCAATTTAACCACTCTTGCTCTACTTCATCTGTACAGCCACATGGAAATGTCATCGCGCTTTGTACCGATAAAGAAACGCAGTGAGCTACTGATTAAGTTTCTAAAGAAACAAATGGCGTTACAGGGTAGCGTCATCATTAAGAAAGACATTAAGGTGTTAATTACTCAGGCGCGGCAAGGCAAAAACATCGAGAAAAAATTAGGGGAGTTACACAAAGTGAACTGTCAATATGGCGAGAAATTTACGGATGCAGACCATCTGTTTATCTTACTGACGTATCTTTATGAGCAGCATGGCTTTGAATCGACGCTCGACAATCCTGAGATTGAACGAGAGGCAGGTATTATTTATACCGACAGTGAATTAATTGATACCTGCTTTAGTGATGAAAATATCTTATCTAGACCTTTACCTATATCTATCATCATGGATGAGCCTAGCCGATTGGTGGATATTATTAATGGTCATGGAGGGATGTTTATTGCGGAGCATTTATCGACGTCAATTGATAATCGATGTGCGACCGTGTTACTGCATAAAATCCCTACCCCTGAAAAATAAAAGCCTTATTAGGCTTTTATTCTGCAACTGTCCACTTTCCCAATTCTTTTGATGTGAGTAAGTTTTCGGCTATATCGTAAATTTCAATCTTCACCGTTCCCATTGGAGCCATCGATGATGATGAACGTTTTGCGGCTGGAAGTCCTTTCATTAAAATCGTTTCGCTGCTCAGTAACGCCTTTTCATTATTCAGGTAGTTAATTTTAAACACTGACATAGCGCCCTCTTTCTATAAATATAAAGTCAAAAAATGTAATGGTTGTAAATTAATTATCCATTATAACAAAGACTTAAATCTAGTTCATTAAAACATGATTTCATGAATTAATTAAAGCATGTTTTAATGATTTAATTGGTGGATTCCTGTGCTATAATGTTTTCATTCTTTCATGGAGTAATGAAAACATTTAATCATTATTTCATGTTTTCATTAAATAATGATTGGTACTATTATGATAATTAGTTTTTTAAGTCAAAAAGGAGGAGTAACTAAAAGTACTTTAGCTAGAAGTATTGCAGTTGCTTTTGCTGATAATAGCTGGACTGTACATATTGCTGATATGGATTGGCAGCAGCAAACATCTTGTAAATGGTCTGCTAGAAGAGATCAAAAAGAAATCCAACCAACAATTACAACATCAGCCCATCGCCGAGTTGAGTCTGCATTAAAATGTGAGAAATCATATAATTTACTTGTTATAGATGGCCGCCCTGCCGCTGATCAGGATTCTATTGTTATAGCGAAAGCATCATCACTAATTGTGTTACCAACGGGTACTTCATTAGATGATTTAGAGCCTCAATTACATTTAGCGAATGATTTGAAAATGAATGGTATACCTGTTGATAAAATCATTTTTTTAATCAATAAGTCGCCTACTGATTCTGAAACAAGTAATGCGGTTGAAACAATTAAGGCGTGGGGGTTCAACGTATGTCAAACAGCGATTCCTTTTAAAGCTGGATATTCCTCTGCTCAAGATCAAGGTTTGTCTATTACCGAGACTAGATATCCATCACTTAATAAATTGACATCAAAAGCAATTCAAGAAATTGTTGATTTAATGATTTAATGATTTAATGATTTAATGATTTAATGATTTAATGATTTAATGATTTAATGATTTAATGATTTAATGATTTAATGATTTAATGATTTAATGATTTAATGATTTAATGATCGAGGTTTTTATGAAAAATAATAAAGTAAAAATAGCACCACCATCAGGTAAGCCTACATTAGTAACAGATATGCCAGCAAGTAGTAAAGCATCTAGTGGTGAAGAAACTAAAAATATTCAGTTTAAAGTGACACCAGAAAAACATAATGAAATTAAATCATATGCAGCAGAAAGAGGCTTGTCTTTGAAAGAGTTATTCTTATCATTTTACGAGAATGAAAGAATGAAAGAATGAAAGAATGAAAGAATGAAAGAATGAAAGAATGAAAGAATGAAAGAATGAAAAACCCCTAAGTTCCTCGCCAAAGTCTCCTAGGGGTTAGCGTGACCAACTATTTCAATAGGAATTAATCACAAATGAACTCTACTATTTTAAAGCCTATTTGCATAGTGCTATCTATCGCAACGGCTTCTCTATCTGCAATTTTAACTGCTCAATTCATGTATGGCATAGGGTTAGCTATGGGTGAGCCTATACTAATGACAGCGTTAGGTATTGTGTTAGATTTGGCTAAATGCGCTACACCGTTGTTTGTTCTATTTTTGTTTTCACAAAAACAATACGCTTCTGCGCTGTTTGCTCTGGTATTGAGCATGACGTTAAGTGTTGTTTCGTTCTCTGCATCGGTGGCCGCTTTAGAGCAAGGTGTCGTTGCCAGTCAAAAAAACAGTACTGCTTATCAAGCGGTTTCTCAGCAAATTAAAGAATACACAACCCAAGTGGACGAGTTACGTCTTCTTGCGGCCAAACAACAAAACGCAAACCTCATTACTAAATCTGAAAGAACGCTAGAAAAAGTTGAACCTCTTTTAGTTCGTATCGATGATCTTTATCAACGTCAATCTACTCTGCCGAGTGAATCGACCGTCTTTGATAAGTTTGGTTTGCTGATTAGTTACATTACCTCTGCTGCATTGGAATTAATGAGCTGGTTGTTAGTGTTGGTTTCTAACGCACTGAAACGCAGTCACGCGCACTCGAACGCAGTTGTGCGCAGTCATGAGAAATCGTCTGCGCTAGAGCTTATTCAGCCTGACGCTATCCAAACGCAGTTAGAAATTGAAACGCAGTCGTGCGCAGTGGTTACACAGTCACGCGCAGTGAATGATGAATATTTTACCGACTGCGTTTCTGAGTTGGTTGATTGTCATGAAGAGGAAGCATTCAGTGACGACCATCTAAAATGTAATGAGCAAGTCTATCTGGAGATCAAGCAAGCGGTACTAGCAAAAGAAGTAAAACCAAGCCAACGAGGGATTGGTGAGAGATTTAAAGGGGTAGGGCGTGATACCATTAATTTTGTATTGATGGATCTGAAACAGGCAGGATTTTTGCGGTCATATAGAAAAGGTTATGCCTTTGCTTAATGGTTTTAAAAAGGAGAATATCAATGTTATCCCATTCAGTGATGCACAAGGTTGCAGATATAGCAGATCTTGCTAGTAAAGAGAGTGGTACATCTTATGAAGAGTACATTCGATTATTTTCAATCTCTTTTGATAAAGAGTTTAAACACTATCGTCCTATCCATGAAGTGAAGCGATTTGCTAGATAGTATGGTTATGCGCCTAAATCCGAGCGAAATTAGTCACATGCGGATTGTTAAAATAACGATATGAGGTTGAATATCTAAACTCGATCTTCATTGTATATCTTAACTATTCGTATCACGGTTCTTGCCGATACTCCTACCAACTTCGCTGTTGCATTGACACTTAACTGATTATGTACACGAAGTTGGATTATTTTTTCATGCATATCTAGATCTGGTCTTCGGCCTCTGTAAAAACCTTCGATCTTGGCTCTTTCAATACCTTGAACCTGACGTCTTCGTCTATCTTGGTAATCTTTTCGTGCAATAGCGGCTAGCATGTCTAACATCATATTATTGATGGCTCTGAACATGGCTGATGTAAAATCATCATTATGATGTTTCATTAGTACTGTGTGGCTGGTTGGCAAATCTAAGCTGATCACTTTTAATTGTTTTTTATTGATTAATGCTTTGAGTGTTTCCCAATCTTCATCATTAAGACGAGAAAGGCGATCAACTTGCTCAATAAGGATAGCGTCGCCTTTTTCTGCATCTTTAAGTAATCGCATTAACTCAGGTCTTTGTAGTGATGCGCCAGAAACATTCTCAATATACCAACCAGCAATACGAGCACCTTTATCTTCAGCAAAAGACTTTAAGGTGTCTTGTGCTCTTTTTGCGTCTTGTTCTTTGGTTGATGCTCTTAGATAGCCAAATATGTACATGAATTGAGCCTAGGTGTCATTAAAGTAATGATCTAATACTACATGACAAAAAGGTAATGACAAAAGGATTTTAGGGCTAAAATCAAACCTATGACATTAGGGTATACCCTAATGTCATTATGTTGTCAGTTAGGCTAATTGTCGCTCAATAGTCATCTAAATAATTAGTTTGACAAATTGAGCAAGTATAAGGTGTATGGTTTGTATTTAATGCATTTGCATTAAATAAGAAATTGAAGAATTCACTTAGAAAATTTGGCGATATTGTTTCGATTTTGGATTCAGATTCTAATCCGCTTTCAATTATGTGAGGTGTTACGCGTTTACAGTTGGAACAGAAAATTTTATAGGTTACATCGTTAGTTTTCATTTGACAGTAACTCCATAATAATACTCGTTGAGTGGCCTCTGTACTGAAGATAGCGAACTTGTTTAGTTTTTTCTTTTGTATCTTTTGGTAATTCATAACCAAACTTTTTAGTCCTTAGCTCTTCTGCAAGCTCTAACCAATCTACATCCAAATCTTCTAAGGCTTGCTCTATTAAAAGTGAGTCTAACTTTTTTTTTTTAACTCTTGTTTGGTCCGAACTAATCCATGTTTTTTGTTTAACTGCTTTACTATTTCTTTTTCTATTAGTCTGGAGTCATCGAGATAATGATGAGAAATAA
>NZ_JARACP010000021.1 GCF_028765545.1 Aliivibrio sp. S4MY1 | reverse complement strand
TTGCCTTAATCACTGAAATTAAAGGCAAACTGACAACGCCGAGTGTAGCAAATCGTGTTGATGCAATTGTTATGCGAATGAACTAGCAGTTTTTCACTTAAGTACAGTTCCTAGTTCCATTTGATTTTCTGAATTTAAAAGTTAAGTAAATAGTAAATATAATAATAAAGCTATACGCCAGGCTAAAAAATAGCGAAAGAAATGTAATACCCAAAACGAAAATTGAAAAGCATCTCATTGTAATTTTCTTTCGTAGTCGTAATTCTTTTGCTGAGCGCCAAATACCTAAGAATACAAAGAAGCAATAAAACCCAATAAAGATGAATACAGTTTTTACCGCCCCTAGATATTTACCACTATCGACGGCACCTTGATATTCCACATAAGCTTTTGATAAAAAAATCAAAAGGCTTATCATAAATACCCCAAAAAACCAAAATGTTTTACCTACACCTAATTGACCCTTTGTCATTTTTGATTGATACATTGGAACAAATAACAAACCACAAATAACTGCAACAACAAACCCCATAATAACTCCAAAATGAGATAAATACTTAAATATTAAAACTTAAGATTAAGTCTCAATCTTTACATAATCGCATAGATTTTCATCAACCAAAGTTTATTACACCCAAAAAAATTCGCATAACGCCTGCATAACACGTTTGCTACTATGCAGATTAAACTGAATTTTACCGCCATAAACACAAAAACCAAAGACAAACCTACAATGCCGAATGTAGCAAATCGTGTTGATGCATTTGTTATGTAACAATTACCTCCAAAACATCAAAATAAATATTTTCCCGGACATTCAAGCATTTAACTTTAGCTCCTGTACCTAAAAGCACCTCCAATTCATAGCCTAAGGCTTGATTTGATGCATTACTGAAAACATATGCAGGTAACTTGCATGACTCAGAAATAGTGATAATCCACAAATGACGAGAATGATGCGTATCTGCATTTGAAGCTGCAATCATAGAGCAAAAAGATGTTGATAATGGTTTTGATAATACAAATTCAGTATCTAAAATTGGCTCACCATTAATATCTGTAAGAGGAAAAATTCCACCATGAAATAATTTTTGGCCTTGTGATAATTGCTGTCCATTATTCCGAAGTTCTTTTTCTACAGCGTCGAGACAACAATTTTCAGGATCATTTCTATATTTATTTATACTTGGAACATCCTTTAAATACAGCATTTGTCGCTTACACTGTTTATAGGATTTTGCCAAACTAAGTTCATCCGCAACAGCTTCTTGTATACCTCCGTGTGAGCGCCTATAAGCGATAAAATCGGCATAATCATCCGCGGATTCTATTATAGAGTGCAGATAACCTGTTCCTTCAAATCCAGATTCACTAACCGGATAAATATCTATAAGTGGTAAAATAGAATTAGCCATAAAACCTCAAAATTATATAAGAACCTGATTTTGTTACATAACATTTAATTATACCCATCACATTCGTAATCTCTACCGAATATATTCCACCACCACAATAACACCATATTCTACTTTAAAACCAACTACCTAACAGCCAAAATTCCATAAAATAAACAAACAATATACGATAATGGTTCGTATATCCCACTTTTTGATCTTGCTCCATGTAATTGATTAAAATAACAATTCCAACAAAATTCTATATGCCTTACAAATATGCGAACCCACATTGCAGGCCAAATTTCAGCAACTACAATTCAATCATCATCTATTCACCAATAAAGTTACAATCATGGACATCCCACTAGATCTTAAACCAGACTCACAACGCTTCACTGACCAAATACGAATTTTCATACGTAGCCGTGCAATGGCCTACAATACCGAAAAACAATACATCTACTGGATAAGCTGTTTTATTCGGCACAATAATTACACATCAAAAGATGCTATTGATGCTTTTGATATTCCTGAATATCTTGATCATCTTGTTGTAAAACAAAATGTATCTCCCAATACTCAAAAAACAGCATTAAATGCTCTAGTTTTCTTATGCCGAGAGTTTTTACAACAATCTGTTGATAGCTTAGATTTTAAGCGCTCAAAAAAAGCGACTAAGCTGCCAACAGTGTTTACTCACAATGAAGCAATGGCTGTAATAAACGAACTAAAGCATCCGACAAAGCTCATTGCACAACTTATGTATGGTAGTGGGCTACGAATTAATGAGGCTTTGCGCTTAAGAGTTGATGACATTGACTTAATACACAAAACACTCACTGTACGTAGCGGAAAAGGTAACAAAGACAGAACAACCGTACTTCCTGAAAGTATAATAAAAGAACTTAAAATACAATTATCCTTTGTAAAACAACAACATCAAATGGATGCTATTAATGGTGATGATGAAGTTTACCTTCCTTTTGCTATTGCAGATAAATACCCACATAGAGCCAAAAGCTATGGGTGGCAGTATGTATTTCCATCAAAACAAATCAGTAAAGATCCCCGTTCAGGAAAGCGGCGACGACATCACATACTAGATCGAAGTGTACAAAAACAAGTAACAACAGCGATCAGAACTGTAAAAATAGACAAAAAAGCCAGCAGTCATACGTTTAGACACAGCTTTGCTACAAGGATTTTAGAGCGTGGAGGTGACTTAAGAACAATACAAGAATTATTGGGTCATTCTGATATCAAAACGACCCAAATTTATACGCATGTAATTGGTTTGCACTTTTCAGGGACAAAGAGTCCACTCGATTTTGACTAAATAATTTCTAAAAACTACATATCATATTGGCGATGCTTTAATGAGTAAAAAATAGCTTTTACTGCTTTCGCCAAAAAAATCACTGAGATAATAACCAAAACTTTACTAACAATAAAATCAGGGGCTAAATATGAAACAATGGCAAAAAAAGCACCAATCAGTGCCGATAACATCCACTCTTTTTGCATGTTTACATTACCAATCTAACCATTTCAATGCCCGAACCTTTCACTGCATCGACTTTTTCAGTAATAGTTCCATCAACAGACAGAATATCCGCTTCAATTTGCTCAGAAAGCCAAACCGATTTTGCATCCATAGTAACAAGCTCATCCCAATGACGGTTAATTGCATTGGCTAAACGTACTGTTGCAGCTAAAGGTGAATAAATATTATCAATTTTTGGTTCATATTGCTCAGAAATAGCAAATACCAACTCGTCAGAAAAAGACCAACTCTCAGCCAATTTTGAACCAAGAATGGCACTATCTGTACCAATGGTTGAGCGTTGCGCTGACACTTTAGAACTGCCCGTTTCCATTTTTTCAAAAATAGCCGGAACTTGATCTGCCATCACCGTGTAAATCATTAAATCACCGATATTATGCAGCATACCAGCCGTAAAAGCAGCATTAGGGTTTACATCACAACTTTGAGCAATAGCCTTACTTAATATAGCAACTTCAAATGTCTCTTGCCAAAATTCTTCTAAATCTATCACTTCAACATAAGGAAATGCACTGACTAATGACGATGCAATAATTAGTGTTTTTAATGGTTCAAGTCCAAGACGAACAACCGCTTGGTCAACTGATGACACACTTTTACCACGAGAAAAATGTGCAGAGTTCGCTAAACGAATAACACGAGCACTAACCACTTGTTCCATTGAAATAGTACGAGATAACTCTTGAAGTTCTACTTCTGGGTCATTCACAAGTTCCATCATCTCACGGATCACTTTAGGGATCTTTGGTAGCTCATGAGCATGACTTAAAATTTCATTTTGTTCCATTTTCTTCTCCACAACAGTCGCTACTTTTTCTTTTTCATCACAGCAACCGTAAAGCGGCTGGTGCAAACTAAGCGTTCTCGTTGATCTTTAATTTCAATTAGCCAAACTTGAGTGGTTGCACCTAAATGCACCGGTTTTGCTTTAGCGTAAACAGTGCCTTCTCGGACTGCTCGAATATGATTGGCATTAATATCCAACCCTACACAATATTTTGTTTCATCGATACACCAGTTAGCAGCAATAGATGCAACAGACTCAGCTAACGCAACAGAAGCTCCCCCATGTAGCATTCCTAACGGTTGATGCACCACGGAATTTACAGGCATTGATGCTGTAATAGAATCTGCATCGTAATGGCAATATTCGATATTTAATACTTCCATTAATGTATTACGAGATGTGGCGTTTAATATAGCCAAATCCATCGGACGCTTCCAAATACTCATAACTTAGCCTCTAGTGCATGTGCTTATTGTGTCTTGTGCCATTTTACACTCAACAATCCAGATCAAAAACACATTTTCACTTGTTGTCAGCTTTTAGTAGCTGATAAACTTCACAAAATTTTCTTCTTCTATCTACATAGGCTTTATATGTTAAATAAAAGCATGATCACTAATTTAATCTCACTACTCTTGTTAGCAATCGGTTACTACATGCAACAAAATACTCTGTACTATATTGGCTTATTTGCCTTCTCTGGTGCGCTTACTAACTGGCTTGCCATTCATATGTTGTTTGAGAAGGTACCGGGATTATACGGCTCTGGTGTTATTCCTGCACGATTCGAAGAATTTAAAGCCAGTATTAAACGTTTAATGATGGAGCAATTTTTCACTAAAACTAACGTAGATAAGTTTTTATCAAAAGAAATGGCATCGGCGACTAACATTAATCTAGAGCCTGTGATTGAAAAAATTGACTTATCGCCGGCGTTTGATTCTCTGGTCGAAGTCATTATGAACTCTCAATTTGGCGGCATGCTAGCAATGATGGGGGGTAGCGAAGCAATTCAACCGATGCGTGAACCTTTCATCGAGAAAATGAAGTTTTCAATTACAGAAATAAGTCAGCAAGATCAATTTAAGCAGGCTTTAAAAGAAGAACTGGAAAGCCCAGCAATGATGGATGACATCCAAATTACGATTGAAGAGATTATTGATCAAAGATTAAATGAACTGACACCAAAATTAGTGAAAGAAATGGTGCAGGATATGATTAAGAAGCACCTAGGCTGGCTTGTTGTTTGGGGCGGGATCTTTGGTGGCGTGATTGGTTTACTCTCAACGCTTATCTAATCTTCATTTCATCGAATACAAAAATGCCAGCACGAATGCTGGCATTTTATTAGGTATCGGATAACAACAGATCACTTCTATTAATTAGTGAAGCGGAGCTTGTGTTGCGTTAAACTTGCCAAAGTGCGCTTCTAACGCTTCAGGAGTTAGTTCTCCTGCTTCTTCAAGACGCTTTAGCTCTGCAACAATCGCTTTTTGCTCTTCGATTGAGGGCAATGCCACTTCAGGTTTATCCGATTCTTGCTGAATCATATCTTGCAGTTCTTTTTCAAAATCACTCATGATTATTTTCTCAATTCATATAAAACAACTGATGTTATTCTACAAGAAATCGCATAAAAAGGTAAACCTAAGCGAGCGCTTATACTTTAAATGCACCAACTAATTGATCTAATCGTTGTGAAAGCGCATTTAATTGCTGACTTGAATCGGCAAGTTCTTGAGCTGTTGCCGTGGTTAACTCATTAATACCATTAATCTCTTCGATATTTTGATTAATCGTATACACCACGGTTGATTGCTCTTCTGTTGCAGTGGCAACTTGCGTATTCATATCTGAAATATCGGTGATACTTAACGCAATTCCTGCTAAAACATCTGTTGCAGTATCTGCTGATTGAACACCACGCGCGGTTACTGCATGGCTTGCTTCCATTGCTGTTACAGCATTCTGTGCTTCAGTTTGCAACTGATCAATCATCTTCTGAATTTCATCGGTAGATTCTGAAGTGCGGCTTGCTAGTTGACGGACTTCATCAGCAACCACGGCAAATCCACGTCCATGTTCACCAGCGCGTGCGGCTTCAATGGCTGCATTCAATGCTAATAGATTGGTTTGATCTGAAATACCACGAATTACATCTAGGATTGAGCCAATGTCTTGTGTGGTTCCTGCAAGTTGTTCCACCACATGGCTCACTTGAACTAAATCACCTTCAAGTTGCGTAATTGCATCACGAGATTCAATAACGGTTTGACGACCCTCTTGCGTGCTTACTTCTGCCTTACTTGCTGATTGCGCTGCGCTTGCGGCATTAGAGGCGATCTCATGAATTGTTGACCCCATTTGGTTAATAGCGGTTACTACTTGCAGGGTTTGATCGCGCTGCATTTCACTGTTATCACGTGTTGATGTTGCTTTAAGTGCAACATTTTCAGCAGTGGTATGCAGTACATGCCCAGTTTCAACAACTTCAGAAACCGTTGCATGAATTTTCTCAACAAATCCATTAAAGCCTTTTGATAGCTCAGCAATCTCATCGTTACCTTTGACTTCGATACGATGAGTTAAATCTCCTTCACCTTCGCCAAGTTCACAGAAACGGCGTGCTAGCTCTTTAATCTTATTAGTAATTGAGCCTGCGCCCCAAATTGCCAACGTTATAAATACCGCAATGATGCCCACAATCCACATAATAATGTCTTGAGTTGAGGCATAAAGGCTTTCAAATACTTCATCAACGGGCACTTCGGCTACAATAAACCACTCCATTGATGGGATATAATGAGAGGCTATAAAGATCTCTTTTCCATTTTTGTTGATACGGCTTAAATTGAAGCTCTGTTTGGTAAGTAAAACTGAGGCTTCTTGAGAACCAACCACATCACTAATCGATTGTTTCCCCATAATGCTATTACTTTTATGGATCTTAATGTCACCATTACCATCCATTAAATAAACAAACCCGGTTTTTTCTATTGTGAATCCATTAAGCAGCGCTACCATGTCATCGAGTGATTTTGAAAAACCAGCCATAGATACGCCATTCAATTGTTGAAAGTTAACAAAGAGTTTAACCTCACCGTTTTGCTCTGTGAATACATTTAGCATTCGCTCAGGGCCACCTTGAGTAAACCCAAAGAACCAACCATCTTGCTGTTGATTTAATTGACGTAAAAATCCATCTTGGTTCCAATAATACGCATTATTACGGTTAGCGACCGAAGCGTCATTCAATTGATACTGCTGCTTTAATTGATTCAATTGCTTAATAAGAATGGTTTGGTTTTCAGGAGAAGTTGTTGGATCAGAAATGGCATCAATAATGAAACTGTTATTGGCCATTTGCTCTGCCGCAGAAGAGATCACCGCGACTTCTTTATCCACCTCTCCGCCTATTTGGTTGAGAATGGTTGGTAGTTCGAGAGTGGTTAAACGCTCATCTAGTGTTTCGAATGCTTTTTTTTGGGCAACAATACCCACAAGTGAAGTCGATGCAATAATCGCGATTACGATACCGGTTACGAGTTTCTGTTTTATTGTTAGATTAATCATAATTTTTCCACAGCTAAAATAGACCTTTTATATAACGACTACCAACCACATTTCTTTAATAAATAGTTACAATTTAATTCATTCGCTAAATAGTTGAATAATCATAATTAAACCTCATATTATTAGGAACTAATGTGATTTTCATCGGTCACAAAGAAATAATTACTACGTAATCCAGAAAATGGGTGATATATGCCAGCGTTAAAAATTCAACAATTACAAACTTATCTTGAATCTCAAGTCATTGGTCAGCCTGCATTAGTGAAGCAGTTATTAATAGCCCTTCTTGCTGATGGCCACATTTTAGTTGAAGGTCCTCCTGGCCTTGCTAAGACGCGTGCCGTGAAAATTTTGGCCGATTCTATTGAAGGGGATTTCCACCGTATTCAATTTACCCCAGATCTCTTGCCTTCAGATTTAACGGGGACGGATATTTATCGCCAAGAGACCGGAGAGTTTACCTTCCAACCGGGTCCTATCTTTAATTCATTGGTGTTAGCCGATGAGATCAACCGTGCCCCTGCTAAAGTGCAAGCGGCAATGTTAGAAGCAATGGCTGAAAAACAGATCACTGCAGGTCGTAATACGTATCAATTACCAGAGCTATTTTTGGTAATGGCGACACAGAACCCAATTGAACAAGAAGGGACATACCCTCTTCCAGAAGCGCAACTTGACCGTTTCTTAATGCATTTGGATGTTGATTATCCGGGCGCTGAAGACGAATTGGCGATTCTGCGTTTAAACCGTGGTGAAGCCTTAGGTGAACAAGCTGAGAAACCACAGCCTTTAGCGCAAAGTGAAATATTTAAAGCGCGTAAAGAAGTGTTGTCGATTTATATGGCGCCTGAGATTGAGCAATACATTATCCGTATTACGATGGCGACTCGTAAGCCAGAACAATACTGCCAAGACTTAGCGAAACAATTAGAGATGGGCGTGAGTCCTCGTGCAACGTTAGCGCTTGATCGCTGTGCACGTGCACATGCGTGGTTAGCAGGTCGTGATTTTGTTAGCCCTGAAGATGTGCAAGCGATGGCTTACCCTGTGTTACGTCACCGTCTGTTGTTAAGCTTCCAAGCACAAGCGGAAGGGACAACTGCAAATAAAGTGGTTGAACGATTATTACAAATGGTTGCGGCTTCTTAACGTCGTAAAGTAATTATATGAAAAAGACTACTCTATCGCTGCCACCACACAGTAATGGCGTTACCTTGTCACTTAATGAATTGGTTCACTACAAAAACCATTCATTACAGTGGCTACCGCCGTCTCAATCTGTGTGGTCAAAAATGAATGGCAGTCACCAAAGCCGACAAAAAGGCCGCGGCATGGATTTCTCAGAAGTACGTCAATACCAACCGGGCGATGATATTCGCTCGATTGATTGGCGCGTGACCGCACGTACCGGGAAACCTCACACCAAGCTCTACAGTGAAGAGCGTGAACAACCAATCATGCTGTTTATTGATGTCAGTGACACTATGCGTTTTGGCTCTCAACTGCTAT
This sequence comes from Aliivibrio sp. S4MY1, assembly GCF_028765545.1. Taxonomy (GTDB): domain Bacteria; phylum Pseudomonadota; class Gammaproteobacteria; order Enterobacterales; family Vibrionaceae; genus Aliivibrio. The sequence continues at coordinate 45,873 of NZ_JARACP010000021.1, read as the reverse complement.
TTAAATCTGTACAAGCTGCGCATTTTGCTAGTTTATTAAGTTGGATAACGTTAGCAGCAAAAGATCGCGTCGGTGGGATCATCTTTGATGGCATTTCAACGCTCGATTGCAAGCCCTCTTCTCGTCAGAAGGTCGTGTTACAGTTTCTTCAAAAAATCATTGAGAAACATAACACCAATAGTAACTCTGAACCTCAGGATACAGCGCAACAAGTCAGCTCATTTGTTAAAGGGTTAAGCCAGTTGCAACGTTTATGTCCTAAAGGCAGTGAGATTGTGATTATCAGCGATTTTTATGCCCTGACCAATGAGTGTAAGGCAATATTCAGCCAACTAAGTAAACATAATCGTATTCAGTTTGTGATGATAAGTGATCCTTTAGAACAAGGCTCAACGCGTTTTAATGGCACAGAATATGTCTCTGATAACAAACGTTCTGCATGGCTTGATTTCTCTTCATCGTCGACGAAAAAGGCATTAGAACAACAAGCTAATCTTCATAAAGCCTATGTTCAAAATATGGCGATGCAATTGGGTATTAAATTACACAGCTTGTCTTCAGGCTTGCCGTTATTATCGCAACTGACGTCTTCACAAGATCCATCACAACAAGATAAAGGAGTCATGTAATGTCTTTATCTTCAACCCAACAAGCACCAGCAAGCAATGTATTGCCATTGGCGGATATTCATTTACCTGCTGCGCCATCGTGGGGGTTATCTCTCACGGGGCATGGGCTTATCGTCTGTATGTTATTACTGGTTATTGCCGTAGTTTGGTTTATACGTCGTCAACGTCAAAAAAGCGTATTAAAACGACTTGCCTTACAACAGTTATCGCAGCTAACACCACAACAAACCAGTGACATTGCGCGTTTATTAAAACAAGCCGCGTTAAGTCACTTTCCTCGTGAGCGCATTGCATCACTGCATGGGCTAGCGTGGTGGCATTTTGTTGAGCAGCAACTCCCCGTGAAAAAACAAGCCAATGTTCATTTCTCATCTCGTGCAGAAATGTTAGAACTAGCTTTATACGGACAACAGCCTTTATCAGAAACTAATCAACAACGTTTCTATGATGATGTGCGTTATTGGCTATCTCATGCTTTACCGGTAAAAAAAGTAATAGCGACAACATCAACAAAAGGACATCAACATGCTTGAATTCGTTTGGTGGTGGGCATGGTTTTTATTACCTATTCCCTTCCTGTTTTACTTTTTTGTGCCTGAAAAAGACGTAGGTACTGCTATTCATCTTCCTCGACTGCCAGAGCAAGGGGAATATAAGCAACCGAATAAACGCATTAATATCGGTTTATTGTCTGTCGCTTGGCTGTTATTGATTACCGCGTTAGCTCGTCCGGTATGGTATGGCGATCCGGTTGATATTCAGCCAGAACACCGTGACATGATGTTAGTGGTCGATTTGTCTGGCTCAATGGCGGAAGAAGATATGCAAACTGAGAGCGGTGATTTTGTAGATCGCTTAACCGCAGTTAAAAAAGTCGTGTCTGATTTTATTGATGAGCGTAAAGGCGACCGTCTTGGGTTAGTACTGTTTGGCGATCACGCTTATCTACAAACCCCACTCACCTTTGATAGAAAAACAGTCGAAGAACAACTGGATCGTACAGTTCTTGGTTTAGTCGGACAAATGACTGCAATGGGTGAAGGCTTAGGGCTCGCGACCAAAACCTTTATTGAAAGCAATGCTCCGCAACGCACGATTATTCTACTCAGTGATGGTGGAAATACTGCCGGTGTATTAGAGCCATTAGAAGCAGCGCAACTTGCCAAAGACAATAACGCCAAGATTTATACTATTGGCATTGGTGCCGGTGAAATGCAAGTTCGTGGTTTCTTTGGTAAACAAACCGTCAATACTGCGCGTGATTTGGATGAGAAAACCTTGACTGAAATCGCAACCATGACGGGCGGGCAATATTTCCGTGCACGTAATGCCGATGAGCTAGCACAGATCTACCAAACCATCGACAAACTAGAGCCCATTACTCAAGCAACACAAACCTGGCGACCACATGAAGAGTGGTTCCGCTACCCGTTAATGGGCTATCTATTTTTCTTCTTTATTATTGTGGGAATAAGAAAGCGTCATGGCTAATTTTACTTTTCTCTATCCACTGTGGTTTTTAGCCCTTATCCCTCTTGCGGTATTGGTTTTAATCCAACGTAAAAACAAAAACACCACAGGGTTGATTGCTCCGCACATTGCCAAGCAATTGGGAATGACTCAAAAGACACAAGGCAATGGCTTTACGCTTGGCTTAGTTCTCGCGTGGTTATGTGTGACTACCGCCCTCGCGGGGCCAAGTTTTGGTTATAAAGACTCGCCGAGTTTTCAGCTCTCTGGTGCGCGAGTACTCGTGATGGATATGTCTCGCTCTATGTATGCGACCGACGTAAAACCGAATCGCCTAACCCAAGAGAAATACAAAGCAAAAGATCTACTGCCCTATTGGAAAGAAGGCATGACAGGGTTAGTCGCTTATGGTGCAGACAGTTACTTAGTGAGCCCACTAACTGAAGATAGCCAAACGCTTAATAACTTAATCACGAATCTATCGCCAGAGATCATGCCTTATAAAGGTAAAGGCAGTAACTTGTTAGCCGCGGTTGAACAAAGTATTGAAATGATGACCAAATCAGGCCATCAACAAGGTGACATCATTGTTTTGACTGATGGGATCTCAAACCAACAGCTCGATAAAGTGATGAGTCGCGTTAAAGGCACCAAATGGCGCATCAGTTTATTAGGTATAGGAACTAAAAATGGCGCGCCAATTGAATTACCTTCTGGTCAGTTGCTCACCGATGCTTCAGGTAAAACGGTTGTCGCTACACTGGATTCCGACCCACTAGTAACACTGGCGCAAGCAACCAATGGTGTAGCGCAGCTTATTCAGTCGGATAACAGTGATATTGAAACCATTGCACGCTTAACCAAAACGCCTTTAGAGCAAGTAACACAAAACAGTGAGACTCAAGTGAACAGCCGTGCTAATCATGGTTATTGGCTGCTTTTCCCATTGGTACTGTTCTCACTGCTTTGTTTTAGAAAAGGAATGTTCTTAGCGCTTCTATTTGTGTTGTTGCCAGTTGATAAATCCATGGCAAGTACTGAACTATCAACTACATTGCTTTCTGATGATTACACTGCACATCAACAATTTGAGCAAAAGAATTATCAAGCAGCAAGTGAGCAGTTCAAATCCAAACAATGGAAAGGAGCCGCTCAATATAAGGCTGGAGATTATAAAGGCGCGATTGAGAGCCTAACGGGTCTTGAAGATACTCAATCTCAATATAATCTTGCTAATGCTTTAGCGCAAAATGGTCAACTGGAAGAAGCAAAAGAGAAGTACGAGTCTTTATTAAAAACTGCCCCTGATATGAAAGATGCGAAGAAGAATCTTGATATCGTCAATAAAGCGCTAGAGCAAAAACAGCAACAGCAAGACGATAAAAATAAACAATCGGATCAAAATAAAGACGACAAGCAAGATAAAAAACAAGATAAACAAAACCAAGAGAATAAAGACAGCAAAGAAGGCTCTGAGCAATCTTCAGACTCATCTCAAGATTCACAGCAGAATCAGCAGAATCAGCAGAATCAGCAGAATCAGCAGAAAAATGAATCTGAATCGGATGATAAATCACAGTCTGATAAACAAGATAAGTCAGATGCTTCTTCTCAAGAGCAGCAACAAAAAGATCAAGCTAAAAAGGAACAAGAGAAGAAAGACAAAGAGCAAGCCGCACAAGCTCGTGATAAAGAAGATAAACAACCTAAATCGGACGAAGAAAAAGAGCGACAAGCTCAAATGCAATCACAACAAGCAAAAGCCGACAGTGACGCCATTAAAACCGATCCTCGTCTACAAAAATTAGAGCAATCTGGCGCAAAAGAAGATGAACTGCTGCGCGCCCTATTGTATCTGCAAGCAAAACAACAAGAAGCACCACAAGCTTCTGAGAATGAATGGTAATAAAAATGAGTATAAGACAAATCAGTCCCTACTCTACTGTAAAGAGTTCGACAATGAAGGCTTCTATGAAAAAGACAACGCTAATCAAAAAAGTGATCTTATTTACGACCTTATGCGTTAGTGGTATTTCGGCAAGTTACGCTCAAGCCATTGCGACGGTGAGTAAAAATCAAATCACTGAAAACGAAGTAATTCAATTAATGGTGTCTATTGATAAAAGTGTAGATCAAAGTACATTTGACCCTAGCCAACTTGCACCAGATTTTCGCAGTGGCCAAATTGGTTTTAAAGAATCCTATTTGAATAATAATGGTAATACAAGTAAGTACAGTCAATGGACTGTTTCTATCATTCCAACCAAAATGGGCTCGTTAACCATTCCGAGTATGAATGTCGCTGGTGAGCAAACTAATCCAATAACGATTCGTGTAACTAAAGACGCCACAGCTCCAAAGAGCAGTGACGTAATTAAAGTAAGCGGTGAGCTAACAAAAGATGAATTGTATGAAGGTGAGACTGCTCAATTTGATGCCAAGATTGCTATCTTTGCCGATATTCGTCGTTTAAAAGATCCTAACATCATTACTCCACAAGGGAATGGTATCGAGTTCTCTCCTATTGGTGAAAGCAAACAATATCAAACCGTGATTGATGGCCTGCAAGCAACCGTGGTTGAACAAGCGTTTAGTGTTAGTGCAAATCAAGCTGGTCAATTAAGCTTTGATGGCTTAGCTTTTACGGGTGGATTAGTTCAAACCGAACGTTATGGTCGTAGCACCAAATTAATCCCACTAAACATTACCCCTAAACAGTATCAATTAACCGTATTAGCAAAACCTGCTGATTTCACTGGCACTTGGTTACCGACTACGGATTTAAAATTAGGGCAACAATGGTTAGTTGATGGTAAACCATTATCAAATACCACAATAGAAGCAGGCACTGCTATTACTCGTCAAATAACCCTAATGATGGAAGATGTCCCACCAGAGAAATTACCAAAGCTTGATATTGATTATCCTAAATCGGTTCGCATGTACGATGAGAAACCCCTAATAGGTAAAGACAGCCAAGGCAATAGTGTGATGACCATTAAGCAAGTAATCATCCCTCATACAGGTGGCACGGTTAAATTACCTGCAGTTTCGATTCAGTGGTGGAACAGCACTACACGAAAATCTGAGACAGCAACACTCGATTCACTGACGTTAACAGTAACACCAAGTACTCAAGTTAATGAGCAAAAGATCGAGAGCCAAACAAATGCTCAACCAGAAACCACAATAAAGCGTGAAGTTGATCATGGTTTTTGGCCATATACTACACTCGCTTTTGCTCTTTTATGGATATTAACGGCAATTGGTTGGGCAATAAGCCGAACAAAAGTAAAGGCAATAAACACATCTACCAATCAAAAAAGTATAGTGATAGGTAATGGCAGTAAAGCACTTATCTCTGCTTTAAAACAAAATAATACAATTCTTGCTCATCAGATCCTTGCAGACCACAATGACCAGTGGGCTAAACAAGGGATTGACGTTGCTGTTATTAAAGAACTCATCACACAATTAAGCCAACAACAATATGCAAGAAATACGAGCAATAGCTCTACAAAACAAATAATTAGCGATATCGAAAAGAAATTATCATCGACAAGTCAGTCATCAAACCCAATATCTGAACTTGAAAGATTATAACGAATTTTAATTTCCTTATTTTAAGGCGGAACAGCATTTAATTGTCCGCCTTTTTTTCACCTTTGATTCTGACGCTTTATGTACCCTTAATCTTTCTGTACCCCTTATCTGCTCTCACTTCTTTATTTATAGTGCAAATTAATCTATTACCTGAGGCTTTGCTTCTTTGCGCAAACGATCTCCCTCAAATATTCACATAATAATCTATGTATTCTCGCACTATCTTTCATTTACCATTGACATCTGAGTCAGAAAACACAATTATCAACCTATCAAATGTTCACTACCATCGCATTTGCTCATAAAAATTAGCATGATGGCAGCGAGACGGACTTTCAAAGAAGATGCTAAATAGCATGTGATCAGTAAGGGTAAGTAGTATGACAACTAAATTAGAACAACTTCGTAAACTAACAACAGTAGTAGCAGACACCGGTGATATTGAAGCAATCGCAAAATACACGCCAGAAGATGCAACCACTAACCCTTCTCTAATTTTAAAAGCAGCTCAAATCGCAGAATATGCTCCGCTGATTGACGCTTCAATCGCTTATGCAAAAGCACAAAGCAACGATAAAGCACAACAGGTACAAGATACATGTGACATGCTTGCGGTTAGCATCGGTAAAGAAATCCTAAAAGTAGTTCCAGGTCGTATCTCTACTGAAGTAGACGCTTGTCTTTCTTACGACACTGAAGGCAGCATTGCAAAAGCGCGCCAACTGATCAAAATGTACAACGATGCAGGCATCACTAACGATCGCATTCTTATTAAACTGGCTTCAACGTGGGAAGGTATCCGTGCGGCTGAAGTTCTAGAAAAAGAAGGCATCAACTGTAACCTAACGCTTCTTTTCTCTTTCGCTCAAGCGCGCGCATGTGCTGAAGCTGGCGTGTTCTTAATCTCTCCTTTTGTTGGTCGCATCATGGACTGGTACAAAGCAAAAGAAGGCCGTGATTTCGAAGCATCTGAAGATCCAGGCGTTATCTCTGTTGCTGGTATCTACAACTACTACAAAGAACACGGCTACAACACAGTAGTAATGGGCGCAAGCTTCCGTAACATTGGTGAGATCCTTGAGCTTGCGGGTTGTGACCGTCTAACTATCAGCCCTGACTTACTTCAACAGCTTGAAGAAGCAACTGGCGAAGTGGTTGAGAAACTGATTGATACTAACGGCAACAAAGAACGCCCAGCAGCAATGACTCACGCTGAATTCTTATGGGATCACAACCAAGACGCAATGGCTGTTGAGAAACTGGCTGAAGGCATCCGTAACTTTGCGGTTGACCAAGGTAAGCTAGAAGACATGATCGCTGCTAAGCTATAAAACTAGAAACTAGAAACTAGAAACTAGAACGCTTCGCTACTATAAGAGCAAAAGCAATCACGTTATAAGTAACACTCTCAACGTGCGTATTCCATGCTCTTATTAGTTTCTAAAAGCGAAGCTCTATAGTTTCTAGCTCATCACCCTATTCAAATCGGGTTGAACCTCTCAATCCTTCATTTTAAAATATTCGAGTTAATCATTATGAACCGACCTTCTCTAACAAATAAGTATTTAGCTAATGCTATTCGTGCTCTAAGCATGGACGGCGTACAACAAGCAAACTCTGGTCACCCTGGCGCACCAATGGGCATGGCTGACATCGCTGAAGTTCTTTGGCGCTCACACCTAAACCATAACCCTGCAAACCCTGAATGGGCTGATCGCGACCGTTTTATTCTTTCTAACGGCCATGGCTCTATGCTAATTTATTCTCTGCTTCACCTAGCAGGTTATGAGCTACCAATTGAAGAGCTTAGAAACTTCCGTCAACTGCATTCAAAAACACCAGGGCACCCTGAGTATGGCTATGCACCAGGAATAGAAACAACAACAGGTCCTCTAGGCCAAGGCATCACCAATGCGGTTGGCATGGCAATGGCTGAAAAAGCATTAGCAGCACAATTCAATAAAGAAGGCCACGATATCGTTGACCACTTCACTTATGCATTCATGGGTGATGGCTGTCTGATGGAAGGTATCTCTCACGAAGCGTGTTCTCTAGCGGGTACATTAGGTCTTGGTAAGCTGGTTGCTTTCTGGGATGACAACGGTATCTCTATCGATGGTGAAGTTGAAGGTTGGTTCTCTGACGACACACCTAAACGTTTTGAAGCGTATGGTTGGCATGTAATTCCTGCTGTCGATGGTCACGATGCTGACGCAATCAACGCAGCAATCGTAGCTGCTAAAGCTGATCCTCGCCCTACTCTGATTTGCACTAAAACTATCATCGGTTTTGGTTCTCCAAACAAGCAAGGTACACACGACTGTCACGGTGCTCCACTAGGCGCTGAAGAAATTAAAGCAGCGAAAGCACAATTAGGTTGGGAGCACGGCGCATTTGAAATTCCGCAAGAAGTTTACGCAGAATGGGACGCGAAAGAAGCAGGCGCAGCTAAGGAAGCGTCGTGGAACGAGAAATTTGCAGCTTATGAAGCAGCATACCCAGAGCTTGCAGCCGAGTTTACTCGCCGCGTAAACGGTGATTTACCTGCTGAGTGGGAAGAGAAAGCATCGGCAATCATTGCTGATCTTCAAGCTAATCCTGCAAACATCGCATCACGTAAAGCGTCTCAAAATGCACTAGAAGCGTTTGGTGCTATGTTACCTGAATTCATGGGTGGCTCTGCTGACCTTGCACCATCTAACCTAACTATGTGGTCTGGTTCTAAGTCACTAACTGCTGAAGATTTCTCTGGTAACTACATTCACTACGGTGTGCGTGAGTTTGGTATGACGGCTATCATGAACGGTATTGCTCTGCACGGTGGTTTCGTACCATACGGCGCAACGTTCCTAATGTTCATGGAATACGCTCGTAACGCAATGCGTATGGCTGCACTGATGAAAGTGCAAAATATCCAAGTATACACACACGATTCTATCGGTCTTGGCGAAGATGGTCCTACTCACCAACCGGTTGAGCAAATCGCTTCTCTACGTCTGACTCCAAACATGAGCACATGGCGTCCATGTGACCAAGTTGAATCTGCAGTAGCTTGGAAACTAGCGATTGAACGTCGTGATGGTCCATCTGCACTTATCTTCTCTCGTCAAAATCTTGCACAACAAAATCGTGATGCAGAGCAAGTGGCTAACATCGCTAAAGGTGGCTACATTCTTAAAGATTGTGAAGGCCAACCTGAGCTAATCTTTATCGCTACAGGCTCTGAAGTCCAGCTTGCGGTTGAAGCAGCAGCTCAGCTAACAGCGGAAGGCAAAGCGGTACGTGTTGTATCAATGCCAGCAACAGATGCATTTGATAAGCAAGATGAAGATTACCGTGAATCAGTACTTCCATCAGCAGTAACAAAACGTGTTGCTATTGAAGCGGGTATTGCTGACTTCTGGTTCAAATACGTTGGTTTAAACGGCAAGATCATCGGTATGACAACGTTTGGCGAATCAGCACCTGCTGAACAATTATTTGAAATGTTTGGTTTCACTACTGAAAATGCAGTGAAAACAGCAAAAGAGTTGTTAGCTTAATCAGTAATATTTAGGTTGATAACAGCCTGAAGAAAAAAGCCTCATATTTCTATGAAAGAAAATGAGGCTTTTTATATGAACTCTTTTATTAATTATTTTTTTAACTTTCATTAAATAGTGATGTTCGTCGAATATTTTTAATTATTTTTCACTACTATCATTTATAGTTTCATACAATTCTTTTAATAGTCCAGAATCTATATTAACTAGCCCATTAGAAAGATAAATATAATTACCTTCTGTTACACTTAGTAATATATTTCTCCTTATCATTTCACTGTCTTTTGATTCTTTATTTTGAAAATGAAAGTGTTGTATTTTTTCGTAAACCATTTCAGATATTTGATCTATCTGCTCTTGCGTTAAACAAACACGAGACATCCCAACTTCAGGCCTTGATTCTTTTGACAACACTTCTAATCTTAGTTTTTCAGTGAACAGTTTATCAAGCTTAGAACCTTCAAAAAAAGTGTAATATGGTGGCGTAAGAAAGGCCGGATCCCCGTCAGAACGAAGCTCTATTAAACCCATAATTTCTAATGATCTTAAATAGATATAAACACTTTGCTCTGTTAAACCATTTTCTTTTGCAACATCATCAACCGGACGCCCTTTAACATGAATTTCATAAAAGAAGTCGTAAATATATGGGTGATTAAAGAATACTTCATCTAAGACTTCGGTTCTCGTCCCTTCTTCTCGGTTATGGATATCTCGAGCTATTTGAGATAACTCTTCAATATTAGTATTTAATACGGTTGCATATTCCATCAATTTATCAATACCAATAGAGTTACTATGAAAATGACGTTTTAATGTTGAAATCGGCACATTAACCTTTAATGACAGTTCATTATAAGTAAGATCATTTTCTTTTAACTTAACCCGTAATGCATTAAGTAATAAGCTTGCACAAAACCCCATAACTACTTCCTTAATGTTATTTAACTATTAAAATTAACGTTACTTTATATTGTTTAAAAATACCAGTTCAGTTTCATTTTTTGACCTTACCAAACTCAAAAACTAAACCATAAGTCTTATATAACTATTAAATATTGCGGTTTCTACTGGTAAAAGGTTACAAATATGTTGCACCGTCAAGTTTATGACGGACTAATTATAATAATGTCAGTTCCTGCTTAGATAAGCATTTTTTATACACGGAAGTCATTTATGCGGACAAATCGTACAAGGATGTCAATGCTATCTCGCTTCATAGGTTGTACTCTTATACTAGCTCAACCAACGTTTGCAGAAGAAGCAAAAGACTCTACATCTGAAAATGAAATTATAACATCAGAAGAGACTATTACGGACAACTCAGCAACTGCATGGGGAGGATCACTCTCTTTAGGTTATGACAGCAATTTCTTTCAAGCCTCTGATTACCGCTCAAGCAGAGCTTTATCATTTCACGGCTCGTTATATTTTGGTTTTTGGAAAAGTTACTCACTTTATACCAGCAGTGGTGGTTATCGAACTCTTCAAGGCGCAGAAGGTTTTTACTCAACAGATACTGTCGTCGGCTTATCCAAGTCATCAATACTGACTTTTGGAGAAAGTGGTAATGTTTCAATTAGTGGCCAGTTCTCGATACCAACGTCTCAATCTTCACAAGATAACTTTTTAAATACGGCTTTTCGGGTTCAAACACCGATTTCATTCAAACTTGCTGATGTCGGCATAACCGTAGCGCCAAGAATACGGAAAAATTTTCATCAATACACAACGTCACCCAGTGGAAATGTCAATATTTCATGGGCTTTAGGCCTATTACTTGCCGCAAATTACACCTATGGAGATGCTTTCTTCTCTGCATCTGCATTGGGCGGCACCTCAATTAACTACAACGGGCGCTGGGCGGATGGCTACAGTTACGGAGGCAGCCTAACTACAGGTTATAACTTACGTGATGATTTATCTCTATCTCTAACACTGGCCTCCTCTGGCGTATATACCGATGCTGCACAAGGAACACTAGGCAGCTTTGATATTTTTGATGAAGCAAAAGCAACCTACTCTTTAGGACTGACTTACTCCTTTTAAGGAAGAAAAAAATAATAACAGGATGTGAACATTATGATATTTAGAAAACTTTCATTAGCCGCGGCCATTACCGCAACTCTGACTGGGTGTGCTCCAGAAGAGCAAGAATATGATGCATTAGAAAAAGATGTTACAGAAGTTCAGGTTCAAGATCTTCGTCTTGATGGACGCTGGTTTTATGCGCCAACTACGGGTGCTGCACCTCGCTTTGCCGTAACTCAATTTCCTTTTTTACAAGGTATGGGCCGTTATGTAGAGCTTTGTTTTTCTGACGAAGGTTTAGAAGTTCGTGGGTACGACAATAACAACCCAGATCTTTTATTACCTAAAGATAAGAATGGCTACTGTTTACCACAAGATCAAAATAACATTGGTTCAGACGACCAAGTTAACTTCCCTCACGTTATGACCATCCCTGGTAGCTATGCAAAGTATCAATGTCGAGAAGACAGCTACGGTGATTGTACTAACACGGAAGAGAAGGATTCAGATCCAAACCTTGGCAACACCACCTTTAGAAACAATACTCACTTTACGCCAAGCCCAGAATCGACACTAGTTAGTGACTTAAACTGGGACGAGTTATATGGAACCAAAGACGGCTTAGCACCTCAAGGTTCACCAGAAGTGATCTCGTGGGAGTTTGATCCAAAGAAAGGGGTATTAAACTTCGAGCTTGAGCAAACATTTAAGATCAATTTTGACAAACTATCTCGCTATATGGATTGGTCAGCAATGGAAGAAGAGATGGCAAAAGGCTCATTCAAATCTCGCTTCTATTACTCTCTTGTTCATGAAAGTCACTTAGCGTCTGAAGATTACACCCCTATTGTTTACCCTGGTGGAGATGATGATGACTTTGGTTTCTTTACAACAACAACATTAAAACTCGACCCTATTACTAATAAATACAACGATATAACCTATCTAAATCGCTTTAATCCATCAAAAAGCAGCATCGACTATTACCTTTCTGACAATTTCTTTGAAGATAAAAACAAGATTTACCTTGATGCTACCATTGAAACTATCAATAAAATGAACTTAACACTGAATGTGCTTGAGCCTAACAGTGGAAAGCCACACATTAAGATTGTTAATAAAACAGAAGGTATGGGTATTCATGCAGGAGATTTGCGTTATAACGTGATCAACCTTGTTGATGAGCCTCTTGATAATGGCTTATTAGGTTATGGTCCATCCATTGCTAACCCAAGAACCGGTGAAATTATTAAAGCGCATGTAAACCAATACTCGGGCGTAGCTCGTACTGGATCATCATACTACTGGAATAATTTAGTCCGTTTATACAACAATAAACAATTAGCAAATGTGGATTATTTTGTGCCTGCAGAAAAACCCGTCGTTCCTGATGAAGCACCTGAAGAAGAAGCAGACGTTGAAAATCAGCAAGTTAAACAAGCAATGAATAATCAAGTTGTTAGGCAACTTGAAGCAAATCGAATTGTAAATGAAGATCCTTATGGCTCTCAACTAGCTCAATATATTGAACCAATTCAGGATAATTATTCTCTTCCTCCTATTCAACTTAATCACCTTAATCCAGTTCATGACCACTCTAGTTTTGAAGATGTAGCTAAAGCGGACATGCAACGACTTCAACTTTGGTCAGAAAATAGCGTATACCCTGTTGAAGCAATGTGGATTTCAGCTACACAAAAAACCATGCTTGAAAATCTGAATTTATCAGACACTTATTTCACAGAAATTTATGATGGTGATCATCTACAAGCCAAAGTATTAAAAAAATGGAAGCAACTATCTCCAGATCTACAAAGAAAAGCGGCAGATATGCTTACTATCACCACTTACACTAATACCTTAGTGCATGAAATAGGACATAACCTTGGGTTGCGTCATAACTTCAAAGGATCTAACGATTCGAAAAACTATTTATCGCCAGAGCAAGCTGAAGCATTAGGTATCAATGGTATTCCGGCATATAGCTCAACAATGGATTACGCACCAAGCATGTTTGATGAGATCCCTACGTGGGGACTTTATGATGTCGCTGCATTTAAATTTGCTTACGGCCGTAAAGTAGATGTAATCGACTTTTCACCATCACCGCAAGTAGACAAACCAGAAGATCTTATTGAGCAAGCACCTGAGTTCATCGCTCCTGATGATCGTGAATTAACAGAAGAAGAACAAGCACAATTAAGTGCATGGGAAAATACTCAAGAAATCCTTGCTCAATACGAAACATGGGACAATTATTTAGCAATTCACAATGCACAAACAATGCAGTATAGAAGCTATCAAAACTTTACCTCTAGTGGAGTTATATCTCATTTAAATGTCAGTAACCCTTATATAACATGTACAGAAGTTAAACAGCTTGGAGATATCAATAGTGATGGCTCTGATATGTCTAAGTATACTTGTGATTTAACTAAATTTGACCAACTGGCATTACAAGAACATCAAGCGGACGCTGTTAAATATGGTGTTATGCATTATTTTAAACAAGTTGAAGATCAAAATGTTAATAGCAAATTTGAACGTGTTGATTTTGACTTCTGTACCGATGGAAATGTAAGCCTGAACAGTGACTGTAACCGTTTTGATGAAGGTACCAACTTAGAAGAAATCGTTCTTTATAAATGGCAGCGTTACCTTGATAACTACGAAAATACGAACGCAGGGATCTTAAGTGACTCAGGGTTGACAACAAATAATTATATCCGATACATTCAAAGCCGTTTTTCATTCATGAACGAAATTCGAGAAGTAATCGAAGATACTGAACTTCAAGATAACTTTTTTTCTAAATTAGGATATACAAGGCCAACAGATAAACCCCTTGATTTTTTTGGTTTCATTTCTGAATCAGATTGTCGAATTGGTAAGACAAACGACTTATGGTATTGTGAATACGGAAATGCAACAAAACAAGCCGCAAGTTTCTTTTTAAGTGTATTAAAAACACCAGAGCATCAATGTATTATCGAAACAAAAGAAAGCACAGATCCTGAAGCCGCTGTTATCGAGAGCCAACTTGTTTCTTTTGGTGATTATTTATCATTAAAATTAAGACGTCACATCCCTGAAGATTATGATATTTCTTCAGCCTCTTGTTTTGATGATGTCATTCAAGAAGCAATCGCAATAGTAAATAATGATCGCGACACAGGAAACTTCACGCAAGCAACACTGGAGACCAAAGGTGGCAAATTTTTAAACTCGGTAAGTAGCTTTTCTCCAGATAATAACTACTCTAACTCAGTATCAACATTAGGCATCTGGCCAGATAAAGCTTTATCTTCATACTTCTTAGCCCGTCGTTATACTTTACGCTACACTGATGAGCCAAGCTTTGCTGCACTAATGGATTGGCCAGGAGTTAAGCAAGAGTTTGATAATATAATGGAGCACTTGGTTGCAGGCACCCCACTTGCTTCACCAGTTGAAATGATTAACAGCAAAGGTGAAACAATCATTCCTGAAATACCAGTAAATCTCCACTTTACTGATAAGTTGGAAGCTTTACCTCCTATGCCATGTGGTATTACCGATTTTTTAAATATATCGTGCTCTGCTCGTGCAGACATACCTACGATGCTGATCGCAATGGCAGCAAACAATATTCAATCTACTGATTATGACGTTCGTGAGCGTTCACTTAACCAATTTAACAGTTGGGTAAAAGAGACAGATAACTATTATCTACCAGACGAAAATATAACTTTCGTATTAAATAATAAAAAATACGCAGCGACTCAAGAAAATACGCTTGCTTGGAAATACGCTCATCAACTAGATACACTTTCACCAAGTGAGTTAACAACAACTTTTGCTGCATACACAAGGGCTGAATTACAAACGGTTCTTAATTCATGGGATAAATTCCTAAATATGACACCAGTATATCAAACTGTTATTGCGTTCAAAAATCATGAGTTAATTCGTTCAATGTCAAACGAAGTGAAACCTGTTGTAGATCAACTCCATGGTTGGGGTTTCGAAACATTAACAAATGATGCGCTAAACTATGGTATTAATACCGTGCTTGGTATATTAATCGAGAATGGCGCTCTAACTCAGTTAGATAATGGGGATTTTAAAGAAGAAGCAACAGGCAAAGAATATCCTATTAATGACATTATTGATATAACTGTTTACCTTCAACTTATTTACCATAGAGACCTTGATAATTTTGATTTGATTCAAACCGTTGCCCAAAATTATCAAGAGCAAATAGAGTCAGCGATAGAACCTCGAGAAGTTACTTTATGGGAACAAGATCCTTTGTTAATAAAGGCCTACTTAGATAATGATTTCCGTGTAATTGACAGTAATTATCAAAAAATCAAAGAGACTCTAAATAGACTTCCTACAGTAGTGATACGCTACTAGGAGCTTTTAACACAAACAAAAGCCAGCATAATTGCTGGCTTTCTTCATCTCAAATAATAAAAATATAACCTAAGAGTTAATCTGCCCTTGTTACTCTATTCCTGCCATTTTCTTTAGATAAATATAACGTTCAATCTGCAAGCTTATACGCTTCATAAAATGAAATATCAAATTCAGCAATTCTTATTTTTTCCGCTTTCGCTTCTAATTGCTGATAACTGTACGACTTGAATAACCTCATCACCTTTTTTATGCCCGTAAGTATCATTAATACATTTAAAGTGATCAATATCGATAATCAACAAAGCATGAGCTCTCATTATTTTTAAACATTTTTCATAAAAATCAATATGATATAATCCTATCATACGATCACATTGCAATAAATGCTTACGTCGATTGTAGTTCATCCACAAAAAGAAAATACTCAGTGAAAATAACAACGATGGTAGTAACAGCACCTTTAATCATATCAATGATAGAATTTTATAAAGTGAGACCTTATCTCAATTTAAAAAATTAAAGTGAATATAAGCAGAAATAGCATTCAGCAAGTAAATTCATCAAACCATCACAATGACCACGCAAATATATTCCGTTAAAACAAACAACACTTTAAATCTTTGATAAATAATCAATTAATTATCAATTGTTATTTTTATGAGGGATAAGTTTACCTTCTGTTAAAAAAACATGTTATGGTTTAGGGGAATGAAGTTGAAAGGAGAAGGATTACCATGAAACCTGAATTTATATATAAGGTACCCGCTGAGCTAGGAACAGAAGGCCAAGCAACTGCAGAAAGAGAAGCAGAAACACTTTACTCTGAACTATTGGGGAAAGGTGCTCGAAACATGACCGAAATTAAGGTAGAGCTAAGAGACTCTAACGTTGTTTCAAGTTGGGTAATTGATGGCGAAAGATACTATAATAACTAATTATTTTATCGCTATCCCAAATGGAAAGAGGCCACTTATTTGTGGCCCTTTTCCTTTTTAGATTATTCAGAAACTGTAGCTGATGCTAATATATTCAGTACATTTGATACCTTATCAAGGGCAATATCACACCCTTCAATACCATGACGTTCTTTTAAATACCTAGGGTTATTATAAACTAACCACACTTTTTGATTTTCATCTTGTGTAACAAGTACTTTCTGTGGCAAATCAATTGCAACCTCTTGTTCACATTGCATCAAAAGAGTCCCTACTTTCGGATTGCCAAAAATAATAACTTCTGTTGGCCTTAAATCCATATTTACACTTTTTGCATTTTTCTGGTGATCTACTCTTAAAAATAAAGTAAAGCCCTTACTTTTTGCAATAGACTCAAATCTATCTGCTGTTTCTTTTACAGAATATGTACTTTCATATTTAATAAGGCTCTCTTCTGCACTTACTGAAAAAGAAGTAACAAAAACAGCTACAACAAACGAAATATATTTAATCATTATTATTCCTTTAAATTTTTATCATCTTTAATTGAAGTACCGCATGAAGCATTTTCATGAATATGAAAACCATGTAAACCTTGTGGCAAGCCTAATAAAGATGGAGTAAATACTACACCATAGTCATTTTTCTCTGCTGATATATAACCTACTGTATTTCCAGACTCTAAATCTTTCATTTCAATAGATAGAGCCGCTGAATTAGCTCCTGCAGATACAGCTAATAATGTAGTTAGTAACAGTTTATTAAACATGAAATTATCCTTAATTTATCACTTATCAATCGATTTTTTCGATTAACCTATTACCTATATTTTCGTCCCACCAAACTACAAAAGAGCTAATTTTAGCGTCCTTTGGTATTCCATCTAGATTAACTCGCTTACTCTTCTCATCCCACCAATGACTAAAAAGATGTTGTTTATTAATACCAATAATTAATGATTCTTTACTATCTAGCGTAACAGCAATTGCTTCGATATCAGGTGAAACGTTAATATCTGGATAATGTGCTTGGACCTCACCATAGGAAGACCCTAATCCTATATTAGATATGGTTTTAAGCTTACTACTTGCAATAAGAACCCTCTCAACATTACTATCTAAATTGTTGTTAACCTTAGGTGTCACTGTCAAAATATGCTCACCTGATAAATCGTATATTTCATAATCATCAAATTCGTCTTCTAAAAACTCACCATAATTTGTCACCATTTTTATCTGATTTGACGGTATTAACTCCATTATGTCATTAATTGACATGCCTTTTTTAATAGGGCAAACAGAATAATCAGTGATTAAAAAATTATCAAATTCATAATCTTTTGCGATGGTATGAAACGAAAATATAAAAAGTAAAAAGCAACTCAATTTACTAAGCCATTTCATAAAATATCCTTTATAGAAATCTAGATTCAAAAGCAGGTAGCAAACTCTGTTGCTAATTTTTACTTAAAATTTGAATAGAACTGATTTTTTTATCAAATCCTTGCGCGTTCCCCTTACCATTTTTACGAGTATAGTATCCACCTTCATAATTTTTATTTTCATAAAAACGAACAGTCCAACCAACTGGTATCAGAAAAGATGACATAGAATCGTTAAAATTATGTCGAGTTAAATCTGATTCATTTCCAGTAATATTTAATGCTATCCCTCTCTGAAATTTATCACTATAAATAGTTAAAGATTTATAGCTTTCGCTCATACCCGTTAAGTAAGATACGCTACAACTAGCATCCTTCGGTTTACAGAAAATACTATTTCCACCTTGCTTTATTTCACAACGCTTACCTACTTTATAACGAGCTATATCTTCTGTAATCCCAACATCAGCAAAAATATCATTGAATGGCTGAAGCGTGCAAACATACACTTCTTGTCCATTATTTGAATTAAAAGCGGCATTAGATATAGAGGAGAAACTGAGAAGAGTAATAAGCATATATATTTTTTTCATAAATATTCTTCTTATAGCAAATCATTTACTATTTTTAAGGTATTAATGATAAATGTTAACCTTTGGTAGCGTTTATCACTAGAATTACACTTAATTGTGCTCATTGATAATAATTTACTCTTTCAATTTTGAAAAGAAATAAATCTAAATGATTCGTATTTATATGCGTTAGTTAATAAAAATTTTCCTTCAGAACCTCCCTTATTAACAACTACTACCTAAGTATAGGCTCATTTATATCTGGAAAATAAAAACTTGGATCTGCGTAGTCATTTTGTAGTCATTAGCCTTTTTTAGGCCAAAAAAAAGGCCGCTAAATGCGACCTTTCATTATTCGTTATTTCCGAAGTATCGAGCTATCACTCTTTACCGTAAACGTTGTTCTCTTGCTCTTGTACTCGGATGAAAGTAGTACGCTTAGTTAGCTCTTTAAGCTGCGCTGCGCCTACGTATGTACAAGTTGAACGTACACCGCCAAGGATGTCAGAAATCGTATTATGAACAGTACCACGGTATGGTAATAGTACGGTTTTTCCTTCAGCTGCACGGTACTTAGCAACACCACCTGAGTGCTTGTCCATAGCGCTTTGTGAAGACATTCCATAGAATTTCATGAACTGCTTACCATCTTGCTCGATAACTTCACCGCCTGACTCTTCGTGGCCTGCTAGCATACCACCGAGCATTACGAAATCAGCACCACCACCGAACGCTTTAGACACATCACCAGCACAAGAACAACCGCCGTCACCAATAATACGACCACCAAGGCCGTGTGCTGCGTCAGCACATTCAATGATTGCAGAAAGTTGCGGGTAACCCACACCTGTTTTAACACGAGTAGTACATACAGAGCCAGGGCCAATACCTACTTTAACAATATCTGCACCAGCTAGGATAAGTTCTTCAACCATATCACCAGTTACAACATTACCAGCAGAGATCACTTTGTCTGGGAATTGTGCACGTACTTTCTCTACGTATTGAACTAAATGCTCAGAGTAACCGTTTGCGATATCGATACAAATAAAGATCAAGTCATCTGTTAATGCCATGATATCTTTTGTCTTTTGGAAATCAGCTTCAGATGTACCCGTAGAAACCATTGAATTTTTAAGAACAGATGCATCGTTCTCTTTTACAAAACCAGCCCAATCTTCAACAGTGTAGTGTTTATGTATCGCCGTCATTACGCCGTGCTCAGAAAGTGCTTTAGCCATAGCGAAACTACCAACAGAATCCATATTAGCTGCAATTACCGGCGTACCAGACCATTGACGTCCACTATGTTTGAATGTAAACTCGCGGGTTAATTCGACTTGAGAGCGACTTTTCAGTGTTGAACGCTTAGGACGAAACAGTACATCTTTGAAGCCTAACTTTAATTCTTGTTCGATACGCATGATAAATTCCTCGTATTATCGATAGTGGCTCTACTATCTCTTGTTGCCTTTGGCAGAAGGCAGTTAACAAACCAAGATAGCAGGCACAAAAAAACCGGGGCGCTGGCAGGCGCTCCGGTTTTCAGTATTATAGGGCCCGAAACTTATTCTGCAAGTCTGATAATTCAATTTTTTTTGTGATACTATTGACAAATCTGCAAACAAAAGCCACCAAACAGCACATACCACCCATAGCTAACAAAGATTCAGAATATAACTCTAATTAGTTTTGCACAAACGGCAGTTTATTCGGAGCGACATTCCCGTGAAGATTAACGATCCCCTTCAAAAGTAAACGTTTGCGGCAATCGTTAAAAAAACCAAAGTGATCTATATCGCACTTTTTTAATCGATTGATGAGCGTTAATGAAAAAACTTGTGATATAATCTCGGAAAATTCACTTATTAACTGATCTTTAATTCATGAAGTTTCCTGGCCAACGTAAGTCTAAACACTATTTTCCTGTTCACACTCGCGATCCATTAGTGAATCAAATCAAACAAACGCCTAAACTTGAACGCACCCACCTTATTGGTGTAGGTCAAACCATCGTAGATATTGAAGCTAAAGTCGATGATGATTTCTTAGCACGTCACCAGTTAAGTAAAGGTCATTCACTGGTTCTTGAAGAATCAAAAGCAGAAGCTTTATATAAAGAACTGTTTGAAAGAAACTTGATCAGTCATGAGTATCCTGGCGATACCATTGGTAACACCCTTCATAACTACTCTGTTCTCGCAGACAGCAAGTCTATTCTGCTTGGTGTAATGAGTGAAAATATCAAAATCGGTTCTTACGCTTATCGTTACTTATGTAACACAACAAGCCGAATGGACTTAGACCATCTACAACCAGTTCAAGGCCCTATCGGTCGTTGTTACACCTTGATTTCTGAAGATGGCGAACGTACGTTTGCGATCAATGAAGGTGATATGAACCAGCTTTGCCCTGCTCACGTTCCAGAGCATATCTTTGAAAAAGCCTCTGCTTTAGTGATTTCTTCTTATCTAGTTCGTGGTAAAGAAGGCGATCCTATGATGGATGCAGTGCGTAAGGCAATTGACTGTGCAAAATCTCATAACGTTCCTGTTGTCCTAACGTTAGGCACTAAATACGTTATTGAAGGCAAAGCAGAGTGGTGGCAAGCTTTCTTAAAAGAAAATGTAACGGTTGTTGCGATGAATGAAGAAGAAGCAGAAGCCCTTACTGGTGAGAAAGATCCCCTACTAGCCGCAGATAAAGCGTTAGAATGGGTTGATTTAGTACTTTGTACTGCTGGCCCTGTTGGTTTATACATGGCAGGCTTTACAGAAGAAAGCATTAAACGCGAAACGGATAAGCCACTTCTTCCTGGTAACATCCCTGAATTCAACCGTTTTGAATACAGCCGTCCAATGATGAAAACACAATGTACTAAGCCTATTAAAGTGTCTTCTCACATAGCCCCTTACATGGGTGGCCCAATGGAGATTAAAAACACTAATGGTGCAGGCGATGCAGCATTATCTGCTTTACTTCATGACATGGCAGCAAATTACTACCATAAAGAGAATGTGCCAAACTCAAGCAAGCATGACGCAGAGTATTTAACCTACTCTTCTTTCTCTCAAATTTGTAAGTACTCAAACCGTGCAAGCTACGAAGTATTAACTCAACACTCACCACGTTTGTCTAAATCAATGCCTGAACGTGAAGATTGTTTAGAAGAAGCCTACTGGGAACGTTAATTTTCTCAAGCTTACGTTGAACAGGTAATAAAAAATCCGACATAATAAGTCGGATTTTTTTATGTCTCTTAGAGGCAATTACTTATGTACGGTATAGAACCTTTGCATTATGCACATTATGATACAGTTAGGCCATGGAGAAAATCATCCTCAAGTCTTCTGAAGAGCTTGAAGTCAATTTATGCTCTGGAACACCCGCTCTTACAAGCTTATGATGCGTTTCAGTAACGGCATCAATGTCGTTATCCAAATCTATGTAATTGAAATTTTTCCATTCTGCATTTGGATATGCATTCAAGATACACTGAAAATATGGCAAGTCGATATCATTTACTGAGTGTCCTATGACAAAGATATCAGTCACAGAACCATAGCCTTCCAATTGAGCTCGATTGCGCTCTAAGATTGCATCTACTGGTTTATGAAACACTCCAGATACAGAAGAAGCACTTCTTTGAGACTCTTCGAACCATGGCTCATCACGTGAGGAAGTGTTTACTGTAGAACTAGCACCACGACCATGCCCAAAAATTATGTTTCTGCGTACTTTTCCATGGATATGTAAGATATCATCGTCATGAATTCCATAGACATCTTGTAGCGTGGTTGTGTAGTTGAAGTTGACAAACTTAAAGTCACTTGGGAACTCAATCAACCTTGTTGCTACACTAACGTCAACGGAACCAATCCATTCTTTAAATGCGTTTGTAATGTCATCAACCAACTCTTCTCTCTTGTTCGAGATCTCATCCTCAAACCCATACAAAAGAGTATGATCATCAGCCATTTCTTCTAAAGAAGGCTGCCATGCGGCATTGTCATGAAAGTTATCATGATTAAATGAACCTAAAGATTCTTCAAAATTTGTCCACTCTGCATCTTCATCACAAAAGTCATCAAAATACTGAATATGATCTTCCAAAGAACGATTGTATTGATCATAAAAATACCAATAGCTAGTCGGTAGGCGGTTCCATATATCAAACCCATTACCAATGATAACTAACGTGCTCATAAATTATCCCACAATAAATTTTAATTTAATCATGCTGCTACATACTCTCTATGTGAGTAACCCTAAAAATACTTAGTGATTGCACTCATGGAAGTAATTGTGTCCATGCTTGTTGAACTGTTTAACCGCTTCTCTAACAACCCTTGGAGCGGGTTCAGCTGTACACCCTTCAAATGTACATTTAAATTGCAATATTTTTCCTGAGCCAACAACTACTTCATGTGCATCTTGTGGGTTACACAATGCTTCGACAACACTAGGAGCTAATGCTGCTAAGCTATTTTTCTCTGTAACCACTTGTCCTGCACAAGCAGGACAACCGGTAGGCTTTTTACCAGCTCTTCTTGCAACGGAAATAGCCCAACGGTGGTCACATACAGAACACTTCCAGTTGATAATGGCATTGCTACCAGCTGATAACTTAGACAAATCTAAACTGCATTTAGAAACGTCTACTTCTTGTAATAATTTAGGGTGAGTAGCAGCTACACTTTCGGAAAACGATACTTTTCGAGTCTCGACATAAAATTTATTCGTAGCATCCAAACAAGATAATTCTTCAATTTTGTCTCGCCCCAAATAACTAAGAACACTGTTGATTACCTGCAATACAACTTTATGTTTCCCATTCAATACATCTTTTTGAGATGTACCTTTTTTGGCGAATGGAATGTATAGATCCATGTTAGGAATCTCTTCTAACCCCTCTTCTCGTACACGAATAACTCTATAACCCTCGCTCTTAAATACTGCACCTTTTTCCGTATCGCTTTTCGCTTTGTCCTCACCTTTGTGGTAATGATAACCATCTACTTCCAAAGCAATTGGAGAATCCAGATTCAATATTATGTCTGACTCTTTATCGAGAATTTTTCCTCTAAATTCAACAATCTCACTCCCAAGTATTGCTTCAAGCTCTTTATATAGAAGTACTTCTATAAATGACGATTGGCTACTACATCGCGAACAAATAACTCCTTTGTTACGCAAGTACACCGGAGACTTGGAAAAGTGCCCTTTCTCACAACGCCAATGCACCGAGGTTGTGTAATTTAGTGGTATATCTTCAGGAGGATGCGGGTTTTTCTTATTATCAGGAACATCAACTTGTGCGTAACAATATTGATCAAGAAGTGATGGATTGTCTGCAACTGATCCATTTATTGCTGCTGAGTTGACTCTGCGTGTCTTGGTGGATTTTTCATTTTGACAATGACTACACCCAGTAACCATATCTAAGAATACTCTAGGGTATCTCATGTCAAGCTTCCCACAGCTTCTACATTTATGAAGGAGCTTTAGCTTTTTGTGACCAAGAATTATCTCTTTTGCTTTTTCGTGCTCAGATTCATCTAAGTATTCCAGCAATCCTTGATCTTCTAGCTTCGTGTAATAGCTATCTTTGATATGAACACGCTGCCCAGTACAACAAGGACAGTTTGGGTGAGTTACACGCCCATCTACAGTCTGTTCCCAAACATGATAATCAACATCACCGCATTGCCATTGCACTAAAATATCGGAACGGCGAGATACAGTTTCAGGTGAGTACGGAAACTCATATTCATCTACTGTTTTCACCCATGTTTTGGCTATTTCAGGCTCCAATGTAGCTAAAGAGCCATTCTTGCGAATTCGCCCTTGTAACTTTAAAAAATCAATATGTTCTTTACAGCGCTTTTGGCAAGGTTCTGAATCACAATAAACAACCTGATGTACCCCTTTCATCTTCGATGGAGAGGATAAAAAGATTTCACCGCATTTAGGATTAGAGCATTCAAACAGATATTGAGAACTCTCCGTTGGTAATACTTCTGTTACAGGTTTTTCGTTTTGCTCTGAGTACCATTTAGCAATGTCAGGTCTCTTTACCAGCAAGTTATCTGTTGGAGTCGCTTTAGTTTTTGCCATATCAGTTTCTTATCGTTAGTCAGGTTTAGTTCAATGGAACTCTATCTTTCTCTTTTAGTCGCTGCTGTAGTCTAGGGTTAAGTGGTCCCATGAACTTACACGACTTATCTTCATCACCACGAAATGAGCTACATGCTACGAAGAGTCTCTTGTTTTTGCTATTTGCTCGCACAACTTTCGGGGCTTTGCAGTTAGGACAAAGTTGAAATCTAGATTTACAACTAATGCACTCACCGTACTTGTCTTTTTTGATAGCAATACCACCACAATCATCACAATCAACTGCTTCAGTAAGACACCCAAGACCAGTAGAGCACTCATACACTCCCCATGCTCCCCACTTCGGTTTCATGTATCCTGTTTTACACTTAGGACATTTTCTGGCAGCAAGCTTCTCTGGGGTAAAGTGCTCTGACACAATGTTCAATTCATATTCAGGGCTAAGAAGCTCTAAAACAAACTCTGAGGGTTCTTTAGGATCAGCTATCAGATAGCATCGTTTTTTTGCTCTGGTAATGGCTACGTAGAATAGACGACGTTCTTCAGCATGTGGATAAACATCGATCGTCGGCATCAATGCGCTGACTATTTCGTTTTCTTTTCTTTCAGTTGGAAATCCAAAAAATCCCTGATTTAAATCCAAGATAAAACAATAATCAGCTTCAAGACCTTTGGAGCCATGTAATGTCCAAAAATCCATGTTGTTGAAGCCACGATATTTGCTAAACCTTTCCTTGGCAGCATTCTTCGTCTTGTTGTATCTAGACAGAATGCCAATAGAAGCTTGTGGGTCTTCTTTGTAGATTTCAAGTATGGTTCTTTCAACTACATTCAACGTGGCTTGTAACGGATCTTTCTCATCGTCTTGATTGTCCATTAGATAGACTTCTGAACTAGTAACTTGAGTATGAGTAACAATATCCTTTTCGTACTGCTCTGGGTTCTTCATTACAAACCCACCAGCAGTATCCGCAATACTGTTGTTGTAGCGAAATGTCTTTTGCAGCATAGCTAGTGCGTGATTGCCTAGCTTTTCTTTAAACCTAGTCGTGTACTCTAGCTTACCACCAGTAAATGCATAGATTGCCTGCCAGTCATCTCCAACAACCGTTAAACTGCTGTCTTTTGCTTTGAGCAATTCATGTAAGAAGTTCCAGCGTGATACGGAGATATCTTGGAACTCGTCAACTAATATGTACTTCCACTTAGGCTCGAACATGCCATCACGAAGATAATCCGTCGCTAATAGAATCATATCGTCGTAATCAATCTGGTTTCTACTTCTAAGCTCGGCAACATATGCTTGACGTAAACTCTCAATCAACAACATATGACTTTTAGTGTTTTGAACTCCAGCTTTTTCGAGACGAGATTGAATTTCATAGCCTTCGATAGCTTCTGAACGAACAGCAGACAACGTAGCACTTAACTCATTAACTGCATTCTTGATAAAATCCTGTTGCGTAACAGCAGCGATGATTTGATCTTTCGAAATTGGATTCAACTCAACTTCATAATCAACAAGTTGTCTTTCTAGCTCTGACTCCAGCTCACCATCACACCAATTGTAATGGAATGTTTTAACCAACCTTGTCCCCATTTCTTCATGGAGTGCAATCTTCTCTTCAATCTGTTGGTTATACTTGATTTTGTTGATGCCAGCTCTGGTATTACCGTCTTTGTCGATACCAAAGTGTTCAATGAAAACATTCGTATCCCTAACTTGGAAATCAGGATGGTACGGAAAGCCAATGTCCTTACCAATCTCATTTCCATAATTTGGTTCATATTTGTAGTTAACACCGTTTTTGAACAGCCAGTTACCAACTAGTACTTCTTGATAACCTTTAACTTCTACACCATTAAGCGTGATGTATTTCTTGCCTTTTAGAGCTTCCTGATGAGCTTCTTCAGACTCGGCTAAGAATGGGTTATATGCATAGTAAACAGTTTCGATAAATGCATTTAGGTTATCCTCGCTGTCTTCTATGAACGTCACCAACCAATTGTTGATGAACTCCTTTCGAGCCCCATCTTTTCTTAATCGACTCATTCTGAGCTTTTTGAATTCCTCAACAGACATTTTCTGGGCTTTTGCGATTATCTGATAACCACGACTGTGGAATGTTGAGATTTGTTTATCTAAGTCATATGAGATGTTTGCTTTTTTGAGCCTTTCTTTGGAGCGGGCTTTTAGTTCTTTTGCTGCTTCACTCCCATATGCTAAAACCATCACTTCGTCAGGCTTTGCTAAACCACGCTCCAAGATATCTGTTGTTTTAGCGACCATAACTGATGTTTTACCAGTACCCGCTGCCGCAAGCACCATGTTGTAATCATCATGCTGTACAACTGACAAACGTTGTTCTGGGGTTAATGGATTGCTCTCAATGCTGTCGTAAAACGCTTCACGACCTTTTAGTACTCTGCTGGTATGAATAGCTCTTAACGATTCAGCAGACTTCGATACTGGGCTGAGTTCAGCCAGCTTTTTCATTCTATCGAAATATTCTTGCGATATGTGAGAATTCCAAGATTCACTGTTCTTGTTAAACAAGCGAACCATTGGCTCAATGATAGACTGAACTTCGGAGATTTTTGATTCACGAAGATACTGACCAACAGCTGCTTTTGAAAACTTACTGTATGTATCTATGATCTTCGTCTCTATAAATGACTTGATGGTGAAATTGATAGTGTTGAACTGCGGGATTGCTTTTAGATGACTAAGACCACTGACATTAATAACCCCACTATCCGTAGTTATCTCCAACTTATGTCCAAGTAATGAACGCTCTATCGTACAAAAACCGAGTATTTCTGAGTAATTCACCCTTTGAGTACCGGACTTGTAAACAATCTTGAGAGAGTGCTTTCCAAGCACAATTCCTTTGCAACTACCCAGTAAATTAACTCTCGATTTGACGATCTGCTGTGCCATTCAAAATTCCTGTGTCTATGAACAGGTTAATCATGCCATAGATCACACACTCAATGAACAGGAATTCATATATTTCACAGTTATGATTGCTGAATTTTCAGTTAGTTATCAATCTATCAACAACCCATCTAGAATTTGCTGGTCAATATCTCTGATAAGACTTTTAACCAACTCTATTAGATCGATTACATCCTGCTGAGATACATCAACAGAGAACCCATCTGATTTTTTTCCATTGCGATGCACAATGTCATGTCTAACGAAAACAGACGGTCTTAGTTGATCCAATTTATCCTCTGGAAAATCACAGGCCAGAACTTTTTGGTACAGGTCTTTTACGGTATCAATGTTATGGAATGAGATTTTATCGATTTCCGTATTTAGCGTCTTATCAAGTGTGTCCAAAAACGCAAACACGTCTTTCTTAGCTAATTTCTCTTTGAAAACCTGATGTGATTCAACAAACCGACGTTTAACTGCACTTCGGTTTAACACATGGCTTTTCATTGTGTCAGATAGATACGCTTCCATCGCAGTTATCACACTGGCAAACACCATTCTTTGTAGTGTCGCATTTTCTGTTGTTTCATTTAGAACAGCTAGCTCACCCAAAGAAGTACAAAAGTTCTGATGAAACTTTGTTTCTCCTGCCTGGACTTCAGCAATATCATCAAAATCGGTAACCCATCCACCGTTAACTATATCGGTGATATCAAGCACACACTCTGATTCATCATCGCAATGTTCCAACAAAACCACAGCATAAGTTTCAACATACTTACATGGGAATATAGTACCAGCAAACCCTTGATTTTTATCATAAACACTATGAAATACAGATAACATGAATGACAGTAGTGGCTCACCATCAATAATCACTTTAGGATTAAAGTAATCGGTATCGAAATCTGCATTCAACTTATCAAATGCTTTGGGAAGTGTTTGCAGCCAATCTTGAAAACTATGACTCTCAACAATTTTTAAGTCAGCTGAAATTTGTTCAACATCATCAACATAGATGCTATCGGGGTTATTTTTACATAACTCCAAGGTTTCTTTCATTTCCAAGATCCAAGAACTTTTAACTTCATTGAAATCTTGTTCAGCGGATCTCAAATCGTATCCAGCCAGTTGCAAACGTCTTTTCAGCGTTTTTGCATCGATCTTGTATCCGATGAAATCTTGTTGATCTTCATCATCGTTAACTTCTCGTACCCTATCTTGCTTAGTGAAAAACCATTCGTCATATGTGTTTTTCCAAGATAGAAGCTCTTGGTTGTTGATGTTTATGTCTGCAAAACTTCCCATAAATTAAACCTCGAATTACATCACTACTTTGATCTGAGCAATTTCAGCTTCATAATCATCCGACTTAATTACTGGAAAATTATGTTCTCGCTCCATCACGGACATTGGATTCGATTCTTTAAGTATCAGATAGCTCTTTGCTAATTTATATGAATCTTCCGTTATGTAAGGAAATCCAACATCGTTATACTCGTAGGCATCTCTAGGGTCATTGAGCTGGGTCGGACTCGACAAATATTTTGACAGATTTGCTTTCAGCTCATCTACGTTATCATACAACTTATTCCATGCTATTGTTTTTAAACCAATTCCAGACGAGACTGTCATTAGTTTTACTTTATTAGATAAGAAATAAGCTCTTAAAATACGCTCATCGACAACTGGCACATTTGCAAACTGATGACCTACAAAAATGCTACTACTGTTTAATATGCACTGAGCAAATTTGTAGTCTTTGTTCTTATCGTAAGTCCAATCTAAACGTTCAAAAATCTCTTCAATGTTGTCTTGTAAGAACGCTGTTTTCCTAATCACTTGTTCACCAGCATGCTGCAAAATTTCTGAAGTACGATACTTCGAAATTTCTGAATCTGTTGTAACAATAGACTTAGCCTCGCCTACTATGATCAGGTCGTCAATTCTTGCCAACAAATCAAACTCTTCTTCTTTGCCCGCACCTAGTTTTATTCGTCTCGACAACCCTTTATCGTAGTCGTCGATAAACTCATTACTATCAAGAGCATCATTAAGTTCTTCTATGATTGTTTCTTCATAGGTGTAACCTTTTTCACGAAGATCAATGCCAAACTCATCAGCCCACCTCTCAACAAGCCTAAACACTGATGGAGCACCTAATGCGCTTGTCATTAATGCGTACTCACCTTTGCTAGTTTTAACTAGTGGTTGGCACCATAGGTCGCTAGTTGGGGATGGCTTTATGGTTAGAAAATCTACGATCTTTTCAACTTTTAGTGCATCTACACCCGTAGAGTCAGTCAGCGCACGCTTCAAAGAAAACGCTTGCACTGTTGGACAAAACTCACACAACTTGTTTATGTTGAAAGCACTATCATCATCTGGAAACTTACGCTGAGCATCATTTGCCATAAGCATTAATGATCGCATTACTTCAAGTGCTTCGGATATAGAAAAGCCTTTTCCATAATCATCAGTTAACCACTTTTCTGGATAGTGAGATTGCAGATCAAACTCTCTAATTCTCCATTGAGTATTCCACGTAATGAGATCGTCTCCACCATCTTTAATGGACATTACTGAAGCAATCCGTTTCTTATTCTGTCTTCTAATCACGGGGAACTTATCGTCAAGAAACTTAGCTTTATTACCGCCTTGCATAGCCATCAATGTGCTATGACCAGATAATCTAGCTTTTCGATTAGCACTATTTAAAAACGCAAGCTCATATGCCGAGGATGGTTGTTTAATCGAGAAGAACTTCTGCTCTTTGTCCATCTCGACTAAATCAAAATCTGACCAAATAACACATTGCCATAAGTGTGTATAAGTCCAGTACAACTGGGACAACCAAGATTCTTGCATCACAAAACTGATTTCATCTAGGGGTGCTTCAGAAATATCTAATTTCTTTCTTTTAGAAATGTTATATAGACAGTTTCGTATAGCAAGCTGAGCACCATCTACAGCACCATGTGCTAACTCTGCTAACTCATGCTTGTTACCCGTGATATTTGCGTCTAGTAGAACTGATTGGGTGTTAGTTATGTTCTGCTGTTTTGCCAATTTGAGTGCCACAGCAATTGTTCTGTTAGCATTAGCAACATATGACAGCATTAATCGTTCATAAGATGTTTTCGGAGCCTTTAAGTATAAGTCATCTAATGTTGAACGAACTTCACTTAAGACGCTGTCAATAATGACACCGGCTTTATAAACTCTTTTGTCTCGCTCTGATGCATCTGCTTCTACTTTTGCCCACTCTTGATTCCACTTGTCTAACTTAAAGTCATTTCTAGTTGGCGGTTTAATTTTGTTCTTGATTATTTTTTCAACAAACAGGTCTTTTACTTCATCAGCCATTGGATCAATTCCTTATTTTTATGATGCATATGATACCAGTGTATTAACCTGCTTCATATCAGATAGTTACGTAAACAGACTTTCAGTCATGATATGCATCTTTTGGTATTTCATTGATACAAGCCAGAGATTCACATTCTATTTAATGGCATGATTTAGAAGATATTATGGGAGGGATTATGGCGGACTTATACACTAACAGCAGTTCGAAACAGGACTTCATTCGACATGGACTCATCACCAGCGTTGAAGACGGTATGGACGTGTTTATAGCTTCTGCTTTCTTTACTGAATCAAGTGTTATCGACGAGCTGGTACAAAAAGGATGTCATATCAGGATCGTTGTTCGACTTGGTTTTCCAACGCTACCAGCAGCCCTAGAAAAGCTGCTCAGTCACGACAAACTAGAAGCTCGATTTTTCACCAGTAATTCGTTTCATCCTAAGTTCTACATCTTTGGTGACAAGAAAGTACTGCTTGGATCAGCTAACCTTACCCGCTCAGCACTTTTATCAAACCAAGAAGTAATGGTTAGTCTTCAATCTGACGATCATAGATTTGACGAACTAAAATCATTGTTCTCTGATTACTGGGAAGAAGCATCTGTTCTAACCAAAGATGCGATTAAAGACTATCGAAGCATCTACAACAAATTCGGGAAATTGGAGTCCTTGGTAAAGCAACTAGACGACAGCGTTACTGACACTCTCGGCGACAAAAACTTTTCAAATATTAGCCGTGGAAAGAAAAAAACCAACAAAAAATCAATCTTCCAAGACACTTACTACAAGTCTTATCAAGAGTCCGTTTATGCGTTTCGCTGTATCGAAGAAGTCTACAACACGTTTGAACGGAAAGTCGATGAAAGCAACATCCCATTGAGACTTGAAATCGATTCATTCTTTAGCTTTGTTCGAGATAAACATGCGTCTACAGATATTTGGAAAAGACAGCCCGTTGGTTGGACGGAGAATCAAAAATCTCATATCAAATCTCTTATAGATGAGTGGCTAACCATACATTGGAAACACTTTGAAGACACGATTGTACCTACGAACTATCCACTGATTCTTCGAGTATTTGGTTCAGTACAATCTATTAAAACTGCGTCAATGCATGACATTGTGGAAGCACTATGTGTTCTGCACTCTTTCCATGACAGATTTAGATTCTACAAAGGTGGTCTACCCACTTTGAAGACGGCTTTCATTGAAGCGAATGAAGAGACACAAGTTAAGAAAACCCTTTGTTACCTGCTCTATGGTACTGGCGATATAGTCACTCGCATGTCGAACTGCACCCACGATTCAGAGTATGAGTTAAACGAGTTTGGACCAGCAAATGTACAAGAACTGATAGGTTGGATAAACAAAGAAAATCTTCCTGTCATCAACGGTCGAACGACCAAAGTACTGAGATACTTTGGTTTCGAAGTTAAGCAGCTTGGTGAATAGAAGATGACTATTTGATAGTTATTAGCAAGTTACACACCTTTCAGTGGTACATAATGCATATGAACTGTACAATACACGGTTCATATGCCTAGATGTTGAGATATAAATGGAAATCTTTGCTACCCCACCTTTTGTTGCTATCGCTTGGATCTGCACTGTTGTTAGCTGTGTTTATGCTTTTGTTCAAAAAAGCAATGTAACCAAGATTACGCAGAAATTCGATAATCTAAACACTACTAACAATGAGCTAAAAGTTGAAAACAGTACGCTACAACAAAAGTTCGAATCTTTGGAAGTTTCATACAATTCATTGCAAGTTCAAAACACTTCTTTAGAACAGAAAATCGTCGAAATCGAAAAGAACGATATCCACGATAACTATCAAGAAGTGCACCAAAACGGCCAGAACAACTTTAACCAAGGCGTAATCAAAGGCGACTTTGTTTACAACAAATAAGAGTTCTAGGCTTGTCTATGTGTGAAACAAGATTTGATATTCAAAACATTGAAGGTGACTTCTACAATGTAGAGTCTCCAGAAAATAACGTTGACTCCATTATTAACGTTATCATTGGTGATATTGCATCTGCCAACGTGAGAATAGATCGAACTGATCGGTCGTTTCCCGCAAATGTTACGACGAAGATAAACCACAACATGCTCAAGACTAAGCGTCGTATTGTCTTGCAGTACAAATCGTATTCATCCCATATTGAAAAAGCCTACACTCTTGCAGAACAAAACATAATCAATGGAAAACAAACTGCAATGGAATTGCTTAATGAAATGTACTGCAATTCATTAGATAAGTATGGCATTGACTCATTTGAACCCGACATAGAGCAAGTACGGCAGCACGCAGACGACATCATAAGCGATGTTATCAAGCAGCTCAGAAAGTTTGTGTATAGCTCAGCCAATGTAACTCAATACAAAGAACAAGTAGAAATTGGGCTAAACGTTGTTGTTGCACATGGTTTTGTTGAATGCTGCGTACTGGAGAATCCTAACAATGCTACCAACTAAAGGCTCTCACCCAGAGATGAATGTGCTCTACATTGGTGGCTTTATCTTGAAAAAGCTTCATGAGCGCAAAAGAAAGCGTATGACGATCACACAGCTAATGAAAGTCGGCACTAAAGAGCTTTCTGTGTCCGTAGACCACATAATTCTAGCGTTGGATTGGCTGTATATCATTTCTGCTATTGGCTACGATAGCAAAGAGGTTTTTATCAATGAAGCTACTTAGATTTCTCTTAGATATCGACGGTGTAGAAACACGAGAGATACCGTTTTTAGACAACTTAAATATCATCACGAGTAAAAAGAAATCTGACGCACCTGGTAACAGCGTTGGTAAGTCAACTTTAGGTCGAATTCTCGACTACTTGTTTGATGGCTCAATTAGCCCAATCTACATTGATGATGAGTTTCAAACTCCAAAGCAAGAGATTGAACAGCTTTTCACAAACAGTGAAGTATACGTATCGCTTGAGTACCTTGGTCTAAACAATCAGTACAGTGTTATTAAGCGCAGACTATCTACTGATACTACACTGCAAAACTACATTTTGAACGGGCAAGAAGTAACAAGCAAAGAATACATCGCGCACATTATGGGTAGTATTTTTAACGTCTACTCTGCTAAACCAACGATCAGAAAACTTGCTCCGAAGTTCTTTAGAACAACGCAACACCGTATGACAAAGACTGTTAACTTTGACAACGGTAGGAACGTTAGTAAATCCGATATCAACACGGTTTTTCTGTATCTGTTCAACTTTGATGACACTGAGATACTCAGTAAAATCCACAGACTAAAGACCACCATCAAGGGTTATGATAAAAATCTGAAAGCCTTTAATAGTGTCATTTCTCAAGACAAGATTGTCGGCTCAGTCTCTAAAATAAAGAAAGAAATCGCTAAGTTAGAAAAGTCTTTATTATCGTCTGAAAAAGGCATTGATAAGCTAGAAATCGTATCAAAAATCAACACGATAGATGACGAGCAGAACTCACTTTCTTACCAGATTCTTTCTTTAGATTTAAAAATCAAGAACATAATTAAGACCAATGAAATACTAAAGACTAGTGAACAGCATCATTTGCTCGATGAACTGCGAACTATCTACGAGTATGCGTCTGTAAAGATAGAATCTACTCTTGAAGATTATCAACAAGCACTCGCTTTCCATGATCATCTGTTGAGCACCAAACGAGAGTTTGTGTCGCATGGACTAGATAAACTGCAACAGCAGCATGAAAAAGCAACTATCAAATTCGGCCAGTTAAAAAATCAGAAGCAAAGCCTATTCGATGAACTAAAGTCGAAAAAGAAAATAGAAGAGATATCTGACACGATGAAGGAAATTGGTAAGCTCGATAAAGAGTTAGCCAAACTAACAGCCATTATCGACAAAAAGGATGATATCGACTCAAAGCTAATACTTGAGCAACAAAGCTTAACTGAATTAGCTGGCGAGCTTGAAACTGAGCTCAACAACGTAACCTCTTTTGAAGAAAAGTATATTGAAAACTTCAAAGACTACACACGCGATTTCTACGGAGTTGAGTACAACTTCAGTCTTCATTTAGATCAAGAAAAGGGTGAATGCTCGCCACATGTCGACGACGTAGAATCAAACAACGAGGGTGGATTAAAAAGACTGGAAGTTGTTACATTTGATTTAGCATACATCAAGACTGTTTGTGACCAACAAGCATTAAGACCTAACTTTGTCTTACATGATTCGATTGATGAAATCGATATACAGCACGTTCGTAAAATGTTTGATGAATCAATTCAACTATCAGGACAACACATTGTTTCTATGTTGTCAGATAAGCTTGTTGAGCAAGATTACACCAAATACAAAGAGTTCATCATCCTTGAGCTATCTCAGGACAACAAATTCTTCAAGATATAACATTCGAGGCTGCCAAAACAGGCAGCCTACTCTCTTCCCCTTCAATGCACCTATGGTGCACTCTAGTATCATCTTCACGCAAACATGAAGATTCCATAATCAACTAACAGAATATTACACAGATTGATGTATGGTGTTGATTTCAAGCCAATTTGTAGCGTTCATACTTGCTTTGTTGAGTTCAGGTATAGATGATTTGAAAGTGCATTAAATATCTCTCCAATGGGAGAATTTCTCACATGGCAAATCAATGGGATTTCTGAGCTTGAAAGCTGAAATGAGCTGTGCCACTAAACAGATAGCGAACTTGGTGAGAATTGTGATATTGCGGACTTGGAACTAATCATGGAAAAACGCCATCTATATCGTAAGAAGCTAGAAATAGTTTGCCAAATCCCACGCGCACGCAAATAGATGTTCTAACAATGTTTGGGTCTTTTTCTGGTTTTTCAACCAAGTTATAGATACCCTAAAAAGGAACCACACGGTTCCTTTTAGATCTCGTACTTAGCAACGATATATTCGATTTTTTCATCGAATTCTTTTTTCGCAGCATCGATTTCACTGAAAGCGCCAATCAAATTCAACTTACCGCAAACGTAATCACCAAAGGTTTCGAGCTCTTCGATTTTAGACTCTAGCAACTTTTCAAAACGGTCTGTAGGCGTGTGTGTAATGTTATCTAAACTACAGATTGTATTTTCAATGGCAATGTGCTCATTCGATAGTTCATCTAACACATATAATAGATATTCAATGAAAGCTTGTTCGTTATATTTTGATGGAAAATTAATTTCAATTTCTTGTTTATAATTATGGTACATGGTTTTCCTTATTTGATTTTCCGTAGAGTTGATACAAAAATTTCTTCTATGTCGTCTGGCGTTAGTACTTCTAACAGTTTACGACGCCAGACTATGTTGTTTTCAACTGGTGTGATATTGTATTTAAAACACACCGCACGGAACTGTCTATAATTTAACTTACTTAAAAAATGGTCTATCGACTTATAATCGGTCATATAATTTCTCTCTCAGTTATCTTTGATTTATTATAAAATACATCTGTGTATCTTAAACAAATTAGCTAATTGTATGGTATACAGATAACTTCGAACTATTTAAAATAGATGGGGCTAAGTTGTCCCAATCAAGATCCATATATCCAGTTTGGTCACTATTCATTGGAGCCGCAGTGATTGCAGCACGTGAAATAACACCGACAATTGGATGTAGTGATTTTGAATCCACTGAATTTACTTGATAAGCCAAACCATCTACACCTTTTTCGAAATCATAAGGGCTATAAACTAAACTACTAATTTCTACATCACCCAACTGCTTCTTAGCACCAATGACGATATAGTCTTCAATCGCGTTTTTATCATGAACCAAAATAACACCAGATATTAGCTTGTATTTGTGCTCGTCGATTTTAGTAGCAAAACTAGACGACAGAAGCAGATTAAACGCTCGCCCACCTGCGACTACATAAGATCCAGTGATACCAGTATTTTTCTCAATATCTGCGATAGCAGTATGAACTTCACCATACAAACTACGACCTTGTTCAAATTTAGATACACTATCATCGATAATAATGTCATATCCGATCGAAGAGATTTTAATTAAACGATCTACGATATCTTTGTTAATATCTTCAGCAATTTGGTCTGCTAGATTATCAGTCACTACGGTTTCTGGTAGACCTAACGAAGCCATATCTTGTAGTGTTTCAGTCGCTACTTCTGTTTTTAGTTTTTTTGATTTAACCTCACTCTGCCAACGGTCGAACGTAAATTGGAATTGTCTCCAACCACTACCATCATCAGGTTGTTCATCTGTCAGTTTAAATCCATATGCTGTAGCAATTGGCTGAGTCGTCGGCTGATACGAAACAATGTCTGTAAACAAAAGTGGATAAACTCTCTTCTGGACACTAACAATATCGGGTAATCCGGTTACAATACTCATTTATTTTTCTCCTTTTTAGATGGTAAAACATTCTTTTTCTGTTCTGCTGGTTTATTCTTTTCATACAATTTCTTCATTAATGTTCTTTCAAAAAAGTTCATACAAACTCCATAAAAATAAGGCGGCACCGGACGTAGTAACCGCCTGCTAAGGAACGGTAATGCAAATACCGTTTTATTTGTTCATTAGATTAGAAATAAACTCTAAATCGTCTTTATCATCAACGCGAAGCTTTCGACCAAATCCAGTATCTAAGAAACGTTTTTTAGATTCTTTACGACGACGCTTTAAAAACTGACTCATCGTTTCTTTTGGTTTCTCGTATGTTGATTCGGATAACGTACTATTCCAAGTATGTTTAAATTCGTTTAGTGATTTCACTACTTCACCATACTGGATTCTACAATGGCAACTAGGTTGTCAAAATCGGAATTAAATTTATTAATGCTTTCTTCAACTTCAATTAAAATATCTAGCTCAGTAATCATTTGATCGAATTGCTCAAGATACTGAAGTGTGATTTCTTTGTGTTTCTTCAGCGTGTCTAAACATGCTTTATATGGACACAATGGATTTTCAAAATCAACTAACGAAATGTTTATTTGATACGCTTGATTAGATTTTTCCAACAACGTTGTTAGCTCAATTTTCTTACTTTGTAGATGCTGTTTTTGTTCCACTAATTCCATTTTTCCATTCCTTGTATGTTTTAATTCGTTTCTTTTTACCAACCACATCTGGACCTTTGTTTGTAATAGAACCACTTCTTTTTCCAGCAGCAATATCGGTTGGTTCACCCGCAGCATCACCCGCGACCATTGCTTCGAGCACATCTTCTAAATGTTTATTTTTAACAACTGGTACTGTTGTAGTTGTTTCAATAATTGTTGCTTCTGACAATTCCATCATCCAGCCTTACTGCTTAAATCAGCAGAAGTACCACCAACAATGACAGCCATTACAGCTGCTAAAGCATCGATTATTTGATTAACTTCGCCTGATGCTCGAGCTTTGCGGAGCATTGTAACTGCGCGCATGTTATCTAAATCAGATGAGTTATCTCGAATTACTTTGGTTAACGAAACTAGTGTTTTGTTAATCTGTTTCAAATCACTCATGATTTTGGTTGCTGCACCAACTAACGCAACATCAGTTGAAGTTTCATGAATGTGTGCAGCTTCGTATAATGTGTTAAACAAAGCGATTTGTGCCCATTGGTCTGATACGTATTTTGTCTCCAACATAGCTACAAACTTTGCTTGTTTTGCTAATGGAGTGTTCAAGTCCATGTGTTTGGTCTTTTGTTCCATTAAATGGAACTCAAACTCCAACGATTCATCATTGTTTGATTCGAATAACGTTCCTGATTCGAAAATCATTTTTCGAACTTCAGCTTTTGCTTCATTAACTGAGTTCTTTAAATACGTATCTGATTCAATTGATTCGTTTATTTCCGTAATATAATCGCTAAAACGTATCATTATGAGTTCCTCCAGTCCGTTTTAATAAACTTCCACATTGGCATAATTTTGCTCTCTTTGATGGAAACTGATGTTTCTTTTGGTTTTTGTTTTTCTTTCCAGTCTTGGTACATGTCTTTATCGTCAACTGATTTCATCTTATTTAGAAAATCACTTAAGCTAATTCCATCATCATTTATAAGATGCTTTAGCAACTCGATTGTTGGTTTTGAAATATCGATTTCAGTATCATTTAAATGACCATCGCCATCTTTATCAAACATACGACTGAACTGACTAACCATACTCTTTACTTGTAAATCACCATCTACTTCTGCCTGTGCAACTTTATCCAAAACAGCCTTTTGCCATGGTGTTAATCCGTCTATTTCAATGCCACTGAAGTAGTTTTCGTTAAAGACAGTGCTAACAACTTCTTTTGATGGTTTTGTTCCTAGTTTGTCAATCAAACGTTTCTTAATATCAACATACTCACTACCCGACTCATAATCTTCAGGATTGATTTTATGTCTGTTGTACATCTCTTCACGGCGAGCAAGTTTAATTAAATCACGAATAGTTAGATTATCAATAAACTGATCATCCACTCCTGCGTGCATTACTATCTTCAATATATCTTGGAAATAGGTATCCATTTTTTCTCCTAAACACTTTGTTTTCTTATATGTATTTATCTTCATCCTCAGGAGACTTATTCAAATTTAAATAATTTTTCAATAAATAAAATAAAAAGGAGAAACAAATGATATCTAAAGAAGATATTAGAAAAATTGTATTAACGTATTTTTTGGATGGAAAGTTGATTGAGTTATCTAAAGAACTTCAAATTAATTACCAATCAATTAACACAGCCGTGCGTAGACTTGAGCTACAAGATTTTAAAAAAGAGATATCAACTATTCCAAACGGGTATTTTGATTACTACATTCGTTGTTTTCAAAACCGAATAAAATACAGCGTTGCAAAAGACTTATTAGGAGGCTTACATGATACATTTTAATTGTAATTTTGGTCATGTGGAAAAGAACGTACAAAACAAGTTTAATAAACAATCAATACTACAAACACTTAAAAATCAGAACAGAGAATTATTTGATCGTTTGTTGGTAGATAAACTAAACGGACTTGATACGTGGATTGAGTTAAATGAAATTGAAAAATGTATTCCTGAAACACCTAAGAAACGTGTTTCTACAAATTTGGTTTACTTGAAATGTGGAAGTTATAAAAAGCTGATTTCACAAAACTATGACATGAATGGTTTAGATGGAATTGAACTAAAACTTCATATCACTGACTTGCTGGAAAACAGTAGCTTAAGTTTACCACAGTACGAAGAATTAAATGGAATTGTATACGAACTTTCTTATAAAAACCTGTTTAGCTCAGTCAACATATTTGAGGTGACGTATGAAAAAATTTAATTTGGATATTTTAAAGCCCAAAAGTAAGAAAATTATTTTACCGCAATCTGGTGTATCGGTAACAGTCACATTGCCCCGTGTTAAAGATAGTTATAACAAAGAGAAATTATCTAATTACGATAACTACATCGATGTTGACTTTAGTAAACTAAGTATCGTTGATAGCGAATATATACTAATGACCATTTATTCTGAGCAAACTGACGTGTTGTGGACCCATTACGCTGAATGTGCAGAATGCGGTGCTGAAGTAGTTTCAACCTACAACACTGATGATGCGCAAATCGGCACTATTCCGGATAACAAAATAAATGTGTTTGATGGATTAGATATTGTCTTGAAATATCCAACGAACGAAGACATTTCGAAATATCGCGCAGAGTGCGATGATCAGACGATTGATGTTTTGCACAAAATTGTTCAATCAGTGTTCTACAACGGTGAAGAAGTCTTAGTTGATGATGTTCATGCTTTTGTCGATAACTTGCCAAACAGTGTTGTTGGAAAAGTAGCTGGTTTTTTGAACAACCAACCAACGGTACTGTTTGATGTGAATGTTGCGTGTGAATGTGGGAACAAGAGTGCTGAAACCATTACATTTGCGGAGCATTTGTCATGAAGAATTATGTACCAGTTGAATTACAACAACTTCGAGGTTCAAAGTCTCCTGAGACATTGAAGTTAGATAAACTAAGAAATGCGTTCAAAGTGCTTGACGTTGATACAAATAATGAAGCACCCGAAGTGACCGAAACTACAAGTTCTGGTGTTAACGACACTGATCAGAAAGATTTCATCGCAATGCAATACCCATCAAACATCAGCCACCTACCTAGTATGTTCTTTTTGCGAGCCGTGGAAATTAATACCGCAAGCCAGGCTTATTATGGTGATATGCGGAACGCGTTTACACAGCAAGATGCTGCAATTAACAACAATGATCCTGATTTTGGTGAACTCGTTGTATCGATGATGCTACCGATACCAGAGTCTTTTAACGACAACATTAAACATAGTGTAGATGGATCTACTGACACTTTAGCTGGTGAATCATACAAAGCAGCACTTGCAGCTGGTGTTAGTCTGTCAGATAACGGGAGTGCTGTGGATAAAATTCGCGGTCTGGGAGATATTGGTAAAAGCTTCTTATCATCCGCATTAGGTTTAGCACAACGTGGGGCGATTCAAGGAAACGCTGAACAAGCCATTCTTAATGCATCTAATCGTGTATTGGGCGATATTTCTACAACTTCTTACAAAGGAACAGGTTTACGTCAGCTCACGCTAGCATACAAGTTTATGCCGCAGACTGTTGGTGAATTAAAAGGCGTTGCTAACATCATTAACGCTTTTAAGCTTTTTTCCATGGCACGTAAGAATAGTACCAATACTTTAGAAACATATGACGGTAATGCGTACGAGAGCGCAAGTAAGCTGAATTTACTGCACGCTCCACCAGTGTGGTTTATCCAAGAAATCAATTTAGCCAAAGGATCTCGATTCACCAACCTTTTCAATATGGGTCCATGTGCTATCAGTGCTGTTAACGTCAACAACACACCAGACAATTTGTACAAAACTTTTGTTGGAACTGCTGGAGACCCAGTAAGTATCGAAGTGAGTGTTACGTTTGAAGAACTAATTCCGATGTATCAGGAAACATACAAAGCAGATATGGAGCGCACCAGCAAAGTTAATTCGAACGGGATGGTGACGTAATGGACGACAAACAAGTAAAACAAATAATTAATAAACTCGATGCGATGTTTTTTCAGAAAGAAGAAGTTTCTGAAATTCAAAGTGCTCAGTTCAATCAAACTATTAGCACAATGAAACGTGTTGGTGATAAATCAAACAACATACTATCTGCTATCAACAAATCCATAGTTTCTTCAAATGAAGTGCTAATCGATTCAGTAGACCGTCTAATAGAAAAAGTACGTGAATTAAACGTTACTAAAGCACCTGTAGTCACTCCGGTTAATAACAATGTTGTTGTTGATAATAACTCTATTGCAGACAAAATGGATTCAACCAGACGCACCACGGAGCTACAGCAGCGTGAACGTTTG
Source organism: Aliivibrio sp. S4MY1 (assembly GCF_028765545.1). GTDB lineage: Bacteria > Pseudomonadota > Gammaproteobacteria > Enterobacterales > Vibrionaceae > Aliivibrio. The sequence goes on along the minus strand of NZ_JARACP010000021.1, from coordinate 3,554 downwards.
AAGAAAAGTCAGAAGACGGAGCAGAAGTTTTTCACAAAACTGATTAGTCAAGTGATTAGCGCAGGGATCAACACCGGACAACGTATTATTAAACAACTGACAAAAATGGTCATGCTGCAAAGTATTATGACTGCATTTTCTGGTGCTATTAGTACAGCGATGAAAGCATTATTACCAGCCATCATACTTTTTGATAAGACTATTGGTAGACTAATAAATCCATTACTCGATTCTTTTATAGACGCTGGTAAAGCTGGTGTTGGTAAACTTAGTACTAAAGTATCCAAACCAGATATTGATATTGACGTTAAAGGATTAGGACGCCAATTAAGCACAATGTTGGGAACCACTATGCGGAGTGTTATTACTTCTGTTGGACCAAGACTTGTAGCTTTAGCAAATCCGGTGTCTCTCGTGATTGGAGCCGTCGCATCACTTGGTTATGGCATGTACAAACTATTTGAAGATGAGTTTGATAAGATCTTTTCTAGTGTGAAGAGTTTGTTAATCGACCCTGAACGATTGAGCAATTTAATGGCTCCAGTAGTTGCTTGGTTCGATAATATTGTGTCTAGTGTAACTGGTACGTTTAGCAATTTAACCAATCAGTTTGTTTCTAACCTAACTGAGTTAAAAGACAATGCGGTTCAGTTTTTTGCAGATTTGGGAATCACGAAATTCTTTAATACGTTCTTTAACACGGTACTAGGTGTCTGGAATGGAATAATTAGCACGTTCCTGAATATCCCTGACTATCTAAGCAAACTGAATATCAAGATGGATCAGTTGATCCTGAACATGAAGCTAAGTCTCCAAAACACCATCAACGGGCTTATTGATAATGTAAATGCAGTTAGTTCGAAACTTGGATTGGAAATCGATCAGATTAGTCTCGTTGATGATGCAGACAAAGCCCAACAAAAGCTGTTGGAAGCTGAAGCAGAACTTAATAAACGTATCAGCGAGCGTAACAACACTGAGTATGTCCAAGAAACTGCAAAGTTTGTAGCAGACGGTGTTAGTGATACTGCTAAAAAGACAGTGGACGGACTAAAAGACTCTGCTGATTTGGTAGTTGATATGACTACAGAATTCGTGAAAGAAACTGGATTAAAGATACGTGACGCGAAAAATGGATTTTCGGAAAGTTTACTTGATCTGTCTGATGATATTAACAGTCTGGGTATCGAATCGCCCGATTTTAAACCAGTCAACGACCGTCCCGATTTAGGCAGTATGGTCAGTAAGCAAGCCACTCAGACTGAAAAAACAGCTATGGAAGTTCAGAACAATCAAAACACCAATTTATTGAACAACATCAACAATAGTAATAACACGACAATTTCTACCAACAATAACTCTAACACGACCATCATGGGCAAGAATCTATTTGGCGACCATGTTAGTACGAGACCAAGAGGAGGTGTCCATTGATTCCTAATTTTAAAACCTTTATCAGTGAATTAAACAATAATGACGTGGCACGTAGTAACTTGTATCTCGTGGTACTACCGCCATTAAGCAACATCATGTCTATCGATAGCGTCGTTGGACTACCACCAGAAGATAATTTGTTGTCCGGTGTCACTAATGTTGTTGATAGTGCTGGTGATTTAGTAAGTGCTGTCGGTTCGGGTGATCCGTTACAAATGGTGGGTGCGGCTGCTGGTGCGGTGGTTCCATTTACTGGGCTTGGTGGTACTGGAAATGATGCGTTAACTTCGTTGGCGGGTTTGATAGAGAATGGAAAACTCAGCGTTTTTGCTAAAAGCTGTAATATTCCTGGTATGGAACTAGATGCTTCAATCAGTCATGTTACTGGCAAAAGCCGAATTGATATCCACGGTAAGTCTTATCAAAGGTTTAGTGTGACGTTTTACTGCTCAGCCGGATATCCTGAAAGACGTTTATTGAGTCATTGGATGGAAAGCATCTACAATAGTTCCACGCAAAGACAAGCATTTCTAGCAACTGTCCAGAAACCTATCGAGATATGGACGCTGTCCCGTCGTCACCTACCCACATCTATAACTCGTCTGAAGAACTGTATTCCAACTAGAATTGGTGACGTGCAGCTGAGTTATGAGAATAACAACGAGGTTGCCACGTTCGAATGCGAATTCTTGGCCGAAAAAGTTGAATACGCTACAGATATCAATTCTGCATTAGAGCTTGCGCGTGAAAGTGCTTCGTTGGTTTCTAACATCACTTCGCTATAAATATTATTGAAAATTGTTAATTATTCTATCTATGTGGTTTTGTTACCACGCCCTTTTTAGATGGTTTTTAGTCCGGGTTCTTTTTTGCTCGGACTTTTTTTTGCGTTGAACTTGGGTCAGCCAAACCATTTGATTGCCAATTCCTTTGTGCTTCTAAGATATTTCAGATAGGAATATGCAGGTTATATCAACATGTGGGTTTTGTAATTAAATGAAACTACTTCAGCTATAAATTCTACTAAATATTAGGCGGGACGCCACAAATGTAGTTAATGCTCGCTGTGCTCGCAAGCGACTTCGTCGCATTTTAGCCCGAGGGGCTTATGCTAAACGCAGTGTTAGAATTATCGAGTGAAGCGCAGCGGAACGAGATTTGGATGAGCGCAGCGAATCCAATTACGTCGAGGACGAAAACCTACCAGCGTCCAGCAGGTGAATAATTATTTCATCTATAATATATTTGTTCCGGTTAGGTTGGTTGGTAAAACCATTATACTAAGTAAAATAATAATTTTAAACATGAATGTGGTAATAATTTTTAAAACAAACTTTAGTTTACAAACAATAAAGGGGAGCTACCCCTTTTTATTAATTCAATTTAATTTAATTTAACCTCATCTAACAGATCATAATAACCATCTACCATCAAAAAATCATACTTATCATAATTTCTATATAATTCACCTATCATCTGATCATCGGAAAATTCTTCCCTAACGACATTAATAACATTTTTCTTAAATTCATTTACATGGTCCCAAATCCAACTATCTCTATCTAATTTACTTCCATTTTCAGAACACTCTTCACACATCACCTCAATACTAATCGACAAATTATTCAAATAATCTTCAATCATCTTTTCTTTCAATAAAGCACTATTATATTTTTTCATTTTTAATTCCTCTTCGTTGTTGATGAAAAGAGTATCTCATGGAAAAAATTATTTTAAACAAAGATTGAAATAAAACTCAAAAAAGCCACTTAACCGCATGATTTTAAAGGAATTTAAATTGATAAAAACAATATCTACAACCAAATACATCTAGGACGATTTCTTTGAATGTCGTAAAAACACATTATTTTTAATGAGTACTAGATGGTCTATACCTAAATCCAGAAGCTACCAGTATCACTCCAGTCACTTATAGATCATCCAGCTAATAAATCCTATTGCTAGTACCTAAAAGGTGTAGTGGATAGCTACCAGACATCACCAGATGTGTTTAGTAAGACTAAAAGACGATTTAGATGAAATAACACATATGGGCGAAGCCCCTGCGCTTGCGCATTACTAAATGCTACTAGATGGGACTAAATGAACTACTAGAAGAG
>NZ_JARACP010000020.1 GCF_028765545.1 Aliivibrio sp. S4MY1 | reverse complement strand
ACTTTAAATTACTTCTGACATATCTTAATACATTTTAAGACATAGTCTATATGTAAAAGTATCAATAATTTGATTTTTTTTACAAAAAAATGACACTTTCCTGGAAAAAATAACCATTAAATATCAATTGTTGCAACTTAACCGGGGCGCTGTTGGGTTAAATAGTGAGAAATGTAGGGAACTAGTTATCAGTTATCATGCGAACTTAGTGTTAACTTAACCTAATTACTAATACACAAATTTATTCTCATGTTATATAATCTTTATTAAATTGAAGTACCCCACGAAAAATAAATGTGTATGCTTCTCTAAAGAGAATAAAAAATAATAATAAGATGTAAGACACCAAATTTGGCTCTGCCATCTTATTAATACCTTTATTTTCGAGCGGCCATTGATGCTAAAGAATCAGCTTTTTCATTTCCTTCTACCCCACTATGAGCTCTCACTTTAACTACTTCTACATACTTATCTTTACGCAATGTATCCACTTGTTGCCATAACTCACGATAAGCCACAGGCTTCTTATCAGCTTTGCGCCACCCTTTCGCCTTCCAACCATCAAGCCATTCGTTGTAGCCCTTTACACAGAACTCACTGTCTGAATAAATGATCGAGCCATCAGCGGCATATTCTAACCCTTCCACTAATGCCATGAGTTCTAGCTCCGCATTATCCGTTGCTCTATTGATTGTGATTGAACATGTATCAATTAAATCATTATCTTCATCATATACAGCAATTCCAATACCGCCTTTCATACAGCCACCTTGATTATTTGGTGCTGCGCCATCGACGTAAATTGAGTAAGTATTTGTGCTCATAGGGTTATTCCTTATTTTAGATTTACTGGTCTTTGTAATTGACCTACATTAATTATTTTTTAGTGTCGTGTGATTGATTTGTTCTTTTGAGGGTTACTTAGGCTTATTTTTCGTCACGTTGGCTTAGGCGTTCATGCATCCATTCTTCAATTTCGCTTTCCACCCATGCTACGGCTCTATCGCCTAATGAAATCGTTTGAGGGAATCGACCTTCACTCATAAATTTGTAAATACTTGAACGACCTAACGCGGTTAATGCCATTACTTCTTTTAATCTTAAAAATCTCATGGGGACGTTCTCCTACGTCTATATGCTCATGAGATAAGCCGATGATGTTAAAAAAAATGACGTTCAAAAAATCACTCTTAATCTATTTATTTTCAGGTATATATCATCTATGTGAAGACAAATACTGATTCACATTAGGAGCTAATATGTCGAATAAATCCTCTCATTATCTAAAACAACAGCGTTACCAAGAAAATGAAATTCTAGAGTACGCTGCCGAGATCCTTGCTAACCGCTATGTTCGTGGAGACGCATTCTCTAACCCTACTGCGACACAAAATTATTTACGTTACAAACTGGGACATTATGAGCGTGAGGTATTCGCTGTTTTATTACTTGATAACCAACATCGATTAATTGAATTTAAAGAGCTATTTCAAGGAACCGTAGATGCGGCAAGTGTCTACCCAAGAGAGGTTGTAAAAGCAGTTTTAGAAGTGAATGCGGCGGCGGTAATATTTGCGCACAATCACCCATCAGGAGAGTCAACGCCATCACAGGCTGATAAACGAATTACGACACGTTTAAAAGAGGCGTTAGCACTCATTGATGTTCAAGTATTAGATCACATTGTTGTCGGGGAAACCTGCGTCTCTTTTGCAGAGCGAGGGCTAATCTAATGAAAAGAGAATTACTAGTTCACGGTAAAGACCTAGCATTACCAAAAAGTCTGCATCGTCATCTTGAAGTCGTACTTGATGGCTTTTCTCTTCGTACTGATATCAATCGACTTTCAGTGAACTTTCGAGACACTAACTATTATCATCGACGTGAGGGATTGCACCCTGTAGAAATGCGTTTTGAGCGAGACGAAGATAATCGCCATATTTGGAAATTGGTATTTATTGCCAGCTTTTCTTATCCCGATGAACACAGCCCAAACGTTACACCTGAGCTGTATTTCAATTTTAAACGTGGTTGGTTCTATCAACCTGACATTCAAGGTTGTAAACTTGCTAGGCCGCAAGTCATCGACCTATTTACGTCATGGGCACTCGCCTTTTGTCGTCAACTACGAAACCAACACTTTGATGACATTTCAGCTAACGAGATACGCACTTAATCCCATCCAACCTTAATTCGTTTTACCAAATTATTATCTTATTTCAATCATAGGAGGACACATCGTGTCTGAATTACAAACCATCATTACCACCACTAACCTTATCCCTACGTTGTTGCCAGTATCAAACAAACTGAACCAATGCCTTGTTGATGCGCTTAATCAACGTCCTGAATTGCATTCTGGCTTAGAGGAAACAAACAGTGTCATCTTTAACTTTCGAGATAAAAGCTACAGTGCTGAAAATGGTGGCTTTCACCCTGTTGAAATTGCACTAACCAAAGAAACTGATAACACATGGCAATACGCCTACATCACGGACTTTGCTTTTGTGGATAATCACTATCCAGAGTTAGCCAAAGAGTTAGATTTTGATTTTCTTAGTGGTGAATGGTTTGCTAGCTACTTAGGGCGTTATTCGTCCATCAAAGAGGACGGTGCCGCTAAGGAGTTGTATCAATTATGGGAGCATAATTTTCTGGCTTATGCCGATATGGGAATGTATGACGAAATAGAAATCAACGTATCGTAATCATTTACCTCTACTTCAATATCACACACATCATGCCGCAGCCTTTTGGTTGCGGTTTTTTATGCCTAAAAATCAGGATAACTAACTTATGAATAAACAAATAATACCAACCCTTAATCCCTTCTCAGTCTTAGTCAATTGGTCTGAATCCAATGAGTTCAATGAAGGCCAGTTGTATGACTTTATGGACTTTGAACGTAAAGCATTAAACGTTGCTAAACAAAACCCATTAGGCGGTTATGACAAAACCAATGTAACGGTGACATTTGAAAATGGGGATGAACACCAATGCCGCTTAGATCTAGGTTGTGGTGGCAATGCTGTAGGCTTTACTGATCATTGTCTTAGTACCCTTGAGTACCATCAAAAACACCACCTCGATGCTGATAAGCCGTGGTTACGTAATGATGCTAATCATCAGCAATTAATCACACTCATTAGAACCTATCGTTTTGATATCGAGTTTGTGACTGAGGCTCGAATTCAAACCATTAAAACCACTGAACTTGCCAAGCAACAAGAGCGAGATAAAGAGCAAGCCAAACGTGATCAAGAAGAAAAAGAATAGCAAGTCCACCAAGCCAATGAAAAGGCATTTCAAGCGGCTCTAGTCATACCTAAGTGGGCGAAAGGCGTGATCGTAGCCACTTACACCGAATACGATAAAGAACGCAGTGAGCCGTATTCAGGAGAGCATCATACCAAAACCCTTCGCACCATTATTTTAGCGTGGTCTACCCATACCAGACGATTATTTCCTGAACTCCGTAAAGCCTGTTTGAATCACCCTGATACGGCATTTCTAAACGACAAAGAGCAAAGCTGTGAGCACCGTAATAATTACGGCATAGGGCAAGGCTCAGGCTTAACGGATGTGGATTATCTTTATCATGGTTGGTGCGTGGAAAAACACGTATTTTGGAATGAATCCAATAAAGCAAAGTATGTTCCTTTAGGAGAAATGGGAATGCTAACGTCAATAACTTAAATCGAAATTTATGACTGGAAATACTTCCATCACCTGATTATTAATCTCCTTTTTTAAGAACAAAAGGAATGCCAACATGCACTATATTTTATCCGTTAAAGGCCAAATAGCAAAAGGGCTTATCAAAGCAACACTGCTTGGTTGTCAATACTTACAAAAGCAATACCAAGAATATAGAAAAGAAGTAGAGCAATACACTGATCCCGAATTATTTGAAATCATACAAAATTTCTCAGCCATTCATTTAAAAAGAATATCCGCCACTGCTGAACTAATCAAAAGAGGTTATCGATTAAAAGACATCAATCATTAATACAATTTCTCTATACATTATCTAAATAACGCATCCCCTCAACACCTGATGATCTAACCTTTCTCACATATTGTCGTAAAAATGGGTAAGAAGGACATTATTTGTCTTATGCATCAGTAATCTAAAGCCACATCAAACTCAGTAAATTTAATAAGGATTAAAAAATGAGCACAAGCAATATAGTTCATTACCTAAATGATGAAGAGATCATTACTTTAATAAAGGAAAGAAAATCCTTCACCTTAACCAACGTTAAAAATTTCTCACAAACCGTAAAACGAATTGAGACAAAAATAGAATCACAAGGGCTTAAATGTAGAGTATATACAGCATGTCGATCTACGACGATGGCAGCAAGCTTAGCGTCTGGCCCTGCATCTATTTTTGGACTCGCTTCTGCTGCTGTAATCGCAATGCATAATGTAGCAACGTATTCACCTGACTATGAAATTGCTAAGTATCCATTAGCTGACAAACTCGTTATCAACTATAAAAAGTAAACAGATCACACCGTCCATTTACCACTGAGGTTTCTATAACCTCAGTTAATGCAAAATCAGCCATTATTTATAGAAATAACAACGTACTAACCCAAACAAAAATGTTACTCCAATCACAATTCTATTATTGAAAATCTTCTTACTTTTAAGATGGACATTATCTGTCCACCTCATCCGTACTCTTTCCAACATTAAATTTCGTCTATGCCTATCAGCCAATTCTGATAAGCAATACTTGGTGATGCATGAAAGACAACTCTATTACGAATAAAACAAGCATTGATGGTATTTCAGCGATATTACATACACTCATGCTGATACCTCAACACCGTGCAATAACGGTTCGAGAGCTAGAGCAGCAATTGGCTGATCTTCATATCTATCGAACCCCAAGAAGTATTAAGCGTTATTTGGATGAAATCATCGTCATACTTTTTAATGTTGAATGCGATATGCGAACGATCCCACATACTTATCGTAAAAAATCAGAGCAATTATTAAAGCTAGGCACTAAAGAAGCATTAGTCTTTTGTCTCATAGATAAATACTTAAGACCGACTATGCCAATCAAAATCACTCATACTTACCAAACCTTAGTAAATGACTCTATCTCATTGTTAGATAAAGGATTAAAGCCATCTAAAGAGCGACTGTACCTAAATAAAGTTCACATTGATACTTTTACATCTTATCCGTTAATTAACAAAAGCTTGCCCTTATTAGAAATCATACATTCAGCATTGTTTGATCAATACCTTATTTCTATATCAAGCCAGGCATTAGTACTACACCGTTTAAAAATAGAGCCTCTTGGATTACTTATAAAACATAATTCACTTGTGCTCGTCTATCGTCAACATCAAACACTAGCAATACATACGGTAGATCTTGGACTTATTGATTCAGCGATACTTTCAACATTTCAATTTACCTATCCTTCCGATTTTATTCTCAAAGATTTTGTAACTGAAACGACTAATGAACCAAAACAATTTTATTTAACTGAATAATACAAACGAGAAAACAACATGAAACTAAAAAATAAAATGTTATTAGCTTCTGCTATCTCATTCGCCTTAACCGCTTGTGGTGGGTCTGATAGCGATAATAATGAGCCTATCACCGCATCATTAACAGGAAAGGCCATCGATGGTTATATTGACGGTGCTACGGTTTACCTAGATTTAAATTTTAACCGTCAATTAGATAGTAATGAACCCCATGCCATTACCTCTAACCTTGGTGATTACCGTTTAGAACTGAACCAAGCTCAACAAGAGTGTGCGCAATATGTCCCTCTTATTGTTGATGTTCCCGTTGGTGCGATAGATCAAGATTTAGGTATCGTTGAAAAGACTTACCAAATGGTATTGCCTCCTAAATTTGAATCAATCACAAAAGAAGATTTGTATCACGTTACCCCTTTAACGACTGTACTGTGGACCTCTGTTGAAAAGGAACTGGCATCAAATGGTAATTTAACTTGTGAGAGTGTAAAAAATGATTACCAAAAACGTAAAGCATTAATTTCATCACTTAATCAAGCCATTGATCGAGTTGTATATCATTACAATATTCCAGAAGAGATCATCTTTGATGATTTCATTGCTGCTGGTGATGCCGATACCTCACTTAAAGCACAAGACATTGTACGTGGCTTACAACAATCATTTACTGCAACAGAAGAGTTAAAACGCCAAAACCCTAATGCCCTATTTGCTTATGTTGATTACCATAAAGGGGATTACAGAGATAACAACAACGCTTACCCTACTGCTTGGTATCGTGAACAACTAATTAGCTTTGACAATGAGCAGCGTAGTGAATTAGTTAAAGTTCGTGATGATTTCAGCCAAGATATTAGAACGATTATTTATGGTAAAACTGCCACCACCAAAGGTAATAATTATACTTATAGAACCAGCTACGAATTTGAATCAAGAAATGGTGATAGCTCACCTTACACTTGTGACATTAAAGAAGAGATCTCTGAGGTCGTATCTAATAATAAAACATATAGCTTAGTTAACTTAACCAACAATAATGCAAATACATTCGAAGATTGTATTCCTAGCGACATTGCCCAAGCTATCACCCACAGATACGCGATTGTAGATTACACGGAAAACAATGACCGTTTTTCTAGTCAATTCGGGTATGGCCGTAATGCTGGTTCATTTCCTTTCTTATCTGATTGGGTTGGATTTGAAAGCAACCATCATCAACTAGATTTAAACGAGTTGATGACTAACTTTGAAAATCTACCTTACCAATATGATAATTTAACCGCAGAGCCTGATGCGTCTTTCTGGGTTAAAGATAAAACCGTCACTATGGAAGATAGAACTCAAATAAGAACCAGCTATGATAACAATGGCCAATATAGAAAATTTACTATATTCCCTAATGGAACACATAAAGAAGAATGTGGTACTGATGGCATAGTATGGGGCGAATGCACTAATTAATCACTGAAATAAATTACAGAGGAGCGTAATGCTCCTCTATTTTTTATCGCTGAGAGCAACCAAAGCTTCGCGTCCCATCACCGTATTTTTTTGTTTCTAACTTTGCTAAATAACTTACTCGATAAAATAATGAATCAAATTCATCCTTAAAGTTTCTTGAATTATTATCAAGCCAGTACACTCCATTATCGGAAAAATTCACAAGCCGACTTCCCTCGTCAATATCCAAATCTAAAGCACTGCACCATGCCTTTTTTATCTTGTGAGATAAATTATCTTCATTTTTAAAATCACCCAAACAATGATAAACATCTTTATTGAAGAATAATACTAAATGATAATGATCGCTTAACGATGTACTTCTTTCTTTAACCCAGATATATCTAATCTTGCAAGCTCTGACTCTAATACCCTTTCTTTTTTTCCTATTAAGATCGGCTTGTATTTGAGCATCGAGAGATGCGATAAAGTTTTTAATGACTGATGAGTTATCAAATAGTAATGATTTTGACATACGAAGATCAATTCGAACAGCCATGGTTCTTGGATATTCAGTTATTGCTTTATCGATAGTATTATATATTTTATCTAAGTAATTTATAACCAAACCATTTTCATGCTTATAGATACTTAATCCATTGAATGTGTCTTTTTTTGTTATAGTTAAATTTCTGTTTGTCTGAGTTTTAGTTTTCATTTCCTATACCTTAATTGATGGTGTATCTGGTATAGGATGGTTAGCTGATGTTAATAATAATGTTGAGGTTACTTAACTAGGTTAGGGTAACCTAGTATTAATAGGTTATATATAGACTAATAATACTAGTCATACTGCCATCATATTGTTTAAAAAATAAGTAACTTATAATATCCTACTATTCATTCTTTCTCATTATTCGTACTCACGATTATAAAAAACAAGCCAGCATCATTTGAAATACACTTTAGAGTAAATCCATTCACTCTGAAGTTATGTGCACAACAATCGGATGAACTACGCTCTGTGATTTGAATCAAAGAAACCATAAAACCCATACATTACAGGTCATGAAAATCGATTTACTTACTATACAAAACACATAAAAAAACCACAATAAACACACATAAAAACTACTTAGTAGATTATTAAAATGCCTACATTTGATCAAAATATAATATCTTTACATGAATTAGAAAATTATTTAAGACAACTAAGTCATATTAAATTAATTCATATTATTAAACGCTGCAGAGTAGAAAGAATTTTATACATAGATGACAATATCGTTTACCATTCCAAAGAAGAAGCTATTCAGTTATTAGCCATTGAATTTAAGAAAAATGGCTATCATTTGAAAGAACTGAAAGAAATAATTGAACACTTATGTTATTACTATATTAATGATGCGTACTTTGATTTTATTGATAGTAAGGACCCAACTAGTATTTTATTTTGTTACTTCCACTTACTTAATAATAATGTATTTTCAATAAATGGACATGACTTGTTTTTTAACACGAGACGAACATTAAAAGATAAACCACTAGAATTCATGAATCATACTGCCACTCAAAGAAAAAACACTATTACACAAATGAGAATAGATTTTATATCATTTATAAATTCAATCACGTCAGATGACTACAATAAGAAAAAATATATACACTATCTAAATGAAGAATATATATTTTCAAGAAGTAAGTTTAATTTTAATTGGCTTTCAAAAAAAGATAACGACCAGGCTATCTGGGCCGTAAAGTACATTAAAGATAACCATATAATAAAAAACAATCATAAACACATACCAAATATCATTGATGATTATAACCATTATTCTATAGTCATTCCCGCACTATTCCATTCTTTAGAGATAACTGATGATGCTAAAGAACTTTTCTTAATAAAAATGAAAAAAGCTTGGGGACAAGTTAAATACAGAAATAAAATAAAAAAAGACAAGAAAACAACTATTAATTTAGTTATTAGACAAGATTCAAAAAGTAAACTTGAGGATATTTCTAATTTTTATGGGTTGAATTTAAATGAGACACTTGAAAAACTGATCAATAATGAATCTAAAATAATAAAAAATTCAGGAATATAATAATAAAGTAGGTAGAATTAACTCTACCTACTTTCTTTAAGCTATATTAAGCTACAAGCCTTAAGATTCTTTTTCCCACTCATAGACAAGCTACCAGTAGCCGCCTCTTCAATATGATTGCTCCACTACGCCATTAGAACCTTACGTCGTCCAAGATAATCAGTGCGGTTGTATGCGCTTCGAACCTTATCTCTATCAACATGAGAGAGTGCAGCTTCGATAATATCCGCATCAAAGTTTTGTTCATTTAAGGTAGTACTAGCTAATGCTCGTAGGCCATGAGAAGTTTGTCTTCCTTTAAATCCCATTCGCACCAATGCTTTATTAGCTGTTTCTTTATTTATATGATTTTTATTGCTTTTATCAGCAGGGAAAAGGTATTCACTCTCGCCAGTGATAAAATCAATCGTTTCTAATAAGTCTAAGGTTTGCTGTGTTAATGGGACGGTATGTACTCTTCCCTTCTTCATTCGTTCAGCTGGGATAACCCATAGCATTTTTTCTTTGTCTGTTTCATCCCAGCGAGCACCAGCAGTCTCGGTAGGTCTTGTCATTGTATGAAGTTGCCATTCTAACAAACAGCGTGTGATGGGCTTAATAGATGCGTAATTAATCGTTTTTAACAGCTCCGGTAGATCTTTAGGCTCTAGCGATGCCTGGTTAGTAACTTTGACAGTGAAAAACGCTTTCCCAATATCAGCAAGTCTATTGTGTTCTATAACACAAGTATTCACAGCAAAGGTCATGAACTCATTTAAACTACGACACAATCGCCCTACCGTTTCTAACTTACCTTGGTTTGCAATTGGTCTAATAGCTTGTAGAGCTGTGTCTTGACTTAAGAGCTTTACCAAGATTATTAGTTTCTATCCCAACGCGGTTGCGATAAACTTACCACTATCATTCGTTGTTATTGTTTTTATCTTGAGAATAATAATTAACCTATTAAATTTAAGTTTGTTGTTTAGTACCCCATGATGTACCCCAAGCAGCATGCATAAAAAACAAAGAGTATAAAATACAGATGCTTAACAATAAAATTCAATGGTTCCCTGGTCACATGCATAAAGCTCAAAAAGAGATCGCCGAGGTGATCCCTAAAATTGATGTGATCATTGAAGTACTTGATGCTCGTATCCCTTTCAGTAGTGAGAATCCAATGATTGCCTCTCTACGCCAAGATAAGCCTTGTATTAAAGTTTTGAACAAGCGTGATTTAGCTGATCCTGAAGTGACTCAACTTTGGATTGAGCATCTTGAGAAAGAGCAAGGTGTTACAGCAATGGCAGTGACAACCAGTAACCCAGATGAAATCCATAAAATTATGGAAAGATGCCGTAAGTTGGTCCCGCACCGTGAAGCGATGGGAAAAAACGTTCGTACCATGATTATGGGTATTCCAAATGTGGGTAAATCAACCATCATTAATACCTTAGCCGGACGTATGATTGCAGTAACCGGTAACCAACCAGCGGTAACTCGTCGCCAACAACGTATTAATTTACAAAATGGCGTTGTTCTCTCTGATACTCCTGGTATTTTATGGCCTAAAGTTGAAAACCCACACAGTGGTTTCCGTCTTGCTGCCACTGGTGCAGTTAAAGATACAGCAATGGAATACGATGAAGTTGCCTTCTATACTGTTGAGTATTTAGCAAAACAGTACCCAGAGCGTTTGAAAGAGCGTTATAACTTAGATGAATTACCAAATAACGATGTAGAATTAATGGAAGCAATTGGTCGTAGTCGCGGTTGTTTACAAGCTGGCGGGCGAATCAATATCTATAAAGCGTCTGAAATTCTACTTCATGAGCTTCGTTCTGGCACATTAGGTCAATTAACTCTAGAGCTTCCCGATATGATCCCTGCTGAGCTTGAAGCAGTTGAAATTGCAGCAGCGCTTAAAGTTGAACAACAAATTAAGAAAAAAGAAGAGCGCCGTAAACGTTACTTGAAAAACAAACGTTAATTATTTTAAACACACAAACAAAAAGAGAGAGGTTAACCAATAAGTTAACCTCTTTTTTATTCTTATTACTAAGCTCATTCTTCAATAAGTAGGCTAAGCAAGATGTCTTCTAACTGATCCCAAGGTAATAGCTGAGTATCAATCACTTCTAGTTTTGATTCCATGCCATCAATGCTAAGTAAATTGACAGAAACAACACCATTAGCAACATTGAATGCATAAAAACCTTTATTAGTGTTCATCACCGCTTTAACACGTTCAGCAGTAAGAGCTGAGAGCATTGAAAATAACTCATCAAAATCAAATACTGATTCAGCCCCAAAGAACCAACCACAGCTAACATAACCCTGCCCTTTATTTTCTTTACGACAAAATTTTTGACCCGGTTCTAATACCATCTCCACTATTTCTTGCTCTGCATGATGGTGATGGTGCTCTTCAATGGTTAAGTCAGTGGTTCGATCTTCCTCTAACCAGTGTAAAGGTAATTCTCCATGGTCAATAGCGGTTGATTTTGGTTGATGTGGTAACGATTTAACCCAAGAATGAAATAAACATTCATCATAGTCTGATGCCATATCCATTTTAGTCGCAACAACGATATCTGAGATATTTAATTGATCATTAAAGTTTTGATTACTCGTATACTTCTCATCAGATAGGTTTCTAGGATCAACAAGGCCGATGGTTGCTTTTAAGTCAATGTAATTCTTGTAGTTTTCTGACTGCAAAATAGCCAGTATTTTTTTAGGATGCCCTAAGCCTGTTGGTTCAATAATCAAACGGTCTGGTTTTTGTCTTAAAAGCGCATTTATCCCAACCGACATCGGTAACCCTGCGGTGCAACACATACAACCCCCAGGGACCTCTTTCACCATTGCGCCACTTTCCGTTAAGAATGCGCCATCAATACCAACTTCACCAAATTCATTGACTAAAACAGCCCAAGATTCATTTTCAGGTTTATTTTTTAGCAATTGTAATATCGTGGTAGTTTTTCCGACCCCAAGAAAGCCAGTAATAATATTAGTTGGTATTTTTTTCATAACATTGCTCATAATTAGTAAGATTTGTTAATGATACCTCTAGCGCGTCTCAGTCTGCTAATTATTTTAAATAACTTATTGATTATTTCATAAAATCAATTACATAAAATTACGTTTTGAGTTATGTTAATGATATGTAGAAATGGAAATTTTTCTTACAACACACATTGATATTACTCTTAAACAAAATCAATAATTAAAGGCTTCATGTATGTTTAACTTTTTTGAACGGCTTACCACCGCGTTTCCAAAACAAGACCCCGAGCAACCACCAAAAGGACTGTATGCATTTTGCCGTCATTACACCAAAGGCTATGAGCTCCCTCTTATTGCAATGTCTTCTCTAAGTGCCATTATTGCGGTTATTGAGGTCTCACTTTTTGGTTTCATGGGACAATTAGTTGATTGGCTATCGACGCATAATAGAGATACATTTTTAGCTCAAGAGGGCCATACTTTAATGTGGCTAGGCCTACTTGTAGTGGTTGGAGTCCCTATTTTAATCCTTATTCACTCTCTTATTACTCACCAAACGCTATTGGGAAATTACCCAATGGCTATTCGTTGGCAGGCTCATCGATACCTTCTAAAACAGAGTGTTTCATTTTATTCTGATGATTTTGCGGGACGTATTGCAACAAAGGTAATGCAAACCTCTCTATCTGTACGTGAAACGGTAATGAAATTACTTGATGTATTGGTATATATCTCGGTTTATTTCACCTCAATGATCGTTATGGTTGGTCAAGCAGACTGGCGATTAATGGCGCCAATGCTGATCTGGCTAGCAGCTTATGTTGCTATCCAGTTTTACTTTGTTCCAAAATTAAAAGCGATTTCAGAAAAACAAGCCGATGCCCGCTCGACAATGACAGGCCGTATTGTTGATAGCTATACTAACATCAACACAGTAAAATTATTTAGTCACAGTAAACGTGAAACTGAATACGCAGAAGAAGGAATGAGAGAATTCCTTAGTACCGTGCATAAACAAATGCGTTTAGCTACTGGGATTAACATTTCAGTAGAAATCATCAACTACCTTCTTGTTTTTTCAATTGCAGCTGTTTCTATCATGCTATGGATTGACAATGTATTGTCGGTTGGTGCTATTGCTATCGCGATTAGTTTAGCATTACGAATTAATGGCATGTCACATTGGATTATGTGGGAAATCAGCTCATTATTTGAGAATCTAGGCACAGTAACTGATGGAATGAATACATTATCAAAGCCTATCACTATTAATGATAAGCCTGGAGCTTCAGAGCTAAAAGTAACCCAAGGTTCTATTAAGTTTGATAAAGTAAATTTCCACTATGGTGAAAATAAAGGCGTAATTAATGACTTGAATCTTGAAATAAAACCGGGAGAAAAAATTGGTTTAGTTGGCCGTTCTGGTGCCGGAAAATCAACATTGGTCAATCTATTACTTCGTTTTCACGATATAGAGTCAGGGGCTATTACTATTGATGGTCATGATCTAAGAGACGTAACACAAGACTCATTACGCAGCCAAATAGGTATGGTTAGCCAAGATACCTCTTTATTACACCGTTCTATTAGAGATAACATCAAATATGGCAGACCTGATGCCAGTGATGACGAATTATTTACTGCGACTAAACAGGCTCAAGCTCATGAATTTATCGAAACCTTAACCGACTCCTATGGCAGTAAAGGCTACGATGCTCAAGTTGGTGAGCGAGGAGTTAAACTTTCAGGAGGCCAACGTCAGCGTATAGCTATATCACGAGTACTACTGAAAGATGCACCGCTATTGATCTTAGATGAAGCGACATCTGCACTCGATTCCGAAGTAGAAGCGGCAATTCAAGATAGCTTAGATGAGCTTATGGAAGGAAAAACGGTTATTGCTATTGCTCATCGCTTATCAACTATTGCAGCGATGGACCGACTATTAGTGATGGACCAAGGTCGCGTTGTTGAGCAAGGCACTCATCAAGAGCTCGTTGCATTAGGTGGCATTTATGCTCAACTATGGAACCACCAAACAGGCGGGTTCATTAGTGAATAGTCATAAGTAATCTTCATATGAAAACACAATCTGACATTATTCTTTTTGTGTTTTCATATTATAAGAATAAATAGCTATCTAACGCAATTCTGTTTTTCAATACACCTCACAACCGTATTGTTTTTGGGAAAAGTTGAGATAACAAGCTGATTTAATATAGATTTAAATCACTACTTCTATTACATTATTAGGGACTCTTTTCAAAGGACAGGCAATGCAACGCGGACCAATTTCTTTTCTTATTATTTTATTACTTAATACAGTAATGGATAAAGCTATTGCTCGTAACATTACACCTGTTCGTCAATTTGAAGAGGCTTTTGCTACCTCTCTCGTTTTATCTGATAGCAACATGATCACCTTTGGTATTGCTGATTTTAATCCTAATAACTATTTAGAAACTGATAATGAAAATATCGGTAGTGCCGACTCTGTAGATTTACGCAGTAAAATGACAGTTTACTCGCTACCCTACACTTTTGAACTGACAGATGACCCAGACTCCCGATGGAGCCATGACATTACGCTTCGAGCATCTTATGTCAATACAAACATTGATGTTAAGTTTCAAGATAAATCACAGCCTGATTCTGATTTAGATGAAATCTTTGGTCTATATGCTGAATATGCTCAAAATTATGTTTTCCAAGAAAATTGGACCATCTCCTTTGGCAATGCACTACACTTAATGCATTATCGCAATACTCACGAGTATAATACGGCCTATAGCCAAGCGTTAGCGCCTCATCTTGATGGCGTTCTTTTTAATGTATCAACGAATGCGTTTATTATTGAACCTAAAATTTCCTTTGAATATAAAAAAGAAGAACCTTGGGGAGAGTGGCGTTTTAACAACAGTTATCATTACGCCTATGGACAAGGATTTGGAGGTTCTTCAGATTACAGCTCGGAAGTAAACCCTGAAGTTTGGCGTTTTATCAACAGTATACAAATGCGCTATAACATGGCTCATTGGAATCGTTTCGCTCAGGTCCTTTATCTAAAAGCAAAACGTGTTGATTTGGGTGGGGATGTGAATGCTCCACTTGGCACTGACTTTTATTATGAGTTCAATATTGCATGGTTAATCGATACTAGAAAATGGATTTCACTTGTCGATAACGTTGGAATTGGCTTCACATTTAATGTTGGAAGTGCGTTACGAGGAGGCAGTATTGTGTTGTTTTATGATGAGTAACAAAAGAAAGACATCAAATTAATCTTCAATCATAACAGTACATTCTCATCTTTTACTCTACTGCAACCCTATCTTGCTGATAAAAGTGCTACTATCAGTCCCTGAAATCAGACAATATCATTCTTAAAAATGCATTAAAATACATGTATTCTTCATTTTATTTCGAAATACACTAACTTGAATGAAACTATAAATGATATTTCAACTTAGGAGTACTATGTCAAACACTCTATCTATTGGCGCACTTGAATCATTTTTGATTGCTATCGCTGTCCTTTTTTTAGGACATATCATCAATTCAAAAGTTGCTTTATTTAAAAAATACAATATCCCAGAACCTATTGTGGGTGGGTTAATTGTAGCGGTTGTTATTACTATCCTTCATTTTCAAGGGATAAACCTACAATTCTCGCTACCTTTACAAAGTACATTCATGCTTATGTTCTTTAGTACTGTTGGTCTTGCGGCCAACTATAAACAGCTAATTAAAGGAGGTACAAAGGTCTTCTTATTTCTTGCTGTTGCTTCCGTTTACATCATTATCCAAAACGGTATTGGTGTTAGCCTAGCTAGCTTAATGGGACTTGACCCTCTAATGGGGTTGATTGCAGGTTCTATTACACTATCTGGAGGACATGGAACTGGTGCAGCTTGGTCTAATACGTTTGCTGAAAGCTATAACCTAAATACACTTGAACTTGCAATGGCTTCAGCTACGTTTGGTTTAATTATGGGTGGGCTTATTGGTAGCCCAATTGCACAAAAATTGATCCACAAGCATAACCTTGAATCAGAATACGGTTCAGGTATAGACACTCATACTCGTTTCCCTGAAGTTGTAACGTACAATGAGCGTGAAGAAGAAAAAGTTACCGCAAAAAAAGTAATTGAAACCCTATTTGTACTTTTACTTTGTGTTGTTGGTGCTGGCCATCTTGGTGATTTTATTGCCACATTTGAAATATCTTGGCTAAAAATTCCTGATTTTGTTTATGCGTTATTTATCGGTGTATTTATTACTAATATTACTGAAGTCACTAAGATCCATAAAATTGATACTGAAACCGTTGATATTTTAGGCACAGTCTCCCTTGCCCTCTTTCTTGCGATGGCATTAATGAGTTTAAAATTGTGGAATATTTTTGATTTAGCCATTCCATTATTAATTATTTTATCGGTTCAAACAGTTGTATTAGCTTTGTTCTCATATTTTGTTACGTTCCGAGCAATGGGCTCCAACTATGATGCAGCGGTAATAGCTGGCGGGCACTGTGGCTTTGGTCTTGGAGCAACGCCTACTGCGGTAATGAATATGGGGTCATTAGTTTCTCGTTTTGGCCCATCACCACAAGCATTTATGGTTGTACCTATTGTAGGTGCTTTCTTTATTGATATTGTTAACCTAATCATATTACAAACTTACATTAGCTTTATTGGATAAAAATCATATCAATAGCAAAAAGCCCGATAGTTCATCGAACTACCGGGCTTTTTTATTCTTCTATTTCAAATATCAATCAGGGTACTGCTGACGAATACTTACAAATTCATCAATATTCTTTAGAAATAAAGTACACAACTCAGGATCAAACTGCTTGCCACATTCTCGACTAAATAATTCAATAACCTGTTCTAAAGGCCACGCTTCTTTATAACAACGCTTACTCATTAAAGCATCAAACACATCTGTAATAGCAGTAATTCGAGCAAAAATATGTATATCATGCGCCGCTAATTGATTTGGGTAACCTTTCCCATCCCACCGTTCATGGTGCTCTAAAGCAATCCTTGCTGCAGACTGCATTATTTCTCCATCACCAGAGCTTAATAGTTTATATCCTAGCTCTGTATGCGTCTCAATAATAACTCTCTCTTCTTGAGTTAATCTACCTGGCTTATCCAAAATGGCTTCAGGGATCCCTATTTTTCCAACATCATGCATTGGGCTAATAACTTCAATTAATTCATATTCGCTTTTAGGTAACCCGTATATTTTACCAAGCAATAACGACATTTTTGCTACCCGACGTACATGGTTTCCCGTTTCTCCCGATCGTGTTTCAATCGCCTCTCCAAGTACTTCAATCATTGCTCTTTGAACTCGTAATGTCTTATTTTGTAGAGCTAAAATATGAGACTTATTCTCGTTCAGCTCTTTTTTACGACGTATAGCAATAAACTGAGTAATGATAATCCCTAACATCATTGAAATTAAAAGAAAGGTAACTGTAATTATGTTTCTATTTTCATAAAGATACGACGGCGGCTTATTAACAACACTGGATGCATAAGGGAGATCATCGATATCTAAATTAAATACATCTACAACACGATGATCAAATACAAACCCTTCCCAAGCCGTTGGAAAATTAATTACATTTTTAATTATTGAAAATTTCAGTTTATGGCTTAGCGATAAAATTGACTGTACACCCAATGAATATGAACGGTTAACATACCCCCCAAGTACCCCATAGCCAATATAATGTTCCCAAAATACGAAAATAGGTGCGGCACTTTTTTTGGATAGTTGAGATGCAACAGAGGCATAATCATAATATTTCCCCTGTTGAAGCTCTGTATTATAGTGAGTTAAAAATACAACAGAATCAGACGACAATCGGGATAGATAAGATGCCGCCTCCATTAGTGGTTTATCATCAATAATCTTAATAGTAAAATCAGGGAAATGTTCTGCTTCATCTAAAAAACTTTTACGAATAAGTTGTGAGGTTAGGCTATTATCACTCAGTAAATAGATAGTTTTTGTTTGCGGGAAAAGAGATTGAACCAACTCAAGGTTTTCAAGGATATGATCTTTTTCATAATAAACAGTCGTTCGATCGGCTAATGAACCTAAATCAATACTAAGGTTATTTATACCAACGGCAACAATAGGTATTTCTGGGAATAAATACTCACCATTTTTAACGAGAAAATTAAGCCCATTATCATCAGAAACAATAACAGCATCAAAATAATCTCGAGTGTACTTAGCGCTTAAGTAATTTGCATATTGAGTTTGATAATCCCTTCCCTTAATTCGCTTAGAATCCATATACTCAATAGAAAGACGAATTGGCTTATCACTATTTTTGGCCGTATTTTTTATCCCATCCTCAATATTTTGAGTCCATTCATATGAAGGGCTATATGAATGTAATACTAGGATATTAATCGGTTTTTCTGTTGCAAGTGGCTTTGCCGCAGTATTCAATGTAAAAAAGACAAAAACTAAGCTAAATAACAATGAAAAATAATGACGCATAAACTTATCGCTCAATAAACAAACACCAAGTTAATTTTTAATGCAAGACTTAAGCGTGCTTTCAAATCGAATAGACTGCTGAGCCATCACAGCGTTTAAAAAAGCATGCTCATTAATAGCATCGCTGGTTAATGCAATATCAGAAACGTACATTATTCCTTCAATAACTTGAGATAAACAAGCAGCAACAGGTTTCATGCCATCAAGTGCAACAAACAATTGATAATCATCGCATAGATCGATTTGAGTTAAAAACTCCAATACTTCATCATATTCAGCATCCCATTGACTAGCAACGGTTATTGCCCAGCGAATCGTTAATCTATGCTCTGTCACCAATAGAACCGAGATGGTTTCAGGTAGTGTTTCCGATGATAATGTATATTCTTCTGCCACTTTCGCAGGTTGCTTTAAATAAACATCTCGGCCTTTCACACTTTCAGGAGTTGGAAAGTCAACATTAACTTGGTTCGATAACCAAGCCTGTTTTTGTTGAAAAAATGTTTCAGAATTAATAGTCATAGCACCTACAAAAAAGGATGGTCACCCATCCTTTATATCATTAAATTTTAGAAGTTTAAGAAAGCGTAAGCAGCTTCATATGCTTCTTGTTGGTAACCTTTAAGGCCAATCTCTTTTACACGCAGCATTTCAGGCGCACGTTTAAGGCTTGCTTTTTGGTCTGCGGCAGTTAGTACTTCAACTTCAATCTCATCAATCAGTTGAATAGCAGCTTCTAATTTAAAGCCTACAGCACCACCTGCAAATTTACCCTTCATTAAACGCTCTTTAATAACAACCGTTTCAATTTGGTAATCTTGCATTAATTTTTTAAATTTAAACTGAAAATCACGGATTGATTCCGTTTTAGATGGCTCAGTAATATCAAATTTAGCAACACGACAGTCTGGAAGGTCAATCATGCCATCTGATTTATTTACTAAACAGATGATTGCTTCATTACCTTTAAGCTCTACGCCACATACTTTCATTTTAAAAATCCTAACAATGTCTTGAACCTGTTGATTATAGGCTTATATTCAATAAATAGATACGTTGAATCCAACAATAAAACAGCAAAAATAAGACTACTGCCCCCAAATATTACAAAAGTCAGGAACACATATTTGCTGTTGTGCAGCAGAGCTGCATCCACCCATTAAAGCAACCATCATTAAAACGGCAATGATTTGTTTTTTCACAATACAATCCACACTTAAATTCTGTAAAACAGATACTAATACATTTTAGCGAATGAAACACTCATAACGTTCTTCTCTATTATTCAAATGAAAAACTATTTAAGAGAAGCGCTGCACTAAAAAATCATATTTAATGTTATAGTTACTGTATCGCCCCTTTAGAGAATAACTTTATGAAAAAATTACTGATCGCTTTAAGTATCGCAGGATTGCTGGCTGGTTGTTCAGACAACGAGGTTGGAGACGTTTCACTCGGTCTATTTACACTAAAAGACATCAAAATCTCAAACCTTGATGATGAGAAAATCCCAGGTGTAACCTGCCATATTGCCTCAGTTGAAGCGAATTTGAGCCTATCTGATCCAAGTGACAGTTCTATTTCGTGTCGTCAAACAGGCGAAATTACGCCTGAAATGATCGATCAAATCGATAGAAGTAAATCAGGTGAAGTGGTATTTAAGCAATCTAAAAGTATTTTCTTTAAGTCGATGAAAGTTAGACGTATCTATGATGCAGAAAATCAAACTCTACTTTATTTGTCTTACACGACGAAAGAGACAGAAGGTAGTTTCAAACACAGCCTGTCGACGGTACCACTGTGGGGAACTAAGGCTTACCAAAAGCCAGTGGTCTCAGCTCAGTAGCATAAATAGTAAACTGGATAGTGAGTCACTATCCAGTTTGAGTTCTATCCTTATTTTTTCTTACCAATGAATCTTCAGAATAGTAATTTCGACACGTCGATTACATTTACGCCCAAGCATCGTTTCGTTATCACATAATGGAAGATATTCACCGAAACCACGCGAATAGAGCTGAGATGCATTTAATTTATTAGTTAATAAATAACGACGAACTTCGTTTGAACGCATTTCTGACAGATTTTGATTTTTGATTGGATTACCAGTGACATCAGTATGTCCATCTAAAACCAATGCTAATTCAGGCTTTGTTGACATAACTGAAATTAACTTATCTAATAAGTTAGTTGCTAGCGGCGTCAATTCAGCTTTTGCACTAGAAAAGTGTACTTTTTCTTGAATTGAAATAACTAGCTGATCACCACTCACCTCATGATAAACAACACCTAAATCAGTTAATTGTTCAGACACTTTTCTCATGTCATCGTCTTTTAATTCACCGTTTGGGCCGGTTAACGCACGAGTAGCATCCGTCGTATTTTCCTGCTCTGCCGTTTCAGTATAAGGGTCTTCAAACGTTGGGTATGGTGTGTCACTCTTTGTTTTTGGTGCTGTATCTAATAAATTGCTTCCATGTTGAACACAACCTACCAATAGCAATGAAGTGCATAACGATATAATTCTTAGCATGATTAATCCGAGTTATTATAATTCCTATCAACTGTATCGACCTATTTAGTGCATTCTTTATCTAAATCTTCATTTTTGTGATGTTAATTCCTCATTTTTGCTTCTAAATAGAACGAATTGAAGGCTAATTTCATCTCATGATATGAATAGAATTGACATTTCTTGTGGTCTGGTTACCATTTCTCTTTTATATGACGAGAAACTCACATGTCTGAAGTTGAAAACACAAAAAAAGAAGCTATCGATTTAGAAACTATCTCTCCTGAACTTAAAAAAGTGATTGAGTTTGAAAGCGTTCCTGAAGAAATGTGGCACATGCTTGTTTCTGTTCATGAAGTTGCTGAAATTGCAGTTCGTGAATCTTGGGATGAAATGCCTGCTAGTGCACAAAAAGTGCTAGATAACTTTGAACAGTTCCATGCTTTAGTCTCTCTAAGCCAAAGTTATGCGGGTTATGATTTCATGGCTGAATTCGAAACCATCGATCTTCCTGAGAACATGGACGATGACGCAAAAGCAGAGTACCGCTCTCAGCTGCTTGACCAAGTGCTTCACAACTGCGTGAAAGATCTTGTTAAACAAATCAAAAAAGCACGTCGCGATCCAATCATGAAACGTGAACTTGCTGAAATCTTCAAAAAATAATTGATGATTATGGATGGCAATATGTCATCCATTTTCGAGGAATAATAATGGCTCGTACCGTTCGATACACATACAAATCTGAAACTAAAGAGATCCCTTTTTCATTTCGTGAGTTTCATGGTCCATTTGAAGCAGCAGCAGCAGCTGAAGGCATCGATATCTCTCAATTTGATACCATGTTAAAGCAAGTTGAAATGGCATCAAACAACCCAGGTGCGGTAAAAGATTTTCGTCATAGCTACTTTACTAAATTAGGTTTTAGCAAAGTTCGTTTTGTTAAAGATGGTGAATAACATCTAGTCTTAACGAATTTGCGTTAAACGACCTAGCATTGATGGATGATAAGACCAAGTATGGTCAAACATCGCCATTAATGCTGGATTACCATATTTTGATAAACAAACCGCATGAAATCGATTCTGGTGCTGTTTTAAGTCCTCTACCATTGCTGCAATATTCTCTGATTGTGTTGGTGCAATAAAGTCAGACAAAACCACTAAATCTGCGTTTTTATACTTATCTCCATGCATCAACTCAATAGATTGCTCTAATACAGGCTCTAAATCTGTTCCACCATGGAATTTGTACGATAAAAAATCAGCAACTTCTCTTAAGCCATCTTGCTTGCTTAATTCATACGTGATTTGTTGAGTTGAGAATAAAACCACATAACAATCCCGCTCTTCCGCTAATGCTATTTGCATCAAGCCATAAGCAAGGGCCTTAGCACATTGCTCAGGAAACCCACTCATTGAGCCTGAGGCATCAACACACACAACAAAAGGGCCTTTTTCAACTAATGCATCACTTGATGCTCTTGAATGAGCCGTAACTTTGCGTAACTTCCTATCAGCTCCTTCCATACGATAATTCATCAGACGCTTATCAACTAAATGCTGATAGAAAATCACTTCTAATTCAGGGTGTGATAGAAATAAGGTTTCATTAGGCAGTAATCGACTAAGATCATCCCCTTCTTGAATACCAACAATGTCATCAGTAACAAAATCACTTTTCTCTTCCACCACTTTAACTTCTTCAGCAGTAGCTTGAGAGCGATCAGGATTTTGTGCTTCATTCGCCATACGACCCAGTTTTGACGCTATTTCTTGCAAGCCTTTATTCTTTTTAAGGAAGCGTGCATGCAACTTCATGATATCTACATTGGACTTGGTTAATTTTGCTGAAGCCATATCCCACAGTTTACCAATATGGGCATCATCACCTTCCTCTGTTACCGATTCCATTGCTTTTAACGTTTCAATCCGCTGATATAAATCCGCCAGCAGTTTTTCTTTATCTTCTTTAAGCTCGCTCAATTGAGCCTGTTTAATTGAATCAGACAAACTCTGATACCATCGCTCACAAAAAAAACGTGGAAACATTGGATTCATTAAATTTTTATTATTATTAATCAGTTCTTTTGCTTCGATATAAAATGAAGAATGCCATTGAAGTTTGCTCATAATGTCATCTATTTGACAATAGAACTCACTCTCACTCCAATGGATCACCTCTTGATACAGAGCAAGCTCTTCTTGAACTCGCTCGGTCTCACATACTTTTGTCATTTTGTGTTTAACCTTACCACGCCATTTCAAAATGTGATTTTTAATCGTGGGTTTAATGTTAGGATTAGACTTTGCAGCAGTCAAAAACTGTGGTCTTGATAAGATTTCGGTAATGGAAGAATCAATCATTCCTGATTCCGCAACCATTAGAACCAAATTTAACGCATCTGCACCTAACATAATTTTCCTTGTATTCTAAAAGAGATCATAGCCTATGAATAATAGTCGCTAAATTTCAGCATGCGACGGCTTGCCCCTTCAAATTGTGTTTTACAACTCTCAATACGTTGACCCAAAAGATGTAAACTGTTTTCAATCACTGATGGTAAGCTTTCTTCAATAAAGTTATGAGGCAATGCAGAATGAAATTGAGCACGACTTTTTCTTAACTGGTGCTCAGCTTCATCTAAGTGCTGTTGGTTATGCGCTATTTTTTGTACCCATTCATCAAACTGGCTTTGTGTTGGATCATTATGGCCTACCATACCAACAAGAACAGAACGATTTGCGATATCTTTGATTACTAATCTGCAATCAGCATCCAATTCGAACGTTAAACTGCACAAGTTTTGATTCTGGTTTACATAGCCATATACTGTTGCTCTGCCCTCTTTCATCTGCTTAGCCAGCTCTTCAGCGTTAACATAAACCCAACGACTATCGCCTTTCTCACCTTCAGAGACTGACATGTTTGACTGAAGCATGACCAACTTAACTAGCTGATGTGTATGACCCACGCTGTATCGTTTTCCTTTGCTAAAATCAAATTCAAAGCTTTCTTTTTTCATCAGACGATTACCCGCCGATTCAATATGAAGAGCAATACCTTGTTCAACAAGTACCTGCGCTTCCATCTCAGCAATGTCACTTTGAATCATTTCAATATTCATAGAAACATTCTTTTGATCAAACGCTTTATCCGAAGCAAAGGTTCGAATACTTTCTCTTACTTGCTCTCGGTTTTCAGGGGTTGTCCATAAACAGTCTTGAAGCAACAATAGATCCATTGGGTTAATTTCATCGCGTCCACTAAAAAATGCAGAAGCTTTCAATAATTTAACTGATTTTTTCCATCGACGATCCGATACGTACAATGAGTCATCATAAGACGCATTGTGTTTTTCAAGCATTGTTTTTAATTCAAATAATTTTTCAAATACCTCTTCTGATAAAGTAAGTCCATCGAACTCTCTTTGCCATTGATGATATTCTTCATCAGTTACCACTAATGCCGGATCGATTTCTGTCTCTTGAATCGTGCCCGTCATCAACATAGATTTGAAATTATTCTTGTTTTGAATACGGTTTACAAACACGCGCACAAGCATTCGATCGTACAATGCATCTAAGCCGCTGTCTTCATCAGGCAATTCATTCGAGGCTGAAATCAAAAGACGCATTGGTACAGGAAGGATTTCATTGCCATTTTTAAAGGTTTTTTCATTAACGACAGTTAACAAGGTATTAAGAATTGCAGGTCCTGCTTTCCAAATCTCATCTAAGAAGACTACTTGAGCCGTTGGTAAATAACCTTGAGTGAGTCGAACGTATTTTCCATTGTCTTTAAGCTCTTGAATCGATAATGGGCCAAAGACCTCTTCTGGTGTCGAGAACCTTGTCATTAAATATTCAAAATAGCTACTATTATCAAACGCTTTTATTAATCGTTTAGCAATTAAACTTTTTGCGATACCTGGTGGTCCAAGTAAAAATACACTCTCGCCAGAAAGCGCGGCAAGTAGACACAATCGCATTGTATCTTCTCTCTCATATACGCCATCAGATAGCGCGGTTGTCAGTTTTTGAATACGCTCTGATAACAACGCTCGCTCTGCACTGGTTCTTATTGAGTTACCTTGCATTACATTCCCTTACATTTCAGATATCACATTACTCTTGAGTATAATGTAATTTTTAGTCTGTACCTAGTAGCCCTTTAGTGTAATTGGCTGATAAATAACCAAATCAACTAGCCATTTAGTCGTAATTGGGCATTTAAAGTGATTACCACCAGTGTATTTATTAAATACGATGGATGTTTAACTCTCTTAAATTGAAAGATCTCACTCTCATTATTTTCACATCTAGAAGCACTATGTTATCTTGACTTTAAAGTGAAACATAACAACAACATCGCCAGCAAATATCTTATATTCAGATATAGTGGCTAATGCAAGGACGTAACATGATTGATTTTCGCTCTGATACAGTAACAAGACCGACCCAAGCCATGCGTGAGGCGATGGCTAATGCCCCTGTAGGTGATGATGTGTATGGGGACGACCCAACGATTAATGAGCTAGAAACATGGGCAGCAGAACGTCATGGATTTGAAGCTGCACTGTTTACATCATCAGGAACTCAAGCAAATCTACTTGGCTTAATGGCTCACTGTGAACGCGGCGACGAATATCTATGTGGTCAACAAGCACATAACTATAAGTATGAAGCTGGCGGTGCAGCCGTGTTAGGTTCTATTCAACCTCAGCCTATCGAAAACAATCCTGATGGCTCACTCTGTTTTCAAAAACTAGAAGCTGCAATTAAGCCTGATGATTTCCATTTTGCACGAACAAAACTATTGAGCTTAGAAAATACCATTAATGGTAAAGTCTTACCCCTTTCTTATCTTGCACAAGCACGTGAGTTTGTAAATAAACATAACTTACAGCTTCACCTTGATGGTGCACGAGTTTATAACGCAGCTATTGCACTTGATGTTGATATTAAAGAAATTGCTCAACACTTTGATAGTATAACGATTTGTTTATCTAAAGGGTTAGCTGCACCTGTTGGTTCTTTATTATTAGGACCAAAAGAATACATTCAAAAAGCACGTCGTATCAGAAAAATGCTCGGTGGCGGTATGAGGCAAGCTGGTATTCTAGGAGCTGCAGCTAAACTTGCGCTGACTGAGCAAGTGCCACAATTAGCGATTGATCATAGCAATGCGAAATATTTAGCAGAACAACTGAATACTGTGGCTGGATTTAACGTTAATATTGAGCATATACAGACCAATATCATTTTTGCACGCTTAGATAGCCAAATCGATATTCATGATATTGTACAAAAAGCGAACCAACAAGATATCTTACTATCTGCAGGTAACCCTATTCGATTCGTTACTCATAAAGACGTTTCAAAAGAAGACATTGATACTCTTATTGAATTTCTTAAAAGCGAAGTCTAACTAACCTCAACGATAAAGCAGTGCCTACAAATAAAAATAGCAGCTCATTTCAGCTGCTATTTTTATAGAATATAGAGTTGTAAATATTACCCTTCAATCACCTTCATTAACAAAGAACCGTCGCACATAGCTTGTTTAACTAATGCCGCACCCGGCATCGTTGCTTGCGTATAAAAACGGCTTTCGACTAACTTGGTGTCTTTAGCGTACAATGGCAATACTTGGTTTTGGATCGCATCCATAATGACAGGATACAAAATCGCTTTAGAAAGATTGATTTCTCCACCAATCAATACAATTTCAGGGTTAAACAAGTTCACCATAATAGCGATCGCCTCACCAAGATTATGTCCCAGATCGGTAATCACTTGTTTAGCTAGCATATCTCCGTCATTCGCAGCAAGACAAATGCTTTCTATCGTAACTTTTTTACCGCTTAATGATGTTTTATGCCCATCATCAATCAGATTTTTGACTTGATCTCGTAATGATTTTGCACTTGCAACCGTTTCTAGACAGCCGGAATTACCACAATGGCAACGTGCTCCCAATTTATTGATTTTGATGTGCCCCATCTCACCAATATTGCCTGTTCTGCCTTGTAAAACTTCACCGTTCATAATAATACCAGCACCAACCCCATGATGGATTGATACTAATATTGAATTATCGTGTTCTTTTGAATTGCCAAATAGCTTTTCAGCTAGCGCCCAACTGCGAGTGTCATTGCCAACAAACACAGGTAACCCTGTTGCTTCGTAGATCTTAGGGCCCAAAGGCAAATTATCTACATTATAATGAGGCATTTGTATAACAAGACCTTGTGAGGAAATCACTAAGCCTGGTAATGACACAGCAATACTGGTTATTCTTCCTAATATTCGAGAATGTTTTTGGAAAAAAAGTTCAATTTCAGACAGTAATTTTGCAAGTAATTCATCTTGCTCAATTTCATGAATCGTTTGTCTTTCTTCAATAATTTGTGCTCCACCTAAGCTATGTAACGCAATGGTTAGATAACCACGCCCTAAACGCATAGATAGGAATTGCCACCCTTCATTATCAACTTCTAAGCCAATTGCAGGTCGACCACGACTATTTGCTTCTTGTACTTGCGTTTCTTTGATAAGGTGTGCATCAAGTAATTCACGTGTGATTTTAGTAATACTGGCAGGGGCTAAATTACTTTGCTTAGAAAGATCGATCCGAGAGATTGGGCCTAGTTGATCAATTAACTTGTATACCCGTCCAGCATTTACTTGTTTTAAATGATCAATGTGTCCGGGTTGGGCCACGTACATGCTTCTCTCCAGTAAATAAATATCATCGGATATCATTTTTTTACTTTGCGAACAAATTGTGAAGTCCGAGAGTCAACCTACGTGATGTTTATCACGAAGATTATGAAATATTTACTGAAAATGCGACTTTAACACGTATTTCAATCACCAAATTTTGTAGTTTTTTATTTGAGTAAAATAATTATGTCATCGTCAACATTTAAGATTAATGAGCTATTTGAAACCATTCAAGGTGAAGGCACATTTACTGGAGTTCCTTCTATTTTCTTACGCTTGCAAGGCTGCCCTGTCGGTTGCTCTTGGTGTGATACAAAACAAACGTGGGATGTAGAGTTAAGCGACCAAACGGATTTAGCTTCGATTCTAGCTAAAACAGAAGACTCTCCAAGTTGGACCGAGTTAACGAGCACTCAAATAATCAATATGCTTAAAGAGCAAGGCTACACAGCAAAACATATGGTCATCACTGGTGGAGAGCCATGTATGTATGACTTAACACCATTAACTGAAGAATTAGAACAACACGGTTATCGTTGTCAAATAGAAACCAGTGGCACTTATCCTATTCTTGCATCAGAAAATACCTGGGTGACGGTTTCACCAAAAATCAACATGAAAGGTAAACTGCCCGTTTTAGAAAACGCATTAATGCGAGCAAACGAAATTAAACACCCTGTAGGAACTAACAAAGATATTGAGCAGCTAGAAGCGCTATTAGATGGTGTAAAATTATTGGATGACGTAACTATTGCACTACAACCTATCAGCCAAAAGCCTCGCGCTACTGAACTTTGTATTGAAACCTGCATCAAAAGAAACTGGCGACTTTCTATACAAACGCACAAATATTTAGCGATTGCGTGATAATTTTTGATAATTACCTTGTTTGAATCATGGAATTGTCATCATTCTCGATATATGTTTACTTGATCACAGAATAAACACAACAACATCCATCTTGGAGATAATATGTCTAACAGACTACGTAGAACAAAAATTGTTACCACTCTTGGCCCTGCAACTGATCGTGATAATAACTTAGAAAAAATCATCGCCGCTGGCGCAAACGTTGTTCGTATGAACTTCTCTCACGGTAGCCCAGAAGACCATATTGAGCGTACTAAGAAAGTTCGTGAAATCGCTGCAAAACTTAGCACTCACGTAGCGATTTTAGGTGACTTGCAAGGTCCTAAGATCCGTGTTTCTACGTTTAAAGAAGGTAAAATCCAATTAGCTATTGGTGATAAATTCACACTAGATAGCGATTTACCTAAAGGTGAAGGTAACCAAGACTCTGTTGGTCTTGATTATAAAGAACTCCCACAAGACGTGACTACTGGTGACGTTCTTCTTCTTGATGATGGTCGTGTACAACTTCGCGTAACAGCAGTTGAAGGCAATAAAGTTCATACTGAAGTGACGGTTGCTGGCCCTCTATCAAACAACAAAGGCATCAACAAGCAAGGTGGTGGCCTTTCTGCTGACGCACTAACTGAAAAAGACAAAGCTGATATCATTACAGCTGCGGCAATGAAGGTTGATTACCTAGCGGTTTCTTTCCCACGTAACGGCGAAGACATGAACTACGCTCGTCGTCTAGCGCGTGAAGCGGGGCTTGAAGCACAATTAGTTGCTAAAGTTGAACGTGCTGAGACAGTCGCAACAGAAGAAGCGATGGATGACATCATCCTTGCATCTGACGTAGTGATGGTTGCTCGTGGTGATCTAGGTGTTGAAATTGGCGATCCTGAGCTAGTAGGTGTTCAAAAGCAACTTATCCGTCGTGCTCGTAGCCTTAACCGTACGGTTATTACAGCAACGCAAATGATGGAATCAATGATCACAAGCCCAATGCCAACTCGTGCTGAAGTAATGGACGTTGCTAACGCCGTACTGGATGGCTCTGATGCGGTAATGCTTTCTGCTGAAACAGCAGCTGGTGACTTCCCTGTTGAAACAGTAACATCAATGGCAAGCGTTTGTATGGGTGCAGAAAAAGTACCTACTGTAAACGTATCTAATCACCGTTTAGATCGTCGTTTCACAACACCTGAAGAAACGATTGCAATGTCTACTATGTATGCAGCAAACCACATGGAAGGCATCACGGCAATGATCACTCTTACTGAGTCTGGTCGCACACCACTAATGATGTCTCGTCTTAGCTCTGGCCTACCTATCTTTGCTCTATCTCGCAACGAAGGTACGTTAAACCGTGCTGCACTTTACCGTGGTGTTACACCTGTATTCTTTGATGAAAAAGCAGATTCAGGTCTTCCATCAACTCATGCGGCAATTAATACACTAAAAGGCAAAGGTTTATTAAGTGCTGGTGATCAAGTGATTATCACTCAAGGTGATGTAATGGACATCGTTGGTTCAACTAACTGTATGCGTATTATTACGGTTGAGTAATTGATCGACATTTAAAGTAAAAACCTCGTAAATCAATTTGATTTACGAGGTTTTTTTATGTGCTCTATTTTTTATAATCACTCAGATTTATATTATTTTTCAATCAGAATCACTCTGCATTCATAAGGTCTAAGAACCATACTCGACTGTGGTTTCTCCGCTTCCATATCACCATAATTACTCAAGATACACTCAGCCTCTTGCCCTTGAACATCAATACTTAGACCTACTTCATTTTTATAAAAATTATGAATTGCAATCAATCGATGGGTTTCATTTTCACGTTGATAACAGAACAGTTCTTCGTGCTTAGGCATCAAATCGACATAATCCCCAGTGGTAATCACGTCGATATCTTTACGCAGTTGAATTAATTTTTTATAAAAATAGAACACCGAATCTGGATTTGTTAACGCTAATTCTGCATTCACTTTTAGATAATTGTTAGCCACAGATAACCAGGGTTTCCCTTGAGTAAATCCTGCATTACGCGCGCTATTCCATTGCATTGGTGTTCGTGAATTATCACGAGATTTTTGGTCTAAAATCTCCAACATTTCAGCTTCAGATACTGATTTTTCTTGATTGACCATAATGTCGAACATATTAGTACTTTCAAGATCTCGGTATTGATCAATAGACGTATAATGCGGGTTAGTCATCCCGATCTCTTCACCTTGATAAATATACGGTGTCCCCTGCATCATATGTACTGAAGAAGCGAGCATTTTAGCCGATAATTCGCGGTACTCTTTATCATTACCTAAGCGACTCACTACTCTTGGCTGATCATGGTTACACCAAAAAAGAGCCCCCCAACCTTTGCCATTTAAGCCAGTTTGCCAATGATTGAAGATCGACTTTAGCGATAAAAAATCAAACGGGGCTTTGGTCCACTTTTCCCCATTTTTGTAATCAGCTTTAAGATGATGAAAATTAAATACCATCGATAATTCTTTACCATCTTGAGCTGAATATTTCTGACAATGATCTAACGTGGTTGATGACATTTCACCTACTGTAACAGAGCCGTACTTTTGAAAAACAGCTTCGCTGATCTCTTGTAGATATTGGTGAACTTTAGGGCCATCGGTATAAAAGCGACGTCCATCGCCATTTTCATCATTAGTAAATTTGTTCGGTTTTGAAATAAGGTTAATAACATCTAATCGAAAACCATCAACCCCTTTCTCAGCCCAAAAACTAATGATTTCTTTTACTTCTTGGCGAACCTTTGGGTTTTCCCAATTTAAATCCGCTTGCTCTTTAGCAAACAGATGCAAATAGTATTGATTTGTTGCTTCATCTAACGCCCATGCATTACCACCAAATTTGGATTGCCAATTGGTTGGAACTTTTTCATCAACCGGATCTTTCCAAATATAGTAATCACGATATTCACTCTCTTTATTTCCCAGAGCAGATTGAAACCAATGGTGCTCTGTTGAAGTGTGATTAACCACGATATCCATAATAATGCGTATACCACGAGACTTTGCTTCTTCAAGTAGATTATCAAAGTCAATCATGGTGCCAAAATTTGAGTTAATTGAGTAATAATCCGCGATATCATACCCATTATCGATCATCGGAGATTGATACACTGGCGTTAACCATATCGCATCGACACCCAGTTTTTGAAGGTAATCTAATTTAGAAATAATACCTTGAATATCACCAGTGCCTTTATTGCTGCTGTCACAAAAGCTTTTTGGGTAAATTTGATAGATAGTCGCTGTACGCCACCACTCTGAATTTGTCATGTTTATTTTCTCAATCTAGAAAAGAGAACACCCCTACTCAAATTTATATTAGTTAGAGGTGTTATTTCGTATTTATTTCATTACGGCTATGCCGCTGACACTTCTAACTGATCTTTCGCTTGTGCACGTTTATACATAACGAGCGTCAGTATTGCCGGAACAAAAATAGCGACTAACATAGCAACACCATAGATACCCCAGTATTGTGGCTGGATAGAAAGAATGCCAGGCAAGCCACCAACACCGATACCATTTGCCATAACACCAGCACTACCACAGATAGCCGCAGCAATTGCAGAACCAATCATTGCGCTTAGCATTGGAAATTTATATTTTAAGTTAATGCCGTACATCGCAGGTTCAGTCACACCTAGGTAAGCTGAAATTGCTGCAGGTACTGAGATATCACGCTCACCACTTTTCTTGCTGATAATGATGATCCCAACGACAGCAGAAGCCTGAGCAATATTTGATAATGCAATCAATGGCCAAATAGGTGTGCCGCCCAACTCTTGCATTAACTGTAAGTCAACCGCATTGGTGGTGTGGTGAATACCCGTAATGACTAATGGTGCATAAAAGAAACCAAAGATCACAGACCCAACAATAGCAAAGTCCCCTGTCATCGCGGCTTTTGCTGCCATGGCAACACCATCACCTAAAACTCGACCAAATGGACCGATGAATGCATGAGCTAAAATGACAGACACGATAATTGAAACAAAAGGCACAACAACAAGATACAGATAAGAAGGAACGATGCGCTTTAGGTTTGTTTCAATAAAGGCCAATGCAACCCCTGCTAACATTGCAGGAATAACTTGTGCTTGATAGCCGACTTTTTCAATAACAAACAGACCGAAATCCCAAACTTCAGGTACTTGTTTACCAATAAGATACGCATTCATTAATTGTGGCGATACTAAGGTCACCCCTAGTGTAATACCTAAAATTGGCGTCCCACCTAACTTTTTCACCGTCGACCAACAGACGCCAACAGGCAAGAAGAAGAATATTGCTTCGCCAATCAACCATAAGAATGAATGAACGGTTGCCCAAAACTGGCTAATTTCAACCAAGGTTTGGCCATCAAACATTTTTAGATCGCCAATAACGTTTCTAAAACCTAGAATCAAACCACCAGTGATAATGGCAGGTAATAATGGGACAAATATTTCAGCAAGGTGAGAAATAGCACGTTCTAAAATATTCATATTTTGACGAGCCGCAAGTTTAGCATCTTCTTTAGATGCGCCTTTCTCTCCTGAAAGCTCATTTAAAATAGCAAATACTTCATCAACTTCAGTGCCAATAACAACTTGAAATTGCCCTGCATTGGTAAAGCATCCTTTTACCATTGGGATTTTTTCAATTGCTTTTACATCGGCACCTTTAGTGTTATTTAATACAAAACGTAAGCGGGTTAAACAATGACTTACGCTAGCGATATTTTCTGATCCCCCGATCAGTTCGATCAAACGTTGTACGTCCTTCCTCTCTATTTTACTCATACCTTTGTCCACGTTGATTGTTATTCTATACTTATGGGAATGTTCCCATTTCGTTTTAAGTATAATTACAAAGATGAAACAAAAAATAAATGGGAACAATCCCACAAAGTGAATCAGATCACAATAAAGCGTATTTTTTAGACAAAATTAAAGAGATAAAGGCTGGGTTAGGTGTGCAATACTTGCGCTCGATTCTAATTGTTGTAAAAGCTGCTTAGCGGCACTCTCCCCGGCATATTGATAGCCTGGGTTAATACTAATAATGTTTGGGAACAAAAATGAAAGCAGCTCATTACCACCGACACCTGTTATCTGAATATCATTGCGTTGCAACTCTTGAAGACGCTTGGCAACCCCTAAGGCTAATGTATCACTAGCACAAACAATAGCTTCAATTTCATCATCAAGAACAGAGTCAACTAACGCATAAGCACTTTTGTGATCTAGCTGCCCTGTGGCAAATTTCGGTGAAATATCATATTCTTGACACCACTCAAGGTAAGCATCCAAACGTAATTTACCGGTAGTTTTATCGCTAGGATCAACACCGATATACGCTATATTCGTTAAGTGTCGTTCAGAAAGATAATGTAACGCTTGTCTGATAACGCCATGATTATCATAGTTGATTGAACTCACCTTATCAGTGTCCATTGCAATCACTATAATACGCTCATTCCAACGCTCAATTTCAGCTATATCACAGTCAGTAAAACCAAACAAAATGACACCATCCACACTGCGTTTTCTTAATACTTCTAAGTGCTCATTGGTTTTTTGAGTATCAAACTGACTTTCCATGATCACGGCATCATAGCCTTGCTGATAGATAATCTCTAAAATGCCGCTAATGGCTTTATTTTCTGAAGGAGAATCAAGACGAGAAGTAATAATACCAATGACTTTTTGACTACCTCCTCGCATACTTTGAGCAGATTTAGAAGGAGTAAAACCAGACTCTTTGATTATCTGCTCTACTTTTAGGCGAGTTTCTGGCTTCACTTTTGGATCATTGGTTAATACACGAGAAACCGTCGACTTTCCAACACCAGCCATTTTAGCTATATCAAGAATCGTCAATTTTTTCGTCATGTCTACTGTATCCAATAAGTAAAATTCAAAGTGCGATTATAGCTTATCTATTAAAATTCTGAACTGAAAATACTTACCTAAAAGTATCTAATTTATATTTTCCTATAACAAAAATACTTGGTAGATATTTGTAATATTACATTCCTATTGATATTAACTTTGAAGCCAATCGAAGCTTATTAAATCCAATACCTAACCTCACCGAGTGTTTAATAATCTTATATTGAAATCATAAAATAACGTGATATTAATTCAAAATACTCAATCGAAATAGAGGTATATATGTATAAAATTTTAACTCTTTCTATTGCAGCCCTTCTTGCTGGTTGCGGTGGAGATAGCGATAGTGGCGGTGGAAGTAATGGCGGAAGTTTACACGTATTCAGCTCTTCACCAAATGTTAGCGTACAGGGTAATGCAACAGAATCAACACGAGTCATTATACCGGTAAACTCAAGAGGAACGACCTCAAAAAAACTCTATTTTGGTGCGTTTTATGATAGTGCCTCTATCCAATCAACTTATATGAATATCACCTCAGATAGCACAGGTAATCTTGAGGTTGATTTTATTCCTGGTTACGCTGTTGGTGATGGCCAATCAACACACAATGTCTCTATCAATTTTTGCTATGATGAATATTGTAATGAACAAGTGTCTGGTTCTCCAATTAATGCCTCCATCAATTATAACGTAAGCTTAGACGATGAAATTAGGATGGTCAGTGCAGAGTCTACAATAAATCGAGAATACAATTATGATGATGCTAATATCACCGATAATTTCACCTCAAAAGAAATTTCAGTTACTGGCAGTAATAGCAATTCAATTATCTTTAATCGGGGAAACGATAGCGAATTAATTAATAAATTTAATGTCACACAACGAACGGGGTATTTATTTGACCTTGATCTAGGCTTAAAGTTACCCGGTAATCTATTAATTGATACGCATAGTAAAGAGTTTAAGGTCAATGCTTGTTATGATGCCGAATGTATCTACCCTATCAAAGGAAGCCCCCTGAGTATTCCTATGATCTATAAAGTTAACTCTCCTCTTGCTAGCGATGACGGATCTATTGCCATAAATGTCCCTCTAGCATTTGATTTCACAGTTAATGAAGCTGAATATATACAAGGGTTAGATGTTTTAGTTATGACATCAGAATCCCCTGAAAATGCTATCTACATTTATGACATAAGCAGTAATACAACAGAAAAATTTGCACTTACAAGCTATCCTAAAAACCTATCCGTTGATCACAGTGAAAAACAAGGCCGAATTGCAGTTAGTCAATTTTATGGTGTTTTTATTATAGATTATAATAAAGCAAGTCCATCTACCTCTTCCCAAAAACTTTTAGACTCAAATTCCAGCCAATCAAATATTGCCGTTAAAGGTGATTACGTTTATACGATAAGTACTGGATATAATTGGCAAGCTTTAGAGCGAATAAACATTAATACTGGTGATATTGATACCAGTAATTCAAACGAGTTTAATGGTGGGCCAATATTAAAAGTGACGCCAAATGGTGAAGCTTTGTATACACAAGATATAAACTCAAGCCCTCGCTCATTCTCAAAAGTTATATTAGATTCAGAACGTTGGGACGAGCTACCAAAGTCGGATATTTATCATGGCGCTTATGATCATGGTGATGATTTTTGGTTTGACCGAACTGGAAATTATTATTATTCACAAACAGGAGATTATTTTTTCATCTCTGACTTTGCGTTTATGGATATGGCTCACGTAGGACAACTTCCATTACAAGAATATGTAAACGGTGTTGGCTTAGATGAAACCGCTGAATTAAAACATCTTTTTGATACAGGCGCTTATCTATGGGTTATTGAAAAACACCCATTTAATATGATCAGACAGCTACAAAAATCAAATAATGCAGAAATCACACGCTATGAAGAAACAACCTCTATGATAGATGGGATAAATTACACAGAGTGGCCATTTTTTGTTTTTGAATCCAATAACGGTCATATCTTCACATTACAAAATGCTTACGATGGAAGAGACATAAAGAGAACATCGCTACTTAAACTTCAATAAATAAAATAAACGCACAAGTATAAATCTTGTGCGTTTTTATTTATCTCTAAAAACTATTCACTATTCAAGAGTTCACTTCTTCCAGCGATCATAAGCTCGGGTAACGATCTCATTCGCACTTTTCCACTCTTTACTACTTAATAACGTTTTTCTATCGAAATGTTGTGTTTTCAATAATAAATTAGCTTTTTCTACCGTTTGAATAGCTAAGTTATCTAATACTTCTACTGCTGATTTTCGATTATTGCACATCAACACCATATCACAGCCTGCATCTAATGCTTGCTGAGATCGCTCTGCTGGTCCCCCCATTATTGTGGCACCTTCCATGCTCAAATCATCAGAGAACACCAAGCCGTTAAAGTTAAGCTGTTTACGCAGTACGTCTTTCAACCAAAATGAAGAGCCACTCGCTGGTGATGCATCATACTCAGGGTAGATAACATGCGCTGGCATCATTGCATCCAAAATACCCGCGTCGATTTGTGCTTTAAAAATCGCCATATCGAGTTCGAAAATATTATCACGGTGATCATAAGGGGTTTCTAAATGAGAATCAGCTATCACACCACCATGTCCAGGGAAATGTTTCCCTGTTGTCGATGTTCCTGCTGATTTCATGCCTTTCATAAAGGCCGTGCTGTATTTAACGATGGTATTAATATCATCACCAAATGCACGGTTACCAATGGCTTTACAATCAAATCCATTATCTAATACAGGTGCAAACGTAAGATCGATATCATGAGCAACCAACTCTGAACATAACAACCAGCCTGCTGTTTTTGCTAGCTCAAGACCATTATCCATTTCAGCGTATGCTTGCGCTGGTGGAATAAGGGTAAATTCATCTCTAAAACGCTGAACTCGGCCGCCTTCTTGATCCACCCCAATAAGGATTGGACGCCCTGCCGCTTTACGAATAGAAGCGGTTAATGCTGCTAATTGCTTTGAGTCATGATAATTTCGAGCGAAAAGGATCAATCCGCCCACTGTTGGATGTTGAAGTAACTCGCGCTCTTCTGCATCAATTTCATATCCTTCAACATCTAGCCATAATGGACCCATATCTTTCTCCAAATCATCTTAATTTTTATAGGCTTAAAGTATCATGCCCTTTCACATATTAACATCTTATCTATGGTAATTTTATGTCAATAATGTGAGTAATATAGATATTATTCACCGACTTTATGGCACAATAAAACCGTTAATTAATCAGTAGTTATGGAGTATTGGCATGGAAAAATACATAGGCTTAATGTCAGGAACCAGTTTAGATGGCGTTGATGCCGTTGTCGTAGAAACAAATGGTACAACAATCAATCTACTCGGTCATGCCGATTTCCCAATGGAGCCTCAATTAAAAGCTGATTTACTGGCTGTTTGTACTGGACAACAAACAAACCTAAAAGTGATTGGAGAACTTGACCATCGTTTAGGCCATTTATTTGCTGATGCTACACTACACCT
Source organism: Aliivibrio sp. S4MY1 (assembly GCF_028765545.1). GTDB lineage: Bacteria > Pseudomonadota > Gammaproteobacteria > Enterobacterales > Vibrionaceae > Aliivibrio. The sequence goes on along the minus strand of NZ_JARACP010000020.1, from coordinate 18,240 downwards.
TCTTCATTCTCTGAATATTAAGCCTGAAGAGATCACTGCCATTGGCAGCCATGGTCAAACGGTTTTTCATTCGCCTGACGCACGATACCCTTTTACGATGCAACTTGGTGATAGCAATATCATCGCCGCTAAAACAGGAATTAATACCGTTGCTGACTTTCGCCGTAAAGATATGGCACTAGGCGGACAAGGCGCACCATTAGTACCCGCTTTCCACCACACCTTATTTGGGAAACCCGAAAGTACTCACGTTATTTTAAACATTGGCGGTATTTCTAATATTTCTATTTTACAGAAAGACTCACCAGTTATCGGTTATGACACAGGCCCCGGCAATATGCTGATGGATGCATGGATCACCGAGCACCAACAAGTAAGCTATGATAAAGATGGCGCATGGGCACGCTCAGGGCAAATAATTGATGAATTACTAAACCAACTAAAAGCACATGAATATTTTACTCGTCCATATCCAAAAAGCACAGGTCGTGAGTTATTTAACTTAGATTGGTTTGCTCAATATATAGAGAATAAACATTATCAAACGCCGGATGTTCAAGCTACGTTATTAGAGTTCACTGTGACGACAATTGCTGATCAAGTCATTCGATTCCATACCGGTGATGACGCAAAATTATTAGTCTGTGGTGGGGGCGCTCATAATCATTATTTAATGGAAAGATTGCAAGTTCATCTGCCAAATTGGGCAGTTACCACCACTAACGACTACAATGTAGATAGTGACAATATGGAAGCAATGGCGTTTGCATGGTTAGCACATCAACGTATTCATGATTTACCAAGTAACGAACCGGATGTGACGGGCGCTTCTCGTTATGCAAGTTTAGGTGTAATCTACCCGGCATCTTAAATACAAATAATAATAATTTAAAGTAGCTCATATGCATATTGCAGAACAACTAATGCCATTATGGCGTAGCAAAAAATCACCTGATTCATGCCACTCTTTAAAAGAGCAATTGGCATGGTTAAACGATGCTGACGATAACTTCAAACTCAAAGCAATCAATAAAGAACAACTTGATGATAAGCACTTACCATTAAACCAGTGGTTACCTGCCCATTTATCCAACGTGATTGAATTATTCGGCAAAAAAAACAACGTAAACCAAAATGTTTCAGCTTCCATGTGGCTAAAATCATTTAATAACCAATTTTTTACTAGCCTAGTTGCCCTACGTTTACGCTTTAATCGTGTTCCAATTGTTCAATTTAATGATATTTTCATTTCAACACCCAATGGTGAAAAAATAAAATCACTGAAAATTAATAACGCTTGCTCTTTTGTTTGCCTTGCAGCCGATCCTTTGGCTTCTGAACCACAAGCAACCATCGTAGAGAGCCAAGAGAAACTTGATGAAGCATTTACCCATTTATTACAGCAGATAGGTGGTGGGCTAAGTGTGTTATTTGAACAAGAAAGACTGAAACACAAACCATTTTGGGGAGCCGTTTCTCTTGCCGTAAGCGTCTTTTTCATGCGCTTAACTGAAAAAGGGATCTCAAAAGAACTCGCTAATCAAGTAGCACCAAAAGCCCAGCAATGGTTAGAAAATATTATGCCTGATATAGGAAAAGATCTTGCTCATATACGAGTTGCTGAAAATAAACATCAGGCAATCCTTTATGTTCAACGTGAAACCTGCTGCATGAAATACAAAATTGATGGCAAAAAAAATTGTGCGACCTGTCAACTATTAAGCGAAGAAGATCGTCATAAAAAGAACATCAAACGTATTCACTAAACAACAAAGCAATTAAGCGAACTATCAAGAGTAATGTGTTTGTCACCCTAACGACACATTACCTTTATAAATATTAAACATAACTGACATTAATCTTTCATATATAAGTTTTATCTTAGAACCCAAGCAATTAACTAAACCAAAACGGAGTGTTTTGGTATTTTAAAGGTATGGAATCTAATGAAAAAATTACTACTATCAACAGCTATCGTCTCATCTTTTTTATCACCCCCTCTTTTAGCTGCAACCGTTTATGATCAAGATGATACACAATTAAAAGTTGGTGGCAGAGCCGAAGCTCGTGCAAATATCTCTGATAATAATGAAACCGTAGTAGAAAGTTCATTTGAAGATAAAAGCCGTGCTCGTATTAATTTAAAAGGCAAAACTAAAATCAACGATAGCTTAGGCGCATTTGGTACTTATGAAGTTGAGATTGGCAGTGGTAAAGGTAATACCGTAAATACCCGTTACTTATTCGCAGGCTTAAGCACAAACATTGGTAATTTCTCGTATGGTCAGCAAGATTCAGCACAAGTGATGCTCACCGATTACACTGATATTTTAGCTACATTCGGTGGTGATGCGGCTGATTTAACGACAGGCAACAAAGATAAACGTGAGAATAACTTTTTATACTCAGGTGAGTTTGATGCACTAACAATTCAAGCAAACTACATTGCTAGTAACGAAAAGAAAAATGATAGCTTTGGTATTTCAGGTATGTATGCATTACCTATGGGCTTAGATTTTGGTCTTGGTTATACCTCTGGTGAACAATCTCCAAATGGCATAACAAAAGTAGATGCGGATCAAGTCAACTTAGCCGTTCGCTACACGCTTAATGCCTTTATGGTATCTGGTTTATTTACAACGGGTGAAGTCGATAAGCTTGATGCAATCGGCTATGAACTTGCCGCTGCTTATAAGCTTGACCAGTGGGTTTTCCAAGGCGTTTATAACTTCCAAGAAATAGACAGTAATGACACTGTAAACAATGCAGCCATTGAAGCCATTTATAAACTCAACAAAAGCTTTCGTACTTACGCAGGTTATAAATTTGAGCAAATGGATAACTTAGATGATCAACTTCAATTTGGCCTGCGTTACGATTTCTAATCCAACCTAATATGCCCAAATTTTAGCGCTCTGGGTGGAGGGCTAAATCCAAATCCGAAATCATGTTAATGTGGTTTCGGATTTTCTATTTTTGAATCGATAGAATACTTGGGGAAACCACCAAGATCTGTTATAACGTACCCTTAAAATCACTATTATATGGTTACTCATGAAATTACTTGTTCGCAATCTTCCTCGCACCATGTCTGAATTCCAATTACGTGAAATGTTCCAAGCACACGGTTCATTCCAATACTGTAAATTAGTAATCGACGAAATTACAGGCGAATCAAAAGGTTTTGGTTTTGTTGAGATGCTAGTTGAAGAAGAAGCGTTAGCCGCGATCGCAGCTGAAGACGGTAAAAAAATCGGTAAAGACAAAATTCGCGTAAAAGTAGCAGAATAAACACCTTACTTCTGTACACCAACGCATTCGAGTGATTCAAAAACACATGGTCTCTACCTATTTTTGAATCACTTATCTTTATGTGCGTCATTCTGCAATATCCCCCTATTTCATCCCTGCTAATATAGATATCATTATGCCTACGTCTGAACTGTGTTTTACCTCTTTTTCTCATCCAATTGACAATTACGCTTTGCCTGAGCGATTCACTTTTCCATTTTATTATGAGCCCCACCCTTTATGTGAATTGGCTGCAGAACAGTTACAACGTCATCTGCAGAGTCAAACAGAATGGCAGCATAATTTTGGCTTAGAAATACAAGAAAATAATAAAGCAATTGGTAAAATGTTTGGCGTATTGCTCGTTCAGCATATATCTGGCGAGGTTGGATTCTTATCTGCTTTTTCAGGAAAAGTCGCTGACAGTAATCACCTTCCCCATTTTGTTCCTCCTGTATTTGATATGTTAGAGGAAGATGGTTTTTTCAAAGCAGAGCTCGCTGAGATAACCGAAATTAATGCAATCATTAAGCAGCAGCTAGCCAATCCATTACTAGCTGAATTAACAGCGGCAGTAAAAGCAAAAAGCCTGACTTCAAAAGAACAATTAGAAGCACAACGTCAGGAGATGATTGAAGGCCGAAAATCACGTAAAGCACAACGTACTGAAGCCGAATTACAAGCTCAAGATAACGATCAAGAAGCTATCGACGCATTAGAACAATTAAAGATAAAATTGGGCAAAGAAAGTGTTCAAGAGAAAAATACACTAAGAGATCTTAAGCTTTTTTGGGATAACGAAATCACTAGTATACAAAGCCAATTAGATACATTTAATATCGAACTTTCCACACTAAAAACGGCACGCAAAAACCTATCTAATGCACTACAAAAGAAGCTATTTCAGCAATATAAATTTTTAAATACGCATGGTGTCGAAAAAGATCTCAATGATATTTTCAAAGACACGCCCAACCATATTCCCCCTGCAGGCTCTGGTGAATGCGCCGCTCCAAAACTGCTGCAATATGCGTTTACTCATGATTTAAAACCACTAGCATTAGCGGAGTTTTGGTGGGGTGTAGCCCCAAAATCTGAGATCCGTCAGCATAAGAAGTTCTATGCTTCTTGCCAAAGTAAATGCCAACCAATTTTAGGTCACATGCTTGATGGGATTGAAATGGATGAAAACCCATTATTAATCAACCCAGCGGAAGGCAAAGACATCAACATAATTTATGAAGATGAATTTATGGTTGTCATTAATAAACCTGCAGATTTTTTATCTGTTCCTGGTAAGAATATTCAAGACTCTGTCTATACTCGTATTCAACAGCGTTACCCTAATGCTACAGGAGGATTGATCGTCCACCGCTTAGATATGGCAACCTCTGGTTTAATGATATTAGGACTAACCAAAAAAGCACATAAACGATTACAAAAACAGTTTATCAACCGTACTATTGAGAAGCGATACACCGCCTTAATTGAAGGCATATTAGCCCAAGATGAAGGAATGATAACATTACCACTACGTGGTGATTTGTATGATCGTCCTCGTCAGCTAGTCTGCTTTGAACATGGAAAACCTGCAGAGACAACGTATCAAGTTATTGAACGCATAAAAAATAAAACTAAAGTTTACCTGTACCCAAAAACAGGACGCACACATCAATTACGAGTTCACTGCGCTCATAAGTTAGGCTTAAATATGCCGATTGTTGGCGATGACCTCTATGGTAAAAAAGCGAACCGATTACATTTGCACGCTGGCTATTTATCCCTAACACACCCGATGACCAAAGAACCGATGGAATTTGATATTGAGGCGGAGTTTTAATATGTCACAAGATAAAATGACACACTCAAAATTCACACCATTCTCAAGTCAAATAGACTCCTACGCGCTTCCAGAAAGGTTTACGTTTCCTTATTATTATGCTCCGCATCCACTGGCATCATTAGCTATGACGGAACTACAAGATTTTCTCGATAATCAGCAAATATGGCATCATGACTTTACTAAACAAGGTAAGATGTTTGCTGTTCTTGTGGTAAAAAATCAGCAAGGAGATCTGGGTTATCTCTCTTCTTTTGCTGGCACAATTACAGATTCAGAAAATAGTCTGGGGCAAGCTCCTGATTTTTTTGTCGATGCCATTTTTGATAAACAAGCACACCATAAACTATTTTCACATCAAGAAAGCGAAATTGAGTCACTTAAAGCGCGTATTTCTCAATTAGAGAGTTCACCCTCGTTTATCGCATTAACAGAAAAGTTATCGGTAAGTACGGTACAGTCAGAGCAAGAGATCTCTACGTTTCAACAATCAATAGCAGTGGCAAAAAAAGAACGAAAGCAGCGACGTGCCCAAGCAGAATCTTTGGCAGAACCAGTACCTGCTGAAGATCTAGACGCATTAATTGCGGAACTTGGTAACCAAAGTAGTCGTGAAAAGAGAAATTTAAAGCAATTAAAACAGCAGTGGCAACAAACTATTGCTGACTTGACCCAACAGCACAACGAATACACTAACGACATAGACTTACATAAAAATCAACTCAATAAATTGCTGAAAAAAATAGATATTGATACGCTAGAAGCAACTCAGTTTATTAATCAATCTGGTGTATTTAAGAGCTTATTTGAACTGTTTAGACAAGGGGGTTCTGAACAGGCACAAACCCCAATCCCTTATTCTAGCGAACAGAATTTACCAAAACTGCTACAAACGGCTTTTCATTTCGGCTATGCACCAATTGCACTCGGTGAGTTTTGGTGGGGTTCTTCGCCTTATGAGCAAGTTCGCCAGCATAAAAACCTTTATCCTGTGTGCCAAAGTAAATGCTTTGAGATCCTTGAGCATATGCTTACTGGAATTAACCTTGATGAAAGTCCATTAGAACAAACACCGTCTTATGACAAAGAATTAGACATCGTTTATGAAGATGATGTAATGGTTGTAGTGAATAAACCCGCTGAGTTTTTATCGGTATCTGGAAAATTTATTGCTGATTCTGTTCATGCTCGCATTCAGGCACGCTATCCTAGTGCTACCGGCCCATTAATTGTTCACCGGTTGGATATGTCGACATCTGGTTTATTAGTGCTAACACTTACGCCAGAGACGAATAAACAAATACAAAAACAGTTTATTGAACGAACGGTAGAGAAGCGTTACATCGCTCTACTGGAAGGCAATATCGATAGCGACACGGGTATTATTACTCTGCCATTATGTGGAGATATGGAAGACAGACCTCGCCAAATGGTTTGTCTCCATAAAGGTCGAAGTGCTGAGACGACTTACCAAGTGATTACTCGTGATAATAACAGAACCAAGGTTTACCTTTATCCTAAGACTGGGCGAACCCATCAATTGCGAGTTCATTGCTCACATCAAGCAGGATTAAACACCCCTATTGTGGGGGATGATTTATATGGTTTTAAAGCAGATAGACTGCATTTACACGCAGGATATTTAAAATTACGCCACCCTGTTACCAATATCGAAATGGAATTTGAAGTCGATTCTGAATTTTAAATTCAAGCTAATATCAGTGTAACTAATTTAACTGACGCAATAATGTGTCAGTTTTTTCTCTTTATCCATCAAGTAAAGATTGCTTTTTTTCGTAAAAGAGTTATTTTCCTTCATCTTATAAATAACTTGATAACTATCGCCGATTATAAAAAGCCCTTAATCAAGCACTTTTCTCTACCCAATTTATGGCTCAATATTATGAGCGATCGCTTGTCTATCTATTTTATAATGAATGATTAACTATGTTTAAGTACGCACCTCGAATCGATTACCCACTACTGATAGCCATTTCATTATTGATTTTGCTTGGTTCTCTAACTGTATGGAGTGCCAGTGGCTTTAGTGAACCGATGTTAGAACGACACCTTATTCGAGCTATCATTGCTGTCGGCTGTATTGTTGTCATGTCGAGTATTCCACCAAGAACCTACGAACGAATTACACCCTATTTATTTGCTTTGGCTGTTATTCTTCTGCTTGGTGTTATTGTGGCAGGTGACAGTACTAACGGCTCCCAACGCTGGTTAGCTATTGGCCCCATTCGATTCCAACCATCAGAATTAGTGAAGGTCGCGATTCCTCTTATGGTTGCATGGATTCTAGTTGCTGAAGCCGGACGCCCCGATGCTAAAAAAATTCTTATCTGCTTATTGGTAACCGCTATTCCTGCCGGTTTGATTTTTATTCAACCTGATCTTGATGGGGCTATCTTTACTATTATTTATGCACTATTTGTCCTCTATTTTGCAGGAATGAGTTGGAAAATTATTGGTTCTTTTCTCGGAGGAATTGCCGTTATCGTTCCAATGCTATGGATCTTTGTGATGGCAGCTTATCAAAAAAAGCGTGTAACTCAGTTTCTTGATCCTGAATCTGATCCTCTTGGTGCTGGCTACCAAATTATTCAGTCATTAATTGCTGTCGGTTCTGGTGGAATGCGTGGTAAAGGTTGGATGAATGCAACACAAGGACAACTTGGTTTCATTCCTGAAAGTCATACTGATTTTATTTTTTCAACCTATGCTGAAGAATGGGGCTTTTTCGGATGCTTGCTCTTACTCGGATTATATCTGTTTATTACAGGCCGAGTGATTTGGCTTTCATACCAGTGTGATTCCTCATTCAACCGCTTGGTAAGTGTTACTTTTGCTCTTAGCTTCTTTTTATATGCATTTATCAATATAGGCATGGTAACAGGCTTATTACCTGTAATGGGAAGTCCTTTGCCCTTCTTTAGTTATGGCGGGACCGCAATGATAACTCAAGGGATTTGCTTCGGCATTATCATGTCTCTGTGCCTAAATAAAGCATATAAACCTTAATAATCAATAGATTAAAACAGCAAAAGATGATATCGAGATGGTATTTATCGTGTCTCACTTTTAATATGAACTTTTTATGACAGTGAATATTTATAGTGACATTCTCAATAACTTAGCATAATCTCGATTTTCCTAACAATGCAATCTAGAAAAAACACCTAAACTATCTAGACTTGCATCATACCTATTGGTTTGATAATTATAACTTCGAGCTTCTATGACAAACACTTTATCTATCGGCGCATTAGAATCGTTTCTAATTGCAATTGCCGTGCTGTTTCTGGGTCATTTCATTAATTCTAAAGTTGACCTCTTTAAACGATACAATATCCCTGAACCTATCGTCGGCGGATTAATTGTAGCCTTTGCCATCACTATTTTACACTTTCAAGGCGTAAGTCTTGAGTTCTCTCTACCCTTGCAAAACACCTTCATGCTAATGTTTTTTAGCACGGTCGGCCTTGCCGCCAACTATACACAACTACTAAAAGGCGGTACTAAAGTATTCCTTTTCTTAGCTGTTGCTTCGTTCTATATCATCATACAAAATGCAGTTGGCGTTGGGCTTGCTAGCGCAATGGGCTTAGACCCACTAATGGGATTAATTGCCGGTTCAATTACTCTCTCTGGTGGGCATGGAACAGGTGCAGCTTGGTCACAAACTTTTGCTGAGAACTACCAAATCAATACGTTAGAGTTAGCAATGGCTTCTGCTACTTTTGGTTTAATCATGGGTGGTTTAATCGGTAGTCCAATCGCACAACGACTAATTCAAAAGCATAATTTAGAATCTGAATATGGTGTTGGAGTTGACACTCACACTCGTTTCCCTGAGCTTGTCACTTATAATGAACGTGAGGAAGATAAAGTTACGGCCAAAAAAGTAATTGAAATGCTTTTCATCTTACTTATCTGTGTCGTTGGTTCTAAGTATTTAAGCCAATTTGTAAATAGCTTCGGCATCGCTTGGTTAAAAATCCCCGATTTTGTTTACGCACTATTTGTCGGTGTATTCATTACTAATATCTGTGAGATCACTAAAGTTCGCAAGATCGACACTGAAACGGTTGATATTTTAGGAACGGTTTCGCTTTCCTTATTTTTAGCAATGGCATTGATGAGCTTAAAACTGTGGAATATTTTTGATTTAGCCATACCATTCCTAATTATATTAACGGTTCAAACTATCGTGCTGGCATTATTTTCGTATTTCGTTACTTTCCGTGCGATGGGATCAAACTATGATGCGGCAGTAATGGTTGGTGGTCATTGTGGCTTTGGTCTAGGTGCAACACCAACAGCAGTGATGAATATGGGGTCTTTGGTTTCTCGCTTTGGTCCATCTCCACAAGCGTTTATGGTTGTTCCAATTGTTGGTGCATTCTTTATCGATATCACAAACTTAATTATTCTTCAGGCCTACATTAGTTTTATTGGGTAATAAAAAATAAGCTATAAAGTACAATACTTTATAGCTTATTAATCGAACTTATATTGTAAATTGATCTATGTTTTTAGATAAGTTAGAAATGCTTTTATTCATATTTTTAACTTGCTCTGAAATCACACTTGAAACGTCCATACACACTTGAGACATATCTCTGACGTTAACAGCATTACCGTTAATCTCTTCAATAACACAAGTCTGCTCTTCACTTGCTGTAGAGATTTGATGACTCATATCAGATATAGAATTTAAGTTGTTATCAACAATTTCGATATTATTTCTAGAAACAATAGATTGCTCAACACACTCTTTAATTGTATTTTGACTTTGTTCCATCTTCTCACTTACATCAAGTGTCTTAGTTTGTAAGTTAGAAATGATACTATTAATTTCAATCGTAGAATGCTGTGTTTTTTGAGCAAGTACACGCACTTCATCAGCAACAACAGCAAAACCTCGTCCTTGCTCTCCTGCTCTTGCCGCTTCAATAGCAGCATTTAATGCTAATAGGTTCGTTTGATCTGCAATATTACTGATCATGTCTAGAACACTGGTTATCTTGTTACTATCATTACGTAACTCGGAGATTAAAGCATTACAATCATCAATTTCAGTAGAAGCTAAAGCAATTACTTCAGATGTATTTGAGACGATTTGCTTAGTTTGATTACATTCTTTGGATGCATCAGTAGTAAAATTAGCCGAATTATTGATATTACTTGCAATTTCATTTGATGCACTCTGCATTTCATTAATTGCAGTTGCCAACATATCAACAGAATTAAGTTGTTGAGTTATCGCTTTTTCATTTTCTTTTGATTGCTGATTCATTAGGTTAAATGCATCATTACTAATATCAATACTTTCTTTTACTGCATTGATTACATTAACAATTTTCAATCTAAAAGAACGAATTGATTTCATAATACTGCCGATTTCGTCATTCACAAAATCATTGCTTTCAATAAATTTACATACTTCTCCATCACGAAGATCCAATGAAATAAAAGTATTTAATGAGGCATTTATCAATGCTATACGGCGATTCAAGTCTTTTGAAATGAGTAGTCCACTAACTACTGAAACCAATGTTATAGATACAATAATAAATATAGCAAAGTACAAAGTATTTAACCGGTCTTGTTTTGATATTTGTCTATATTCTTCAAGGAAAGTATCTATTTTTCCTGAAAGATCACGTATATTATTATTGATTTTACTATAAACAACTAAACTATCACTAACCAGTTTAGCTCTAGGCTCTAATGTTCTGCCATTTTTAATAGTATCAACATATTTAACATATTCATTGATTTCATTACTTAACGAAATTAATTGTGATTTCTCATTTTTTATAACATCTAAATCAAATGTACTGTATGAGTTTAAAAGAGTGTTAATATCTGAAATCAGTATATTTCTTTCATTCAAATCATCTTTATCTTCAAAACGGATAGAAATCAGGGCAAGGTCTGATCTTCTTAAGGAAATTAATTTTTTTTCAAAACTATCAAATATTTCTGATGATTCGATCACTTGTCTAAATAAAAACTGTTCTGTTTTATCATTATCAATATAATTCATATATATAATATTTAATGCTACAAACAACCCCATGGCATTAAATGCCACTAAAAATAAAATTTTATTTTTTAATGAAACATTCTTCATCTTATAACCTTCAATAATAATTATTATATTACTTAATCCATTCCAAATAAATAAACAACCAATAACGCTATCTACTCACGACCTAACTCATTAAGTATTAAATTAAGATTAATACACTTTGACATAATTTCTTTATAGTGCTCATTATTATATATTGGCTTTGATAATTCATTGATAAGCCAAAAATTTAAGTCAGTTAACTTCAAAACAGCCTCTTTATTATTAACTAACAAAAGAGGATCTTTTTCCATTGCAAACTTTAATATTTCACACGCATCAGAAATTTTATTAATTAAAAATACATAGTCTATCTTCATCGAACAATCACTCCTAACTCATTGTTATTTATTCAAATGAATAATAACGAGACCTATGAGAGCATTCTAATTATAGTTCATTACACTTAATTATATGATTAATGACATTCAATAATTAAGTCTATTTATATATTTTTAATTATAAATTAAAATGAAACATGCACAGGCATTCCTTCCACCCATGAATTTTTTTCTAATTTATCATTAAACATCACCTTTACCTTAAGTAAGGCCTTAGCTCCCTCAAATGGTTTTGCTAACTGAGTTGGTAATTTTGATGTTGTTTCAATTGCAAGATACACATAGCCTTTCAAACGTTCTCTATTTGGTAGGATTATAGTTACAGAAGCTCCTTCTATTGCTTTACTTATATATTTAGGTTCTAGATATACAATAACAAACGGTTCCAACTTTGATGACACAGTAACCAAATCATCACCTTTTTTTACTCTTTGGCCCACAACTGCATGTATATCTAAAATATTCCCGTCTAATGGTGAGCGAATATTCAGCGAGTTATATTGACTTAACTTCGTTACCAATTCTTGATTTAACCCTCGGATAACTTGAGCTATGCCACCTGCAAGATTAAGTTGATGTTCATTTATTTTTGCTTGACGTAATTCAATATCAGCATTAGTCTTTAAATTTTGAGCATTACTGTACATACTAATAATGGCAGCATAATCAACTTGTGATACCTTTCCTTCTTTTATGTACCCATCATACTTTTCTTTTATCTTGGTTATTTTGATTAAATTCAACCTTGCATTATTAACAGCCAATAAATATGGATCAAAGTCATCTTTTATTGTGACTTTACTATTGACTACATTTTTTAGCTCACGCCTCAAAAATGAAATATCTTCATTTAAAACATTATCTTCTAAATATAAAACATTTTCATTCTGAAAAACATTACCGCCCTCTTTAGAGTTAATTTCAATAACCAATCCATCTTGAGGAGCTGTCAAAATAACCGGGTTACTAGTAATAATTCCTGGTGCAATAGTTAATATGTATTCTTGAAAAAATAAATATAACATAACAAATAATGGACTTAGTACTAAAGCTAGAATTGAATACCAACGTATGCGATATCCACCTCTTTTAGCATTACCATAAACGACTTTCATGCCATTATCAGTTGTTGGCTGTTTATTTTTTTCTAAGTGAAACTTAACTTTCATAATATCTAAAACCGTTTTCCACGTTTAAGTACCCACCACGGAGCCATACTTGATTCTTCATGGCTTCTTCTTGTAATCTCATTTACCATTGAAAATGCAGTTATTAATCTCATAAAAAATGCATACAATGGGTAAATTGGCAACCAAATTAATAACTTAACATCTTCTCTTGCTCGTTCTGATACCAAACCAATATAAATAGAAAACGTAAGAAGTATAAAAACCATGTATATTAGATATATAAAAAGTAACATAGCTAAAATAACGGTTACTGGATAATTAAATAAAATATGTAACGTAAACAAAACCATCAAGAGTGGTAGTATAACGTTTTGAATTACCCCATATACTAACGTATATATGAAATTCCCCCAGCCTAATAACTTTGGGGTTAATCCACTTCTATGCTTTCTCAAAAATAGAAAAAGTAAATCCCCATCCCATCGTAATCTCTGCATGATCAATATTTTTAATGTATCAGGGGCATCAGTATGCCCAACCGAGTGAGGAGAAAATGCTAATCTACTGTTTGGGTGACGTCCTTTGTATTGTTTTAATCGCATAGTAAGATCAAGATCTTCAGCGGTATGAGTATCCCAACCTCCAACTTGTTTAATTACATTTACGCGAAAAGCACCAAATGCGCCAGAGATATTATTCAATACTCCCCAGTTACTCATTCCTGTTTTACCTGCTTGCATTGACATCATGTACTCAAGTGACTGCATACGAGTTAGAAAGTTGGCATCCCAATTGCGAACTCGAAGCGCCCCACCAGAAGCAAGAACGTTTGGATCAGAAAATTGTTTCGCCATCTCCCAAGCCATATTATTATCAAAAGAAGTATCCCCATCTACATTGATAATTAGGTCATTTTTTGCTTTTGATAAGCCTGCATTTAATGTTGATACTCGACCACCGCGTTGCCATTTAGGTACTACTTTTACTTTTCTCATCTCGCAAAACTGATGTCTTTTTGCCCCATTTAATGCCGCTTTATATGTATCTTCATTTTGCTTTGCCCCATCAACAACAACTAATATTTCAATAAAGCTTGGATACACCTGTTCAACTAAGGTATCAATAGTCTGAGCAATCGCTTCACCTTCACCATAACAGGTAATAATAAAACTAATCGTAGGATATTCCTTTGGCTCTGCATCACTTAAATCCCATGACCAACGAAAGACACCCGTTGAAACCAATAAAAACAATGGTAATTCAATAAAAATCATAATAGGGAAAAATAAGAATATTAACCCTATATCTTGTTGTAACATTCCGGCCATAGAATAAAAAACGTATTCAAACTCGCTCATTATTCAATAGCACCAAGTTGCTCTACCAACCACAAGGAAGCATCATCATTTAATGATGGTTCAGGTAAGGACCAAATATGTACGTTTAAAATAACCAATTCGGACTCAATTTTATCAGCTATGATTTCTATTTTTTTCTGTAAAACGGATAGTGACTCAATAGGTGTCATTGGCATGAGTAATAAAATTATATCAGTTCGATACTGACAACAGATATCGGTATCACGCAAAATTCCATTCAAATCATTAGATATCTGATCAATTAATTGGGCTAATTTAACCTCTCCAAATTGATTTGAATAAGCTTCAACTCCAGATAACTTTATACCTAAAAGAATATGATTATGCTTATGTCTAATCGCTAATTTATTAACCCAAACTAATAAATTATCAAATGACTCCCCACCGATAAGGCCTTTTAATGATAATTCTTGGCTAAATGAATTTTGACCATACATCATAACGTTTTTAACTTGTTCATCAGCTTTGTAGGTATTAATGTGACGAGTAATTAAGTCATCTATTTCATTACTGTCTGAACATGATAAACATCTGACTCTAGCGACAGATTCAGAAAACGTATAGTCGCAATCTAAACACTTATAATTCTCTAATGGTCGGTCATAATCAACGCCAATGTGCCTCAATTGAGTTAAGCAAGTTGGACACTCTAACTTCCCACGTTGCGTAAACTTATCTTGCTTTCCTACATGGCCGCAAGTGAAACAATGTAATGAAATAGACTCTTCAATATCTACACTTTTACAAGAAGGGCAGGTTTCTATATAGTTTTGATGACCACTATGGCAACTTGGGCACAATCTAATTCTATCAACTGTGTATTCTTTCTTTAAATTCCCTCGCTTTGCTTCTAATTGAAGGTAGTTATTAAATGTACTTTTATAACCTAAATACGAAGAAATTAATGGGTAATGATACAACTCTTTTTTTGTAGTATCACAAAGAGGTTTTAAGTATCGTTCATTTCCTAACCAAAGCCACGCTAATAATTTATCGATTGGCTCTTCTTTTATTAACTCTAGTTTTGAACGGTGTAAATTCCATTGCTCTGTTACATTTGTTGGAGTCCATAATCCATCAGATAAATGTGAACTTAATACGCTTGCCTTTAATACGTAGATACGCCAGTTCCATAACCCTAACTTAGAATGTAAGTACTCTAGCGCTCTATCTTGCTCCTCTGAAGGTAAAGATAATATACAAATAGCTGGTTCATGTAAGAATAGTTCATCTACATTTGTGATATGAATAATATTAATATCACTACCATATATGAATTTAGATTCACCAATAACATAGACAGGAATAATACTTCCAGGTTGCATATTCATAGTTGTTACCATTAAAATTTCAAGTTAAAAGGCAAACATTAGAGAATGAGTACCCTATATTAAACACACTTTATTTAGAATTATTAAACTTTATTTTATACATTCTTTTGTCAGCAACTCTAATTAGATTCTCTTTATCTAATCCATCATTAGGATATAGGCTATATCCAATACTAATCCCTATATTTAAAGAAACATCATCAATAGTGATAGGTTCAGATATTGAATTAATAATATCATTTTTAAAAATATCTAAGTCTAGATCTAAGGTATCCCTTAAAATAATTGAAAACTCATCGCCACCTAATCTAAAAACATAACCTCGTTTACCAACAATAAATCTAATTCTTTTAGCAATTTCGATCAGTAGCAGATCTCCTACTTCATGACCATAAATATCATTCACTTTTTTAAAACCATCAAGATCAGAAAATAACAATATCGATGTTTTAAATAATGAGCTAAATTTCTCATCAAAAGAGCGTCGATTATAAAGACCCGTAAGTGAATCAACATGTGAAAGCTTATACATCTCTTTCTTTTTTTCTAATAAATACATAAACATATAAGTAATCACAGACAACGTTACCAAGAAAAAAATCAGTAAATAAATCTTATATTTGTATTCAATTGGATTCAGCCAGTTATCTTTAGAACTGACCGAAATAATCCAGTTCTGATTTAACACCGAAAATTCATGATCAACAGCGTTTGATAAGGCTTTATCCGATGATTCACTAATCACTTTAATTTTGTTCGTATTTTTTTCTAAAAAACTTAATTTATAATTGAACCCATCAATAGATAAGTCATTCAATGATAATGTCTTTATGAAACTATCAATATTTAATATCACAATACTAAATCCCCAGAAGTTTTGGAATTTATTCCCAACAAAGACAGGGGTCCTAATAATTAGCCCTGAACCACCCTGAAAAAGTTCAAGTGGTTCTGACATCATACTTACCTTATTATCTCGAGCATAAAAAGCATCTTGTTTTCTCTTTTCATCTGTAAATAAATCAATATATACATTCTCATTACCCTTTTTAGGGTAAGCAAACTTGACAAAACCATTAGGTGCAAGCTGTAAACTTTTTATTACCTCATTATTATTTATAAGGTTTTCAGATATCGAATCAAAATCACCCTCAGTTATAACAGAATCTTGAGTATAAATTAAATATCGATAGACCGAAGACAATGTAAGATATTCATTAATTTTAATTAAAATTTCACTTTCATACTTACCTAAAAGATGGGTCATATTATTTTTATTTATTGAACTTGCAGATTCATTGCTTAGATTAAAAACAATAGAACCAATAAAAACATAACAGACACACAAGCTAATTAAAGCAATTTTATTTATCTTAGTTAACATATTATGCATTAATTAATTCATCTATTTTTATCTAAATACATTCTCTCATCTGCATAATTAATCGCATTTTCAATGCCTTTAGATAAATTATCAATACCAAAAGAAAAAGATAAAGTAATATCATCTGATTTAAATAAACGCTCTACTTTATTTCGAATCAACTCCAACCTAGCATTAAAAACATTGATTTCATTACATTTAGTAAATACTAAGAACTCATCACCACCGTATCGAATGATTAAGTCTTCTTCTCTTAATTCGTTTCTTAAATACCCAATAAATCTATTCAAACAATTATCACCAAATTTATGGCCAAATTTATCATTGATTTTTTTAAAACCATCCATATCAATAAAAGCAACCATGTTAAAACTATTCATATAATAACTATTCAAAATAGTTCTATCGAAACAATTGGTTAATGCATCACGAGGAAAAGTATCTCGATCATCTTCATCATA
Source organism: Aliivibrio sp. S4MY1 (assembly GCF_028765545.1). Taxonomy (GTDB): domain Bacteria; phylum Pseudomonadota; class Gammaproteobacteria; order Enterobacterales; family Vibrionaceae; genus Aliivibrio. The sequence goes on along the minus strand of NZ_JARACP010000020.1, from coordinate 941 downwards.
AACTATTGTGATTATTAGTATCTTTCCATAATGATTTATTTTTTGCCTAAACGTATAATACGATTTAATTTTTCCATCAAAATCAACAGATTCTCTTACTGCTAAAAAATTTGATTTTGATTCAATTAAGCTTTTATCAATCGCAATGCAGCCTTTATACTGCTCAAATTTTTCATAAATTTTAGGTAAAGGTAATCCAACAAGATCAATTTGCATAAAATCAATATGCGCTTGATTATTAAATAACGCATTGCCTTCTGAATCACGAATGATAACTAATCTACTGGTACAATTAAGGTACGATTTAAAAAAACGAGTTTCTGGACTATTCGATCCTACTGCTATTTTATTATATTTTTTAAGTACATTTAATTTCACCTCTGGGATGCTCAAACTGTCCGAGACTTTTGAACCGAGATTATTAAATTCATCAGCAATATGGATATCATTAATGATACTTTCACATATTTTATCATCATCATTTCTAATTAAATTATAAACTAATTTTTCTAAAACTAACTTGTCATCAATTGATTTTATAACTGCATCTTGGTTCCCAGTAATTTTTAAGTCAAATATTTTCACTGGTTTGGAGAATAAAAAGCCTTGATATGATAACTCTTTACCATATGACTCAATTAAATCTAATTGCTTATTAGTTTCAACTCTTTCTATAACAATATGAAAATCGCGAATGTCAGATAGTTCATCTAATATATATTTAAGATGTCTATAGTGATAAAAGTTGTTCTCTATATTTTTAATTAAAGAACCATCTATTTTTATTTCGTCTAAATCTAATGCTAAAACATGATCAATATCAGAAAAACCTTTTCCAAAGTCATCAAGAGAAAATTTAACCCCTAAAGACTTAAATTTTTCCATCGCATTTCTTACACAATTTAATGACAAATAATTATCATTTTCTGTTATTTCGAAAG
>NZ_JARACP010000002.1 GCF_028765545.1 Aliivibrio sp. S4MY1 | reverse complement strand
TTAAGCTACTAAAAATTATTACTATTTTACTTTTTTCATTAACTCACCATAATGTACTATCTAAAGAGTACATTTCAGATTTTTATTACACTAATAACACTGGTATCAAGACCTTAAACGATGCTATTTCATTTACTCATTGGAAAATAAACTCACCAGAAAAAGAACTCAATAATAATGTATGGCTAAAAGTAAAAGTACCTAAATCGAGCTCTTTTTCAGAAAAAGAAGCATTATTAAAATATAATGATGCTTACATTAACTACATTGATTTCTGGCATACTAACGATACTGGCAGTGTTATTTATAACCATACTAAAGGAGGAGATAATCGAGAAAGTGTCTTCCACGAAGATTTTAGCTCTTATTATTATTGCATAGCGATAAAACAACGATTTGACTCTTCTGGTTGGGTTTACATTAAGTTAAAAAGCAGCTTACCGCTCAACACTGTCCCTTTATTATTTGCCTCAAAACACGAAATAAAATCTGAGTTTCATCAGCAATCATTTCTAGGGGCTGGTATTCTTGGTGCGATTTTTTTGTGCATTTTAATATCATGCTGTATGACTCGTAGAAAGAATATGCTTTCAGCGGTAACTTATTCTATGCTGTTGATCAATATCGCAATCGCAACACTCTATCGATTTGGTTTTATTAGCTATCATTTCACTGCTAATTATCCCATAATCAATAAATACATCCATATAATTAATATTCCTTTAGGGATAATCACATCCATCATATTTGCGATATGCAGTTGTAATTTATCATCACCATCCAAGAAAAAACTAAAGGTTGTTATATTTAGCTACCTTAGTTTGATCCTTATCTCAGGCTTTTATAGCAACTCAATGCTTCTTAGTACAGAACTGCTATTAGGCACAGTAGCAACCCTATATCTTGTTTATATATGCTTAAAAGAAGGAATAAGTGGTAATAACAAGGCGCTTTGGTTCTTTGGCTCTTGGTTTATTTTTACTCTCGTAAATGCAATCGCTAACCTACAAATTATGGGATTAATCTCATCCAAGCAAATTGGTTTATCTATACACCAATTTGAAATGCTTTATGCCATTAGCCCTATGTTGAGTATTTGCATTATCTCTATGCTTCATGCTCGAAGTATTAACGACACTATTAATCAACGTAATCGAATGCAAGTTGAGCTATCAAAGCAATTAACTTTATATAAAGATCTGTATGACAACTCTAAAGAAGGCCTTTGTACCATGAGTTTGAATGGTCATATTATTCAGCAAAACGCCGCATTCGAACACATAACAACGCAAAAACCGATGCTACTAGAATGTTTGTCTCAATCAATTATTAATCACGCATGGGATGCAAAAAGAACCAATTTATATAATGGCATTAAAGATGAATTACAGTTTCAAGGACTTTATCTAAAGTATTATATTCAACAATCTCAAACAACACATCACCTTGAAATTACCTTAGAAGATATAACCCAAGAAGCAACACATAGAGAGCACCTTGAATATTTAGCAACAACTGATTCAACGACTGAACTCTATAATCGACGTTATTTAACTAAAAAACTAAACCAACTTTTAAAAGGAGAGGTTCCTCATAATGCTCTGCTTTTTTTAGACTTAGACCACTTTAAATTACTGAATGATATCGCAGGACACTCTGCTGGTGATGAACTACTCAAGCAAATAGCCCAACAACTCAATACCTGTAAATGCACTCTTTCCTCTTCTGATATTACCGTAGCTCGAATGGGAGGAGATGAATTTTGTGTGTTAATGCCATTTGCTTCTAAATCAGAGGCTGAAGACTTAGCTAACTGCATTCTTACCCATTTGTCTAAGTTAAAAGTGAGTCATTCTGGACAAATTTTTGATGTGAGTGCCAGTATAGGAATTGTCTTATTTGATACTAAAAATACAAAAGAATCAGACATTATGTCCATTTCTGACCATGCTTGTTATTCAGCAAAAGATCGTGGCAGAAATGGTTTCTATACTATTGATATGAATCAGAGTGATGTTCTGACATTTCGAAGTGATATGTTGGACTCAGTACGACTTAAAAATGCCATTAACAATCACAAAATTCACTTGTTTTGCCAACAGATCTTAAAAGTCTCTGAGCCTAATAATATTTACTTGGAGATCTTAGCTCGACTTGAAAATGAGCAAGGAAAATTAATTAGTCCATTCCATTTCATCTCAACCGCTGAGCGTTATCAATTAATGCCAGATATTGATCTGTATATGGTAAACCAAGTCATTAATTTTTCTAAAAACAACCCTTCATTTATTCGCGCTGTTACCATGATTGGTATTAACCTATCTGGACAGTCCTTAATTGATAAAAGCTTTAGGCAACGTTTACTGCTTATCTTAAAGCAGCAAAAATATATTCCCGCTTCAAAACTCTGTTTTGAGATAACTGAAACCATTGCGATTACCAATTTACGAGATGTTGCCAATTTTCTTGTTCAACTAAAACAACTTGGTGTCAATATTTCAATTGATGATTTTGGCTCTGGTTATGCGAACTATCACTACTTACGGAATCTCCCTTTTGACTCGCTCAAAGTAGATGGCGACATCATTAAATCTTTAAAGGACGATGAAATCGGTGAAACCTGGGTGATGTCAATGATTGAAATTGCTCAAAAATTAAACGTACCTGTTGTTGGAGAGTTTATTTCCGACCAAATTCTGTACGACCGCTGTATTGAGCTTGGTTTTGATTACCTGCAGGGGTTCTATATCCATGAACCAGAATATTTATCCGAATATAATTTCGCCTTACAAAAAAAGAGGGCTATAAGTGCATGACCAAACCTAATGACCATTAAGCTGACACAACAAGACTTATATTTACACAATCTGAAATTAACCAACTTAAATGGAGCAAAAAAACAAATAAACAAAAACAATTTAATAACAATAATTTACATCATTTTTTAACACATCATACTCTTAACTGGATACAGTTTTTAAATGAATAACTCTCACTTTACAACTAAATATTGTTCATATATTCTCCTCCAAAATAAATAAGAGACAACCATTACAACTATCAATACGAGTCTATTCATGAATAAAAAACTACTCCTATTACTTTCTAGCGTCACATTAACTGCCTGTGGTTCAGTCGCGATTATGGATAAATCAGCCGCGGTAAATGCTCAACCAGAGTTACCCATCAAAACAAATGGTGAATTATTTGGCCTTGGTTCAACGGGGGAATTCACTATTGGCGGACTATATAAAGGGGCTTATTCTCGAGATTCATCGGGAAGCTCTTGGTTTGGAACTGTATCATTTAAAAAAGGTGAAATGGGAGTAGAAATTGAACGTCTTGATAATAACAGAGTATGGCAATTGGTTTGTTCTGGCGGTGGCACTTCTGTCAATGTTGGCGGTATTAGCTTTGGTGGTAATTCGCCATATAAATGCTCAATTGCGACCGGTAATCAACAAGTGGGCAACTACCATATTTCTCCAAAAGCAGGAGTAATTGACTTTGGTGTTGAAAAGAAAGAAGCAGGTGAAATAACCGTTAATAACAATACTTATACGGTTGAAACTATTCATACAAGCGACAGTTTAATAATGCCAATAGAACACCCACTAGGCTATAGCTTCAAACATAACACCACTGAAGTTGCCGCGCTTCAAACCAACGGAATCATGACTCTCCAAATGCTACCTGAGCTAACAGAAGATCAAAAAGATATCTTAGTTATAGGTTCAGTTGCAAGTGCCCTTAGCTGGCGCCCAGAAGAGTAATTAGGAGATAGTGTTCTCTTTGTAAACAAAAGCAGCCATCACTACTCTGTGATGGCTTTTTTATAACTAAATTTTACAAGACATAAAAATACCTCTTAGGAAAAACAAAAAGAGGTACATTATATTAGCCATTTATAGTGTTATTCCACATTATAACAATGGTTTTTGAATACCCGTATCAAAGGCTTCATTAGTAATCGAATCACTTAATACTGTGCAGCGTTTATTCAAATCAATGGTAGGAAAACCATTCATTCTCATAAACAACCCTGAAATAGCGCTCCTTCTTGCGATTTCATAACTGGCACAAGCATCCATTAAGCGATTTTGCGAAAGGTGGAAATCACGTCTCATTCCTTCAACGTATGAAGATAAATCCAGATAAACTTGAGAGTCTAGTGTTGGATTCATTTCTTTAACCCACTTCATCACCAGGCCTGATTCTGATTGGCTTCGCGCACCAATACTCTTCTCTAAAACTTCTTTAAAATCTTTTGCGTAATTCTGTTGTATCTTTGCTTTATCCAATATGGCTAATGTTCCATTAGAAAACATCGATTGACTGCTTTTGTATAACTTTTCAATATTAGCTTCGAAACGAACGGCTTTATCATGATAACCGACAAAGCTCGTAAACAAGCTTGCTGCTAACGTACAAAAAACCACAAATATAATAAACACTAATTTATACACGGAAACTCCTAGTAGGGATAACAATTAAGTGGAAATGTAATAACATAATAATGCTAGGTAATTGACCAAGCACTAAGGCGAGCAATAAGTGATACCACGGCATACGGAAGGCTTCTTTTTGGGCTTCTTCATTACTCATTTCATAACGAGTAAAGTCATCATCAATAATAGCAATGGCTTTATCTAACACCTTGTTATTTAGCGACTGCTCTAGGCTAGTCAATCGCAATTTACTGTGCATATCATTATTTAAATAGCCATCAAGAAAAGAGGTGGATGAGAACCACTTTACACGCTGGTTTTCTACTCCATATACCAAAATTACATCGTTTTTCTTCCCGCTTTTCCATTTAGCTTGTAAAGCATAAAAGAATTCTGGCGGTTGTTTCGTTAATACAACAATAAGATTAACCTGCTTTTTCCTGCCTAATTTTTTCAGGGTATTATTTAGTTTCTCATTCCAATCTAGTGCTATAGATTTAAACTCATCATCAGCATAAATCACGCGATTTATTCGATAATAATCATATACTTTGGGATACGACGGTAGGTATTTACCAAAGCGCTTTAATTCACTGCTGTAATGAGAGAAAAGAGAGTCTTCATTAGCCAATAAGTAATTTTCATAATGCTTTTCTATGGAGGCTGGTTCATTAATTACCACTTCTCTAAAGCGCCTTGGTTCCTTAAGTCCTTGCTGGTCAATTCGATTAATATAAACTGTCCCAGCTGTGGTACGAACCGTCCAGTCTATATCAAACTTATGATCATAATATTTCTCACAGGTTTTCACATTATTACTCGTGGTACACACTTCTCGATAGTGCTCACACTGCACCTTTTCTTTCGCTTTACTTTTTACATAGCCATTGAGGATCTCAGTATCTGAAATCGCACTGTATTTTATAATATCTACGTATTTCGCGGGAATGAGCACTGATAATAATGCGCAAATAAGCATATTTTTAATATGTGGTTTTTTCTTTTTTAGAATAAAAATAATGACAGTAATAGCCAGTGACATTATGGAAATAAAGGAATATTGATCAAACATAATAACCTTAATAAAAAAGGCCGAATATTTTATATTCAGCCTTTTCGTTTTATCTAATTAATATTATAAGCTCGCTTTAAATGCAGCAAACTCTGCTCTTGTAGGGAAATAGGTTTCAAAAAATGTCACCATCTCTGGTTCATTCACTTGCAGTTCGCTGTCAGTGAATGAGCTAAATTCTTATGTAAGATGACTTACTGCATTAATGTCATAGCATATGTACCATTATCATTAAATGGTCTTACACTTTTATACTGCATATACTCTGGCTGTTCACCATAGATTTGAATGCCATTGCTAAGCTTATTACCCAATTTAACGTAAATATTAAGAGGTAAGCCATTTTCCATATCGATCTTATCGTGATCATTTAATAGTGATGAATTAAAATCAAACGATGTTCCACGTTTCCAAAACGTCACATTATTAATGTCATTTTCAACTTTATATATTGATAGGTCTGGTTCACTCCACGTACTTGTTGGTTGGTAGAAGATATCAAAGTTCTTTAGATCATATTCCACATTATTAACAATAGCAGTAGCAGCTAACTCAACCGTCATCGCCCCTTGCATTTTCATATTTAATAATGGCACGCCATGATGTTGCGCGAAGGTAGGATTTACTGTAGGAATTGGTTTTGAAAATATTACCGCATTAGTTGCTAAACGATCCGTTTCACCACTGGCTGCATGAGTCGCTTTTTTAATATGAAGTAATAGTTCATAAGACTGACCGAGTTTTTGTACATCAGCAGGGTTTCTTACATCGATAACATTTGCTGCAGGAGGGGTAGGTTTTGAATCATTATCAGAACCACACGCAGTCAACAATATACCGACAAACGCACTTAATATGATCTTCTTCATTGGCTTTCTCATACATGTAATAAACAGGAAAAGAAAGCTTACGGACGAGTGATAATTGTCTCAAGTGTATTTTTGTAAGCTGCTAAGCACTCGAAAATACTGAGCAACTTGACAAGAATTAAGCATTTATGATGGGGAAAGTTAAAGCGCGTTAAGTACCTTAACTAAGGACGTTTGAAGTGCTTTTAATTCATCTTCAGTAAAGAGTTCATTGTAAAGTTCAACGTTAATATTCGCCGCTTCTTTTAGTAATAACGCCACTTTTACACCTTCTGGAGTCAGGCGCAAAATTTTTGAACGACGATCAACCTCATCGTCACTACGGCTTAAATAGCCAGCAGTAACAAGACTTTGCACAATGCGGCTAATCTTAGATTTATCACTTGCTAAAAATGTTAAAGACATCAATTCACTTTGATGAAATTCATCTGACTTTGCAATACTCGCAATAATATATGCCTGCTCTGGTGTGATAACGACACCTCGTTCGGCTAACCATGCATGAAAACGTTTTGTCGATTTCATCGAGATTAATCGACAAAGTGAACCAAGACCTGATTGAATATCCATAAAGAATAAACCCTTTAACTTACTTTCTAACAGTGTTTATAACGAAACGAGATAGCTTACACTAGCTTACAAAACCTTACTACAAATAAAAGCATCAAAAAAAGCCGTATATAAACTACCGTACGGCTGTAATTTTACTTTTTATCGTTATTTTTTAGCTCTCTGATGAGGGTGTAATTTCCTTCTCCGCCCACTTATATAAACCAATCATTAGTAAAGAAAGAACAAAACAAGCAATAAACAGAGGGGTTGCACCACCAAGTTGAATAAGCACTCCTCCAACGAGTGGAGCAAGCGCAAAACCGAGTCCATAAATGGCCGCTGCACCGAAGTAGCTTCCTCGCAAATGTTTAGGTGCTAATTGGTCTATTTGCACATTTAAGGTTGGAAAAGCTATCACTTCTCCCACGCTTAAAATAAAGCACGCCATTAGCCAGCCAACCGGAAAATCAATCGGCACCATTAAGAAAGCAATTTGTGCCAAGGCCATCATCGCCATACCAATACGGGTACGTGTAAATAGGGGAACATTTTCAAGCAACTTGAGCATTGGGAACTGCAACACCGCAATTGTTAATGTATTCACTAACACCAAGCCACTAATAAACTTAGCCGCATCGACAATATCGGTACGAACAATAACTTGAGGGATTGACGATTCGTATTGGCCATAAACAAACATCATGATCAAATTCGCCGCAATTAACTTAATAAACAACCTGTCTCTACTAATAATTCGAACCGTTGATAAAAACGATGTTACATCTGCCGTTGCTTTAGAAAGTAAAGTTTCGCTCTTACTTTTAGCAAAAGAGATAAACAAAAAGAGACCAAAAACCAAATAGGTAATTCCTGTGACTAAGAACAATATCTTTGGATGAGCTAAACCTAAAGTAATACCGATTAGAGGGCCAATTGCTCCACCTACATTAATCAAAAAATAACGAACATTAAGCGCGAGCTCTCTGTCTTTTTCATCGTCTAGGTTATCTCCAATCACCGCCTTTGCCGGGGCTTCTATCATTGGTCGCATTAAGCCGCACATAGCGACTAAGATAAACAGTTGAAAAATAGAGTTCGCAATGCCAATCCCTGAATACGAAAATGCAGCAGTAATACACCCAGAAACCATCACCCACTTACGGCCAAATTTATCAGATAGCCAACCTGAATATAGTCCCGTAAATGAGCCCACCACCGCTGAACCAGCTAAAATAGATCCAACCATAACTGCACTGGCATTAAAGTCTTGATAAAGAATAACGATGAGAAATGGCCAAGCCATAAAATACGTAGTTCGAGCGAGAAGCGTGCCAACTAATACCGTCCAAATAATATGATTAAAACGAGAAAGACGACCCCATTGTAATACGCTTCCGCTTTCTTCCGTTTCTTCTACGCCACTATTTCCATCTGCTGTTTTTGTTTCTTCCATACTCCCTCCTTGGGATCTTCTACCTAGCTCATTTTTTATTTTGTTCTGTTTAAAAAGTATACCGATTAACCTTGAATTTATAAGAGTGTAACTCTCTTAAATTTGCTTTTATTTTTAAGAGATCCAGTCTATTGCGCTGCACTACGAATCATTTTCAAAACCCTTACATATGTTAAGGTTTATTTAACCTAATATATTGAATTATTAAACTTACTAAACAGAATAAAAGTGATATCTTTGTTTTATCTATGCCTACGAATAATGAACATGACTTTTAATAAATCCCACTTACAACATTATTTTCCTTTTTATCTTGCTGCACTATTAACGCTCACCCCTTGGGTTAGTTCACCTACCGCTTTAGTTATGGGTTTTGCTTTAGCAAGCTTTGGTTTTGTACCCACGACTTTTGCATTGGGAAAAGTCACTAAAAAATTATTAGCTTACTCTATTGTTGGCTTAGGGTTTGGTATTCAGCTGAATGAAGCAATAGAAGCAACTTCAAATGGAATTGGTATTATTTTATCAACCATTGTAGGCACACTCGTTCTAGGTTGGTTACTAGCACGATTGATGAAACTGGATAAAGTGACAGGCCATCTGATCGCATCGGGTACTGCTATTTGTGGCGGTAGCGCTATTGCTGCGGTTGCTCCTGCGATTAATGCTGATGAAGAATCTACAGGTCTTGCTTTAGCTACGGTATTTGTATTGAACTCAATTGCGCTATTCATCTTCCCTGTCATTGGCCATGCATTAGAGCTAAGCCAACACGCCTTTGGTACTTGGGCAGCTATTGCGATTCACGATACTTCATCCGTGGTTGGTGCCGCTTCTGCATACGGTGAAGAAGCGTTAAAAACCGCAACAACGCTTAAATTAGCGCGTGCATTATGGATTGTTCCTGTTGCCTTTATTAGTGCTTTGCTTTTTCGTAGCAACAGTAAAAAAATTACGATCCCTTACTTTATCCTTTTCTACTGTTTAGCTATTTTAATCAGCGATAACCTACCGCAGTTCAATCTAGTTTATGAAGGTATTTTTGATGTATCGAAAAAGCTATTAGTTCTGTGCTTATTCTTTATCGGGTGTGGTATATCAATTGAAAAAATCAAAGCGGCGGGCGCAAAGCCGTTGATCTTTGGTATTAGCTTATGGGTTGTGATATCAACAACCTCTCTACTGTATATTATGAATTACGCTTCATAAATACTTTACAACATGGTAGCCTCTTGATATGGAATCCTATTTTTTAAAAATGGGTACATACAGGTTGCTTCACAGTCTCTATAGTGATGAATTAGTCAATAACACTTGAGGCTGTCATGTTTCTTTCCTACTCAACACACCCAGATATTCAAAAAATCCAAAAAGGATTGCTGCAATTTTTTATCCAATGCATTGTCGCCGCTATTGCTTATCTTGTTATTCGTACTGATATTATCGTTTTAAATAATGGACTTAGTGAAAACTCATTAACAGAGTATTATCAGCAATTTTTACTACTCGTTGTGATCGTATCTTTTACTTACATCGCTGTAGTAAACAAAAAAGCACGAGCCTTTGCTACGCTGATCATTGGTTTTTTTAGTTGTATGTTTATAAGGGAGTCTGACGGTGTTCTGGACAAGGTTTATCACGGTTTCTGGCTAGTTCCAGCCTTAGTCGTTGCATTCATTTGTATTATCTTTGCGTTTAAAAATAGAAAAGGCCTATTGTCTACGTCAGCAAGATTTTTTGATAGCCGCTATTTTTACACTCTCAGTTGTGCATTGGTGATTATTCTTGTTTTCTCTCGATTAGCAGGAATGAACTATTTATGGCAAACATTGCTTGATGGGCACTATATTCGAACCATAAAAAACTTAGCTGAAGAAGGCACCGAGTTACTTGGTTACTCTTTATTGGCTTACAGTGCTTTAGGGTTTGGTATAGAGGTTCATCGCCTTCAAAAGCATTAATTAAGGCGAACAAAGCTAACGATGAATCAATTGCGTTAGCTTTTACTCACCAAACACTTACTTACCTACAAGCTCTTGATACTGCTCACTTACCCTACTCGTACATTTAGGATTCGCTTCCATTCGTTGATAATGTGAAACTGTCTTATTTAGATATTCTTGATGATCACTATCTGATAAGTTCCACATATCATTCCCAACAGGCGCAATCGGTTTTGCTGCTTGATTACTAATATGCAGCACTTCATAAAAGCGTTTGTTCTCTTTGACTAGAGTTTCTGATATCAGACCAAAGCCCATCTCTATCAACTCACATCTGACCATATAGTTATGTAATACAGGGCAAAGAATAAACTCCAGCTCAATATCACTATTACGTAACTGAATAGAACGCACCAACTCAATCAATAAGTCCCCACCAACGCCTGCAATAATAATCAGGTTCTTTTTCCCTTTTATTAACGGTAGTTTCGCTACATCCATACAATGCACTTGCCACTGAGACTGAATTGCTGATGCGTGTTTTTGAAGCTGACTTTCAAGGTCAATCATTAACTCATCCACGACATCAACAAAGTGGATCACACTCTTAGGGTGAGAGGCTAATAAGCCTACCCCCAACTGTCCATGATCACAACAGCAATCCCAAATATGATCATAGTGATCGGTAACTTTATTTTTTATGGTATCTAACCGAGAACTTAACTTCATTAGCCTGTATCAGTAGTAAAAATCAGCGACAGTATATAGTATTTTTTTCATAAAATTCAGGTAAGCTAGCTAATAGTATTTTTAATCCAATGGTAACTATGATGTATAAATTAATCGCACTGGATATGGATGGCACTCTGCTTAATTCAGATAAACAAATCTCAGCTGAAAACAAAGCAGCGATTGCTGCTGCTCGTGAAAAAGGCGTTGTGGTTGTATTAGCTTCAGGTCGCCCAATCAACGGAATGAAGTCACAACTTGAAGAATTAGGAATGACTACTGAGGACGACTATGTTCTTAGCTACAATGCTTCACTGGTTCAAAAAGTAAAAAGTGAAGAAGTGATCCGCAGCCAAATCATTACGGGCGTTGATGCAAAAGCCATTGCTAAGCTGGCTAAAAAGCTTGGTGTTCATGTTCATGCTTTCTCTCAAGAAAAGGGCTTAATTACCCCACAATTAAATCATTACACTGAGCATGAATCTAGCATCACAGGTATGCCAATTACAGTTATTGATTTTGAAGAACTGGCTGATGACGAACAAATCATGAAAGCGATGATGATTGATAAGCCAGAACTACTTTCAGCTGCCATCAAACAACTGCCCGCAGCACTATATGAGCAATTTACTATTGTACAAAGTGCACCTTTCTTCTTAGAGTTTTTAAACCCAAACAGCAATAAAGGGGTCGGCGTAAAAGCATTAGCTGATCACCTTGGTATTACTGCGGATGAAGTTATTTGCATGGGCGATGCGGGTAATGACTGGCATATGATCAAATACGCTGGCCTTGGCGTTGCAATGGCGAACGCGACTGATGATATCAAAGAGATTGCGAACCATATTACCGTTAGTAATAACGACCACGGTGTCGCTAAAGTGATTGAAGAGTTTGTACTGAACGCTTAATCATTTACGTTATGCTGATAACTCAACACAGCTAACAAACAAAACCCCAGAGCATTTTAACACTCTGGGGGTTTTATTTAATTCAGTAGATAATTAAGCTTCTGATTCAACCAACTTGCCCTCTTTATCACCCTCGTTTTTCTTCTTCAGTGAAATCAAGATAAGTGAACATACCATGCCAAGTACCGCTACCGTTAAACCAATACCAAAGATCATTTGATAGGCTTCAATCGCAGGATAAGTATCGATAATCCAGCCATTTAATGCATAAGCCCAGAACACAGAAGCGTAAGCCGCAAACGAACCTACACTCATTGCAGAACCACTGTAATCCTTTGGTACGCCAGCTTCAGCTACTGGCGCTAAGATAATTCCTTTTGCTAAGAAGATACTGAATGAGAAGCACATTAGTAGCACCATGTTCATCATCAGCATGCCTTCTGTTTTAGGTAGTGCGATTGTCACACCTAAACAAACCGCGGTTAAGCCTAATGCAAAGAACATCATTTTGATCGACGATTTAAATACGAAATCAGCAATCGAACCCGCAACTAAACCAGCAACTACGCCCATTGCACCTGTATTAATAATACCGAAGATAGCCGCTTGTGCTGTTGATAATCCAAATACCGCTTGTAGGTAAGGAACCGTGTAGATCAGAGTGATATAGATCCAATATACCGTTAGAGAAGTTATTGCCGCTAACCATACCGTTGGCATTTTCAATACATGGAATAAACCTTTTAAGGCTTCTTTGTTTTTACTTTCACCTTGTTTAATTTCCATATGATTATCTGGTACAAATTTCCATACGCAGAAAATCATAGGGAGGATAAGTAGCGTGTAGAAAACAATCGCACCTTGGAATACAAGAATAGAGCCTCCAACCAGTGCCATGATACCAACGATCACCGCATTCATACTCATTTCTGCTGCACGTCGTACAGATTCTAACAAGCCAAATGCCATCCCTTTGTTTCTATCACCTGACATTAACGTCACACCATTAACAACCGATGGCCAGAAAGCCGCATCAACTAGGCCCCAAATACCAGCGATAACCACTAATACACTAAAACCGGGTTGTAAGAAGATGATGACCATCATACTTATAAATCGAATACTCAAACTGGTCATTAAAATGGATTTTACAGAAAAACGGTTATTGACCCAGCCCGCAGGAATATAGAAGAACATCGCCGAACCAATCAGCGTAAATAATATCCCCATTTGGGTATTATCTATCTGCAAGACTTCTAAAAGTAAGTTATAAAATGTGCCTTTAAAGGCTTCAAAAGCCGAATAAATAATTTGGCCTGACATCACGACAGAGAAGAAACCGAATAATTGATTTCGGCTAGTAAAGCCTATTTTTTCAAATAAGTTCATAGAGGTAATCCTTTCACGTTATTGTTTTATTTTTTAATTATTATTTTTGAGCTTTGTATTTCGAAGGGAATTTATGCGCGATATCGGTACAAATACCATCAACTCCCCAGTTAAACAGTTCATTGGCACGCGCTAAATCATTAACCGTCCAAACATTGACTTTAATGCCAGACGCTTTAAATTTTTGTACCATATCACGAGTAAGGCCTTTCTCTTCAGGGTGAATATAATCTGCTTCACACCATTCAATAATTGAGTTCCAGTCATCCCACAAGTTATGACTTTCAAACAAACACGCAATTTTAGTTTGAGGACTTTTACGCTTAAACTCTGATAATACAAGGTGGTTAAAACTTGAAATAATCAGCTCTCTTTCTGGTGCTAACTCTTTAAGAGCAATGATCAAATTATCAATCAACAGATGACTTAGCTTCGCACTGGCTGAACACGACTTAATTTCAATGTTTAGATTCAGTTCTTTTTCGTTCGCCATTGCGATTAGTTGTTGAACAGTAGGTAAACGCTCATCAATATAATCATCACTAAACCAACTCCCCGCATCAATAGAAGATAGATCAGCGCTACTAATGTCACATAAGCGACCACTTTTATCTGTACAACGATCTAACGTATCATCATGAGAAATAATTACCGTGCCGTCTTGAAGAATATCCACATCACATTCAAACCATTGAACACCATGGTCTTTACATAATGAGAAAGCTGAAAGGGTATTTTCTGGAGCCAGAGAGGACATACCACGATGTGCTATAAGTGTTTTCATTGTTAACCTATTTTTTGCGTCCTAAAAGATAGAAAGGATAATAACTCGAAGAGCATGACATAAATGTGACACAAACGAACATAATGCGCATTCGAACGTTCGAATTAGAGCTTTATCTGTTTTTTTGTCTAACAGTTAACATTATTAATTACGGTAAGGTACTGATAACGTAGAGCTAAACTAGTCATAGCCCGCAAAATAAACAAAATAAGTAACCATGAGCATCTATCAGATACAAAAAACCGCTACTTCTTAAAAGAAATAGCGGTTAATGTAGAGTGTAGATCACCAGTAAGAATAAAGACAATTACATAATAAAAACGTGCTACTCCATTATAAATGTAAGTAATATTCTCTCTTATCTTGATACATAGATTCATCAGCAATTGTGAACATTTTAAACAAATCAGTATTATCTGAGCATGACCAACCAATAGAGTAATGCGCATCATATGCTTTTCCTTCTTTATCAAAGAATTTTAAGCTCTCTTGACTTGCTTGTAATTGTTCAGCCAAGTGTGTGCATTCTTTTCTAGTCATTCCTTTAGTTAAAAGGGCAAACTCATCACCACCGATTCGATAAAAAGAATCATTTTCACTTAATAATGCTGAAATGTGATAACTACTTGTTCTGATTAACTCATCACCTAAGTCATGGCCGTATTGATCATTAATTGCTTTGAGTCCATTTACATCTAATATGAATAATCCAAAATTCCATTCTGCTTTTGAATCTCTATAGCGTTTTTGATAATGAGCTAAATCTTCATCGAAAGCCTTTCGATTACCGCATTGCACTAATGCATCACTTCTTGCGATATCAACTAACTCTAACCATGAGGAAAGCTGCTTAACAAACAGCTTAAATACTAATTGATTTGCTTCTAATTGAGGACTAGATTCAAACCTCAAGCTAGCTAAAAACTTATCCTTACTAGACAGTATTTGAATCCCTTTTTTATCTCCTAACGGTTTAAATCGTAGCTGCCACTGAGTATCAGAAAACAAATGCTGTAATTGACATTCAACCTTCTGAGGAAGCTCGCGATAGCTCAATGTTTTATATATTGAACCAAATTCTATTACTGCTGCTAGATTGTTCTTATTCAGTTCCTCTCTACATAATGCATCGCTAAGCTGAGCTGTTTGTTTTGATACTTGAACTTCAAGTTCTTGATTAAAATTAGAGAGCTTTCTATTGCTTCGCTCAATAACTTTTTTAGAATTATTTAATTCATCATTTTTATTTTTAAGTTCATTCAATTGATTTCGAATAGTGATGCTCATTTTACTTAATACTAATGCCATTCGATCAAATTCTGAGAATTGAAATGTCCTATCCTTAACTTCTTTATTTGAAGCATAACTGACAATCGTATCTTCCATGCCAACAAACTCTTTAGATATCCAGCGAGTGATCCCCATTGCAATAAAAAGAACGGTAACAAAAGTCCACCCAATAACAGTAAATAAGGCCAGTAAAGAAGATTTAATCTCTTTAAGGCGCTCCATATCCGAAAACTGATAGGTAATATCAAGTGCTAATGGCGATGAAAATGACGAATTATTCAATACGAAAATTCGCTCTAAAATACCACTTTCTGTCATCTCAGATTTTACATTTTCATGCGTATCTAAATGCTGACTTAAATTAAAGCTTTCGTCTTTTAATAAGAAATGCTGAAAACTCTGCTCAATCGTATCAAATGAAATCAAAACAACTACATAACCAGAAGCACGATAACGGCCAGACCCCTCTAAATTATAAGCTAGCATAGGGGTAACTAAAGCAATGCCTTTGGCTGTATGTATCCCTTTAATTAAATTGGATTCTGTATAGAAGTGAGCCTTTGTTAAACCTTGTTCATATATCGATTTATCGACACTTATTTCTCTTAATAATTGGCTATTTTCAAAATGATAAGGACGACCATTAAGATCATATAAAGGTTCCCATTTATCATTCAAAATATAAACACTATTAATCAATCCTGATAGTTCACTAAAACGAACGAGATTATGCGTCACAACGCTGGAATATAAAATATTATCTAATGCTTGGATATTAAATCGATCTCGAGATAACCAATTTAAGCTTTGTTGAATCCGATCAAGCTCCACAACTATCTCTTGAGCAATGGTCGATACAGCATTTTGAATTTGATGCTCTTTTTGGCTTAGTAATTGGTCGCTAATACGACTAGTCAAAAATTGACTAATAAAGATCAATGGCGCAAGTGAGGCGATAAGTAAAACATAAGTAAATGCTTTACGTAAGCTAAAATAAGGACGAGAAATCATAATCCTTCCACTTTCGTTGTAAATCGATCAATGAGATTTCTTATGTACTTCATCGTTTCTTTTTCAGGCATGCCATCAGAATGACGTGAGGCACCTCTAGCTAGCGCCTCCCACACAAAGGAGACTCGTAAACTCGTTGGCATAGGTTGAGATTGTAAGTATTGTTGATAGACAGCATTCATTATTTTTTTATTAGGTACTATGACTGTTTGATTCACTTCTGTTGACGCTGATATATATTGATGCTCATTAATTAATCTAGTTAAAAACTCTTTATCTTGAGCCAATTCCATTAACTGTTTAATCATGACTCTTTTTTCAGGGTCCTGAAAACTGGCTTTTGTCATTATTAATACTTTACCACCAGATAATGACTGCATTGGGATCCCTTGATAGCTAGGTAAGGAAGTAATTCCTAAATCAGATCCAAATTCTTCAATTAAGTTACTCACAGCCCAATCACCATCGATTAAATACGATGCTTTATGATCAATAAATAATTGACGACTACATAAACTATTACACTCATTATTCAGGTGATTAAGCTGTGCTAAATTATAATAAAACGCAAGTGCTTCTGAGCATTTATCATCATCAAACTGAAGCTGATCTAAAGGTATATTGGGATGAAACAGACTGAAAAACGCTGAGAAGAAATACATATCTCTTACGCTATAGCTAATATGTATTTTATCCGGTTCTTTTTCAGACAATACTTGCAGTTGTTCCCATGTCGCAATCGGTGTAGTAATCTTGCTCTTATCATAAAAAAGCATTAGGTGATTACCAAGAAACAAAGGTAATCCCATATAGCTGTCACCAACCATTGCACTCTGTTTTGCTGCTGGTTCTAATTGCTCTTGTTTTATCCATACTTTAGGAATAGGCGTAATTCCTATGAATTTATGCAAGCCTAAAAAATCAGACGGAACCCATGCTACATCTGGCATATAATTTTTCGATCTTGATGCCAATAATAACTCAGCTTTCATTTCATCAATGGAGAACTTACGAATCATTAATTGATTGCCTGTTCTCGCTTCAAATTCTTTCGCAAGTTTTTGATCGACGTTGTCACCAAATGCACTCCAAAACTCAAGCATTCCGGCCTGTGAAGAGAATGAAAATAGGAAACTAATTAATATAAGCAATTTTGGCATAACAATAAGGGTACTTTAGGTAAAATTTAAATAAACGGCGATACATATAATGCGTTTATTTTAGCATAGTTCAGCGCTAAATCAGTGATTGTTTTACCTGGCTTTATGGATAACCGCTATTAAGCGTCTTGCTGAAAATAAAAGCGCCTCAGTACTACTAACATCTTTACATTTCCGAAATAGAAATAAGTAGTTCCTATACTTTCACTAAAAGAAATTGCGCTATTCCATTAGAATAAACCCATACTAATAAAAAGGGTTTTATCATGAGTCAAGAACGTTTCTATAGCATCATTACCGATGCAAACCTTTCTCCAAAACAGAAATCACAATATTTAGCCTTAGAAGCTGAGGCTAGCTTGCCTTATATGGAGATTGACTCTGATACTCAACAAGCACTGGATGATGGCATTCTGTGTGATATGTTTGAGGGCCACGCCCCTTTTAAACCTCGTTATGTATTGCCTGATTACGCAAAGTTTTTATCTCAAGGTTCAAAATACCTAGAGCTATCTGCGGCCGAAGATTTTGATGCTGCATTAAATTTACTCACTATAATTTATCATCATGTCCCTTCTGTTACTTCTATCCCTGTTTATCTTGGCCAACTTGATACTGTGCTTATGCCTTTTGTTGGTACCCTTAGCGATGAAGAAATTTACCAAAAAATAAAACGTTTTTGGATAATGCTTGATCGCACACTACCTGATGCCTTCATGCACGTAAACATTGGCCCTACAGATAATATTATTTGTCGTACAATCTTACGTGTTGATGCTGAATTAAAGCAAATTGCTCCTAACTTAACCTTTATGTACGACGCTGAAATCACACCAGATGATCTGCTTCGTCAAGCGGCTGCAAATATTTGTGAGTGCAGTAAACCTCACATTGCAAATTACCCAGTACATGCAAAAGCGTACAATAACACCGGCTTTGGCATCGTCAGTTGCTACAACTCGCTACCGTTAGCGGGTGGCTCTAATACTCTTGTCCGCATGAATTTAAAAGAAGTGGCTAAAAAAGCCCAAAATAAAGCGGACTTTGTTAATAACGTGCTGCCTAATTACTGCAACGTTATGTTTGGCTTAATTAATACAAGAAGTTCATTCTTGCATGAAAAATCAAATTTCTTTGAAGGTTTTTTAACCAAAGAAGGATTAATTAGTGAAGACCGATTCGCACCAATGTTTGGCATTTACGGCATGGCTGAAGCCGTCGATATTCTTATGGAAAAAGAAGGCATTGCAGCAAAATACGGTCATGATGAAATGGCAAACCAATTGGGCCATGCTATTTCAAAACAACTCTCAGAGATCGTTGATGCAACCGAGGTAAAACACGGCTATCACGGAAAAGCACTGCTTCATGCACAAGGTGGCATTAGCTTAGATCTTGATGTGACTCCAGGTGTTCGCATCCCTTATGGCACAGAGCCAGATCCAGTATCTTATGTGCAAGCCACTGCTGAACACCACCAATATTACACCTCTGGTGTCAGTGATATTTTGACCATTGATGAAACGGTTAAATCAAACCCTGAAGCAATGTTTAACTTAGCAAAAGGCGCACTGCAATTAGGCTATCGTGAGTTTACCGCCAATGTTGCTTCTAACGATTTAGTTCGCATTACAGGTTACATGGTAAAACTGTCTGATATCGCTAAGTACGACGCTGAAGGCTCTCGAACCAATACTACGTTTTTAGGAGCAGAAGCGGCGAAAAACACGGAAGTATTGAACCGAACACCTCGTGTTGTAGCGCTAGAAATGACACCTGCGTACGTAGAATAAGAAATTATTACTATGGTTAACGCTGATCTTTTTTCTGGCGATAACATCAACGACAACAAAACAGGATTGGTCAGTAAAATACTGACCTTTTCTTGTGTTGATGGCCCAGGAAACCGCCTTGTGATCTTCTTACAAGGCTGTAATTACGATTGTATAACTTGTCATAACCCTCACACAATTAATCACTGTGATCATTGTGGTGATTGCGTAGAGCCATGCCCAACAGGTGCATTAACCTTTGATGATTCACCAAACAAGAAAGTTATATGGGATGAAGCGCTGTGCACTCAATGTGATAAATGCATTGATCTCTGCCCAAGTAAATCCAATCCAAAAATAACAACGTATACGGTAGGAAAGCTAATTGAGTTCACCAAAAAACACGCGCCATTTTTAAGTGGTGTTACGATTTCTGGAGGTGAAGCGACTCTACAATTACCCTTCATTATTGAATACTTTAAAGCCATCAAGTCAGAAAAATCATTAGGCCACCTTACCTGTTTTATTGACAGCAATGGCAGTTTATCTGAGCAAGGATGGAATAAAGTTCTACCCTATTTAGATGGGGCTATGATTGACTTAAAAGCATGGCAAAATGACACGCATCTATGGTTAGTCGGTAGAGAGAATCATCGCGTATTACACTCGATCAATCTATTAGCTAAACACGATAAATTGCACGAAGTTCGGCTGTTGTACATTCCAAATAAAACCGATTTATTGTGTGAAATCGATGCTATTAGTGAGTATTTAAAGACATTAGCCGAAAATATCACTATCCGTTTAAATGCATTCCAATATCATGGCGTAATTGGTGAAGCGCTAGGATGGGATAAATGCAGTAAAGTACAGATGGAAGAGTTTGAAGCCAAGTTAGTAACTCGATTGGGGCGTTCAGTGATCACCCCATCGATTTATACTTAATGTTTTATAAAACAAGAATAATAAATAATTACTTAAAGAAAACCGCCGTTAAATAGCGATTATTAAGTCCTTTAGTCACTATTGAGCGCATTCGATAAAACAACGCGCTCGGTTTTTTAATATAGTGCTTCACAATATTCCGCCCCACCCCTTGTGAGCGATTTTCTTTAGATTCTTTTTTCGAAAACAATCCTTTAAATTCCCAATATTGGATCTGCTCAAAGGTCTCACCTGGTTGGTAATTTGAAGCTGAAAATAGACGATAAAAAGAGGCGACGGTAAAATCATGCAAATGGTGAGGATTCCCATCAACCGTTGGTGTGGTCGGAACCGATGCGATCATAACCCCCTGTTCATTCAACTGAGTTAATAAGTGCGTTACCATTTTTTGAGGCTCAGGCACATGCTCTATGGTTTCTAAGCTAATGATAGTATCAAAGTACTGAAAGCCGCCCTCTTTGCTAGTTAATTGAAAATCCATACCGTTACCGCATACATAATGTAAGTTATCCGCTTGATAATGCTCTCTGGCATAGTTAACAGCCATTGGATCAACATCTGCACCAATAAATTGTTTATCAGGATGAGCCTCTGCCATTAATGCAGTGCCATAACCACAGCCACAAGCAATATCTAAAATCTGCGTACCGCGTAGCTGTTCTGAGGCAAATTGATAACGCTCTAAGTGTATATCCAACACATCTTGATGACCTTTATCATCTTGGTTCAACTGTTTTGGGTATATGCGTTCTAAAGAGTGCTCTGCGGTGATCTGTTCTTGTGGTAAATCCATTTTACTGCCTTGATAAACAATTGGTTATAAAACATCACATAAAATGTGACGCTAATATTTCTCCAAAAATAGTAACATTAATTACCTAAGCAGAATGTCTTATTTTTCTTTAATGCGATCACACAGCCAGCTTACGGCCTGATCATTGATACTTAATTTATTGTAAACCATACTATATGCCACTTGCCCATAATCAAACGGCATAGGTTTTATCACTAACCCCTTTGCTTGGCTTGCCATTTCTGCCCATTTTTTAGAACTAGTAAATAAAAACTCCGTGTGATGGCATAAGGTTGCAGCACTACCAAAATCAGCGACTGAAATCGCGACGTCCCTTGGTTGGTATTGCTGAGCTAAACATTGCTCAAAATAAGGAACATTTAATTCCTTATCAAAAATACCAATATGCTTATAAGCTAAATACCCCTCAACCGTTAACTCTTTATCAACTAAGGGGTGATCGGCACTCATAAGACAAACCATTTCATCTTCGATCACCGTTGTCCATACCAATTGTTGTTCAGTTGTTGGCGGCTGACTTCTATCATGTGGCAGTAAAATCACATCGACTTGCCCATTTAATAAGGCATCAAAACCCAATTGCTCTTTTGAGTGAATATCTATATGAGAATTAGGTGCTTGAGTAGACAGAATATCGCTAATGATTGGCGCAAATATCTCAAAAGTACTTTCTCGCATTGAGAGTGAGTACTTACCAGAGAAATCTTTAGGTTTAAATGTGGACTGATTCAGCAAGCCATTCATATTATTTAAAATTTGATGCAATACTGGCCCAATTTTTAACGCATAAGAGGTTGGGATTAATTTCGTACCGTCACGATAAAACAGCTCATCACTCAATAATTGTCGTAATTGAGATAAGGTTTTACTCATACTTGATGGGCTCATGCATAATATCTCAGCACTTTGCGTTACGCTGTGTGTAGAGAGCATGACATGCAGAGCAGTAAGATGCTTAAAGCTAATGCGAGAGAGTTGAATAAGATCCATTATTGCCCATCGAGTAAAAATATATAATTCAGTCCATAATATAATAGAACGCTACTCTTTATCCTCTTTTTCTGAGTGTTCGTTTTCAGTAATTAATGTTAATTCCGCCTCCTAAAATCCACAAAACAACTAAACTTAATTATTATAATAGTAAAACCAGTAAACGATACTCACTCATTTATGGTTTCGGTTTTGCTGCATTTAAATAGGTAATGTCTATGCTGTCTATCTTTGATATCTATAAAATTGGCGTTGGACCATCGAGCTCACACACGAATGGTCC
Source organism: Aliivibrio sp. S4MY1 (assembly GCF_028765545.1). Taxonomy (GTDB): domain Bacteria; phylum Pseudomonadota; class Gammaproteobacteria; order Enterobacterales; family Vibrionaceae; genus Aliivibrio. Next base: position 348,013 of record NZ_JARACP010000002.1, on the reverse strand, counting down.
TATGATCGCTGGGTACAATTTCACCCAGCTTCTCCAACCCTATTTAGCACAAGTCACTCGTGTTCAAGTTGATTTATATGGTTCGCTCTCACTGACGGGGATCGGCCACCATACTGACCGAGCGACCATTTTAGGCCTACTGGGTAACCGCCCTGACACCATTAAGATTACCAGTGCTAATTTAGCCATGAAAAAAGCCATTGACGATAAAGTGCTTCATATCGCAGGTGAGTATGAAATCACCTTTGATTATGAAACGGACATGCTTTTTCATCAAACCAACTTACCATTGCATGAAAATGGCATGACTATTTCAATTTTTGATGCCGCAGGACAACAACTTGCCATCGAAACCTACTACTCTGTTGGTGGCGGTTTTATTGCAACTGCTGATGAATTAATCAATGGTAAAAGCACCACTGATGTTAACGTTGAATTTCCATTTAAGTCTGCTGATGAGATGTTAGAAAAAGCAGAAAAATATGGGTTAAGTTTAGGAGGCCTAGTATTACGAAACGAAGTCGCCTTTCAACCAATGGAAGCGATTGATGCGAAAGCCGACCAAATCTGGAAAGTCATGTCATTGTGTATGGAACGTGGTTTTCAAACTGAAGGCATTCTTGATGGTGGCTTAAACGTGGTTCGTCGTGCCCCTGCGTTATTGAAAAAACTAGAAGCAAACGCCTCTATTGAAAACGATCCAATGGAGATCATGGATTGGATTAACTTATTTGCTTTTGCAGTAAGTGAAGAAAATGCAGCAGGCGGACAAGTTGTTACTTCTCCAACCAATGGCGCAGCCGGTGTTATTCCTGGTGTATTGATGTATTACCATCGTTTCATTAAAGAGCTTGATACAAAGCAACTAAAAGACTTCTTAGCGGTATCTGGTGCAATTGGTATTTTATACAAAACTAATGCTTCCATTTCTGGCGCTGAGGTAGGGTGTCAGGGTGAAGTCGGCGTTTCATCATCGATGGCAGCAGCAGGGCTAACCGCACTTCGCGGCGGCAGTAATGAACAAATTTGTATGGCGGCTGAAATTGCTATGGAGCATTCGTTAGGTATGACGTGTGATCCTATTGGTGGCCTTGTTCAGGTGCCTTGTATCGAGCGTAATGCAATGGGTTCAATGAAAGCAATTAACGCCTCTCGCATGGCGTTAAAGCGCACTAGTAAATGTCTTATTTCACTCGATAAAGTGATCGATACCATGTATCAAACAGGTAAAGACATGAACCGTAAATACCGTGAGACATCACTTGGTGGTTTGGCATTAATTCACATGGCACCACCGTGTGAATAATTTCATCTAACCAATAAACAAAAAATCTAGAGCCACTCTAGCGGGGCTCTGGATTTTTTATAGTTACTATCTAAATATTGAATTACTTTTTATACGGCGACACTATTGTATTCCCTGTCACCGTATGATGCGACACCATGACTAGATCTTGATACAAAGTTTGAATATTCTCTTCACTCAACACCTCATTTGGCTTACCTTCTGCCATCACTTCACCTTGGTTAATCAAGATGAGTCGATCACAAAATTCTGCCGCAGTGTTTAAATTATGAATAGCAACCAAGGCAGACTTTCCGTTTTGGCATTCTTGATAAAGCACATTCATTAACTGCGATTCATGACCAATATCCAAACTGGCCGTTGGCTCATCAAGCAACATTAATGACGTTCCTTGCACTAATGATCGCGCAAAGTGTACTAACTGTTTTTCACCACCAGATAAATCAGTCACTGTTCGATTATGTAAATGCCCTATTCCAACTCTCTCTAATGCAGCTTTGCTTTGCTCTTTAATCAGGTCTGTTGAAATTACTTCTTGTTGCTGACGTGCATGAAATCCAAAACCAATGGTTTCCATCACGCTAAATGGAAATGCGGCTTCACTGTATTGAGGTAAATAACTCATACTTAATGCACGTTCAATATGAGAAAGACTCGATAGCGATTCGCCTTTAATTGATATCTCCCCCTGAGAATAGGCTTGAAAACCACTGATGCATTTCATCAAGGTACTTTTACCAGCACCATTAGGGCCAATAACACCAACTAACTCACCCGCATTCACAGAAAAAGAAATATCTTTTAATAGCGCTTTTGAACCAACTTGATAACTTAGGTTTGATACGTTTAGTAACGCCGCTGTTGAATTCATCATGCTAAACGCCCTTTTCTTTGGAATCGAATAATTAAGCCTATAAAGTAACAGCCGCCAATAAACGAGGTAATTATCCCTGCTTTCAATTCATTTGGTGCGATAATCCAACGACCTAACAAATCACATAAAAGCAAGAAAATAACACCAAAAATGGCAGAGAACGGCAACAGTTTTTCATGTGCAGGGCCCACTAATAAACGCACCAAATGCGGCACCATCAAGCCAATAAAGCCTATAGGTCCGGCAATCGCTATCGACATCGCAGTAAGCAAGGTAGCAAACATCAATAGCTTGAATCGAGTCTGTTTTACATTAAGCCCCATTCCGTGTGCACTTTCTTCACCTAATGCTAATAAATTTAAGGCTCGACTTTCTTTTAATAGCAGAATTGAAACAATAATAATGACAGGTGTTGGCCACAATAAATGTTGCCACATACGCCCATCCAAACCACCCATTGCCCAAAAGACAAACTGACTGACTTCATATTGCTGAGCCATTAATAATAGCCCCATGCGAGCGCCACCCAATAAACTAGAAAGCGCCAAGCCCGTTAAGATCAAAAACAAGATCTGCGAAGAAGAACTGCGAGAAGCCAATACATAGATAAATGCTGACGCCGCCAATGCCCCCACTGTAGTAAAAATCGGTAGCCACATCGGGTTCATAAATGAAAAGCCCGTGACTATCGCAATTACCGCACCAAAACTACTGCCAGAACTCACTCCCAACACATCTGGACTTGCTAATGGATTTTTAAATAAACCTTGAGTACATGCCCCAGCCAAGGCCAATGCACCACCAGCAAGAATAGCGGCGCACGCTCTAGGTAATCGAATGTGCATAACAATCGCAGAGGCTAATGGGTATTCCTTTGCTGCGAATTCGCTACCATTAATCAGGTAACTCTTAAACATCGCCAATATATCGAGAACTGGGATATGCACCGCACCAAGGCTTAGATACGCCAAAAACAAACCAATAAAAAGGCTGGCTGAGATAATAATTTGAAATGACGTTAAACGATAAAAAGGCATTAAGGTCTCTTATACGCAGAATGATTAACAAAAAGAACAGCATCAATAATGTACTGACTATAAACGCTTCTTAATACATGAGGCATTTGATACACACGCCCTTCTTTAATAGCAGTGACTGATTGCAAAGAAGGATCAGACATTAAATCTTGCTTGAACTGCTCTGCTCCATTGTCATCGCCATAAACCCAAGCAGGAATAAACAACACATCCGGATTAAGCACAATCACCATTTCTTTTGATACTGGCACTTGGCCGTATTTATCACTGACTAATCCTTCAATCGCATTATCTAGATCTGCTTGCTTTAATACTTCATCCCATGTGGAGTCTTGTCCACTAGAGGTTCCCCAAGGGTTGTAATCTAACGCTGTTAATCTTTGTTTTGGCTTAATCACATTTTGAGTTAATCGTGCTTTCATTTTAGCAACGACTTTTTTAGCCGCTTCGCTTTTGTTAACTATTTCACCAACATGTAAGATCTCAGCTTCGATCTCTGCGATCGTTTTAGGTGTTTGAATTCGATAAACCGGAATGCCCGCACTTTCAATAATCGCTAACTTTGATGCGTCACTCCAGTTCGCAGCAAACACAATATCAGGACGATTAGCAATAATCATTTCTACATTCAACGCCAATAAAGGCACTGATTTTGGAAGAATGTCTTTTACCGCTGAGTAATTAGGGTTATTGGCTAAATCAGTCAAACTGGAGAGTGAACTATCATCCACCAATTCTAATAACACAGCATCAGTAAATAGGGTTTTAGATGAGATTTTCTTAGGCTCTTGTTCAATAACGACAGAGTTCCCTAAGCCATCAACTACGCTTAACGGATAAATAGTCTCTGCCATCGATGAAAAAGAAAACAAAAAAGAAGAGGCAATAATAAATGATTTTAACGCAGGCCAGCGCATGAAAACTCCTGTAAATCGCGTACATTATAGCTCTGAGTAATAGAGCATAAAATTAAGCACTTCGTATCTGACTCAAATCCCGTTGAGACTTTCACAGTGGCGCGTCCGTTACGGATTCTCACCGTATTCCGAAGTGGTCGATATTGTACGTCGCTGCGATAATATATTCTATCTATTAAACTCAGATTATCTCGCTATGTTTTCTTAGCTCATGGTAAAGTGTATTTCTTCATAACCCACTAATAAGTAATGTAACTATGACACTAAAAGCATCAGGCGTGGTTGGTGAACTTTCATACCCTTTCATTTTTGAAGACAGTCCACTGTGTGATTTTGAGATCTTAACCGATGAGTTATGCGCCTATACTGGTTTGGCTCTTTCTCAAATATCAAACCAAGAAGTTCGAGAATCCTTAGAACGTTTACAACCTAAAATATTTCATTTAAATGGTTCAATACGTGGAAAGTGCGGTATTTTTGAAGAAGATGTCCAAGAACTACTCGCAGAAATGTTCGCCTTTAAAGCACAAGTCGAAGATAAAGAAAAACGCTTTGTTCTTCCTCGTGGCACAGGCCCAGTTATTCAACTTCATCAATGCCGTAGTTTAAGTAAAAAAGTGGTGCGAGCGTTAGTTCAAGTGGATAAATTAACCACAAAGAAAATCCCAGAAACACTCCCTCGCTTTGCCAATATATTAGCAAACTACTACTTTGTATTGACTCGAGTATTAAACCAAGATGCAGGGATAGAAGAGCCTGAATACGTTAGTATTAATTACCTTAAACCTAGTTAACCTCTCACACTCCGCCCTAAAAACTAGAGAGATTAAACTATTGAATTTAAAGTCTTTTAAATAAACCCAATACTTACGCTCTCTATTTTCATTTCATTCGCTCCATACCTTCAACAAAAAAACAAAAGTTAACCAAAAAACAATGATTTTGCTAATTAATTGTAATATCCTTCCCTCATATAGAAAGATAATTAATAACAAACAATGCCTGAGCACTATGGTTAAAATTAATTCCTAAAAATAATACGATTTAGGTCAATTTTTATTCCATTTTCTACGATTTTCCCATTGATAGAATTATTCATATACTATAAAGTTCGTCGACCTATAACACCCATAAATAATACTTCACGCAAAAACAAGTGCTGTGAAATTGTTTGTTTTGTTGATTTTAAGTTGAGTAAATGAAGTGATTACATTTAATAAGTCCAATAATCTATTTTTTTGGTCACGCTTTATCATTTTATTTCTGTGTTTATTTTCTTTTATATTTTTTACTTCTATAAACACTCGGAAAGTGAAATAAAAATTAATCAAATAAAAACAGAACAGAGATCCCTCGTCTCCGCTCAGAAACAATATATTGCGATGGCCCTCGACAACATAGGGAAAGATCTTCTCTTACTGTCTGACTTTATTGAAATCAATAAAGCCTATGGAAGTGATGATAAAAAACTGATTAAACGAGCAGAGCTAAATACACTTGCGTTAAGCTTTAGAAAGGGGCTTTATGACCAATTACGCTACCTTGACCTTGATGGTAATGAAGTTATCCGTATTAATTATAATAATGGCATTCCTACTATTGTTCCTAAAAATCAGTTACAAAACAAACAGGACAGATATTATTTTCAGGATAGTCTGAAATTAAAAGATGGAGAGATCTACATATCTATCCTAGATTTAAATATTGAACATGGAAAAATAGAACAGCCATACAAACCAATGATTCGTCTAGTCACCCCTATCTTTGATGAGTATGGGGAAAAACGTGGAGTAGTAATACTAAACTACCTCGCAGAATATTTAATTGATGGCTTGAAGCTTTTCTCATTAGAGCAAAAAAATCATCATATGCTTATTAATAGTGATAATTACTTTCTAATTTATGATAAAAGACCAGAGTTAGAATTTGCATTTATGTTTGGCGAAAATAAAGATAAAAAATATTCTGCTATTTATCCTAAGACTTACAAATGTTTCAAAAATCGTCAACAAGGACAATATAGTATTGGTTCTGGAATACTCACGTTTGATTCTGTTTTTTCATACCCTGAAAATCTAAAATCAGACAAATATGTATCTATTATCAATCAAGATACCTGTTGGCGACTCATTACCTTTGTTCCAAGTGTTCCTCTATGGAGTTTAAGTGAAATGAAGGGAAATGAATTACTCATCGTGATTAGCTTACTAATTTTCTCTGTAATCATTTCTTTACTTATAGCACAACTACAACTTAAAAAGATAATGAACAACAATGAAATCAATAAGTTAGCACATCATGATGGTTTAACTGGATTAATAAATCGTGGTTATTTTAACAAATTATTCCACTGGAAAATGCAAAGTGCCCGAAAGGACAATACTAAATTAGCATTAATCTATATCGACTTAGATGCTTTTAAAGATCTTAATGATAATTTTGGTCACAGTGCTGGCGACTTAGCCTTAAAAGCAATTGCTAAGAATCTACACAATGTCTTTTCGGATAACGCTTATGTTGCCCGTCTTGGTGGAGACGAATTTGCCATACTTATTTACGATCTCACAACTCACCAAACAGTGATTGAACAAGTAGAGAAATTTATTAAAAACAACAATGAACCATTAATACTAGAGGACATTTCTTATCACCTAAGTACAAGTATTGGTATTGCGTTCTTCCCTGAGCATGGAGGCTGCATTAATGAAGTTATGCACAATGCCGATGCTGCCATGTATGATATAAAACATTCAGGAAAAAATGGCTTTAAGATTTTTGAATTATAGAATCTAAAAACATTAAAATAAAAATACAATAACGTACTGCGACTATGCCCATACCTCCTTGGTATGGGCATAGTTATATAAACGCCAGCATAATCCAAAAATAACGATATAAAGCACTGCAGCTCCAAGAACAACACTCTCCCACCCGCCATGTTGCCAACAATACATCAAATAGAACCCACCTAAACTACCACTGACATAGTAGTGTACTAGGTATAATGCGGTTGCCGTCGATTTCGCCGTCTCTGCTTTTTGGCTCACCCAACCATAAGCGAGTGAATGCGTAAAAAAAGCACCAAAACTCAATATATTCAAGCCAATAACAATCGCAGTCAATGATTCAAAACTGGCGATCCCCATTCCAATTAAACTCAACAATGTTCCTGCTAACATACCCGATACCGCATTAAAATGCTGACACCATAATCCAACTAAACGGGAACTCACTGTGCCTGATAAGTAGCAAAGAAAGATCATAGAAGTCACGCTTAAAGGCAACGAATAAGGTTTAACAATTAAACGAAAACCAGTAACGGAGTATAAGTTAACAAACAAAGCAAAATTAACCCCTCCAATCAGCATAGCCAAAAAGAGTTGCTTGTTTCTTAAATGCTGAACAAGTACACGATGATAATCAGAGACTGACCGTTTTTCAGTTTGCTGAGCTGTGTCTTTTGGCAAAATTAGAGCAACGATAATGGCACCAATTGCACTTATTAGAGCCATCAAGATCACTGCCATTTGCCAACTAAAATGATCTGTTATAACACCGCCAAATAGTCGTCCAGAAATCCCTCCTAACGAGTTAGCACTAATATAAGCACCAATGGCATAACTAAACGCTTGAGCAGTAAACGCATCTGCCATATAAGCGACTGCAACAGCCGCAAAACCAGCAAGTGCGATACCCATTGCTGCACGACTTAAAATAAGAACAATAAGGCTATCGGTTAATAATGAGGTCACTCCAATGACAGGAAGCATGAATAAGCTCAATAAAATCACTTTGCGTCGACCAATGAAATCAGACGCTATCGCCCATGGCAATAAACTCAGAGCCAGCATTAATGTCCCTGCAGCCAACAACCAATTGATTTGAGTCGCAGACACCATAAAATGATCAGCCAATACTGGCAACATAGGTTGAAACAAATACAAATTACAAAAGACCAAAAATGATCCAAAAGCCAATGCGGCACTCACTTGGTAATACGCCTTACTACGAAATTCAATCATCTCAGTGATCATCATCAGGAAAAACAATATCAAAACAGTAGCAAGTTCATTGAAATAGTGAAAATATATAATAATTATTGATTTGATAGTTTTTAGTTATGGTGAATTTTTAAGATGGACACAAGATTACTAAAGTATTTTGTTGCAGTTGCCGAGCACCAAAACATTACTCATGCGGCGAATGCGTTGCACATTGCTCAGCCAGCACTAAGCGTTGCCATCAAAAAACTTGAAAGTCAGCTAGAACTGGAACTCTTCCGTCGTCATGAACGCAGAATAACCCTTACTCATGAGGGAGAAGCCCTACTTAAACACGCCAAACTTATCTTACAACAGTTGGATGATGCGACTTTAGCTATGAAGGAACTAAGGGGATTAGAAAAAGGCGAAGTTCGATTAGGCGTTCCAAGCATAATGGGAACCTATTATTTTCCCGATGTACTGATGGCCTTTAAAAGTCGCTATCCAAAATTAAAACTCACTATGGTAGAAGCAGGCGCTCAATCAATTCAAAAAATGTTGCTTGATGGGGAGATTGATCTTGGAATTACTCAAGTAAGAAACTTACCTGACGCGCTGGATTCTGACCATTTATTACGATCTCAAATGGTTGCAGTGGTGAGTCCTGAGCATGAGTTTGCAACCAAAGACACTTTGTCATTTAAAGAATTTTTCTCTCAAGAATTAGTCATGTTTAAACAAGGCTATTTTCATAGAGAAAGGTTAGACGCTATTTGCCAACAACAAAAACTGACCGCTAATTTCTCTTTTGAAACCAATCTATTACCAGTAATACTAAAAATTGTAAAACGAGACTTTGCCATTAGTGCCTTGTTAGAACTCGCCACCGAGAGCGAGCCAGACATTGTCTCAATTCCCTTTAGTGAACCTATCTTTTTAGATATTTCAATTGCATGGCGAAAAAATGGTTATCTATCAAAAGCTGACCGGACTTTCTTAGAGTTTGTGAAAAATAATCATTAAAGCTACCTTAAGAAATACGAAAAGTTCCCTAAATTGACACCTCATAAATGAAAAGTATGACTACAAAATTCGGTACTGACATTAATAAAAATAAGTGGAATATTGAATATCAGCTTAGCTTCACATCAAAAAATAAAAATGATGAAAGCGATATAAGTAAAAAACAACATAGCCATTCAATGTGAAATATTCGCGAAAAATGAGGTATCACAATGAAGAAATATATCCCAGTTTTACTTGCTCTAAGTACAGTGTCTGGTGCCAGTTACGCAGCAGCAGCACCAAAAGACAGTTCTGTTGATTACTTACAAATGCGTAATGGTGTAGCTTATCAAGTGAACCAAGAAAGTCCATATACAGGAGCGTTCGTTCAAAAATACGATAATGGACAAATCTCGACCAAAGCGCAATTCAACAAAGGATTGGAAGTCGGCACCGAAAGTAATTGGTATCCAAATGGTCAAATGGCCTCAAAACTTAATTATAAAGATGGCAAGCTAAATGGCCAAATGCAAACTTGGTATGCAAACGGCCAAAAGAAAACAGAATTTACTTACAAGAATAACCAGCTAGATGGTCAAGCGACTCGTTGGTATGACAATGGCGAGAAGAATTTAACCATCAGCTACGATGATGGTAAAAAAGACGGCCAATACACCAGCTATTATGCTAATGGTAAGAAAGCGACCCAAGCCAATTATGACGATGGTAAAATCAAAGATGGTTCATTAACCCATTGGAACAATCATGGCGATAAGGTAGAACAATTAACCTTCAAAAATCAAAAAGTCGTTTCTGAACAAACATGGTTACCTGAGAGTTAATAATAAAAAAGACTATCAAAATAGATAAAAACCCTCAGTAATCTTATTTACTGAGGGTTTACTTTATTGAATAATAACCAACTCAATAACTACATCTTAAATTGCTTAACTGTATCATTTAAAACAATAGATAACTTAGCAAGGTCTTCGCAAGACTTAACGGTTTCCATCATAATATTATGATTTTCTTGAGAAATACCATTCACCGCTTGCATACTCTCATTCACCTGCTCAGTAGCAACACTCTGCTCTTCTGATGCACTTGCACTTTGCGTGTTCATATCATTTATTTTAGTAATTGATTCTGTAATCGCAGAAAACGCATCACCTGATTTATTAGCAGAGTCGATACTTGAAGTTAATAAACTAGTACTCTGCTCCATGCTGGTTACAACACCATTTGTTCCACTTTGAATTCGATCAATCAGGGTATGAATTTCAGTTGTTGATTCTTGAGTTCGTTTAGCAAGAACTCTCACCTCATCGGCAACGACTGCAAAGCCTCTACCTTGTTCACCGGCTCTTGCTGCTTCTATCGCTGCATTTAGTGCAAGCAGGTTAGTTTGCTCTGCAATGCCCCCAATAACCTCTAAGATCTTACCAATATTATTGGTTTCTTCTGCTAGATTTGTAATTTGAGAAGCAGTCTGTTTTATCTCTTCATCCAATTGCCCAATATGCTGAATAGTATTTTGAATTACACTAAATCCTGCTTGTGCCTCTTCATCTGCATTCGTCGCAACATGTGCTGCATTAACCGTATTTTGAGATACTTCTTGAACAGCAATAGACAGCTGTTGCATTGCGTCTGAAATTTGCTCTGTTCGACTTAGTTGTTCTTTAGCGCCATTACCTGTTTTATCCAGTGCATTGCTCAGATAACTTGATGATTCATTCAACTTATTACTGGTATCTGCTATTTGACCAATCACTTCTTTTAGATTATTTGATACCGTTTGAATGGCAAGTAACAGTGTTCCTGCCTCACTGCCTCCTTGTTTACCAACATTGATATTCAAATCACCAGCGGCTAATTGCTTGGCATAATCAACCGCTTTTTGAATTGGTTTTGTAATACTCATAGCTGTAAAGTATGAGAAAAGAAGCGCTAATATAACAACAATTACACTACCAAAAATAATGACATTATTTGCTATTGTTGCCACGTTACTTGATTCAATTTTTCTTTGGTCCATCAAACCCGCTTCAATATCTATAATTGTCGAAACCTTCTTACGAAGATCATCCATATAGATTTTGCCCTTCTTCTTATTTAATTCAGCATAAAGATCTGACATTGTTTTATAGTCAGTTGATTTTTTTACAAGGAGAATGGCTTTTTCACTATAATCATTTATCCATCCATTTACATGCTTAGATAGTGCCGTTCCTTCTATAAATTGATTCTGTTTTTTGATCACTTCTAGTCCCGTATAATACGGTTCTAAATATTGTTCTTCACGATTAAGAATATAACCTCTTAAGCCTGTTTCCATATTGACCATCGCATTGATGATAATATTCCCAACCATTCCAAAGCTTCGTGTATCGACTTCTGCACGCAACCCATCCATTTTATTTTTGCCAATACCCGATTGAATTAATTCCGTTAGCTGATTATTTACACCCTCTCCTTGCCTAATATTTCTTCTTAGCTCAATAATTGATTCTGCATAGTTTGACCAATTCTGAGCCTGAGTAGAAACCTCATCAAAACGTACCTGTTGTGCTGGATTATCCGATGTTAACGATTTTGATTTTTGCAAATAGGTTTTAAAATCAGCTTTACCTGCTATATAAGGTTCTAAATAATCTTCTTGACCGGCAATAGCAAATCCTCGCAAGCCAGTTTCTTGATTGACCATTGAATTAACAAGACCTTTACTATTTGCGATAACCTCTTCGGTATGCTCTACCCATTCAGAGGCTTTTTCCATCGTCGAAATTGATTGAAACACCACAATATTTAATGCAATTATTAAAAAACAAATCACAATATTACTGCCTAATAGTCGCCCTTTAATTGATACATTAGCTAAATCCATTTATCTCACCCAATCTTATTTTTAACACTTAAGTAACAAGCATAGGACAGAGATCAATTAAAACCAGAAAATAGAATAAAAAAAGACACTTCCGAAGAAGTGCCGTTTGAGTATATAAATAATGGTTACTTAATAACTAACTGTTATATTTACTATTTATAACTATTGCTTGAATCTTTCGCGTTTGCTTCAAGAAAGCTCATTACTTCTTCACGTTCCAATGGATTTAAGCCAGCCCGAGGAAACATACTTTGAGTGATCCCACGCCATTGAGCCTTAGTATACTGCTTAGGATCTTTTGCCGAATGGCACATAGTACAACGCTGATAAAATAACGCTTCACCTACGCTTTGCTTTGTCTCACGGCCTAACCCACTGCTATCACCCAAAGTAGTATTCACTTTATCAATACGGATATCAGTATCTACTGTGACTATTCTTGGCGGTTCAAAAGCCAAATTAGATGATTCTGGATCTCGACAACGTTGAATATAAGCTAAACACGTATTTGCAGTAGTCGCTTGGCTTAAATCACTTGATGCTTTACCAGAGGTTAATACATTGATTGAACCACTATTACAGCGACCTAGGCTATCAAATTGCAACCATGCTCCTTCTTCTAAGCTAATTACACCAGGCATGATTTGATCTGACACTTTAGCTCCTGCGATAACTCGGCCACGCTCATTATATATTTCCATTAATTGACCAGAGCGAATACCATGTTTCTCGGCGTCTTTATCATTAATTAATACGTATTGACGACCTTGAACACTTTCGTATTTACGAACTTCTGTATTGGCCAATTGTGAATGTAATCGCATGTAAGGATGCGGGCTAACAACATGAACTTCATTAGGCTTTGCATTACCAAGATACTCAAACGGTTCTAAGAATGTCGGCATTGGCGGGCAGTTTTTCACATCAAAATTGGCGATATCTTGGCAATACAGTTCTATTTTTCCTGATGTCGTATGCAGTGGGTTCTTCTCTGGATCTTGATAAAAATCTCCATGTCTTACCCATTGGTTTGCTTCTTGTGGCACTGGTAATAAAGCGACGCCATTTTTCCAAAACTCATCAAACGGTAATGTAGCAGAAGACGCTTTATAGGCTCGTTTTAATATCTCATCAAACGGTAACCCTTCCGTAAATTTATCTTCAACGTTAAATATTTCAGCTAATCTTCGGAAAATTTCGAAGTCATCTAAACTTTCCCCATAAGGCTGAATAACCTGACGCATCGCATAGATTTTATCGTTACTGTAAGTCCCACCAGAGGAGAGATCATCTCGCTCTAATGTACTAGTTGCTGGCAATACAATATCTGCATAACGTGACGATGCGCACCACCAAGGATCTTGGCATACAAAGGTCTCTACTTTTTCATTAAGCGCAGCAATCAGTTGGTTGGTATCTTGTTGATGTGATAATAGATTATTACCAGCGTTATATACCATTTTGACATCAGGATAGGTGTATTCAATGCCATCTCTTGTAAAGGTTTTTCCTGGGTTCATTAACATTTCAGAGATACGAGATGCAGGACAAATAGCACTGACTGGATTTTTCCCTTGAGATAAACCTATTGGTAATGTTTTCCCTGATTGTGGCATACCACCATTGCCATAATGCCAACTAAAACCAACCCCTTCACCCGGTTTACCAATCTTTCCTAACATGGCTGCAAAGTTAATAATTGCCCAATGGATCATTTCACCATGATCGGCTCTTTGTAATGACCAACCTGCCGCAAACTGAGTTTTACTGGTTGCAAATTTAATCGCCATTGCTTGAATATCTTCTACCGATATCCCTGTGATCTTCGCTGCCCATTCCGGAGATTTAACCACCCCATCAGTTTTACCCATTAAATGGTCAATGTATTTATCAGCCCCTACGGTATAACGATCTAAGTAGGAAGTATTATGAAGATCATTTACATACACATGCTGTGCCATAGCTAAAAATAAGGCGGTATCTGTATTAGGTACAATTTTCACCCATTCAGCATCTAACTCATCATCAGTACGGGTACGTTGTGGATTAATTGAGATGAATTTGATCCCATCTTCGGCAAACTGCTTCCAATGTGGGTACATCTGATGATCGGCAACTCGAAACTCAATACGGTTATTTTTCCAAGGATCACAGCCAATCAATACAAATATTTCTGTATTCTCTTTTATTACAGGCCACGCTGTTTGTGGTGAATACACTTCCATATCACCAATAACATGAGGAAGGATCACCTGAGAGGCCCCTCCTGAATAGTCACCCGTTGTGGTACTTTGTCCACCAATAAGATTAAAAAATCGACCTTGTAGTACTTGCGGTCTCATTAAACCAGCATGAGACCAGCCACCATAAGAGCTACTAAAAATAGCCTCATTACCATGCTCTGTCGCTGTCGTTTGAATAGCATCGGCAAGCAAAGACAAAGCGGTTTCCCAACTCACTCTTACAAAGGGTTCTTTTCCGCGTAGATGTGGTTTGCTATCACCTTTAGGATCGGCAAGGTAAGATACTCGAACCATTGGATATTTAACGCGAGTTTTATCGTAGACTCGATCAATTAACCCTTCAGTCAGCATTTCAGTTGGCATTGCGTCTAATTCTTTACGCGGTTGAATACCAACAAGTACGCCTGCTTTGACTATCGCATTAAATGGCCCCCAATGACTGGCGTGTGGGATCACCTCAATATCTTCATCATCAAAGAATTTCGAAGCCGGATAAACCATTAAACCACCACCAGCAACAACTGCTGTAGCAATGGATGTTTTTAAAAAGGTACGTCGAGAAATAGCCATAATACATTCCGTAGTTTTAGTTACTTATCAATACTGATTCCGATAAGTCATTCATAAGGAATATAATAAACCCTTAAAGGTTCATTTTAAATGCACATTTATAAATGAGTGAACATGCTACGTATTAACTAATGGACATTTAAATGATTTTAGAGCCAGCTATAACGAAGTTAGACGATGTTACGACCATAAAAAACACTTAACCAAAAAATAAAAGAATGATTCCATTTTTGATGTATGAAGTTTATTTCATAAAAAACGGCACCTCTTATAAAAGAAGTGCCGTTTGATTATTTAATGACTGTTTCTAATGTATTTCTAACTTAATTATTTAACGCTAGTTACTCGGCTAACACGCTCGCCAGTAAATGATGCTGAACGAATTTGAACATCACCGGTTACTTTTGGTTTGTTCGCATTATCATATGCAGCCCATGTTTTACCGCCATCTACAGAGTATTGTAGCGTTACACCTGGGAATGAAATGTTCATGCTTAGCTCGCCGTTTGCAATTTCTGCACCTGGGATTGGTAGACGGTAATCAATACCCGCTCTTTCAAGCTTCGCTAATTCACGTTGACCCATAGTGTTTGCAAAGTTCGTCCAATCAGTAAGCTGTGCTTTCTTATTCACTAGATTTGTTTCTAGAGAATATTTAACACCTGCTTTGTATTCATTTTCCCAAGACGCTTCATGCCATGCACGCTCTGCTGCTGCGATAACACGCGGGAATACCATGTACTCATATTGCTCATCAGTACGTACTGTTTCAGACCAAAGTTGCGCAGACAGACCGTAGAATGGTTTCTTCGGTGTTACTGTACCTGCACTTTCAAAGCCGTTACCGTCACGGTCAACCGATGTTTCCGCATTTTGAGGTAGGTTTTCTGGTGCGAAACCGAACATCTTACGCGTATCTGTTGCACGAGTCGCCCAGTAGTAGCCGCGCTCTTTCGCATCAACTTCGTATGGGAAATCCATGTAAACGTAATCTGGATTAGAGATAACTACGTCGTAACCTTTATCAGCCCACTCGTACGCAGAAGCACCACCGCCCCAGTATAGAGTATCCCAGAAGTTTGCACGTACTGATTCAGTTGCGAATGCATTAGCACCTTCAGAATATTTCAGACCATCTTGCCACGCTTGGAAGTGTGGAATGCCTTTAGCTGCAACAATTTTAGATACTTGCTCTGCAAAATGGCTTGGTAGATGTTCGAAATCTGCAACTTCACCGCTTGCAATCAGAGACTGACATTGTGGTGATTTTTCAAATGGGAAGTCTTGCTTAGATAAATCTAAGTCACCTTTCCATGCGATTTTTTCTTCATCATTGATGTCTTGGAAACCAGCGTGAAGTTTGATGTTTTTCGCTTCATCACCACCGAAGTGCCATGTTGATAGAGGAACACCAGCCGCTTTGTGCATTGCTGCAACTTCAGTGATCACTTTATCTACAAACGTTGAAGATGAATCTAAACATGGGTTGATAAAGCTTTGTTTATTGTAGAACTGAACTGTTGTTACGTTTGATTCATCTTTTGGATCCATCAGACGGTATTGGTTCGCTTCTTCCATTTTGCCTTCAGCAGCAAGACGTGCGTAACGAGCTTCCATTGACATAACAGCTGCACGTGAGTGAGCTGGCATATCAATTTCTGGGATCACTTCAATGTTACGGTTTTTCGCATACGTTAGGATTTCTAAGTAGTCTTCTGTTGTGAAGAAACCAGAACCAAAGTTATCTGAATCTGCACCTGAACCTAGTTGAGGCAGTAAACAAGAAGTTTCTGACTCATCAAAACAACGGTTACCACCGATATCCGTTAGCTCAGGAAGACCAGGGATCTCTAAACGCCAACCTTCATCATCTGTTAGGTGAAGATGTAGTTTGTTAAGTTTGTATGCTGCCATTTGGTCAACTGTCGCAAGAATCGCTTCTTTTGAGTGGAAGTTACGAGCAACATCAACCATTACGCCACGGTATTCAAAACGTGGAGCATCTTCTACGTTTAGCGTTGGGATTTCTGAGCTATCTAAGCTTACTAGAGCAAGTAAAGATTGCACGCCGTAGAATGCACCCGCTTGATCAAATGCAACAACCGTTGTTTTATCTTCTGTCACATCTAATTTATATGCGCCAGATACGCCATCTTTGAATTGCTTCTTATCTACAGAAACAGACACTGGATATTCACCAGAAGTTTCAAGACCTAGAAGTTCAGCACGTTGGTTTAATGCCGCAAGTTGGTCTGCATCAATACCGTTTGCAGTAATTGAGATACCTTTTGCTAAATCAACGGTTTTATTAGTTAGTGTCGTTTTTAACGGTGTTGGAATAATATGAGAAGACGCATCTACTTCAGCTACATCTGCGTTTTTCTCAAAACGAGTGTTTGCTGTTGCTACAACGTTATTATCAGCAAGAGTGCGTTTTAGTTGAACACCGATGATTTCATCTACGTATTCTCCAGTGTCTTCAGTATCCAAAGAAATGATATTACGAGCTTCTGCTCCTGGAGCCGTTACGAATGCACCTGGCATGAAGTCAGTTTCAAATAACTGCCAATACTCAGCTACCAGTGGAAGAACCACTTCTTCGCCAGCAGCAAAACCATCAAATTTATCTGTTGGTTCAAGTTTGTGTAAGTCACCCGTTACACGAGTAATTTTAAATTGGTCGTTCTCTACATCTAAAATTAAACGAATGCTGTGAAAATAAATTGTCCAATCAGCAGAATCAACCGCTTCACCAGTGTTGGTGATTGTCATGTTTACTTTGTTACATGATGCCCATTCAGCCTGAAGTTCTTTACAAGCAAGGCCGTCATCAGCACCTTGGTTAGTAATCACTGTGTAGTTAATATCTAGGTTTTCAGCCAGTTGGTTAACTGTTGATTGCTCAGAAGAAGTAGAAGAACAAGCCGCTAAGCTTGCCATAATAACAGTAGAAAGAAGGGTTCTTTTCAACATGATTCCATTCCTAAAAATAAAGTAATTAAAATTCAAATCTGGAATTACAATACAAAAGTTTTTTAACTTTACAAATTAAGATAAATCCAATTTATGCTTTGAATCACACTTAATCCTATATTTCACGGTATAAATTAAAATAATGAGAGTTACATCAACTTATAACAGAACGGAATACTAGTTATTTCACTAAAAATATAATTATCATTATGTGAGGTAACCCACAATAACCCCCAACCAACTGAGGTGCAAAATAAAAATTTAAGACTAACAATACATATTACAACCCCAAGATACTTAATTCACAGTGAAATAAAGTTTTACATGTATGCGTGTATTTTCTTAAAACTTTATTTTTCTATTTACATTTTCACCTTACATACATGTAATCGATTGCACTCTCAATTTCTAAAGAGAGCAATGTAACAATAGTTAATTAAGGAGATTTAAATCACTAAAAATCGTAATTAAAGACATTATGATAAGTAATTAACAAATAATCGATTATAGGTATAACCATGAGTACACTAATTGCCATTGCTATTACTACAGGTATTCTTTCTGGTCTTTGGGGCTGGGTAGCTGTTAGCTTAGGCCTATTAAGTTGGGCTGGTTTTCTTGGTTGTACTACCTACTTTGCCTCTCCTACTGATGGTATAAAAGGCATAGGGTTAAGTATTGCTACTAATCTTAGTGGTGTATTTTGGGCTATGGTCATCATCAAACTTTCTTCAATGGTAAACCTAGAAATCATTGGTTATGTTATTACAGCTATTGTTGCTTTCTTTATGTGTGCACAAGCAAAGAAGAGCTGGTTAAGCTTTATTCCAGGAACTTTCATTGGTTCATGTGCCACTTTTGCTTCAAATGGTAACTGGCAGTTAGTTATTCCTTCACTAATCTTGGGAAGTGTCTTTGCTTATGCGATGAAGACATCTGGTTTGTGGCTAAAAGAAAAATTAGAAGCGAGTAAGTTGATTGAAGTCAGAAGAAACTAAAGAGCACGTTTCAGGATAATATAGACGTTATTCAAAAAAAGCCTCTGACTAATAATATTAGTCAGAGGCTTTTTTATACCAACGCAATTAATTACTGGGATTGGTATTATTCATCCTTGAATGCAGTGCTGGGCTTTCTAGTGTTGTAAAGTGACGAAACGAATTAAAGCACATTCTATAATTAGAAAAACAACAACTTATGAGACAAACACGTAAATATATTCGAAATAAAGACTTATCATTTCATAATCTGCAAATACAAAAACGCCGCTTGATATTGCTATCAAGCGGCGTTCTTAAAGGTGGCTCCCTTTGCTGGACTTGAACCAGCGACATACGGATTAACAGTCCGCCGTTCTACCAACTGAACTAAAAGGGAACAGGTATTGCATCTCATAAAGAGAAAATATGGTGCCGACTACCGGAGTCGAACTGGTGACCTACTGATTACAAGTCAGTTGCTCTACCTACTGAGCTAAGTCGGCACACTATATCTTTTTCATCATCAAGCTAATTTAGCTCAACAATAGGATTGTGGTGGAGGGATAGGGATTTGAACCCTAGAACCGCTATTAACGGTTGCCGGTTTTCAAGACCGGTGCTTTCGACCACTCAGCCATCCCTCCACGGGACTCTTCTGAAGCATTCGCCTCATCAAGTGATGTCGCGCATTATAGAGAAAATGAGATCAGGCGCAAGCCTTTTTTGAAAAAAAATGTCTGCTTGATTAAAAGTAAACCTAGTTGATTGATTTTTATTACTTTTGAATAAAAAAACAACTAATCATTGATGGCTATAGTATCTATCTATTTATTTTTCACTTTATAAAACTCTCTACTAAATCTTTTAGCAAGAATATTCAATAAGAACTATCTGGTGTCTTTTTGATTAAAAAAATTTATATCCTATATTAAGCATATAGTTTATTGATACGAGAACCATCTATGATTAACATCCCAGCGTTAGAAGATATGTTTGAAGGAGACGAGGCGATTATACAAGAGTTATTTTCGCTATACCTTAATGAAAATGCATGCATCATTCAAAAAATACGCCTAGAGTATGATAGCGATAATCTAATCGCACTTTACAATACCACACACACTCTTTCTGGAGCTTTAGGGAACTTATTTGAAATAGATACTATTTCTCAAATAAAAGAAATTGAAAGACTATCAAAAAGCGATACTAAGCCGGACGCTGAAATCATAGAGTCAGTTATCTCTGAGCTAAAAAATATTTCAGACCAAATGAATCAGTACCTTTCTTAAAAGAGAAAAATCAATCCTCTTCTACTT
Source organism: Aliivibrio sp. S4MY1 (assembly GCF_028765545.1). Lineage (GTDB taxonomy): Bacteria > Pseudomonadota > Gammaproteobacteria > Enterobacterales > Vibrionaceae > Aliivibrio. The sequence goes on along the minus strand of NZ_JARACP010000002.1, from coordinate 327,922 downwards.
AAATAAAGTAACAAACATAATCCCCCCACGTTAATCTGATGATCTCTGGGGGACTTATGAACCATACGTTATGCTATCGCTGTTTGTTTGTTCATCTCAACTTGTTTTAAAGACCAGTGAAGTATCTCAGTAAACTCTTTTGGCTTACTAATGCAATAACCTTGGATATAATCACATCCTAGCTCTTTAAGTTCATCAAACAAATTAAAATCTTCAACACCTTCTGCTACAACATTGCAACCTAAACTATGTGCAAGGTAAATTGTTGAGGCCACAATAGCATAATCACTATTACCAATAGCCATATTTCGAATAAATGATTGATCTATTTTGATCTGATTAAATGACAGTACTCTAAGCAATGATAACGATGAATAACCCGTACCAAAATCATCAATACTGATATAAAAGCCCAATTCAGATAATTTTGATAACATAAGATAAGCAGTATCAACATCAGACATTAGCGCACTTTCTGTCACCTCTAAGATCACATCTGATGGTTCTAACTGTTTATTCGTGACTAATGTAAATAGGAGCTTATAAAGATCCTCATCATGAAGGTCGAGAGTTGATACATTCACATGAACTAATGGGTGTATATTTTCTCTTTTAAACGCCGCAATATCATGGGAAACTTGCTTCACTACCCATTGAGTTATCCCCTTTATATAATTATTTGTTTCAGCAATAGAAATAAATTTATCAGGGGGGATCATACTCCCATCACTCTGGGGCCAGCGAATAAGCGCTTCATAACCATGCACGGTTTGATCGATACTGTTTACAATAGGTTGATAATAAAGCTTAAACTCATTATTTGGGACCGCATTTATTAATCTATTTAAAATGTAAGCCTCTTCGTAAATAGATTCAGAGTAAGTACTTCGATAAAAATCAAGACTTACCCCTAGTTTTTTGGCTTTATAGCATGCAATGTCTGCTTGCTTTAAAAGTACTTCACTACTTTCAACATCAGATGATGAAATAACACAACCAATCACTGGTTGAAGTAGAATATTCTGTTTTTTCATTTGTATTGGAAGAATTAATGCCTCATATACCATATAAGCCAAACGCTTAATTTCTTCTCTATCTGTTGAATAACCAATAATAATAATTTCTCTAGAATTAGAGTAAAACTCTAAATGCGAATCCTTCAATGTTTTTTTTAGCTCTAAAACAGAAAGTGACAACATCTTACTAAACTGACTCTCTGATGAGACATCAATAAGCTTCCTATGGTTAATGATCTTAACTTTAATAATGTTAAATGGGGTACCAAGTTCTATCTTACTTAAAATTGCTTTTTTATAGGTAGCGTTATTATAATTTGACTCAAATATATTATTCTTTTCATCCTCCTGTGAAAAGTTGCGTATAAATTGAGTTATTATATATAACACAATAACTAACATCTGTATTGACACCGTCACTACAATAAGAGCAAAGGAATCTGACTCATTAAAAAAACCATGGTTTATAAAGTAATATTCTGAATATAAAAAACCAACTACGTAAACAACAGTAATTATTGATAAATATGTTCTTAATGTTTGAGAACCTAGCTTTCCAATTTTATACATGAAAAAAATTGAACCAAACAGAGCTAAAAAATTAAGAACTGTGAGCATCTTAAATAAGACATTTATATCCATACAAACCACCTATAAATCATACTAATCACATTACAGAAAAGCCTAAGCCTCCTCTCTATCCAAGAGCGACTTCTAGATTTAACTTGTTTGTTTTAAATATAGTGTTCAACTTTATTAAGGTTTCTGATTGTATTTGCCTAACTCTCTCTTTTGACAGATTTAAGTCTCCTCCTAATTCTTCTAATGTTTTTACCTCACTACCAAAAAGTCCATATCGATTAATAATAATTTGTTTCTCTCTACAATGAAGTGTACCTATCCATAATGACAGATTATCTTCAAGGTTATTCTTTGATAAAAAATCATCAGGGTTATTCACATTGTTATTTTCACATAATTCAACATGAAGAGGCGAATGATCTTCGATTAATGCAGTTCTATTCGTTGAAGAACAAGAAGTTAACCCCATTATTTTATTTACTTTAATGGCATCTTTTTCACAATATTCAGATATATCACGAATCGACGGCTCTTTTTTAAGTGATTTTGTTAACTCGCGAGCAGCCCTAAGGTAAGTATTCAACTCTTTGGTTATATGTACTGGTAAGCGTACTGTTCTTGAGTGATTATACAATGCACTTTCAATGGATTCCTTAATCCACCATACCGCGTAAGTAGAGAAACGGTAGCCTAATTCAGGATCAAATTTATCAATAGCTTTGATTAAACCTATATTTCCTTCCTCGATCATATCTAAAGGTGTCAATTCCTTTTGATTTCGGCTTCTATATTTATTGGCAATTTTAACAACAAGGCGTAAATTAGATTCAATTAATTTGTCTCTGGATTTTATACAACCAGATTTATATAAACGGCTATAATCAAGCTCCTCTTTTGCTGTAAGTAATTGATACCTATTTATATCTTTTAAATATATGGCGTAACTGTCTAATGCATCAGTAACCATCGGCTTCATTTCTTTCTTTGAGCGTTCCATAATACATCCTTGCACCTAGCGAACTAATCATTTTTTTGTCCTTCTGTATGTTCAGAAGGTTAAATTAACTATGAGACACATAGCGGCAATACGCAATTCCATATGATAAAACAGCATATGTGAATAATAAATCTGTGGGAAACATCACAATTGGAAGGTTAAAAATATCATTACTGAGACGCCAATATGTTGGCGCGTTTAATTTCAAAATATTGACGAAATTAAATACAAAATTAACAGTAAAGATTATGAACGTGGTTTTATCCTCTCTCAAATGTGTAGTCGATTATCTTCTGAATCACCTTTAATTTCATCACCTATTATTCAGTATTTATTAACTCTTTAGATGTAAGTTCATATCTTAAATAAGAGCTAATACTCTAGTGTTGTTTTAAAAAAATAACGTAACCCACTACCCTTTTAAATTTAATATCCTATGATCATAAGATAGGTCAATTTGGATGATTTTTTCCAACAAGGATAGTGTGCTATGTCATTAATGAACCAGTTTTCTGTTAAATCAAGATTACTTACTTTAGTCGTTTTTCCTATGGTTATATTATGTGTGCTTGCAGGAAGGGAAATCCAAACGCAGCTACTGAAGTTAAATACTCTTAATTCTTTAAATGACCGCCTACTGTTAAATGAAACGATTTCAAATTACGTTACTGCAATGCATAATCTGCGTTTAAATGCTTTATATTCTAATGATAATGATGTTGATAAATCTTCATCAAAAATAACTCTAACTTTTTTACGCTCTCAAGTTGATGAAGCAACAAAACCAAGTTTATACAATGCAGTTAATGATTTGATCGTTACTAATGCAGAAATAAACAACTTCTCGGCTATAGATATCGAAGAGTGGTCTCATAGGATTTCATACATATTAAACAAGATACATGAAATCGAAAGCCCAAAAGAACCTCTATTCCTTTCAAGCACCATAAATCAGAAATTGCGTGTTATTACTCAACTTCAATGGCTCAATTATTGGGCCACTGAAGAAAATTGGTACATTAATCTCGATCTAAATCGTCCAAAAATTCAATATCACGATGAGCTTAACTCTTTATTTTATCGCCAAGAACTGTACATTAAACAGTTCATTTCGATGGATGCTAACGCATCTCATATCGATTTATTGCTAAAAAAATTTAGTAATGACAGTTTTGCATTAAGCATGAAATTTCGTAATGATGTACTCAAAAACAAGGCGAAAGATTACTCAAAAATTGATAACAATTCAGCTACTCAAGCATTAAATCATCGACTTGTATTAATAAAATCAGTAACACAAAAAATAGCAACCGATCTCAAACAAAACGTAAAAACTCAATTTAAAAATACATATATTACGATTTTATTATTTATAAGTCTGCTTATTTTATCACTGGCTGCTATCTCTTATCTCGGTATATCACTATCAAAACGTATCATTACTTATTTAAAAAACATTACAAAAACAATGGATTTAATTGAGAAGAACCACGACTACAGTATTCAAATCCAAGTGGATGGTAAAGATGAATTGGCTTTATTCTCTCAAAACATTAATTCCCTAGTATTTGAGCGGGCTAAAAATGAGAATAAAATCATATTAGCTAAAAATAAAGCCGAGCAAGCTAACCTAACTAAAAGTTCTTTTCTCGCTAATATGTCTCATGAAATAAGAACACCACTCAATGGTATTATTGGTATATCAGGTATTCTATCGGAAACTAGGCTATCACCAATACAACATGATTATTTAAACACAATAGAGACTTCTTCACAGACTTTATTGATTCTAATTAGTGATATTCTGGATATATCAAAAATAGAAGCCGGAAATTTAGCGCTCCATACACATAACTGTAACTTGAGGGAAATTATATTCGATATAGTTTCAATTGGTATTCCTAAAGCAACAGAAAAAAATCTTGAACTAACTATTAAAATATCAACTAATCTTCCTGATTATTTATTGCTTGATGACCATAGAATTAGACAAATTTTAATGAACCTAACCTCTAATGCTATTAAATTTACTCATAAAGGCAGTATTACTATCTCTGCAGACTTTATTCCTACAGAAGGTAGAAATGGTTATATCAATATCTCTGTTTCAGATACAGGTATCGGAATTGAAAAAGAAGCCCAAACAAAAATATTTGAACCTTTCATACAAGAAGATAGCTCTATAACCCGTCAGTATGGAGGAACAGGGTTAGGTCTTTCCATTACACAACAGCTTATCGAACTCATGGGAGGAAAATTAATACTAGAATCTAAAAAAGGACATGGCAGCACCTTCTCTTTTTCTATAAAAACATCAATAGTTACTGAAAAACGACTATTACTTAAAGAATTGGATAATACCTCTATTATCTTATTAAATAATGGAGGTGATTTTGAACAGGATATTGTGAACGAGTGTCAGTATCATAATTTACTCAATGTCATAAAAACAAACTCACCTAATGACATAAATCTAATGGATGATGAAAAAGCGATTATCCTTTATTGTATAAGTAATTGCATGGAAAAAAATGGTAGAAACAACCTTATAAATCTTAGAGAAAAATACCCAAACATCCCTATTGTTTTAATACAAAAACATAAAAATAGCGCGACTAACTATGAATCTATTATTGATGGTTTAATCACCTACCCATTACTTGGGCATCGCTTTGCTAAAACCCTAGCTAACTCTTTGATTTTCCATTTTGAAAATAAATCAAATAATATAATCAAAACTACAGATGAATTTACATCCCATTTATTTCAGTCAAGGAAAACGACAAAAGAAAAACAACATATTCTCATAGTAGAAGATAATCTCGTTAATCAAAAAGTAGCATCTTTGTTTTTAAGTCGATCGGGTTACACATTTGACATCGCAAATAATGGACAAGAAGCTATTGATAAATTCACGGAAAGTGAAGATTACCAACTAATTCTAATGGATTGTATGATGCCAGTAAAAGATGGCTTTTCTGCCACAAAAGAAATAAGAACCGTCGAGAAAAAACTGCGCAGAAAAAAAATACCTATTATTGCACTAACAGCAAGCATTCTCGATCAAGATATTTCAAAATGCTATGAATCTGGAATGGATGATTACGTTGCTAAACCATTTAGAAAAGAAACTTTATTAGAAAAAATAGTTAAGATGAGATAGGTATAGTCACTATGAATGCATTAAAAAACCAAAATAAACATAATGTAAAACAATTTTCTATCTTAATAGTTGATGATTGCTTAGTCTCTTCTCTATACCTTTCTAAGTTACTTGCACTTTTAGGTTTTAACTCTATCGATCATGTCAAAACATACCAACAAGCGATTAAATCTTGCTCAAAGAAACGTTACTCTTTATTATTTATTGATTACCATTTAGAGCAAGTTTTAAATGGTTCGGAACTTTATGACTTATTAAAAATGAAAGGATTTATTGAGCCTTATACACGAGTTATTACGGTTTCAGGAGATAACACAACACAAACCGTTCTTAGTACTCTTTCAAAAGGTAATGGTGATTATCTTTGTAAACCAATAAGCAAGTCTATTCTTAGTCATAAGATGAAAAATGCTTATCAAGAATTTCATTTATTTAAAAAACTATATACCATTGAGAAAAAAGGCGATCACGAAAAACTCAAAGAGTATGCTATTTCTGTTGCTAAAAATAAAAACATCAATGAATTAGATCAGCTTCTATTTAAACTTTTTTCATCAAATGAAGGAGAGGAACTTATCGCGCTATGTAAACAACCTGAATTTTCAAATAGAAGAAACTATATACATACTCGATTACATCTTGAAAATACACTTTATCGTAATACTCCACAGTTATTAATTAAACAAGCTGAAACCTTATGCCAACAGCACCCTTTATTCGCTCCTGCCTTTGATTTTTTAAGTCAACTTCATTTACAACAATCACACTATGAAGAAGCTTTAACATCAGCATACAATGCATTAGGTCTTACTCCTAGCGTTCCATTAAGAGCATTACATACACTGAAGCTGGCTCTTGTTTGTAATAATAAACATTACTTCCTTAAAGCCTCTCATTTACTTGCAAATCATTTGCCTATTGCAGATCAAGATTGGTGTACTTATGTTGCAAAGGCATTTAATTACTATGGTGAATACATTCAAAACTGCGAATCTGTACGTGATAAAAAGCAATTTATTCTTGAACAGAAAAACTTCGTTAGGCGCTCAGAATACCGCTTAACCGCAATACAAAAGAAACAATTAACCATTCTTTTTAGTTTCAGTGAATGTAAACGAATGATTAAAAAAGGAGATCTCATTACAGCTAAACGAATCATGTTGAAAGCGAGCAAACCCTTTTTTGATGATTTACATCAGCTAAACTCAGTAATTCTAGTTGAATTATTATACCTTCTTTCATTTTATGGGGAGCTTTGGCTACTTGAAAGGGTAAATGCTGTGATAAAAACAAAGCATCAATTTAATGATTATTGTCTCGATGCCTTACATATATTAAAGCACGATCAAGAGTTAAATGAATCATTAAAAATGCTCTCTAGTACGCTAAACGAAAGTAATAAAATAAAAACTGCAAATTTAACCACTGATGATCTAGAACTAAAGCAACATCAGTATCAAAATGCCTTAACTCAATATCCATACTCATCGGAATTATGTATCAGTTTACTCGAGTGTTATATCTCTCTAAGTATAGATAATCCCGCAACAATCAGTTCGATGGTTGCCGCTATTCAAAACATGCCATTATCAGATAAATTGATGATTCGAAGAGAAGCTATATTTAAAGCCTTACATGCTCATGAAGGGTATATCAAAGAAAAAGGAAGCTCAAAACTTCCCAATTCATACATGAAAAAAGATAAAGAAATACTAAATTTCCCGCATAAGTCCGCTACAAAGTTGTTACTTTAGTACCCCCTCATCAACTAAAAATCCCTATCAAGCCCCCCGTTTTCAACATAAAAAAGCGGGGGGCTTATTTATACTCAATTCCATACCAGTAGGTTATTATCAATAGTAAACTCTTTCTGTAAGGGTAGACTTCCATCGTATGACCATATTTCTGCAACAATAGTTGATTGCTTTTCTGCCAGTAAGAATTCAATAGTTAATATTCCATTGCTCACTGCAGAATCGATAATTTTACTGTCATAATCAACAATATATTGTTCATTAGCCCCTTCTATATAAATAGAATAAACCGATAAATGGCTCCTTTCAGGTAAAGAACCGCTTAGATTAATCTCAAGTGTATGAGTGGTAACAGGATTAAATGTAAACCCCTCAGGAGCAACCAAATCCTGTGTTTTAACTGGTTCAGGTTGTGGTACAGCCGCTGGTGATGCTCCACCTCCTGTACCACCGGAACTGCCAGAGCCACTACTGTCACTACATGCCATTAAGAACAGTGACGCTATTACTACTAGTATTTTATTTTTCATTGTGACGTCCTCTTCTTAGTAATATTTATTATCAACAGCATTGCTATTATCGTACCAATCTGTATTACTGAAACCGCCAGAAGTCGTGTAATCAGCAAAGTCAGGGTAAGCCGTCGTTAAATCAACACGCTCTCTTGGCCATTGCCATTCATCGTAAATCAATAACGCCCATGGCATATTATTTATCGTTTTAAAATAACGATCGCTGCTTGGATCACTTGTATCTTGAGCTAAAGTAAAGAAGTTAGTATCAAAGGATTCTGTTGGTGCTTGATCAGCTAAATGCACCTCATAGCTTCGCCCTGGTGCTTGAGCAAAGCTTGGTCCATGATAATAGCCAGGAGTAGCAAACAAGAATGGGTCATAAGGCATTGCAGGCATACTTGCTGTTGCTATAGGAGCTGTAAAGCTAAAGTTAAGCTCAAACTCTAATCCTACATTTTCACGACAATCATTCTGAGTTCTAAAGTAAGAACACTCATAGCTAGAAACATCGATGGCATCATTAATAAGGATGAAACTGGCCTCACTCATATCTGATTCTTGAGGAGCACTCCCTTGTAATGCTGCATTGTGGTAAAGCTGTGTTTTCGTAGAATCAATTAACTCGTCATTAATTCCAGATAAACGAACGGCAAAACCACTATGATAACTTGCACCTACGGCTACTAATTGGCCTGAAATAGTCACTTTAGCGACTAAACCATCTTTTAGTACTTCTGTAATTCGATATCTCAATACCAAGTCATTCATATCGTAGTCTGCGGTTTCTGGCCAATTATCTTCATAAGCAAGGGTTACGTAACCACTAACTGATGGGAAATGACGTTGACTCGTATTTGCAGCCACAATCGTTGCCACATGATCTTCCACCTCACCCGAGGTTGAACCACCATAATAAGCTAACCCCGTTTGTTGACTAAAACGGAATCGAGACCAAGTATCACCTACGGTTGCACCGAATGGTACTGTAATTATTACCGAGTTAATCCCAGCCACTAATGCTCTATCTGTGATAACTTGTTCGCCCTCATCAGCAAAATCACCATCATCATTCCAATCAAACCACGCTGACAAATATCCCGAAGTCGATGCAGTAATTGCGATCACCGAATCTAAGCCCGGCTCTAGTGCTGTAACAAAGCCTACGCCATCCTCATCATCACTGGTTATTGAATCATCAGAATCAGGAGATTGTGCTGCATAGTAATCACCATCCACACTACTACCTAACCAAGTCACCTCATCCATTTCATGACGAGCCCCATTAGAATTTAGAGTCGTTCCATAACTATCCGGTGCATCACCAAAATCAATCGTTGCTGGCTCATCGGTATCAATTAAGGGAGCATTAGCACAACGAGCACCATCGTTTTGACTTGAAAATGGACCATCAGCAAACTTCACAGCAGGAACCACACCAGAGTCAATGATCGCTTGGGTTGATAAATCAACTCGATAAACCTGACCATCCTGGTTACGAGATAAATACAAATACCCATCAACATCAAAATACATCGCACCAAAAGTGCCCAGTTCTCCAGTGTCACCAATATAAGTAGAAACCCCCGTATTGATATCAAACTCATATAACCAGCCAGACCCATTATCTACCCCATAAAGGTGATCATTATCAGGGTGGAAAGCAAAGTCAGTTAAACTAACACTGGTGGTTGAAGTAATAAGCTCTGCCGTTAATGCAGCTGATACATTTGAATCTAATGGCGATAAGTCTATTTTATAAAAGCCAGTGCCTTTCCTATAGATATAATAGTAATGTTCATAAACATCACCAATATAAAATGTGGTGCTTGCAGGAAGGCCACTTACAGACAATGTGGTTGCTTGAAAGTTTTCCCCCAATCGAACAACATTATAGTTAGTGGTATCAAATCCGTATATATAACGATCTTCTTCGTCAAAGCCAACCCCATTAATATTGGCATTCAAACCAGTGTCACTTTGCAAAACACTGTATGAACCAGTCACTAAATTCACACCATAAACGCCTACTGGGTTACCTTGAAATAAATAAGCCTTACTTGGACAAGTATCAAATGGATCAGCCAACAACTTAGAGCTGAAAAATAAAGAGACTAAAAATAGTATTCTTATAAATTGAGACATAGCATCTTCCTTTTGTTATTTTTTCTCTACCTGCTAACCAAGCAAAAGATGCGCCAACTTTAAGTTATTGATTTTTAATGAATTTATATTTATAGCTTATTTAATTATCAAAATGAAATTCATTTTGAATATCAATATATATATTAAATGCCTTTATTTAAGGAAAGTTCTTCCTTCTGAATTTTTTATTTATCCTTCTATTTATTCCATATTATTTTATTTCCTTACTGTTCTTTATTCATTAGTAACTTCTCATTATGCAAACTGCATTGCAATTTGAGAATCTACTTTACTATTGAAATTTAAAAATATAAAAAAACCATAAGCACATGAATATATTAATAAAAAAAACTGGCATAGTTACTGCTCTATTCATAATACAAACACAGAAGGACATTTCCTTAGGAGCTTATTATGGAACTACATCAATTTGAATCAAATACAGAAACGCTTGTTTTAGCTATTCAAGGTGATATGGATGCGATTGGCTGCCGAGATATCCAACCTACGATTGACGAAGTGCTTCAACAAGAGCACCACCAAGTTCAAATCGATCTTGCTCAAGTCGCCTTTCTTGATTCATCAGGCATTGGAGCAATTGTTTATCTCTATAAACGCCTTATTGAAAAAGAACGCACGATGCAAATTCAAAATGCGCACGGACAACCTTTAGAATTACTAAAGCTATTGCGTATTGAAAATGCCATTCCAGTAAACAACACAACTCATTAATTACTAAAAATGAACGATTGGACAGGGAGCATCATCATGAATAAACGACACTTATTCGGCCTTAGCTTAGGACTACTTGCACTGTCTGGTTGTACTTCATTTGCAGAACCTGGAAAAGGTGGCGAAGCAGAAAACTACCCACAAGCAGCATTTTCTCCCGTAATGCCAGATCAGCCTTTAGGCCCAGAGCACGGTTTACGTTTTGATTGGGAATTAGCCGCTCGTCACTTGGATATTTTAATTCTAGAAAAAGCGGAATGGTGTTTTCCTGCAACCGTGCATCAAGCCAAGCAAAATGAGGCACGAATCGCTCGAGAGCTAGAAGGAGGTTTACAACTGGATGCCGCGAATGATTTAGTCATTCAACGTAACCTATTAAAGCGTTTAGAACGACAGTTAGATTACGTAAAACGCCAAGAAACGTGCACACCACCCTCAGATTCCAACAATGGGAATTCAGATATTGCGTTAGCACAAACTATTTATGACTTACTAAATAGAGACAACCAGTTCGCATTTAACTCCGCTGAATTAAACCCTAAATACGTAGTAAATTTATCAGAGGCCTCACAACTTCTTAATAAGCATCAAGACTTCAAATTATTAGTCACTGGCCATGCGGACGCTATTGGTAAAGAAAACTCTAATCAAGATCTTGCTCTTAATAGAGCCAAACAGGTAAAACGCTACTTAAGTATTTTTGGGTTATCTTCTGATCGCATACATGTCGATTCTGTTGGCTCAAATGATCCATACCTAGCAGGCACAGAACCTCACGTTAGACTCACCAACCGCCGAGTTACCATTGAATTACTGCAATTAGATCAACCATTAATGTTAGAAAGCAACCACTCTAATGGAGGGAATTAAAATGCGTATTTTTCAAATAATTTTATTCATTTTAACATTAAGTACCTCTTTCCTAACGGTTGCCAATGAGGCTAACAATAATGTCAGGGTGGGTGATGTCATCTCAATAATGCTACCAGGTGAGGACTCTCTAAATAAAGAGTTTCAAGTCGATAAGCAGGGACGCGTTATTTTACCAGAAGTCGGTCCTATTTTTGTAGCAGGAAAAACAGAAGCCCAAATGGTATCTAGCATCACATTAAGTCTTAAAACCATATTACAAGATCTCACTAATCTTCAGGTCTTTGTTAGTAAACGTCAGCTAATAATCAATATTCAAGGGTACGTAAAACAGCCGGGGGAGTACACCTTAGTGGATGGTGACTCTGTTCAACTCGCTCTTTATGCTGCCGGCGGTCTACGATCTGGTGCTCAATTAAACCGTTTACAACTTCGCCGAGCAGATAAAGTCACTACCTTTAACTACAAAGCCTTTTTAGATTCGGGTAACCAATCTCTTCTGCCTACGCTTCAATCATTGGATACCCTATTTATCCCCGCATCCCCTATGGTAGGTAATATTGAACAAGAGTTTGATCCTGCAAAACTCTCTCAAGCCGGTGATGCTGCGGATGGAAAAAAAGCCATCAAAGTATTTGGTGAGGTGAATTCACCGGGGACATTCTCATATAAATCAGGGACCAATCTGGTTGATGTTCTTATGAGAGCAGGTGGCGTTACTCGTTATGCCGGTGTAGAGCAAATTCGAGTGATATCTAAAAACCAACCCGCTTTATTTAACCTTAAACGCTATTTAGATACAGGGGACTCTAGTTTATTACCCCCACTCGAAGTTGGCTCCACTATCTTTGTACCAAAACAAGAAGAAGAAATTAAATCGGGTTCAAACATGGTGTATGTCATGGGTGAAGTAGCAAAACCCGGCGCTTTTGAAGGTAAAAAAGGCGCAACTTTTATGGACATTTTAGCCAATGCTGGTGGTCCAACACGTTTCGCTGAATCTCGCCAGATCCGTGTAATTAAAGCCAACGGAGCTGTGATTAATTTTGATTTATCTGGATATACCGAAGGAACGAATTATATGCGCCCCCCAGCGATTGCAGCAGGAGACGCTATCTTTGTTCCTGAAAAAACCGACATGAACGAAAAATCATGGTTAAAAATTGCACCAAGCCGTGCTGTACGAGTGCTAGGTGAAGTACAACACCCTGGCCGTATTGAATGGTCAGATGAAATGTCATTTTTAGATTTACTGGCACATGTAGGCGGTCCTACTTTACGTGGCGATACCACTCGAATTGAAATTGTGACCCCTGATGCAAGTGGAACAAACCAAGTCTACACTTTTAATCTAGACTCATTTATTTCAAAAGGAAAACCGGATTCGACCCTACCCACTATTCGTGCCGGAGCGACCATTCGAGTTCACGATTTACCACAAGATCCATCAGACAATAAATCACAATGGGTACGTCAAAGCTCTGATAGCTCAATTTATGTTTTTGGTCAGGTCAATGCCGCAGGTCGTTACCGCTTTACCAACGACATGCACTTTTTAGATATTTTATCAGCAGCAGATGGACCAACAATGGATGCCGATATTCATAATATTCGTATTACCCACAGAGATAAGAGCTACGCACGAGTAAGTAAATTAAACCTAGCTTTATATTTTGAAACCGGTGATGAGTCTCTACTACCAAAAGTTAAAACAGGCGATACCATTTACATCCCAGAAAAAAACCGTATTTGGGTTGATGAAAGCAAAGAGAGCACCATCCGAGTACTGGGTGCTATTAATAAACCCGGCCGTTACCGTTTTAATGATTCAATGACATTACTTGATCTATTAGCGGAAGCTGGAGGTCCTAGTGATGTGGCTTACCTTGAAAAGATCAGTGTTGTAAATCACGCTTTAGATGAAGGGCAAGCAAGAACCTTTGATCTTGTTAAATTTAGCCGTACAGCCGACTTTAGAAGCATTCCCGTACTCAGAGCGGGGGATACCGTCTATATTCCCAACAAAGACGAAAGCACAATGGAGCAAGTACGTGTTGTAATGAAAGATGTTTTCCAAGTTGTCGCAACCATCGCCTTAATAGGAGCACTATAATGAGAATTCCTTCGTGCCATATGGAAATAGAGCAGGTGTTTTTACAATTAGAAAAGCACGAATGCCACTCACTGTGCATCACTTCAACGAACCCTGGCGAGGGGGTAAGCTCTCTTGCTCAAGCCTTAACTGAAAGGCACTTACTTGCAGGTTATCGTACACTTTTAGTTGATTTAAACTTACAAAACCCGAGTTTAACCGCCTTATCTTTAGAGAATACAATTAATAATAGTGAGACGGATAGATCACATTGTTTAAATTATATCGAGCATAATTCTCAAGTCATTCTTGGCGTTCCTGTGCCACAAAACAAAGCACAAATAGTTGAGTTACGTCAGCCAAAAAAATTAAGTGAACAAATAAAAAAATGGCGTGAAGAGTTCGATAAAATCATCATCGACAGCTCTGCTCTCTCTCAATTAAATGCCAATAACATACCTGCACAAAGTATTGCAGGTTGCTGTGATGGCACCATCATGGTGGTGTTATCAGGCCAAACATTACAGACCGAATTAAAAGAAGCATTAAAATCATTAGAGAATCATCATGCGAACCTCATCGGTCACGTTTTTAATGATAAATACCAACCTCGATTAAAAAATGAAATTTGCAGAGAAATTGAGCGGCTACACTTTCTTCCAAATGCAATAACCAACAAGCTAATCGCTTTTATTCAAAATAATCGATTCTTATCTACAGTGGTGTAATTATGACTGACGCTATTCTACTTTTTGAAAATACCCAACCAACCTCACTAGAGTCAGTTAGAGTGCTGCGTCAATCGCTGTCTAAAATACTTGATCAATTAGATCTACAACAAACATTCAAACACCAATGCTTACTTTGTTTTTCTGAGTGGAGTACTAACCTTGTGCTTCATCCTGATAAACCAAGTCTATACCTCACTGTCGCCTTAAAAAAAGCCAAAACTCATTGGCACCTGAGTGTCAAAGATGATGGCGAACCTTGGGACCCAACCTTAAAAGAAAAACAGAATGACATTGGGGAGTTTTCATTAAAATGCAATGATCGTGGCATTGATATCATTCAAAGCCAAACAGATAATATTAGTTACTACAGCACTAAAAAAGAAAATGTATTTACCATGAGATGGACTCGCGAAGGAGAGCAAAGACGACCTCGCCTTCTTATCGTAGAAGATGATGCCATCCAAAGCTCATTATATCAGGTTTACCTGCGCGATCAGTTTCATGTCGTTATTAAAGCTAATGGGGAAGAAGCCCTAAACTTCCTCAAAAATGAAACAGTTGATTTGATAATTTCAGACATTCAAATGCCAAAAATGGGTGGATTAGAGTTAAGACAACGCTTAGAATCAGAAAATGCCTTTTCTATTCCCTTCATCTTTTTATCTCGCTTACAAGATAACAATACTTTAATGGACGCTGCTGAACTTGGTATTGATGATTATCTAGAAAAACCGATTAAAAAAGAAACCTTAGTCCGATCAATATCACGAGTACTTGCTCGATTTAACCAAGTGTATCGTTCACTTTCACAGCAAGTAAATCAAAAAATAACACACACGTTATTACCGCAAGTAACGCTTAATTCGTCCTACTGGGACCTAGCAATAAGACAAAGAAATACAGGCCATGGTGGTGGCGATTTTGTATTATCAATGAGCGACGAAAACACCACTCAATTGCTGCTGGCCGATGTCATGGGCCATGATGAAAGTGCTAAATTTTTTGCTTACGCTTATGCCGGTTATATTCGAGGTTTAATGCAAAGCACCAAACGAACTCAACCAGCTCAATTACTCTCAATGTTGTCAGATAACGCCTTTAACGATCAACTGTTATCTCAAACTATGTTGACCAGTTGTTGTGTCAGTTTAACTAACGAATCCATCGTGAAAATAAGCAGTGCTGGGCACCCTGCTCCACTTCATATTAAAAAATCAGACCCAACATCTCAAGCTAGCCTAATCACAATATCAACCGAAGGGACCTTGCTTGGTTTATTGCCTCATACCCAATACAAAGAAACAAAAGTGACCCTACAAAAAGGGGAACGGCTTGCTCTATTTACCGATGGGTTATTTGAATCAGGTAACTCAGTATCAGAGCGTGAAACACTAGAAAAAGCGATTAAAGAACAGCTTATAAATACGATTAATTTACCTTTAGAGGCCGCTATTGAAACCATCATGCAGACTTTCGATTCACTGGCAGGTACCCCCCCCAACGATGACGCTTTATTACTTATCATTGAAAAGCAATAATTTGGTATGTGCTCATTGTAAACACGTAATACCCAAAGGAGCTTATTATGACATTCAGACTTAAAACCATCATTAGTATTACGATTATCCAGAGCCTTATGTTGCTGGTTTTAGTCTTGAGCTCTATCAAATTTCTCTCTGATTCTAGTGAGCAACAATTACTTACCCGATCATCTGCCACTCTGCATATGTTCACAACTGCAATTCAAACACCACTGCTAACCAATGATAAACAAGCGATTACAACATTAATGAACGACCTTATCGCTCTTGGTAAAATCTGCTATGTGAAAATTTACAATGCGAACGGAACACTTATTACAGAAGGAGGGCCTAAGTTGCATGAGATCCCAAACCCCAACAGCCCTATTTTGCATAATGCATCAGACGGTAGCTATGATATTCAAACTATCATCAAAAATGCTGATACCCCTTTAGGTACGGTTGAAATAGGTTTTGGTACTCATGGCATGAATACTTTTTTAATGAGAGCAAAATCATGGATATATACGATTGCATCTATTGAGCTAATCTTCGTTATTGGTCTCTCTTTTTTACTTGGTAATCTGCTGACTCGTAATCTACAAAAACTAAAAACTGCCGTAAATACGGTAAAAGATAAAGGTCCAGGAACACAGGTCGATATTAGGTCAAGCAGTGACTTAGAAGAAATAGCTCAAGCCTTTAATTCTATGTCTTACAATCTTGAACAAGGTTACGATGACTTACAAAAAGCAAGACAAGAAGCTGAAACAGCCAATGAAAGTAAAAGTCGCTTCTTAGCATCAATGAGTCATGAGATCCGAACACCAATGAACTCAGTACTCGGTATACTTGCCATTTTAAAAGAAAGTAAGCTAAAGCCAAACCAGCAAGAACTGGTTGAAACTGCCACCGACTCTAGTGAACTTCTTTTATCGATAATTAATGATATTTTAGACTTTTCTCGAATGGAAGCGAACACCTTTTATTTGAACAATAATGCCTTCAATATCCATGAATGTTTGCAGCAAGCTCTACATAGTTTTCAAACCCAAGCAGATAAAAAACAGCTGCAACTGTCGTTATCATTATCTGATAGTGTCCCTGAATATGTGAGCGGTGATATAAATCGCTTACGTCAAATAATACTTAATCTCGTTGGAAATAGCTTAAAATTTACCGACAGTGGCTTCATTCTTGTTACGGTTGATGTCCACCCTATAAATGACCGACTTCAACTCACTTGTACCGTTAAAGACTCAGGCGTAGGTATTAAAGCAGAACAGTTAGAATATCTATTTGAAGAATTCACCATGGCAGACAATAGCTTTGCTCGTTTTCACGAAGGGTCAGGATTAGGCTTAGCCATAACCAAGCGACTCGTTAACTTGATGGATGGTGATATCAAGGTAAAAAGTGAACATCAAAAAGGCAGTGAGTTTACATTCCAACTTATGCTTGATCTCTCAACAGCAGAAGAAATAGAAATAATACAAACGCATAAACAACTACCACATACCTTGATCCCTAAAAGCACAAAAAAACAAACTCAGATCCTTGTTGTGGAAGATAACCATGCCAACCAAATTGTTATAAAAAATACATTAAATTATGCTGGATACGAGATCGATATAGCAAATAATGGGAAAGAGGCGATCTCTATGAACCAAGAAAAAACCTATGACTTGATATTTATGGATATTTCTATGCCAGGGATGGATGGAATAACCGCCACAAAAAATATCAGATCACTCTCGAAAATACACAAAAAAATGCCTATCATTGCTTTAACAGCTCACGCACTTTCTGGGGATAAAGAACGATTTATTGATGCTGGAATGACAAATTATTTGTCAAAACCATTTAATAGAACCAAACTATTAGAGTGCATCAATCACTACTTATCACGCCCTAAACATGATTCAACAGAAAAAGGATCACCTGTGCAAAATAAAGAAAATATAGTCGATAATCAAGAGCCACAATACATCGATGAAGAGATCATTCAACAAATTATTCGGGATACTGATGCGAGTGTCATGCCTGAATTGATTGAATTTTATATTATTGAATCAAAAGTTCGAGTAGATACTATAAGCAAAGCAGGAAAAGAAAAAGACCTTTATGCGCTTGAATTTGAAACTCACACTCTAGGAAGTAGTGCGCTAACTCTCGGAAACATTGCTTTATCTGCAATTGCTCGTGAAATTGAGCTACATTGTATACAACAACAGTTTGATGAAGCCTTTGAAAAATCAGAATTATTGCCAAATATTGCAATGAAATCGTTTTTAGCACTGGAAGAACGAAACGCGCAAGGCTTCACAAAATAAAATTAAGATAACAGTACAATGTAATAAATATAACTGTTACAAAATTGCTAGGTAAAACAGGATGTTGCTTATGCTACAAAAAGTACTATTAGTTGAAGATTCAACGTCTCTGGCTATTCTCTATAAACAGTACGTGAAAGATGAACCTTATGACTTCTTTCACGTCACTACAGGAGGAGAAGCCATCAAGTTTATGAAAAAGAATCCACCACAACTGGTGATTCTTGATCTAAAATTGCCGGATATGTCAGGGCAAGATGTACTTGCATGGATGAAAGAAAATCAATTACCTACCGCTGTTATCGTCGCAACAGCTCACGGCACCATTAATATTGCTGTGAATTTATTGCAAAGTGGCGCAGATGATTTTATAGAAAAACCGATTCAAGCCGACCGACTAAAAACCTCCATTAGAAACCATCTTAAACGCGCTAAATTAGAAGGTTTGGTGGAAGATTTACAAAACACCTTTAATCGTAAAAAATACCAAGGGTTTATTGGCTCAAGTCTTCCAATGCAAGCTGTCTATAAAATCATTGATGCCGTTGCCCCAACCACTGCCAGCGTTTTTATTTATGGCGAAAGTGGCACAGGTAAAGAAGTTTGTGCTGAAGCTATTCATTATCAGAGTCAGCGTCATGATAAGCCTTTTGTTGCCATTAACTGTGGTGCTATTCCTCGTGATCTGATGGAAAGTGAAATCTTCGGTCATGTTAAAGGAGCATTTACTGGCGCAACAACCGATCGAAAAGGAGCCGCCATGCTTGCCAATGGGGGAACACTCTTTTTAGATGAGCTCTGTGAAATGGAATTAGAAATGCAGAAAAAATTACTGCGTTTTTTACAAACCGGTCGATTCACCCCACTAGGTGGAAGCAAAGAACTCAGTACCGATTTACGCATCATTTGTGCAACTAACCGAGACCCATTAACCGAGGTAAACGAAGGACGGTTTAGAGAAGATTTATACTACCGTGTTCATGTTGTTCCAATTCAAATGCCCCCACTGCGTGAGCGTGGAACAGACATCATTGACATTGCCACTTTCTTCTTAAAAAAATACGCCAAAGAAGATAAGAAAAAATTTACAGCCATAAAACGAGATGTAGAACTGATGCTTTGCAATTACCCATGGCCTGGTAATGTTCGTCAATTACAAAATATTATCCGTAATATCGTGGTTCTGCATAATGAAACCCATGTAATGATAGAGCACCTTCCACCACCACTGAATCAACCAAGCACAAAACCGTCAGCTAAACCTCAGTTAACAAGCATTCCGCAACCAGTAACAACACAGCCTCAACGGGTTCCAGAGCAAACGGTAAATACTCAACCATTTGATTCTGTTGATACTCCTAGTTCTATGCAACATGACACGATGAATACCAATTCAATTCGCCCAATGGCTGATATAGAAAGAGAAGTCATTCAAAATGCAATTGACCATTGTGATGGTAATGTCCTTAACGCCGCAGTATTACTTGAACTAAGTCCATCGACTTTATATCGAAAAAAACAAGCGTGGGAAGCTTATGAAGAGCCAGACTCATAATCAAAAAGACGAAATCTGGTTACTTCTAGATAGCCGAGGTGTGGGGGGGATTGAGTCCCACATCTTGCAACTTGCACAGGGGTTAAAGCAATTTCAACGCTCTGTACGGGTTATCTTTCTTTGTAAATATGAACAAACTCACCCACTCACCATAGTATTAAACAATGCGAATATTTCGTATCGTTTTTTAGATGGTACATTACGTGATCTATTAGATTACACTCGACATCATTGCCCTAGTGTTATTCATTCTCATGGTTACAAGGCCGCAATATATTCTCGATTACTGCGCTTATCCTTACTGACATCTCATCAAAAAATACGATTTATTAATACCTTTCATGCTGGTGAAATTGGCAAAGGAAAACTGGCTTTATATGACACCATTGATAGATGGAGTGCGCCCTTTAGTCATCATAATTTTGCGGTCAGTGAACTGATAAACCAACGAGTACCTAGTCAAACCACTGTATTAAATAACTTTATTTATACCGAAGGGCTCAACCAATCATCAGGCAATCAAATTGCGTTTGTGGGACGTCTAAGCCATGAAAAAGCCCCCGATAGATTCATCGAATTAGCAAAACAATACCCTGATTACCCTTTTCATATTTATGGTTCAGGTCCGATGGAGCAAGAACTGACAAAACACCTTCCAAACAACGTAATTTTTCATGGGCATCAAGGTTCAATGGACACCATTTGGAATGATATTGGCTTACTGATTATCTGCTCTCGCTACGAGGGGCTACCCATGACGGCATTAGAGGCGATGGGCAGAGGCATACCCGTTATATCAACCCCTGTGGGTAATATAAGTAAACTAATACAGCCAGAAATGAATGGATGGATCGTCGAGCCAGAAGACTTACCTAAAACACTCTCTCATTGGTTTGAGTTATCACCAATTAATAAAGTTGAAATCCAACACGCCGCCAAGCAAACCATTGCACTACAATTTTCTAGCAACGCTGTCATACCACAAATATTAGAAGTATATGACGTATAGCTATCAAATTCTTTCTTAACTCTTTTCTCAAATTGATAAATAGATTCTCAATTTGAGAACACTGGTTTGCACATCAAACAATTCCCTTTAAAGATCAATAAAATAAAAACAATTACAATCTGGCACTGCCCTTGCTCTATCTCCTATATCAGAGAGAATGCGAGGAAGGTGTGCTATGGAAAATACAACAAAAACAACCTTACTGTTTGTTCATTATGGTGATGATTGGATCCGTGGTTCTGAAGTCTGCTTAATTAATCTAATTAAAAGCATTAATCACCAAAAATATGAGTGTATTTTATGGTGTAACCACCAGCGCCTTGTTGATCAGGTTGAAAAGCAATTAAGTGCGAGTTATGTAACTCCCTTTACTTTATTACTTGGATGGCAAGCCCCTCGTTTCTCTTTCTTAAACTGGCACGATTTCTATCAACAAGGAAAAGAGATAATTAAGCACCATCAGGTCGACTTAATTCACTGTAATAGCGCAGCTCCATGTCAGTGGATGAATATGGTCGCTCGTCATACTAAAACGCCATTAGTTACCCACCTTCACACTCAATATCCATTGCGTGACCGCCTAAGTTTAGGCATTCATCTTAGCCCTAAATTGGTAACTGTCAGCGATGCGATTGGTCAGAGTTTATTACAAGATGGCTATGATAAAAATGGAATAACGACAATCCCAAATGGCATAAATACCAACAAGCTAAATACTCAACAACCCACATTATTACGTGACCAATTAAATATTGATAAGAGTGCCTTTGTGCTTGCAACTTCAGGGTCACTAATTCATAGAAAAGGTGTTGATTTAATTATTGAAAGCCTAAATAAAATTGATGCTGTTATGCTTAACATCCATCTCGTTATTATTGGCGAAGGGGAAGAAAGAACCCAACTTGAAGATCAAGTAAAACAACTGAATTTAAACAACAATGTGCATTTCTTAGGGGAACAATGCAATGTAGTCGGCCTATTAAAAAGCAACATTAACGCCTACATAAGTGGGGCAAGAGATGAAGCTTTTGGCTTAGCGTTAGTGGAGGCCTCATTAGCTCAATTACCCGTTATTGCACCTATGGTTGGTGGAATTCCAGAGGTAATCAGCCACTATGAAACCGGGTTACTAACCCAACCAGAAGCCAGTGATTCTTTTGCCAAAGCGATTATGGTGTTTATTCATAACCCTCACCTTGCTGAGCAGATGGGCAGAAAAGGAAAAGAAACCGTTTACCGCTATTTTTCTCTCTCACAATACACCAAACAATTTGAAGCTGTGTATGAAGAACAACTAAGCACAACGGCAACTACCCACTATGCACATCCATTAACACAAGCGCTTCACCCTGTATTCTCAAATCTAGCTTATATATCTAACCTATTAATTGGTAAGGTCTTCTCTTCAAGTTCAAGTTCTAAAGATCTTCCTAAACAAGGAGATAAATCATGAATAAATCGAATCATATTTTAGTCCTTGACCCAATTACTTATACCGGGGGATCAAAAATCGCCACCCGTGAGATGCTAGATTTGCTTGATCGTAACAATAATAAGATCACAATACTAACAGCAAACCCAAGCTCTTGGTTATTAAGAAATGTAAACATTATTAAGATGCGACACCCTAGTTGGCTACCGATTTCTGAATATGGAAAAAGCTACTGGTTCCGACAATTGTATTTCTGTTTGTGGTTACTCTACATCCGTTTATTTTGTGGAAAAATTGATGTTGCTGTCGGTGCGTCTGGCCCTGGTATTGATATGCCTATTTACATGATGAAGTGGTTTTTTGGTTATCAAGTTACTCAACTTGTTCATGGCCCGGTAGGGTTATCTCGCTCCATTGGGTTATGCCTTTGTCATGCTGAACACGTTTTTTATCTTCAGAGTGCTTATCCCTCTTTGCTTGCTGCACTTAAGCAGGTATGGCGAAAAGAGATCGCATCAGTCCAAATAGAAAAACAAGAACAATTACTGGCGACCCATCACTTTGAGCCCTTTGTGAATGGGATAAGTGAGAAAAACCGTCCTACACCATGCCAGTATCAATCACCACAGCTATTTTGGGCCGCATCCCTTTTAAAATGGAAAGGGTTAGATTTGCTATTAGACACGATAGAAGCCACAAACCTTGAACTGCGCGCTCCAACCACTATTTGTTATTTAATTCCTGAAAACAACGCACTACCGACAACTCAAGCACCAAGAGATATAGAAGGAATAACTTGGCACCACCAACCAACAAACTTAGACACCTTACGCTCTGAGGCCAATATATTTGTCTCTACCAGTCATCAAGAACCTTTTGGACTTTCAATTTTAGAGGCGCTTATGGCTGGGATGTGTGTGGTAATTCCTTCTGATGGTGCGTTTTGGGATTTAATATTAACTCACAATAAAAATTGCCTTAAATACAAACCTAATGACATGAGCTCCTTACAGCATCAGCTATCAATAGCAAATGGTAATCTAAATCTCATTACACAATTAGGTCAATCAGGTGCACACCTATCTCAAGGCTATCAAGCAGAAAAGTGCTATTTACCAATTAAATTAGCCATGGAAAAACGCTCGATTACCTCACTGGCTTTAAATGAGGTGAAACAATGAAATTACTTTCTTTATCACCCGCATTAAAGAACATGGCACTTTATGGCAGCAGCATTGTATTAATGAAAGGGGTTTCTCTTTTTATGCTGCCTTATATTGCTAATCACATATCTCAACATGAGCTAGGACGCTTAGAGTTATTATCAACCTTTGCAATGATATTAAGCGTAGTTTTAGGATTATCGCTACATGAAGCACTGTATCGCTTTGCTGGTGCAGAGCAAGATCCACATCAAAAACGACGGATCACAGGTGAAATATTTACCCTTACTATGATTGTCGGTGCAATTGCTTTACCTATCATTTGGTTATTTAGCCCCTTTATCAGTGAATGGAAACCAGAATACGCCGATACCATTGAGTTAGAGTTGTTATTAATGCCATTGGCTTTTGAAGGCATGGTTGCCGTTGTACTTGCTTCATTTAGAATGCGAGAAAAAGCCAAACTGTTCTTTTACTTAACCACTGGCCGAGCTTTGCTTCAAGCTGCATTAACCGTAATTGTGCTTTATCAGGGTTATGGCGTTACTGCTATTCTATTCGCTGGTTTTATCAGTGCTGCTATGCAAGTCGTTGTACTTGTCTATCTACAAACCAAACAGAACAAAAAAGTACATAATACTGCTTATCTATTTAACAAAGAAATGATGACTCTTTGTATTCCTTACTGCTTACCTCTGATGACCAGTGGCTTAGTCGCTTTTGGATTAAATGGATTTGAACGATGGGTGTTAGCTGAGAACACAAGCCTTTCTGAGCTTGCTCTGTATGCTGTTGCCCTAAAATTTGCCTTAGCATTAACCTTATTAATGCAGCCCTTTTGTATGTGGTGGATGCCTAAACGTTTTGACTATTTACAATCACGCGGAAAAGCAATTACCGCTAAAATGACCCAAAGCAGCCTTGTTTTACTGTGTGGATTAACCGTTTTAGTTTGCTACCTAGCTCCAATATTAATTGAGTCGTTAATGCCAGCAAGCTACCAACAAGCCAAAACTATCGCCGTTGCCTTGATCATCGTTTCAGCAATTAAGGAATTAAACGAATTAATCAACCTTGGTGCATTAGCTGAAAAACAGACTAAAAAATTATTATGGATTAATAGTTTAGCCACAGGGCTTGGCATGATTGCTATTCTAATTCTTACTCCTATTTACGGCGTGAGTGGCGTCATTACCTCCCTAATCTTAGCTCAAACGATACGAGTAATCCTCACCTTTATACTCTCTCAGAGCGCTCATCCATTACCTTACTCATTGGGAAAATTAAGCGTGTTATTGCTGATTACCAGCGTGTCCATTGCACTTAGTCTTTCTTCGTTCTCTGTTGGTATTCAGCTAATGATGGCAGTCTTATGCACAGCATCTATTGTCATTTTTGCTTCTCAATTGAAGTTAATTACACTGGCTGAATGTGAAGAAAGCGAAAAATACTTATGAATATAAATGACGCACCACTTCAATCAAAACCTCTACAATGGTTTGCAGCAATTGTCTGCTCACTACTTATAGGGGGGATATGGTACTTTTATCCTCATCCTTCTTGGATTATTAGTTTAAGTATCCTTGCACTTGCCGCACTTTACACTCTTAATCGTCCATTTATTATTGTGCTTTTTTTTGTGATTTTTTCTTTTTTCCGCATACATGAAGTTTTTCCACAGCTTTACTCTTTAAAGATCCCATTATTTCTTTCACTCGGATCACTCACAGCTCTTATCTGGCAAGTTGGAGTCACTCGTCAAATTAAACTGTTTTGGTGTAAAGAGTTCACTTTTCTTACTTTCTTCTTATTAATAGTTATTGTTGGTGTCGTATTTTCTAGCAATCGCCCTCTTGCCATTGAGTATTTTAAAAATATCTATTGGAAGATTATATTAATGACATTTGCTATCGCTATATTAGTAAGAACGCCACAACAAATTGCATTCACCTTAAAAGCCATCACCATTGCAGGAGCATTAGTTGGTATCGTTGCTATTCAAAACAAACTTGGAGGTATTGGACTAGTAGAGGGAACTCGTGTCACTATTGGACGAGAGTTTGGCTCTATGCTTGGTGACCCCAATGATCTTGCTCTTGTATTGATGTTCCCTACCTCATTTGCTGTTGGTTTATTAGTGACTCATCAGTTGCCTTGGCGTCAACGTATAATCGGCTTTATCGCTATCCCTATTCTCTTTTGGGCCATCATAGCCACGCAAAGTCGAGGTGGATTATTAGGCATGATTGCTGTCTTTGGGATCTATGGATTACAAAGAATCAAATCAAAAGTGCTATTAATGACGATAGCTGTGATTGCTGGTGGAATTTTATTTGTGGTTGCTGGGATCTCAGATAGAGCATCTGGAGGTGCAGCAGAAGCAGGGGTTGATGCATCTGCAATGGGACGTTTATACGCATGGGAAGCCGCTTTTAAAATGGCAGTGAGCAATCCTTTTACAGGAGTTGGATTAGATAATTTTTACTCTAACTACTTTTATTACAGCCCTCATTGGGATGGCTTAAATCATGCAGTTCATAGTACTTGGTTTGGCGTACTTGCTGAAACAGGTTTTCTTGGTCTTTCTGTCTTTGTTAGTTTAATTGTCGTCTTGATTAAGAGTGCTAACCGTACACTTCAAACAGTAAAAGCGGTAAAAAATGAAATAAATCCAGCCATTTACGCCAGTGCTCAAGCTATATTTGCAGGTTTAATTGGCACTATTGTATCAGGGACATTTTTAACTCAAGGTTTTAATTGGCCTATTTATATCCTCGCAGCCCTAGTGGTTGCTGTGACAAAAACCAGTGAAATAGCGCTAACAAAAATAGAATCAAAACAGGAAAAAATTAATACATCAAAACGATTCTCAAAATGAGAAAAATCAAAAGAACAAACTGATAAGGCACTGAAAAACAATAAAAAAATAATTGGCACAATCCATGAAACACTCTTAATAAGAGTTATCAAAAAAAGGAATGCCATTATGAGTACATTATCTGTCTATCGCCTAAAGCAATGGCTAAAAAATGGTGAGAGTCCATTAGCAACAACGCTATTTCACATTGCTAAAGCCATTCGTCACTTTGAGCTACCAACGCCTCAAATACTTAATAAGCTCTTTTATGGGCTACATAAAACCATCATTACTCAATGGCAAGCTTTTACTCATCTGGTATTTTATGTTCCTGCATTTAAAGGGCGATTAAATAGCTATGGTAAACGAACTCTGCTATACGGCGGTCTACCATTTTTTAGTGGTCCTCTCACCATGAGCATTGGTAATGATTGCCGCATCTCAGGGCAAACTACCTTTAGTGGTCGTACAAACTCAGCTAACCCCACTCTCACCGTAGGTAATAATGTCGATATTTGTTGGCAAACCACCATTGCGGTTGGCAATAAAGTGGTGATTGGCGATAATGTACGTATTGCAGGACAAGGTTTCCTATGTGGATACCCAGGTCACCCTATTGATCCTATAGAACGAGCACGTGGTAAAGCCGATTTAGACAGCCAAGTCGGTGACATTATTTTAGAAAAAGACGTCTGGCTTGGTTCTCGAGTTAGCATCATTGGTAATGTGACGGTGGGTGAAGGTACCATTGTTGCCTCTGGCAGCGTGGTAACCAAAAGTCTTCCCCCCTTTGTGTTAGCTGGAGGAAATCCGGCAAAAGTCATTAAACCTCTAGATATAAGCTCGTCAATAACAACCTCAAGTACTAACAAAGAGGAAGTTAATTATGAAGCGTGATCTTATTGTTTTTGGCGAAGATTGGGGGGGATTACCCTCTAGTACCCAACATTTAATTAAACAACTGTCACTGACTCGTAAAGTGATTTGGATAAACTCCATTGGGTTGCGTCAACCTAATTGGTCTTTACATGATATTAAACGTGTCTGGACTAAACTGACACAAGCGAGCACAAATACTGAAGAAGAAACTCATTCTGCGCCATTTCAAACGATTAATATCAAAACCATTCCAGCACCAAAAGGAAAGTTTGCTCGATGGGTAGCCAAAAAATTAATCGTTAAACAATTAAAACCGATCATAAAAAAAGCCCAGCTTCACCGTCCAATCTTATGGACTTCTCTTCCTACTGTTGCTGATGTTTGTGGCAGTTTAGGGGAATCAGGCATTGTCTATTACTGCGGAGATGATTTTGGTGCATTGGCTGGTGTTGATCATGACATTGTTCTTCAACATGAACAAAAACTCATACAAAAATCAGACCTAATTCTCGCGGCGAGCCCAACGCTATGCCATAAATTTCCTGAAGAAAAAGTACAATTCTTACCTCATGGTGTCGATTTTACTTTATTTAACCAACCCGTTTTTCGAGCAAAAGACTTACCTAAAGATAGCAGACCCATTGCTGGATTTTATGGCAGCTTATCAAAGTGGCTCGACTATGAGTTAATTAACCAAGTCACTGAAATTAATCCAGATTGGCACTTTGTTTTTATAGGGCAAAATGAATTAGCTTATAACCCAATAACACTACGTGAAAATGTACATCTTATGGGACCAAAACCTCATAGCCAATTGCCACGTTACAGCCAACATTGGCAAGTGAGTCTATTGCCATTTGTCGATAACGAGCAAATAAGAGCCTGTAATCCATTAAAATTATTAGAATATCTAGCAACAGGAACACCCATTATCAGTACTGATTTTCCGGCGTTACGCCCTTATAAATCAGCGATTCACACTGTAAATTCGGTGGCTGAA
This sequence comes from Aliivibrio sp. S4MY1, assembly GCF_028765545.1. GTDB lineage: Bacteria > Pseudomonadota > Gammaproteobacteria > Enterobacterales > Vibrionaceae > Aliivibrio. Next base: position 299,580 of record NZ_JARACP010000002.1, on the reverse strand, counting down.
TTCAACTTAGCATTAAATTCAATTCAGCAAGAATGGTTAAAATACAATACAGAGGCACGTAGCAAACAAATACAACAGCAAGCTCAGCTCATCAAGTTACATACATGGCAAGCAAAAGCTAAGCAACTTGAGACTTGGTTGGAGGCATTATGATCACATTAAGCCAACGTTTTCTTATTATGTTTGAATCAGCATGGCGTCGTCGCTATCTGATCGCTATTCCTATTTTATTGATGCCACTCATCGGATTCGTCATTGGTAAATTAGCGCCAAAATACTACGACTCTCACACCAGTATGCTTATTCAAGAAACCGCAAAAATGAATCCTTTTCTTGAGGATTTAGCAGTATCAACCATGTTAAAAGAACGTTTAAGCTCACTACAAACCTTATTGCATAGTCGACATATTTTAGGACTCGTCGCTAAAGAAAGAGGCTACGTTCATGAATCAATGTCACCTCAAGCCATTGATAATGCCATTGCTCGCCTATCTAATAGCTTATCGGTCAACATGGCGGGGAAGGATTTAATTCGCATTGATTATCAATCTAACCACCCTGAAGGTATGAAAGAGACCTTAGAAGCCGTAAGTCGTCATTTTACCGAGCAATTATTAGCGCCAGAGCGATCATCTATGGCAGACTCAAGTCAATTCCTATCAGACAATATAAATCAACGCCGAGCAGAATTAGACCTTGCAGAAGGAAGATTAGCGGAATTTAAGAGCCGAGAAAATACCATTCTTCCTGAAATGCAAATCACCAGTTTAGATCGCTTAACTAAACTAAAACAGCGTTTATATGAACGCAAAGCAGAACTTGCTGGTGCAGAAAAACGTTTAGGCTCTATTGACTTACAATTATCAAAAACCAATCCAGTTATTGGGAAAATAGAAGAACAAATCATTCGAATTCGTGGAGAGTTAACACTACTTCAAGCCAAATACACGCCTCAACACAGTAAAGTTCAAGGAAAACTAAGAAACCTAAATCGATTAGAAGAAGAACGAGCTCGTCTACTCTCTCAAACTCAACCCGGTTTAAGTAGCGAACAGCTGTGGGATATCGCCAGCAGCAACAGCGTTGAAGATCTAGCCAAAGCGCCACCCATTTTACTCTCTCAACTTGAGGAGCTACAAAAAGCCACTAGTAAAGTCGATGCCTTAAGTGAAGAAACACGAGTTCTTGAAAGCATGATCAAGGATATTGAAGAACAAGCCTCGCAATTTGGTGAGAATGAAAAAGAGTTATATCAGTTACAACGAGATCTTGTTTTAAAGCGAGAACTATACAACGACTTAGTAGAACGATTTGAGATGGCAAAACTCACTCGGTCTCTTGGTGTCTTTGAGCAAGAAAAGCGGGTAAAAATAATAGATAGGCCCTATAAACCAAACAGTCCGTCAAACTTACCTAATATTCTCTTTGCTATTGCTGGGTTAATTGGAGGTATTGGCCTTGGCATAGGAATGGCCGTTATTGCTGAACTATGTGATACCACAATACGAAGAAGAGATGAAATACAGAAGTTAAGTGATGCACCTGTCTTAAGTCGTATTCCACCTCAACCAGTTAAATGCTTTCACCTATTCAAAGATAAACAGCCGACACTCAATAGCAACTATACGTCACGTCCATTTTCAAATTAATTGTAATTTCATCAAAACGATTTCTATATTCATTCTCAATTTGCAAATCAATAAAAATAAACACATAACAGATTGAAAATTAACACTAAAACTTATGGCACAAACTCTGCAATTCTATTAAAACAAATAAGAATAAGGAGCTTACTATGAAAACAATTGTTCATGTTGTTCAGCATCTTTCCCCTGGAGGGCTAGAAACTATGGTGTTAGATATGTTGGCATTTACTAATCCAAATTACCGCATTATGGTAGTGAGCTTAGAAGGTGAACTCCTTAGCACAATTAAACGCTGGCCAAGATTGGTTCAATATCAAGAGCAGATAATCTGTTTAGATAAAGCTCCAGGTATATCAGTAAAAGTAATAAAACAACTCGTCCGTATTTTTACTCGATATAATGTCGATGTAGTCCATTCTCACCATATTGGCCCTATGCTATATTCTGGCTTGGCAGCGAAACTAAATACTAAAGTTCAACATATTCATACAGAACATGATGCTTGGCATTTAAATGAAAAAAAAGATCGTTACATACAAAAGCTAATTCTCTTTTTGTCTAAACCGACATTGGTCGCTGATGCTGATTTTGTAAAAAAAACCTTAAACACTGTCTTCCAAAGCTACCCTATTTATACGATAAAAAACGGAATTGACCCTTATAAATTCAATATTGGAAATAAAATAGAAGCACGGAAAGCACTAGGTGTATACCTACCAAGTAACGCTATTGTTGTGGGTAATGCCGCTCGTTTAGAATTAATTAAAGGGCAATCAAACCTCATTGAGGCTATGGCTTTTCTTGATAAAAAATATCATTTACTTCTTGCTGGCTCAGGAGGGGAAAAAGAATATTTACACAATTTAGTCATACAGTACAAACTAGAAGACAGAGTTCATTTTCTTGGTCATATAGACCATATGCCAACCTTCTATCAAGCATTAGATCTATTTTGCCTACCTTCAAATAACGAAGGCTTTCCACTATCAACCTTAGAAGCGCAATCCTGTGGCATTCCTTGCGTGGCCAATAATGTCGGTGGAGTATCTGAAACTCTATGCCCCCAACACAGCCAATTAGTAAACAGTAATTTACCTATAACTTTAACTTGCGCTATCAATGATATAACCAAAAGAGCTTTCCAGGGCAGCCCACGAGAATTTATTCTCAAACATAACAATGCAAAATCTATGGCAAGTGCGTATGAAGCCCTTTACTTTCCAGGAGCGACTATATGAATAACTTTCTTATCATCGTAACCTCTATCAGTATTATTGCTGTTATATATCATCATGCTTTGTATCCAGTATTCTTATATTGGTTTTCAAAAAAGCACCCACATAACCGTGTAAAAATAACGCCAAGAGGGTTTCATCAATCGAATAAAGATCGCATACTGCCAACAATTACGATGATTATTCCTGCCTACAATGAGCAAGAATGGATAGCCGATAAAATTAGAAACATCGCATGCATCGATTACCCATCCAGCAAGCTCACCATTATTATTGCTTGTGATGGTTGTACAGATAATACAGTATCTATTGCTCAAAATACGATACAAGAGGCTATTTGTTCGGATGTGCATATCGAAATATTATCATTTGAAAATAACCAAGGAAAAGTGGCATTACTTAACCAATTAATTCCTCAATACAGTAGCGATATTATTGCGCTCAGTGATGTTTCTGCACTGCTTTCTTACGACGCACTATTAATTGCAGCAACACACTTTGAAAACCCAAGCGTTGGTGTGGTTAACCCAACCTATCATTTACTGGTTCCAAGTTCTGAAGGCGAAAAGAATTATTGGGAATACCAAACCAGAATTAAACAACAAGAGGCGACACTAGGCTCAAGTCTAGGATCACACGGCGCATTTTATCTCTTTAGATCTGAATTATTTGTCACTTTAGATGACGATACGATTAATGATGACTTTATTTTACCAATGAAAATCGTAGAACAAGGTTACCGTGCGATTTACGAACCGAGTATTCGAGCATTAGAACTTGAGCATGTAATGCAAGAAGAAGACTTTGCGCGACGACTAAGAATATCAGCAGGAAATTTTCAACAACTATTGCGTTTATTTCCTTTACTTAGCCCAAAATATAAGGGGACTGCCTTTACCTTTTTCTCAGGCAAAGGGCTTCGATTTACCATGCCTTACTTTATGGTATCAGCCTATATTGGTTCAGTCTTGCTATTATCCAATCCACTATTTTTTATCGCATTTATTGGGCAAACTCTTGGGTATGGTATCGCTCTTATGGGCTTTATATTCCCTCGTATTTTCTCCAATAAATATTGCCAAACCTTAACTTATTTTGTCATTGGCCATACTGCTAATTTTCTTGGCGGTCTTAACTATCTGTTCAATAAACCAAAATCTTCTTGGACTCGTGTACGCAAATAATAAAAGGAGCTGATCATGATGGATTCTTATTACACAGTTAACCAACCGATTATTCGCGCTAAACGCATTTTTGATGTGAGTTTATCGCTGATTGGATTATTACTTACTCTTCCTTTATTTCCTTTTATTGCCTTGGCTATCAAACTAAATTCAAAAGGCCCCGTATTTTACCGCCAATTACGAGTTGGCAAAGCAATGCCAGACCAAGTGGATGTGTTTGAAATGATTAAATTCAGAAGCATGATCCAGGATGCCGAAGTAGTAACAGGAGCAACATTAGCAACTAAAGGGGACGCAAGAGTAACTCTCGTTGGTAAATTTTTAAGAAAAACACGGTTAGATGAATTGCCACAGTTTTTTAATGTATTAAATGGTGACATGTCTCTTGTTGGGCCAAGGCCAGAAAGACCGACATTTTATAATAAACTTGAGCAAGAAATCCCTTATTTTAGTGAACGTACCTATGGCGTTTTACCTGGAATTACAGGGCTTGCCCAAGTAAACCAGGGTTATGATACATGCATAGAAGATGTACGATCTAAAGTGGGATTTGATCATAGCTATGCACTTTCTCTTAGCTCAATTTCCAGTTGGATAAAATCAGACATGTATATCCTACTAATGACTGTAAAAGTGATGTTTTTTGCTCGTGGTCAATGATGTTAAGTTGGCTGAATAATCACATCAATTAAGAATGACAATAAATGTAAGAGATCACAGTATTAAAAATGAGACCTACAGAGCCTATCGTTAGCTGATAATATGAACACTATATTATTTACTGGTTGCTAGGTACCTTAGACAATGCAGAAGCCTTTAACGTCTTCGATTATTATTCCTGAAAAAATTCAGCAAGATTGGCAAACCATGCTAAATGTTCTTGCTGAACTTGCTCAGGTACCTGTTGCTCTTGTTATGCGTATTCATGAACAGGAAATTGAAGTATTCGCAGCCAATGCGTCGTTAGAAAACCCATATTCAGTCGGTGATAAAGAAGCATTACATCAAAACTTATACTGCAAACATGTTTTGGAGCACAGACAAAAGCTGATCATTCCTAATGCACTTAACGACCCTAATTGGGATAATAACCCTGACTTAGCATTAAACATGATTGCGTATTGTGGCTTGCCTCTTTTTTGGCCTGACGATACGCCTTTTGGCACCATCTGTATCCTTGATAGCAAAGAAAATACATTTGCTCCTGAGTATCAAAATTTATTAGAAACCTATCAAAAATCCATTGAAGCTCAACTCAATATTTTATTCCAACATACTGAACTTCTGCATAACCATAAGAAACTGCAACTAGAAATTACAGAGAACAATAAACGCATCAATGAAATAAATAGCCAACTTGCGAATGAAATTGATTGCCGACGAGCGGCTGAGCAAAAAGTCAAATACCATAAAAATCATGATGTTGGGACTGGTTTCCTTAATGCTTTCGCTTTATACCGCCATATAGATAAACTCATTAACAATAATCAAAAATTTGTTTTATTACATATCCACTTTGCGAACAGCAGAACGATACAACAAGAGCATGGGCACTCTACATTTGATCACTTATTGACAGAATATCGTTCTAAATTAACCAAGATAACAGACACCTCAGTCACTGGCCGTTTGGACTCTTCAGACATTCTGTTAATTATCCATGCTGATAAGAAAAAGTTACCGAAACTTTGTCAACATCTGTCCGAAATTGGTAAAGCTTGCTTTTCAAATAATGAGGCTAAAATACATTTACAAAGTTATATCGGTGCGGTTCACTCTAAAGAGAATACGTCTAGAAACGACTTGCTTAAATGTGCCTACAATACGGTTATTGAATGCCAAAGTTTAGGTAAAACATTTACTATTTCAGACCGTTCTTTGCCTATTAAATCAAGTTTATCTGAGCATAAAATTGAAACCTATCTGCTAGAAGCAGTACGTAATAATGATCTCTTTTTGAGCTACCAGCCAAAAGTGTGTCCCTATACAAAACGTTGGGTAGGTAGTGAGGCCTTATTACGTTGGAATCATCCTCAATTAGGGGCCATTTCTAATGAAGTATTAATTCAACTTGCTGAACGAAATGGCCTCATTTATGAGCTCGGTAACTTTGCATTAAGAAACGCGATTCAACAAACTTCAGAATGGGTTTTGCATTCTCCAAATTTAGTAACCGCAGTGAACATTTCTGCCGTTCAACTAAAAGATCCCCATTTTGTACAACACGTTAAACAATTATTAAACCTTTATAAATTACCACCTAAAAACCTTGAATTAGAAGTCACGGAAAGCGGATTAATTGCCGACGAAGCTTTGGCTATTGAGACATTAACTCAACTTCATAATATGGGTGTATCTATCGCACTTGATGATTTTGGGACAGGTTATGCCTCATTTCAATACCTTAAAAAATACCCTTTTGATACACTCAAGATTGACAAGAGTTTTATTGAAAATGTTGAGTATTGCGCTAACGATCAAAATATTGTGTGTGCGATGATTAATATTGCTAAAAAACTGAAGCTAAAAGTGGTTGTTGAAGGTATTGAAAATCATAATCAAGAACGATTTGTGACGCTTGAAGGTGTCGACTCAATTCAAGGTTACCTATATTCAAAACCAATCACTGCAGATAAATTTGAGGAAGGTTTATTCAATCAAACCTCAATTGGAACTCCTTATTTTCGATTTATGTAGATAAATTTTAGTCTTTCTAATTACAGAAAATAAATGAATAATCTGTTATTCTTGCTGAAAATAACAAGAGTAGTAATAAGTCAGATATGAGTATTCAAAAAATCGAGCAAGACGTTCAACAATGGTTGGAAGATGTGGTTATCGGCCTTAATCTTTGTCCTTTTGCCGCAAAACCAAACCGTAATAAACAAATCAAAATTTTTGTATCTGAGGCAACAACAGAAGAGGTCTTGCTTGAAGATATTCTACAAGAACTGATGAACTTAGATTCTAAAACTGCTGAAGAGTTAGAAACAACCCTAGTTGCTATCCCTAATATGCTGCAAGATTTTATGGATTATAACTTCTTCTTAGATTGGGTTGATGCGCTTATCAAACAACAAGAATGGGAAGGTATTTACCAAATCGCCACTTTCCACCCTGATTACTGCTTTGGCGGTGCTGAACCTGAAGATGATGAGAATTTAACAAATCGCTCTCCATATCCAGTTCTTCACCTTATTCGTGAAGAGAGCATGGAAAAGGTATTAAAACACTACCCTAACCCTGAAGCTATTCCAGATACAAACATTGCACGAGTAGAAGCGTTAACAGCAGAAGAGCGACGTAAACTCTTCCCATACCTATTTGTGTAAGCTACGCTATTTATATCACTAGATTTAACTGAGAGATTATAATGAAACGCATTGTTTTATATGTCGCTGACAAATGCCCGCATTGCAAAGATGCGCAGCGTTACCTTGATTCTAAAAAAATTGCATATAGATTGACCAATGCAAAAATGCAACGAGGGCGCAAGGAATTACAAGCTATGGGTGCTCGTTCTATCCCTGTTCTTAAGATTGGTGATCAAGTGATGGTTGGTTGGAATCAGAAGAATTTCGATAAGATGTATAATAGTTAGTCGCTCTATCTCGCAGAATAGTAAATAACAAAAATGGAGCTGATTAGCTCCATTTTTTTACTCACAAGAGTGCTTTTCTACCCAAATATCTTACTCCAAATACTTGGGTTACGCTTTTTGTGATACTCAACTCGCAGCTCATCAACTTGCTCAAGTGCCGCTTGTGCTTTCTCTAAATCACCCGCATCTAACTCTGTTTTAACTAACGCAACAGAAGCCGATAACTTATTAAACCCTTCTTGGTACATCGCTTGTTTTTCTGGGGTATATTCGCCTTGCTTTAACTGTTTGATCAACGCTTCTAATTTAGAAACGGCTTTAGCCATCTCCTCAATAGAGGTCGCTCGCTCACCTAACTTATACTCTAATCTCATCTCTTTCATGACGGCTTTCATATCTACAGGTGTGCTTGCAACCGTTGATTGGTCATCAATCATATTCGTTGGTTCAGTCGTTGTATTTGCAGCAACGCCCGCAGAAAAAGTCAGGGCTAGTGTTAAAAATAAAGTTTTCATAATAATCCTTTAAATAAGCAAGAGAGGCAGTGTAATGTATTGCCTCTCATACTCACAGGACTAATATGTTTCAATACCATAATGGCCCATATTTTTATTAATCAACAGTAATGCTATCTACATAAATAATGTAATTCTGTTCTTTATTTATCTCGCCTTTAAGCGTCACTTTGTCGTTTGGTTTCACTTGTAAGGTTGGCATTTTATCACCATCAATTTTGACATTTAATGTACCAGTATCATCTTTAAATACATAGACTTCTTTTCCTAAAGACTCCACTAAATACCCTGTAAGTAAGATTGGCGTATCATCAAGAACAGTACTGGCATTCAATACTGACTCTACCGTATTTATCCCATCAACAGGTTTTGAAAACTCATCTTGATAATTCGCTGCTTGATCGTTAGCCAATGCAAAAGTTGATGAACAAGCTAATATTAGTGTAAATAGAAAATGTCTCTTTTTCATAATTAAATACCTTTAATGTAATTAGACCAATGGAAATTTAAACTACATTAATATTTGTAACTTTATTTTATTACTAACTTCAAAAAAAGTTATAAATATATAGTAGGTTTAATAAACTTCCATTTAGAGATTACGCCTAGTTTTTAGTTATATCAACCCCTAGATTTATTTTTAATTTATCACAAAAAAACATTACTGCAACCAATAAATACGCAACCATTAACGCCTTAATTAACATGATGGGTATTACGTATATATTAATTTAAAGATTCACTTAAAAAATCAAACATAATAAAAGAATAAATTCAGGCTTTAATATAAATTAAAACCTGAATATGATAACTTGAAATAAATACTCACTTTAACGGTTTTAGTAACTGTTTTATCACACTGACCAAACTCATAAATACAATCATCATGGCAAGTAATGGCAACACAATCCACATACCTATGTGCAATGTTGGCTCAAGTTTAAAGCCCAATTTCACTAAGCTAAATACGATTGCCTCTGCGCCCATTACCGCAACAAAGCCTGCGGCTAATGCCATGACCCCATATTCACTCCATAATGTCTGGCTAATACGCTGACGGCTTGCTCCAAGGGTTCTATAAAGGGTAATTTCACGTTGACGCTGATACAAACTCAAACGCAGTAAAGTGAATATTAACAACACGCCACTAACCACACCTAAACCAGCTAAAACGCTCAATGACCACGTGATTTGAGCAAGCATCGCTTGGATTTTTCCACCCATGGTTCTAAAATCCAACAAACTCACGGTTGGATAATCACGGGCTAATTGATTTAATAGTGTATTTTCGTTGCCATCGACTTTAAAGCTCACTAACCAAGTGGCAGGTAAATCAGCAATCACATCAGGCGTAAAGATAAAATAGAAGTTCGGTTTCATGCTCTGCCAATCCACAACACGAATAGAGTTCACCTCAGCAGAAAAGAGTTGGCTGTTTACCGAAAAACTCAACGTATCGCCAATTTGAATATCTAAATCATTAGCAACGTCTTGCTCAACAGATACTCCATTTTCTTTCGTCCATGCACCTGCTGTGACTTCGTTGTGAACAGGCAATTCATCACGCCAAGTGAAGTTTATTTCACGACGTAATGCATCTGAGCCTTGGCCTTCGCCTTTCATTTTCTCTTTAGTACTTTCACCGTTAATTTCAGTTAAACGCCCACGAATAATTGGATAACCATCCGACCTATCTAGCTTTTCATTATCTAATGCTTGTAAGTATTCTTGTTGCTCATAAGGCGCAATGTTCATCGCAAATACATTCGGAGCATCAGGTGGAAGCGTTTGTTGCCAATCGCCCAATAAATCGGTTCTTACTAGCCAGATCACGGCAACTAACATCAATGAACCCGACAATGCGGCTAATTGCATCATGCTGTTTTTTGGAGAACGTTTAATGCGACTAAGCGCTAAGGTCATCGCTGCACCCCATTTAAAGCGTCCAAACAGATGCACTAAACCATAGCTAATACCAGCAAGTAAGACAAACAGTACGACTAAACCAACTGATACCATCCAGACTAGGCTGTTATTTCCGTACATAAATAAGAAAGCGACTACTGGCACCGCAATTAGCCATAAGCCTTTTTTAGACGGTGCGGTTATTTGAGATTGGAGTACCGCTATCGCAGGAGTGTCTAATAAGCGCAGTAGTGGGATGCCTAAAGCAGGTAAACCAATAAGCAGCGCAACGACAGAACCAAACGCAAATGGCTGCCAACCGTAACTTGGTAGATTCTCAGGTAAGATCCCTGCCAGTGGAATACGCAATAATAACTCTAGTCCCAGACCAATTAACGAGCCTGCAACCACACCAGTAAAGAACATTAAACCCACTTGGCTTAATAACCAACGTTTCAACCACTGCTTGCTTGCGCCCATGCTTTTTAACATTGCTACCGTATTGGCACGACTGGTCGCATAATGCTGACACGTTAATACCAAGGTGACGGAAGCCATTAATATCACCATCAAGATAGTCAGTGACAAATACTGTTTGGCTTTTTGCATTAGATCAGCGGTTCGACCTTGAGTCTCTTCGCTTATCCAACGCTCTCCTGCTTGCAACTCATAGTCACTTTGCAATAATGATATCGCACTATCACTACCTTTAAATAAGGTGCGATATTTAACACGACTGCCCAGTTGAATAGCGCCTGTTTTATCTAAATCTGCCTGATGAATAAACACACTTGGCATGGTACGAAATGGGTTAAACGCTAACTCAGGTTCTGATTCAATCACACCGCTTATTGGCAGTTCAGCATCACCAATGGCAATAACATCACCAATATTGAGTTCAAGTAACGATAAAAGGCGATCAGCTATCCACACTTCTCCCGGTTTAACTTGGCTATGGATTTGGTTATCAGCCCCATTTAATAAGAGTTCACCGCGAAGTGGGTAATTACTCTCTACCGATTTTACACTCACCAACTGCATTCCTGAATCACTGAATGCCATGGTTTGAAAACGCACTTGAGAAGATAACACTAAATTTTGGTCATGCGCTTGTTGCAAAATCAGTTCAGGGATTGGATTAGCTGAACTAAACACCAGATCTGCCGCCATCATGGAGCGACCTTGGTCTGTCATGACTTTTTCTACTCGAATCGCTAATGCAGACAAGGCGACAACACAAGCAACGATCAAGGTTAATGCTGCCATTACAGGCCACAACTGTCCTTGCCAGATCTCACGCCAACTCCAACGTAATATCATTTTGTTGCCAGACGCTCGATTTTTCCCCGAAGACTTTCTATTTCGAGAAGAGCTTGGCGCTAATGATTTTTCCTTCATTTCACTTCACCTCTTCGTGGATCTGCCCTGCATTGATGGTAAGTGTTCGCTCACATCGCTCTGCCAATTTGGGATCATGAGTGATAAGAACCAATGTGGTGCCATGTTTTTGGTTCATCTCAAATAAGAGTTCAATAATATGTTCCGCAGTGGATTGATCTAAGTTACCTGTTGGTTCATCTGCAAAAAGAATACGAGGCTGAGTCATGAACGCTCTCGCTAGTGCCACACGTTGTTGCTCTCCGCCTGAAAGTTGAGATGGCAAATGCGTTTCTCGTCCAGAAAGTCCAACAGAAGCAAGTAACTGTTTTGCTTTGTTAATGTCCTCGCCTTCACCACGCAAAATTGCGGGTAAGGTGACATTTTCAAGAGCAGTTAAAGAAGGGATAAGTAAGAAACTTTGGAAAACAAAACCAATCGATTCACTGCGAATTTGAGCGCGGGCCTCATCATCCAATTGAGATAAACTTTGTCCTAGTAACTCAATATCACCAGAGCTCGGAACATCTAGCCCTGCAAGCAAAGTCATTAAGGTTGATTTTCCGGCACCAGATGTACCAACAATCGCCACACTTTGACCTGACTGAACGTCAAAAGAGATATTTTTTAAAATGATGAGTTCTGCATCATTTGAAATCACTGATTTTCCTACTGAACTCACTTTTATGGCTGTGGTCATTATCCTTTCCTTTTGAAGTTGTTCTTACTATCTAAGTTCTTATGCTATTACGCGTATTGTATACCCAATAGACTCGCGATCATCAATTTCCTTTACACTTCTTTAACTAATCCTTATACGTCAAAATCGTGAACTCTGTTATTCTATTGTGACTCGATTAATTAAAGGTTGAACATGCGTAAAATCCTCACTCTTTTCATTGCTCTACTGAGCAGTCAATTATTTATTGTTAAGCAAGCCTATAGCGAAACCTTACTTATCCTTGGTGATAGCTTGAGTGCTGGCTATAACATGCCAATTGAGCAAAGTTGGCCTTCACTGCTGCCTCTACAACTAGAAAAACTAGGTAAAATAACCAAGGTTGTTAATGGTAGTATTTCAGGTGATACAACAGGAAATGGCTTAGATCGATTACCTACCCTTCTGAAGCAGCATCAGCCTAACTACGTCCTAATCGAATTGGGCGCTAATGATGGCTTGAGAGGTTTTCCACCACAAAGAATTAACGCCAATTTAGAGAGTATGTTTACTCAAATTAACGCAGCCAATGCAAAACCGTTACTCATGCAAATTCAAGTGCCACCTAACTATGGAAAACGCTATAGCCAAGCATTTGGATCACTATACCCCGCATTAAGTGAGAAACATGACATTCCTCTTCTGCCGTTTTTCTTAGAAGAAGTGATCATAAAACCAGAATGGATGATGAAAGATGGGCTGCATCCAAAACCTGAAGCGCAACCATGGATTGCAACGTTTATGGCGAAAGAGTTATTGCCTTACTTGAAATAGGAAAAATTCAGTTACAAAAAAACCGGATACAACATATCCGGTTTTTTTATTGTGTTTTGAAGCGTTACTTAATCAAGATCATCTGATGGTGAATCATCAGAACTATCATCAGAATTGTCTCCTGACGAACGCTGTGTACCACATAATGTATAGAATTTCGGTTTAAAGTTAATCTTGTTTTGATACTTTAACCAACACTGAGCAAATTCAGAGATCTCCGTAGGTTGATCCTTTACCTGTTCAACAAAGCGGTGCTCAGCGTCTGATTCAGGCGTAAACACACCGTTTAGCAAAGATTGCATGGTTCGACCATACGTTTCTAGAATCGTTGCTTCACGGATTGTAAAACCACTACGGCTAAAACCTCTCTTGAAGTTTTTATCATCATAAAATTTCGCTGTTATTCTCATTGATGCTTCTTCGTGACCACAAAAAACGTATATGTAAATCAGAGTGAGGCTCTTGTAAAACAAAAAATATTAGCGCTTTCAATTAAAATATTTTATTGTGGCCAATACCACCATCAAAGAGATGAAAACATTGGATACTGATCTGCTTAAAACCTTCTTAGAAGTCACAAAAACGCGTCATTTTGGACGTGCTGCAGAGCATTTATTTCTTACACAATCTGCCGTGAGCTTCCGTGTGCGTCAGTTAGAATCACAGCTAGGGAATCCTTTATTTACTCGCCAGCGCCATAATGTTCAATTAACGGCTGCGGGTGAGCGCCTTCTTCCTTATGCTGAAGCTATTTTACAAACATGGGGCCGAGCAAAGCAGGATGTTGCATTAACCGAAGAATACAACTCTCAGATCACTATTGGAGCAAGTGCGCTCATTTGGGAATTTGATGGCATTTCTGATTGGATAAACGGTATTTACGATGCCGTTCAAGGATTGGCTCTTCGATTAGAATCCATACCTCGACAAGAACTTGCTAAATCATTACTTGATAAAAGTGTCGATCTTTTTATTACCAGTGAACCACCAAAAATTGATGGTATCCGTGTATGTAAAATTCGTGATTATCAATTGCAATTAGTCTCCAATCAAATCGATTGTACTATTAGCAGTATTCAGCCTCTTCCTTTAGTTTATTTAGATTGGGGAGCACGTTTTTCTATTCAACACAGTAAAATAAATGAATTGCAGAAAACACCTATTCTGCACACTCATTCATCAAGAATGGCACTAGATTATTTAATAGCCCACCCAAGCGTTGGCTATTTACCTGCACCTGTGATTAATCAAAGTGTTGAAAATGGTGAGCTTTATGTGGTTGAAAACGCACCAATTATGGAGCAAGCCCTATATTTAGTGTGGCAAGAAAAAAGCGACAAAGCCGATCTTATTGAACAAATCACGGCAATTAACCCTAATATGGTAACGAAAAGCGTCTAATTTCTCGCTATAAAATACAACAACACAATTAGGGGCTCTAAGGAGTCCTTAATTTTATCAGCCATTCAGATAAATCATTGTATTAAAGGGTTTAATAAAATAAATCTAATTACTATAATCATATATCCTTTTGAAAACAGGCTTCCATCTATGGAGTACGACATTGAACGAACATCAAGATTTATCATTCCAACTCGAAACGCTATTCAATGCCGACGACCAACAGCAACAAATAAGCTTACTGGGTGAATTTGTAGAAAATGGGTTAGATACGGGTTCTATTGCGCGTATTTTAGAATCTTTCCCCGTTGATGACCGTGTGCAATTATGGCGACACTTGCCATTAGAAATGCACATTGAAGTATTAACTGAAATGCGTGCTGATGCTCGTGTGGCAATTCTAGAAGAACTGTCAGAGGCAGAATTAAACTTCACCTTAGCAAAACTGGATAACTTATCGTTAATCGAGTGGGCGGAGTCTCTGCCTGATGAAATATTCAGCCTCGCTTTACAACTTATCAGCCGTGATGAGTTAGATTTATATGATGATGCAAAACAATACGAAGATGATGAAGTCGGTCACTGGGCTGACCGTAAAATTGCAACATTACCTTTTAATGTCAGTGTTGGGCGAGCTAAAAAACTCTTAAAAACCAATTTATTTCAATCACATCAATACATGCACTTAATTAACCGAGCGCATAAGTTTCACGGTATCGTGCAATACACAGATATTTTGACCGCTGATGATTCTGTTAAGATTAATACTCTAAAACTAGAAGATTGCTTAGTGTTAAATGTTCATCAGCCATTAAATGAAAGTATTGAGGCGATTGAGCATTCTGCCGTACCTAGTGTTGCAATCGTTGATGACGAAAATATCTTAATTGGTCAATTAGATTGGCAGTTTGCTATTAATACTCAACGTGAAATTTACGAAACTCGCTTGATGGCCGGTACTGGTATGGATGAAGGGGACGATCTTTTCTCTCCTATCATTAAGAGTTCGAAAAAACGTGGGGTTTGGCTTGGGATTAATTTACTTACTGCTATCCTAGCCTCTGTGACAATTGGCTTATTTGAAGATGTGATCACGCAAGTGGTTGCACTGGCAGTATTAATGCCGATTGTGGCTTCTATGGGTGGTATTGCTGGTAGCCAAACATTAACCTTAATGGTTCGTGCGATGGCTCTCAATCAAATCACCCCTGGTAACCGCTTTGCGTTATTAAAAAATGAATTAGGGATTGGTTCAATCAATGGTTTGTTATGGTCATTAATCATCGGCGGTATTGCTGGAGCTTGGTTCCAATCATTAGCTTTAGGCGCCACAATTTCACTCGCGATTATTGTAAACATTATTACGGCGGCTCTGTTTGGAGTGCTTATTCCTATCACGCTAGATAAGTTTAAGTTAGATCCTGCGCTTGCTGGTTCTGTTATTTTAACTACTGTAACTGATGTGGTCGGCTTCTTTGCGTTCTTAGGAACGGCGAGTTTGGTGATGATGTAAACTTCCTCTTCAAGCACTGAGCTAACTCAATAGCTCAATGCGCTTCTTTTGCTAAACCTTTCGCTTATCGCGCAACCTAAAAAGCATCGATTAGTGTAAGAATGGCAATTGATGCAATTGAAAGGGCATTAGCCTAGTTATCGACCTATACACTTCATTTTATTTATTGAATCATGTGTTGTCTCAATATTTAGCAAAGCACCAACCAAAGAAAAAGGTATTATGTACGGATACATTTATCACGCATTAACCCTTTATATCCAAAGGAAAAAATTATGAAAATTCGTTTTTATCTTCTTGCAGCACTCACTATGACATCACTTTTTGGCTGTGGGGGAGGAGAACAATCTCTAAAAGTAACCGCAAGTGCATACACATCAAATGTTGGTGAAACCGATGACACACCAAACCTTGCTGCTTGGGGTGATACCCTTAAACCAGGAATGAAATCCATTGCCGTATCAAGAGATCTTATCGATATGGGGCTTACGCATAACCAAGAAGTAAGAATCGAAGGACTTGATGGCACATACCTAGTGCTAGATAAGATGAATAAGCGCTGGAAAAAGAAGATTGATATTTACATGGGTGAAGATGTTGAGAAAGCAAGACAGTGGGGTAAAAAAGAAGTCGTTATCCATTGGACTGTAGAAGAAGAAAATAAGTAGACACTTAATAACTATCACTTCAACACTTTCAATTAAAGTGGCCTCATTATAAAGCCACTTTTTTTGTATCTAAATATAGCGATCCTAACTGCCGATCACGCCACCATTATCTTTAGTTACCATCACAATTGTTGAGCGAGGTTTGTGATTCCCCCCTTGTGGAAAATGCCCCGATGGATGCTGCACACCAACAAACATGGTTTTTTGATCTTCAGAAAAAGTAAGTCCGGTAATTTCACAGCCAATCGGCCCAGTTAAGAAACGACGTACTTCTCCAGTCTTAGGATCACCACATAACATTTGATTATTACCTTGCCCTGCAAAGTCCCCTTTGTTTGAGTAATTGCCATCGGTTTGAATCCATAGGCGTCCTGCTTTATCAAAACCAATACCATCAGGGCTATTAAACATATTGTCTTTATTGATGTTGTCACTACCTGCGTACAAATTGCCTTTATGAACCATTGGATTCCCTGCTATTAGGTACAAGTCCCATTGGAATGTATCACTCACATGATCGCCATTTGTAGGCTCCCAACGCACGATTTGACCGTAATGGTTTTCAGCTCGTGGGTTAACGCCATCGACATCTTGCCCTTCTTTAACCCCACGATATTTATTATTGGTTAGTGTACAAAATACGTGCTTTTTATCAGGATGAATGGCTACCCATTCAGGTCTGTCCATTGTGGTTGCGCCCACTTGTGTTGCTGCACGACGAGCAAAAATCATCACTTCAGCTTGGCTGTTAAACCCATTTTCTTTGGTTAATCCATTCTTACCATAAGTAAGTTCTAGCCACTGACCATCGCCTTCTAACTTATCGTCTTTCATTGCAAATTTAGCAACGTACAAGGTGCCTTCTTCAAGAAGATTGCGATTGGCAGCGTTATTGTCTTCTTGGTATTTGTTTTTTGATACGAACTTATAAAGATGCTCGCCACGCTCATCATCACCAAGATACACCACTACATGGCCATCATCGTTTACGACTAACGCGGCATTTTCATGTTTAAATCGACCTAATGCGGTTCTTTTTAATGGGATTGAGGTTGGATCATTCGGATCAATTTCAACCACCCAACCAAAACGATTTGGTTCATTGGGATTCTTCGAAATATCAAAACGCTCATCAAAATTATGCCATTGATAATCACTTTGTTCAGCTTCAATTCCATAACGTTTATCATCTGCCGTTAATGCAGCTTTCGTTTCTGAGCCAAAAAAGTCATTAAAGTTTTCTTCGCAAGTTAGATAAGTACCCCATGGTGTTTCTCCATTTGCGCAGTTATTGAATGTTCCTAATACTTTCTTACCTGTTGGATCTGCCTTGGTTTTCAATAAATCATGACCAGCAGCAGGACCAGTCACTTCCATTTCTGTATTTGCGGTAATACGGCGATTTGCTCCACCATTAACATCCATAATCCAATGGCCATTTTCCTTCACTATCTCAACTATCGTAATACCAACAGCGGCTTGTGCTTTGACAACATCATCTGCGGTCATCGCTTTACCTTGATGCGCAAACAAGTACTCATAATTGGTGTATTCATTATTGACCGCAAGAATGGCACGATCTTTTGATAAAGGGAATATACTCATACCATCAGTATTATCTCCAAATTGCAGCGCCTGTGCTTTTGAATTCTGCTTTCCATCTGGATTAAATTGCGGTGCGTTAACAAAGATAGGATCGCCCCACGACATCAACGAACTAGAGCTATAACCTTTAGGAAGAATAATGGAATCACTAGTAGATGTTGGGATAGACTCAAAGTTTAATAATGAGCTATCCATACTACCAGCAATGGCTTTTGCTACTGGGTTTAACGCTAAAAAAGCGCCGGCACCTGCAGCCGCTGCTCCCATCAAAAAACCTCGACGAGATAAACGTGCACTCACCATATTGCTAAAATCTGATTCTTTCTCTACAAAATTGCTCATCCTACTTCCCTTTTGAAATTGTTATTTTTATAACTACTTTTTATATAATCAGAAGTAGCGTAAAGGGGTTTTATGACAAAATTATTGAAGGCTTATGACGGTTTTATTGCGCGTATTAAAATCAAAATCTAGGCACTCATCCCAGAATGACAACATTCGTTATGGCGCTAATTCTTTCTTTATGGTTTATCTGATATAACGCTTAGCCATTATTTCAGTCTGTATCGATTCATCTAACGTAGATATCAAGGAAAATCATGCTAAAACAAACTCTATTATGTTTATTTTTAAGTTCATTATTTATAACAAACGGTTGTGCTGATCTTAAAGATGCAGGCAGAACCATCGGACATACTACACGTGATGTTACCACAGCTATTGGGCACGCTTCGCGAGATGCGGCTAAATCAGTTAAAGCAGAATTAGATAAAGGAGAGTGGGCAAATGAGCCATAATCCCTTTCATAGCTCAATTTAAAGAAATTTTTAACGTTAACAACCTATCCTTTAGATAAAAGATTGAGAATAGTGCCAACATCAGTACAATGCAAAATCAACAACGTTGTAAACCATTCAATTTTGCATTTATACAAAGGCCTGTTACGTGGATAAACATGAAGAAGTTTTAGTCGCTATTCGTCAGATAATTCGAGCTATCGATTTACAATCGAAAAAACTGAATAAAGAATATGGATTAACGGGCCCTCAACTCATTTTAATGCGTGCGATTCAAAGTATGCATAACGTAACGATCAAAGAGCTATCAAATCACACCAATGTAAGCCAAGCAACCACCACAACTATCATTGACCGCTTAGAGCATAATGGTTACGTTCAGCGCATTAGAAGTGAATCCGATCGCCGTAAGGTTCACGCGCATTTAACTGAGAGAGGGGAAGAACTCCTCAATAATGCGCCCCTTTCTTTGCAAGATAACTTTGTCAACAAATTCCATAAATTAGAATCATGGGAACAAAGCTTGCTGTTATCTTCAATGCAGCGTGTATCTTCTATGATGAATGCGGAAGACATTGATGCCGCGCCTGTTTTACAACTCGAAAGCATTGCAAAGATTTAAACCTTTTTATATTGCCTATTTCAAATAAAAGCCTCTAACCATTAGAGGCTTGTTCTATTACTACGTATTTAATTGAATAACATTAATACTATATGCATCAATCCATAACTGTAATTTAGTTTATTGTGTAAAATAGGCACCTACATAGGGAAGACTTATAAGAAAATCACAATGGATAATTTCATTACTCAATTGCTGTTCTCCGCTTCAATTACTGGCCCAATCTGCTTAATGCTATTTTTGGGCGTTTTACTTAAACGCACTCATCTAATCAATGATAACTTTATTGAAGTCTCTTCTAAACTTGTTTTCCAAGTCACATTACCTGCAATGCTTTTTTTAAGTATCGTAAATGCTAACCATGATTTCGCATCTAGCAGCCATTTAATTATTTACGGACTTGTCGCTAACTTCTTGTTCTTTATTTTTACTATTTACTCCACTCGGTTTACCTTTAAAAATAAACAAGATCACGGTGTCATTATTCAAGGGGGATTTAGATCCAACACGGCAATCATTGCTTTGGCTTATGTGGCAAATGCCTATGGAAACGCAGGTGTTGCATTGGCAGCTATTTATGTCGCAGCCACAACCATTTTATATAATATTCAAGCTGTGATCGCACTAACTCCGAAAGATGATAATGACAAACAAGCATTTGGCGTAATAGTGAAAACACTGACTAAGAACCCATTAATCATTTCAATTATATTAGGGATAGCTTGTTCTTCTCTCTCTGTCCCAATTCCTAAAATTATTACTCAAGCGGGACAATATTTCGCTAATATGACCTTACCATTAGCACTATTATGCGCAGGAGGATCACTCAACCTAACTTCAATGAAAAAAGATAATCTAGCTACATGGTTTGCGACTAGTTACAAACTGATATTAAGTCCAGTATTTATTACCATTGGAGGTATATTGTTAGGCTTTAGAGGGCTAGATTTAGGACTTTTATTCTTTATGAGTGCGGCGCCAACCGCTGCTGCAAGTTATGTAATGGCACGCGCAATGGGTGGTAACGCTACACTGGCTGCAAACATCATAGCTCAAACGACAGTAGCATCCTTAGTCACTTGTACGCTTGGGATCTTCATTTTATCTTCGTTTGGTTTGATCTAACTCTACATGTCCGTGCTTTGGTTTTATTCCTTTTCATTGTAGATACTGCAACCAATCTTTAAACGCCTTGATTTTTTCATGTTCAAGTCCATTTGGTTTCCAGACAATGTAATACGCCAATTCTATATGACATTTCAAATCAGGAAATGGCTTAACCAATCGGCCACAATCTAAATCCTCTTGCACTAATACACTTCGGCCTAATGCCACGCCTTGGCCACTAATCGCCGCTTGAATAACAGACGCCGAATTATTAATTTTTAATCCCTTTTCTGTATTTATATTATGGATATTATTCTGCTTCGCCCAACTCGACCAAGAAGGAAACCCACTATCTTTGGGTAAAGACAGATTCCGTCATTAGTAATGATTTTTCTAACCCTTCCCAATTCCCTTTTCCATATCGGACGCCAATATCGATGCTCTCAGCAAGGTAATCAAGCGTTCGAATATTGGTATCTAACCGGAGATCCCATTCAGGGTGTGATGTTTGAAAGTCATCAATACGCATTAATAGCCATTTAGCAGCAAAGGCAGGACTAACAGCTACTGTTAAAATAGGATTAAGATCTACAGGTTTTAACCGATTGAGTCCTTGCGATAAAGACTCAAATCCACGAGTAATATCAGGTAAACCTTGAAGCGCTTCTTTAGTTAATACTAAGCGAGATACCCCAGAGGAACGTCGTTCAAACAAAGAGATTTCAAGCCACTCTTCTAGTAATTTCACTTGTTGCCCTATTGCAGCAGGAGTGACATTCAACTCTTTCGCCACTAAAGAAAAACTTTATTAATAGTATAGAAGTTCTGATTTGTTACGCCTAGATAAACATTACACAATAGACTTCATTACTCGCCATTCACGCAGGTTTATCATGATAATTACATACTGACTTATCGCTACAAGCGAATGCTTTTTTCACGGAATCAACATGGGTCCCATCACCTATTAAAGAAGTATCACGAAAAATGTTAGAGCGTGATGGCGGTGAAATTGCAACCGCAACAACCTTGGTAAATTACGAACCAAACAGCTATTTCTCATCACACATCCATACTGGCGGTGAAGAATTTTTAGTACTTGAGGGGATATTTGCTGACGAACATGGCAGCTATCCTGTTGGTACTTATATGCGTAACCCTATCGGCACGTCTCACGCGCCAATAGTAAAAGATGGCTGCATGATTTTAGTAAAACTAGGTCAATATCAAGAAGGTGATATCACACCGGTACATATCAAAACTCAAGAACAAGAGTTTGTTAAAGATGATAATCGTCTAGGAGTATTATTTCAGCTACTGCACCACTTTAAGCAAGAGAGCATTCGCCTTGAAAAATGGAAAGAGGACCAAAGTATTGTGCTAGAAAACCACGGTGGAATAGAAATTCTTGTCGTAGAGGGCGAATTTACTCATCAAGGTATTCGCTATCAAAAATTTGATTGGTTACGTCTACCTATTGGAGATTCATTAAATGCTACGACTGCTCAAACAGAGTGTTTCGTATGGATAAAAACAGGTCACCACTTACATCAGCAACAAGCGTAGGAGACGAATAATGAAAACCAAAAACCTTATTGTTGGCGTTGGTGCTTTATTTGGCTTTGTCGGCATTGATGCTGCGACTCGTGCAAAAGCAGGTGAGGCATTAATCAAACAAGCAGCCATTGAGCAACTAACGAGGATCTTTGGTGAGAAAGTGAACTCTCCTATTGATATAAAACTGTTAGATTGGAGCCAAGAAGCATTAACGGCAGCAGAAGCTGATCACCAAGCTCCTAGCGCTCACCCTCACAATGGATTACCGGCATCAGCAAAAGCATTAAATAAATTTCATTGGTATTTTGTAGGAACAGAAGCCGCACGAGAAAATGGTGGCTATTTAGAAGGTGCATTAGAGGCAGCCGATGTGGTACTTGCAAGTCTCCGTGACAGCTAAAAAATACAAAGGCCAAGTCATTTGATAACTTGGCCTCCTCTTAATTTATCACTCTATAAGCTCATTACTTAGCAGCTGTGTTCCATTAAGAACTGTACATCGTCTTCAGCAGTATAATAAACAGGGTCTTTACCGTGAGAGAACAACTTAAGTGGTTTCTCATTGGCTGTATAGTAGCTCAACTTACCATCAAGAACATGCAACCATGTGCCTTCTGGGATCCCTACCACTGGCTCATGTTTATTCACTTCTAAAAACTCTTGAATGCGCTCATCACGCGTTTCACCAAAATGCCCTTCAACTGATGCTTCTAGATAATGCGGATTGATTTGGAATGGTACCAAATTTAACGAAGGCAGAATTGCCCCCGTAACAATAGGCATATCATTGGTGGTACGAATAGTTGGACAACCGATGTTCGTACCCGCACTCCAACCTATATATGGAACTCCATTATCTAATACCGCTTTACGAATAGGACCAACTAAGCCTAAATCATGCAGTGTTTTATTTAACACCCAGGTATTACCGCCACTCACCAAAATACCATCCGCTTCTTGAATAGTTTTTACAGGATCTTCTGAGCGATGTAGACCGGTAACTTTACAATCTAACCCAAGATGATCAAAGGTTTGTTGAACCAAGGCAACACGATCATCATGGCTAGAGCGAATAACCGCATAAGGAATAAGCACCAGATTCTTGGCTTTTGTTCGTTGAATTTGCTCAACAATCGCTTCACTTGCAAATTCCATCAAAAAATTGTTACCTGCAATCTTGCCATTACTTAATAATAAAATATCCATCTTCTTACTGCCTTATGTCTATTGAACACATCGTTATAGCTCTCTTCTCTTATTTAAAGAAAATTAAGCAATACGATAACGAAAGAGATAAAAACATATCAGAAATGATTGGCTAAAAACTTGTGTTAGATCGAATCTATAGTCTATAAATTATGGCAAAACAAAAAGAAATCTCAGCATCATTACAAACAAGGCAGAAAATAACTGTTCATCAAAACTTGTGACCAAGGAAAATATAGGCATAATGCCCTACATAAATTTATACACAGCTCAAAAAAACGTCATTCTTTTCGACGTCTATCTACGCTCATATGAGGTGCAATGAAAATACCAAACAGATTACTACCATTAGTTGAAGATGGTTTAATAGATGAAGTTCTAACCCAATTAATGAGTGGTAAAGAAGCCTCGGTCTACATTGTACGTAGTGGCGATAATATTCAGTGTGCCAAAGTTTACAAAGAGATTGAACAACGTAGCTTTAAACAAGCGGTAGCGTATCGTGAAGGGCGAAAAGTAAAAAATAGTCGTCGTGCCCGTGCGATGGAAAAAGGCTCTAAATTTGGCCGTGACGAACAAGAGAAAGTATGGCAAAACGCAGAGATTGATGCGTTATATAAGCTATCAGAAGCTGATGTTCGTGTACCGACCCCTTATGGTTGCTTTGATGGTGTCTTACTCATGGAGTTGGTTACCAATGATGAGGGCTCTGTCGCACCTCGTTTAAATGACGTAACTTTAACCAAAGAACAAGCAATGCGAGATCATGATTTAATGATCCAATATGTCACTCGCATGCTGTGTGCCGGTATTGTACATGGGGATTTATCTGAATTTAACGTATTGGTCGATCATCTCGGTCCTGTAATTATTGATTTACCTCAAGCAGTAGATGCTTCGGCAAATAACAATGCAAAATGGATGCTTGAGCGTGATGTAAACAACATGACTACTTACTACGGTCAATATGCTCCTGAACTGCTTGGTTCAGAATACGCAAAAGAAATGTGGGCACTGTATGAAAGTGGTGAATTAACACCAAATACAAAGCTTACAGGTGTATTTATTGATGATGGCAAAGATGCCGATGTTGATGGCTTAATGGCTGAAATCAACGCCGTAATGGAAGAAGCTCGATTACGTAAAGAACGCCTACTTGAAGATCAAGAATTGGATTAATCCATACTTTATCAAACATTATAGAAGTAGATAACGGACTATCTACTTTCTTATACCACCTCTTCCTCTGATTTATCTTCTTTTTTAAACTTATGATTCTCAATAAAGTAATCCACTTGCTTTGCTGTTTCTGTCGCATAAAGCAAACTCGTGTGGGAATAGTTTAAACACAAGTGATCTGTCAGCTCTGGCAGTAGGGTTTCTTTAACCGTTACGGTTCCATCTGAAGGTTGATGATCTCGAATCATTGGTGGACGTAAACCAATCGGTAATGTCCCTGCAATAGAACCAATAGGATAATTAGCTGTTAATTTAGCAACATCGACCAATCCCTGTGTCTTTGAGCTTCCTAATATAAAACCCAATTTTTTACTTTGAAGTTCTTTAGCAATAGAAGCACCTTGAAGCGGAGATCCAATCGTCACAATGGAATCTATTGGTGTATTAATATCTTGGTGATAATTAGCAAAATGTACGGCTAAAATGCCACCTAAACTATGCCCAAGAACGACATTTTTTTTAGATACAGATAAACAGCTATGAATGCGCTTAAAAAGGACTATTTCATTAATACGAAGTGAATTATAGCTAATGACTTGTACCGTATGACCTTTCTTTTTTAATCGGTCAGCAAGAGGCTTCATTACCACGCCATGCATATATAACCCATGCAATACCACTATATTCGCCATTATCTACTCCTAAAATTCACTCTTTATAAGACTATATCAGGAGGAAATAGTTCTCATAGTCTATAAATATGATTTATTACAATTAACAATAAATCATACAGATAACTGTGATCATCAATGTATAGTTTATATTTACTCTTTTTCTCGAGTGAACCACCAACATATCAGTGAGGCTAATGTCACCATTATAACCCCTTGCCAAAACTGCATGGTTAGCTCAATATCTAAAATCCATGCAGAAAAGAAAGTTGAAAAGATCGGTGTAAAATAAGAAAACGTCGCAAGCAATACCATGTTGCCGCCAATAATTCCGATATTCCATAAGGCATAGCCACTACCCATCACTATCCCAGCCAGCAATAAATCGATTACTGCATCACTGGTCATCACTATCGACGCTTCATCACTAATTGTATATTTACCCCATAGCGATATAGCAGTGGCGATAAAAAACCAAGTAATTGCATTTTTACCATTAGCTAATTTTTTGGTGACATTACAATAAATAGCCCAAAGAAACGCCCCAGTAAATGCCAATAAATAACTAATAGGGTTAGTTGCTGCATTATCCATTAGCTGAGAAATAGAAAGACCTTCATCCCCACTCAATGTCCATGCAACACCAAAAAAGGACAAGAGTATTGCAGGGTAAATCACCTTACTTACAGGCTTATTACTAGCAAGCACAGCAAAAAGAACCGTCAATGAAGGCCATAGATAATTAATAATACTCATTTCAACCGCTTGATTACGGCTGTTTGCCATCCCAAGCGCTAACGATAGGCATATTTCATAAGTGACGAACAACCCACCACCAATTAATAAATAACGAATTGAAAATAAACGTAGTTTTGGCAACCCAACCACTATAATCAGAAACAGTGAGCCAACACTGTATATCATTGCAGCGCCACCAATCGGGCCTAATTGTTCAGTTACGTTACGGATAAGCCCAACAATTAAGCTCCAGAGTAAAATGGCAGCACAACCAGCGATCGTATATTTATATGAGGTGTTCAATTTAAGCGTTTCCTAACAATAAAAAGCAGCTGCACTATTTTATCATTTAAATAATAAATTATATTCATAATATAGATAAAAAACAGCATGGATAATGCTTAATAAACGCACAAGTCAAATACTTCTTTCATCCCTATTATTATCTTCAATGTAATATTTATGGCATGATTTATTTCGGAACTTAAAATTATCATGATAACGTTTGAATATTACTATTCACCAAATCATCATTACATAACTAAAAAATGGACCCGCATGCTAAAAAATTTATCGCTTAAAAACAAACTAGCAATATCAGCTAGCGCTGCAATTATACTCGGGGGAGTATTAGTGGAAGCCTTATCGTTTAATGCCTCTTTAGGGCGCTTAGATACAGAAATAGAGCAACGCTTAGAAAGTACGACAGCATCATATAATCAATACGTTACTGATTGGATTTTATCTAAAGAACGAGCACTAACCTCATTGCCTCAAGAAGCAAATGCAGATGCTATCGTTGTTCACTTAAAACAAGTTCGCGACTCTGCAAAATTTGATAATGTCTTCCTTGCTTACCCAGACGGTTCCCAAGCTAATGCAAATGGTGTGATCCTTCCACCTGGTAATGATGACCCAAGAAAATGGGGGTGGTACACAAATGCAGTTGCGGCTCCTTCAAAAGTATTTATGGACAATCCAACCGTTGCTGCAGCAACAGGGGCAAATGTTGTCTCTTTAGGTAAAGCATTGAACCTTCATGGCCAACAAGTGGTTCTTGGCGCAGATGTTGAGATCACCGATATCCTAAACAGTATGGAAAAAGTGATTATTCCAGGTGACGGATTTATGTTTATTGCTAATAATAAAGGCAATATTTTTACTCATCCAAATACAAAGCTGCTGAATAAATCAGTCTCCACTTTAGGCTTAGATTTTTCAACAATCCAGCAAGCAACAAACAGTAACTCTGACATATCTATTGAATTAGATGGTGAGAAATACATTATGTATGCTCAAAAAATTGATGGTACGAGTTTAATTACAGTGAGCGTCATTAATTATGACTCGCTAGTTGCCCCTCTATTTGATGCCGTATCAGGACAGGTTCTAGTAACCGCGATTGTTGTCATTATCTGTACGTTATTATTCAACTTACTGTGTAATATCTTATTCCGCCCGTTAAACAATGTATCTCAAGCACTTGCACAAATTGCAAATGGCAGTGGTGATTTAACTCAACGAATCCATGTTGAAAATAAAGATGAAGTGGGCGAACTAGCGAATAACTTCAATACTTTTGTAGATAGTTTACAGCAGCTCATTCAGCATATACGCCAACAATCACAACAACTTACAGCCGGATCAGAACAAAGTACTAACCGTGCTAATAATTCAGTGAAAGAATTAAACATGCAACAACAAGAAATTACTATGGTTGCGACCGCAGTAACTGAAATGGCATCAGCCACTCGTGAAATAGCCTCTCATGCAGAGCTGACTGCAGAAGCAGCTCAAAACTCATCGAGCAGTACTCAAAAAGGCCATTCTCTTGTTATTGAAACAAAAGCATCAATCAATAATCTAGCGAATGAAGTGAATGAAGCAAGCATGGTAATCAGTGAGCTTCAGCAGCACTCTCAAGAGATCAATACCGTATTGGCAACGATTCAAGGTATTGCTGAACAAACGAATTTATTAGCACTAAATGCCGCTATTGAAGCAGCACGAGCAGGAGAGCAAGGGCGAGGCTTTGCTGTTGTTGCCGATGAAGTTCGTGTGTTATCCCAACGCACTCATACTTCAACTGAAGAGATTAAATCAACGATTGATATCCTTCAACAAACAACAAGTCGTGCCGTTAACTTAATGCAAAGCAGCTCTGAGCTAGCAAATAGCTCAGTAGAAGACGTAGACAGAGCAACACTGGCACTAGAAGAGATTAGTTCATCAGTCACTTTAATCAGCGATATGGCGACTCAAATTGCGACCGCCGCTGAAGAGCAAACTCATGTTACAGGAGAAATAACTCAAAATGTCACATCAATTAAAGATGTGACAGATTTACTTGTGATTGATTCAACAGACAGCTTAACTCAATCTAACGCACTCAAAGAACAAGCTCTTGATTTAAGTGAAAAAGTAGCGACATTTAAACTATCATAATATCTATAATTATAGTGGAGGTGGTGTTTAGTCCACTACCTCCACTGTTTTATGTTGAGGGCCTAAATACGTACCTTCATCAATCAAGTAACGTAGTGATTCTTCACACTCTGGACACTCAAAGATCTCATTGGGTTCAATAGCTTCATCATCAATCCATTCCCAACCAATATGTTCTTCACAACTTGGACAGTCCATTTTTTATTCCTATTAACTATTTTCGGCGAGTGTAAATAACCTAAAAGCAAAAGTCATCATCTCGCAGGAAAAATAAATCGCACCACCCCCTTATCAAACAAGAAATTATCAATTACTCTTCATCTAGTAATCTTTTGTTATCTCTTCTTAGGTTCATTTTTTCTTGGTGATTTATGCTTAACCCTCTATGGCTCAATACGTTTTGTACTCTTGTTGATGTCGGCCACTTTACTCACACAGCTGAAAAACTTTTTATGACTCAACCAGGAGTCAGCCAACACATTAAAAAATTAGAACTGGCGTGTGGGTATGATTTATTAAAGCGGGAAGGAAAAAGTGTCGAACTCACCGAGCAAGGCCGGATAGTCTATGATTATGCCAAGCAACAACAACGCAATGCGGATAGCCTTAATGAAGCATTAAGTTTTGATGACCCATACAAAGGCTTATGTAAATTCGCCTGCTCTGGAGCGTTAGCTTTATCTCTCTATCCAGAATGTATTACCTTGCAAAAAAAACACCCTAATTTAGTGACTCACGTAGAGGTTGCACCAAACCATAAGATATTAGAAGACATCCAACGAGGAAATATTGATATAGGGATAGTGACTCACCAACCAGCACCGAACCTATTTCGTAGTGAAGAGATCACCAAAGAATCACTCTGCCTAGTGTTACCGAAACACTATAAAAAAACATCCATAACTAGGGATACGTTAACCGAATTAGGGTTAATAAAGCACCCTGATGCAGAGCATTACCTGTCACTTTATTTTGATCTTTGCCAAGATGCAGCCCTAGAAAAAGGCAATGCTAATGATGTTCCTACGGCAAGTTACATTAATCAATTAAGCCAAATTTTACTGCCTATCGCCCAAGGAATTGGCTTCACCGTGCTTCCACAAAGCGCTATTGATGCCTTTCCTTATAAACACGAACTACACATACATAAACCAAAAAATCCTGTGTATGAGAGTTTGTTTTTAGTTCAAAAAAGAAATAGAGATTTGCCGCAGAGATATCAAACTCTGATTAAAAATCTTAAAGAAACACTGAGATAAATTGAATTAGTTTTCTTTCATTTTTTCAATAATAAAGTCCAAAAAAGCACGAATATATGGTTTAGGGTATTGAGTGCTTTTATAAATCGCAAAAATCTCACCACTGCCGTTTTCACCATGAGTCGCAGTCCACTTAGGTAACACAGGAGTTAATAGGCCACTTTCAATATATTCTGCCGTCATCCAATCGGAGAGCAGCAGTACCCCAGAGCCTTTCAGGGCCGCGTTCAATAGTGGTGAGCCTCCTTTTGAAATTAAATTCCCAGAGACTGACACCTTTTTCGCCACATTTCCCTTTTTAAAGTACCAGTGGTTTCTCTGTCGTTCATGACTAATAAGCAAGCAATTATGATGAACCAAATCATCTGGTTTCTCAATTTTCTCATGACTCGCTAGATAATCAGAAGAAGCAACTAAAGAGGTGTTATTCAGCATTAATTTACGAGCTTTTAAACAGCTGTCTTGAGGTGTTCCAATACGTATCGCTATATCGATATTTTCACTATTAAGATCCACCACATTATTATCAAGCTCTAACTCTATCTTTATTTTTGGGTATAAAGCTAAAAACTCAGGAATTAAAGACGCTAAAATTAAATTACCAAAACTTTCAAAGACCGAGATACGTAACATGCCTTCAGGCTCTTCATTATGGCCCTTCATTTCACTCAATAACTTATCACTCTCTTGCAGCAACTTAATTGATTGTTGGTGAAAATAAAGTCCCTCCTCAGTCAAAATTAACTGGCGTGTACTTCTTTTAAATAATGTCGTCTGCACTTTGTTTTCAAGGTTATCTATGTTTCTCGCAACCGATGATGGCGCCATATGTAACGCATGGCCGGCTTGAGAAAAACTACCTGACTCTACCACCTGGTCAAATATTCGAATTAAGTCTAACACACTCCCACCTTTGCGTTTTATGCAAAATTATTTCAGCTTTAATGGTTATTCTCTCTCTTTATCGAATTATGCACAATGCACACATCGCAATAAAGCGCTAACAAAAAACATAAAGAGAGATTAATTATGACTTCACGTATTGATATTGCAAAAATCCAACCAAAAGCCCTAAATGCAATGCTTTCTATTGAATCTTACCTATCAGGTGTAACGCTATCTGTTGAATTAAAAGAGCTAATTAAGATCCGCGCTTCAATGATCAACAAGTGTGCTTACTGTATTCAAATGCATGTGCCAGAGGCAGAAAAAGCAGGTGTAGAAGCACAAAAACTGTTTGCTCTAGCCGCATGGAAGGAGTCACCACTATTCAGTGCAACAGAGCGTGCTGTATTGGCATTAACCGATGACATGACATTAATCGCTCATGATGGTGTTTCAGATACAGTCTATCAAGAAGCTTTAGAGGTTCTGGGTGAAGAACAACTAGCACAAGCAATGATGCAAGTGATCATGATTAATGCTTGGAACCGCTTTGCATTAGCAACACAAATGACGCACTAATCAGCCACATTAACTGCCTTTCTAGCCATCCTCGTTAGCTATTACAATGAACATGGCTAGCTTTTTCACCACAAAATGAGAACATAATGAAACGTATTTTAGTCTTACTTGCCCACCCTTTAATTGAAAGCTCTACGATTAACCGCGCGCTGGTAGAAGCATTATCTAAACATGAACAAGTGACAACACATAACTTGTACCAAACCTATCCAGATTTCCAGATTGATGCTGAGAAAGAGAAGGAATTGCTGCTTTGTCATGACATTATCGTGTTTGTATTCCCAATCTATTGGTACTCTAGTCCGTCTTTATTAAAAGAGTGGCAAGATTGCGTTTTAGAATATGGGTTTGCTTATGGGTCTAAAGGCAATAAGCTTCACGGTAAAACGTTATTATGCATGACAAGTACTGGCAGTCCGCTTTCAGCTTATCAAGCAGATGACAGCCAAGAGTCAATCATGAAAGCCTTATTAATGCCTATTGAAAAAATGGCTCAAGATACCGGGCTAAATTATCTCGAACCAATTACGCTGTACGGTTCAAGAACAGCAGTAGAAGAAGATCGATTAGCCCCTCACGTTACTTATTGTATGGATAAAATAAATGCGTTGTTGTCTGAAGAATAAAAGAAAGGTTTATTGTATCGAGTGTGGGTATTTCAGCAGTGCACTAATACCTTACAACGCCCTAAAACCAAAAAACTCCTGACAGTCAGGAGTTTTCTATTTTTACCACTTTTTAGCCGTGTCTTTTGCAGTGTCTTTCCAATATTGAATTCGCGCACGTTGCAATTGGGCTTTTCTTGTTCTTTTCATAAGATACTTCCTTAAATCACTCGCTCATCTTTGAGCTGCAGTCATAATTCTTAATGACCTATTCAATCTATAGTAGAGGCGAGATATTTGCGAGGATCAAGATCACGAATATTTAAACGTACTTCGTGTTTTTACTTAATTTTTATGAGATAAGTAACATTTTTATAGTTATTCGTTATCTAGTGAGGTCTGAGCAAAGAAAAAATTGGCCGATGTCTTAGGGGGAAAGCCAATAATATTTATGTTTAAAAAGCGTGATACAAATTAAAACGAAATTGAAAAATCACCAATGCGCTGATTATAACTATTGGTAATACTTCCTTTCCCTGTCTCTTCACAATATGAAAAATCAATATCAAGTGAGTCTAGCTCACCTTTCATTAGTATGTTACGTAATAAAACATCACTGTTTAGTTGGTGAATTAACGCGTCCCATGAAACATTATTTTTGAAAATAGTAAAATTTACTTTCATTAAGTACCTTTAAGTTTTATAAAAATTATTTATAGATAGAGTAATAGATTAATGTTACAGAAAAATGATTGGATTAAAACTAGGATGGTAGAGGTAACTAAGAGATGTTATGACAAGTACAAAACAGGAGCAGATGTTTGAAATGTTGATATCTTACAAAGTAGAACTAAATCGAGTATTAATAAAACATTTAAAAGTAGCGCAAACGGTACGAATACCCTTTGCGCAACTTATTTGAAATTAAGCAGCTACAACGTTAGCAGCTTGAGGGCCTTTTTGGCCTTGCTCAACTTCAAAAGAAACTTTTTGGCCTTCAGCAAGAGTTTTGAAACCCTCTGAAGCGATAGCACGGAAATGTACGAATACGTCAGCGCCGCCGTTATCTTGAGTGATAAAACCGAAACCTTTTTCTTCGTTAAACCACTTAACGATACCAGTTGTTTTAGACATGTAATGTCCCTTATATTTAAATTCATAAAAAATCGCATAATGCGATACGCTTAGAGCTTGAATTATTAAATGTGACGAAAAGATAAGGGAAACACTGAGAATAACGACATTACGAAGAAATACTAAGGCTTACTTTACTTGATGTTCATTAACAACTCTGAGCAACAGAGCGAGAGAGATAATACCCTAGAACCGAGCATTGTAAAGGTATTTCTTTATAAATTGGTCAAAATTTATACAAACAAAGAGGTACCAGCCACACTTTTAGATAAATAAATTAAACTATCAACTTGATTAGCATCATTTATATCAAAGATCATAGTTCCAATTTACTCGCCCATTCACTGCCATCTAGCTGTCTTCGTATTGCCACATAATGCCTAGATACTCTTATAATCGTAATCTAACATTACGGATAAAAGCGATTAAACTGGGACTCTCTTTAGATATGATGATGTTATTAATTAGTCATTATAATCCTATTTCACGGAGTATTTACGCATGAAAAAAATTGTCCCATTCATCCTTCTCGCCTTTTTTAGCTTGCGTTTATTTGCTTCTGTCGGCCCTCATATTCAACAGTTAGAACATGATAGCTTCACTATTTTACGTTCTGCACTTATTGTAGGCGCACTCTGTTTTATTGTGTCATTGATTATTAAAAAGTTTAAGAAACCTACCCCAATAGCGATAAAATCTGAAGACGACATAAATTAATGCAAAAAAAAGAGTGACCATTTAAGTCACTCTTTTACATTCACCGTTTTCTACTTATACCATTCTGGATAAGTAGTTGTTCAAATACTTATGTAGATTGGTATTACGCTTCATGCTTATAAATATGCACATCACGTTGTGGGAATGGAATACTCACACCTTCTGCATCTAAACGTTTCTTAACCGTTTCAGTTACTTCCCAGTATACATCCCAGTAATCATCTGTTTTAACCCAAGGGCGAACAATGAAGTCCACTGACGATTCATTTAATGTATGCAATTTCACCATAGGTTCTGGTGTTTTTAGTACCGATGGGTGGCTTTCTAGGATATCAGTAAAGATGGCTTTTGCTTTTTCAATATCATCTTGATAACCAATACCAAATACCATATCTACACGACGCTCAGTTTCGATAGTTACGTTCTTAATCACATCACCCCAAATCTTATTGTTTGGGAAAATTAAGTTCTGGTTATCTACCGTTTTGATTGTAGTAGATACAAGATTCATTCGGTTAACTTTACCTACGATACCACCAAGATCAACCAAATCACCCACATCAAATGGACGATAAATCAGAATCATCATGCCAGAAGCAAAGTTAGATAGCGTGTCTTTTAATGCAAAACCAATAACCACACCTGCAACACCAAAACCAGTTAACAGTGGACCCAAATTAATGCCAATTTGAGATAACGCAATCAAGATACCGATCATCATGATGAACTTTGAGCCCATAGACACAAAGAACTCTTGCATTAACTTACTGAACTTCATTTTAGAGTGAGAAACACTTTTCTTAATTGCTGTTTTAGCAAGTCGAGAAAGGAAACTTGTCACCCAAAGAATAAGCGAGAAAATAACTAATTTAACAATAATTGATGGCGCATTCTCTACCGCCCAATCTTTAAAACGAGTAACCCACTCTTCTGTTAAACCATAAGCAACGCCGATGTCCAATACATCGCTGTTGATATCGCCAGTTACAGAGAAAATAAGCTGTTTATACTCTGTAATATCAATATTGTTTTGCTCCATTAATGCCGTTGTTACTTCTAAACTCGCAATCATTAATGAAACTCGTTCAGACAAGTTCGTCGCATCTTGCGTTAGCAGATCTTTCTTCTCTACTGACGCATATTGCATACGTTTTGCAATATCTGATTTTTGTGATTCAAGATAATGAATAATGTTTGCCAATAAATCAGCACGATTTGTTAGTTCTTTTAAAATGGCTGTTTTTTCTTTGGTGAAATCAATATTTAGTGTTTCACCCCATGATAATGTTTTGAACGCTTCTTCATAATACATATCCATGATGCCAAGACGTTTTTGCGCAGCAAATTCTAAATCGTCTTTTTCATCGCCTTTCGCTTTACGAACAGCTTTAGTCAATTCAACCAAATTTTGATGACTCAGTTGCAATAACTCGCCCATAAGGAGCATTTCAGAACGAACAACACCATCAAGTCCTTTAGCACTTGGATTTTCTTGCAGCTGTAATTCAATATCCGCTCGAACTTTGTCATTTTTACGACGTAATACATCTTCAAAAAACAATTTATCGGCAGGATCAGCGGTAGATAACTGTACTAATCTTTCTTTTAACTCTTGTTGAACTGTAACCATGCTATCAACTGATTGAGCGTAGGCTGAAGCCATCATACTCATCATTAATAACAAAGCGGCAAAATACTTCTTAATCATAAAAAACGTCCTATATAAATCATGACCATATAATAATTGATGCCTATCCATTCTCATTCATAACAATTGCAAATAATAGTATTGAATGATGAAAGCTTGCTCATTTGTTGAGGATTTGTGACATAAAAAGTATCTGCTTGATTTTATATATTCACTTTTTTGTTTTTACTCTGAGAATTTATTGTATAAAAAAAGGCGCAGCCACAAAGTGAATACGCCTCTGTCTTTCTCTGAAATTTTATAATGCCGACATGATCGTTTTTAGTTCAGCATTCAACTCTTCGTTACGTAACTCACCTTTTTCCATATCAAAGTTATCATAAAAACTAGGTACAGAAAGTGAGCCCTTAACATCTGCTGCAAAGTAAGGAGCAGAACCAGTAGCCGCTGCTAATACCGTTGCTGCACCACCAGGGCCAGGAGACGTAGCTAGCATTACAACAGGTTTACCTTGGTAGACTTTCATATCGATACGAGAAGTCCAATCAAATACGTTTTTAAATGCTGCAGCATAAGAGCCATTGTGTTCAGCATAAGAAATAACAACAGCATCGGCTTCACCAATTTTTTGGAAAAAACGCTTTGCTTGCTCTGGCTGTCCTAACTCTTTTTCTTTGTCTTCATTGAAGATAGGCATTTCAAAATTATTTAAATCAAGAACCTCAACTTCAGCATTTGCCGCAAGGCCTGCTGCATACGTTGCTAAGCGCTTGTTAATTGATGTTGAACTACTGCTTGCTGCTAATGCTAAAATTTTCATAGGGATACCTTCATATTCTATTTAAGTAGAAAGAGTAGTTAATGCTCTGCTCTTTTCAAATTTATTGTTCTTGTTTGCGATGGAATAACTATAATTCATTCACGAATATTGATTAATAGCCTAAATGTGCAATGATTATTTCCATATGACTCGCAATAGAAGTGTAAAGAAGTAGATTATGGCCTTTAGTTCAACGTTATTTGATGGGATGGTAATTTTTGTTGAGGTCGTCACTAGTGGCAGTTTTACGCAAGCTGCTCTTAATAGTGGCCACTCAACTTCTTATATCAGTAAAGAGATCGGAAAATTAGAAGAGCGTTTGGGTGTTCGCCTTCTTCACCGCACAACTCGAACGCTACGTCTAACCCCTGAAGGCGAACTTTATTTTCAGCAATGCCAACAACTCATTGAAGATGCTCAAATGGCTGAAAATTCGATTACAAGACAACAAGAAAAACCTAAAGGTCGATTAAAAGTCAGCTGTCCTGTTGGCTTTGCACTTTCACGCTTACGTCCAATTCTTGGTAAATTTACGGATTTATACCCAGACATCACACTTGAGTTAGACTTAAATGACAGAAAAATTGATATCGTTGCAGAAGGGTTTGATATGGCGCTCCGTGCATCACATCAACTTGAAGATTCTAGCTTGATCAGCCGTCGATTTTTACGGTCAAGAGCCATCACTATTGCGTCACCAGACTATTTAAAAAAATACGGGGCACCATTGCATCCTAATGAACTCTCAGAACATAAAACCATTGGTTATGCGTATGTAAAACAAGGCGCTGTTTGGGATTTTGTAGATAAAGACAATCACCCTATTGCTGTACCATTGCAGTGTCAGGTCATCACTAACAATTCATTTATGGAGTTATCGTTATGTTTGGCAGGGCAAGGGATAACACGCATCCCTCACTTTCATTTAACAGATGAATTAGAAACCGGTAAGTTAGTTGAGTTGTTTGCGGACTACCCAAAATTAACCATTGATATATTTATGGTTTATCCTAGTCGTAAACATATGTCAGCCAAGGTACGTTGCTTTATGGATTTTATTTTCGAGCACCTTGGCGAATAAATGATACTTATTTAAGATACGTTATTGGCATATTCTTCTAATAGTGTTTCAAAACGCTCTAAACCTCTTAATGGGTCAA
Organism: Aliivibrio sp. S4MY1; assembly: GCF_028765545.1. GTDB lineage: Bacteria > Pseudomonadota > Gammaproteobacteria > Enterobacterales > Vibrionaceae > Aliivibrio. Next base: position 262,309 of record NZ_JARACP010000002.1, on the reverse strand, counting down.
AGTCTGTCTCTTCTAATACAAGTTCACGCATAGAAGTACTTGCCTCAATAGAACGTTGCAAGTCATCAATGGCTTGCACTTCAGCCCCTAATTGCGCATACGCACAAGCACGTTGGAATAGTGCGTGTGCATTTTGATCATCCACTTCTAAAACACGATTACATAAATTCAGTGCCCAATGGAATTCACGCATCTCCATTGCTGCATCCGCTTTATACGTTAACGCTTCTAAATCACCCGGTCTTACTTTTAAAATCTCATCATAAATATCCATTTTTTGCTCAGGCGTTTGTACACTTTGAGCTCGAAGCCACAAATTATGCACTTCATTGATGATCTCGATTTCACGGTTATTCTCAGTAATAATTCGCGTTTTACGTTTTAAATCACGCTCTAATGCTACAAATTTTTTCTCATAATCTTGGGCGATTTTATTGAGTTGCTTGTCTGCCATTTCTTTGGTGTTTTGTTTCATTTCTCTTAATGATTGCCAACCAATCAATGCAATCAAAGAAGCCACCGCCGCAATGACATAGAAAAAGTACGTTACCGTTGTATTAGAATAATTTAATGATTTATCTGCAACCGCTAACTCACGGTCGGTAATTTGAATAGTTAAACGTCGCTCTAGGTCTTGTTGTTCGGTACGCAAAGCCTTCAGCTCATCTAAAATATAACGTTCCATTAATGGACGATCTAAATACTCTTGTTCTGAATAGGTCACTTCCTCTGCGTGTAATGACAGTGAAGTAAAAAGAGTGATGAGAAGCAAAAAGAAGTGTCGATACATAGGGATACCCTTGTTAATCGTGTATTTAGAAGTGATATACATAAAGATAACACATCCAAGACAGCAACACCCGATTAACAAAGAAAACCAATTAAAATCCCATCACCATAGAGCCGACAAGTAAACCTGCCATACTGTAGTTAAAAAACTTTAAATGCTTCGGTGTTTTTAATCTCTTTTGTAATTCTTTACCTGCAACCGTCCAAAAACTCACAGTCGGAACATTAATACAAATAAAGACCAATGCGATTAGAAGCACACTAAATATATCTGCACTGGTCGCGTAAATACTCATAACCGATAATGCCATTGACCACCCTTTTGGGTTAACCCATTGAAAGCTCGCAGCTTGTAGGAACGACATCGGTTTGTAGTCACCATTAATATTATCAACGGGTTTACTGCTCGCAATTTTATACGCCAGATAAAGTAAATACACCGCACTGATGATCTGCAATGCCATTTCTAATTTAGGGTAGGTATGAAAAATTTGAACTAAACCAAACCCAACTAACACCAACATAAATGCAAAACCAAATATCACCCCAAGCATGTGTGGAATAGTACGAACAAAACCAACGTTCGCTCCTGAAGTCATCAACATAATGTTATTTGGCCCTGGCGTAAACGCTCCAACAAAAGCAAATGTGGTTAAAGCAAGTAAATAGGTGTAGTCCATAATAAGTATCTTATAAAAATAAATTCTGCTTGTATCTTAATGCGAGACTGAGTAAATTTTCTGTCTATATTTGTTTAAAATTAAAATAATTCGCAAGGTATTGTCACTATGGATAGGTTTGACGAAAGAATATTGCAAGAACTGAAATTAAATGGACGATTAACCAATGTTGAGTTATCTGAACGCATTGGATTATCACCTTCAGCAACATTACGTCGTGTACAAGAATTAGAGCGGAATGGAACGATTCAAGGCTATCGTGCGGTATTAAATCCAAATAAGTGTGGAATAGGATTTGTTGCTTATGTGACGATCGGATTATCGGATCACAGTAAAAAATCACAAAAAGATTTCGAAGCACAGATAATGGAATCAAATGAAGTAACAGAATGCCACAATATTACGGGAGCGAATGAGTATCTATTGCGGGTTGAGACTGAGAGTCTATCCTCATATAAGCAGTTTCATTCAAACGTACTTGGAGAGATCTCTCAGGTCAACTCAATTGGCACCTTAGTGGTGATGGACACGCCTAAAGATGAAAGAACTTAGGCGTGTGAATACTTTGCTAAAACACCATCTCGATTTAATTGGTGTAACTGTTTTGATGAACTAATGATCATTTTAACTGGCACAATAATAAAATAGATAGATGCCATTACAACCATAATTGGGTCAGCAAGTTGTGCATAATGCGCATATGATGTTAGTAGCAATACTTTTGCAATCATAAAGCCTACAAATACAGCAGCACTAATTACGGTATCCATTAACCATTGTTTTGCTTCTGCATCAACAAGAGCCGAGTTGACTTCACGACCTTGGGTTTTCATGACCCAATAACTTGTATAACAACCTATCATGCTAAAAACACCAAAGGCTAATGCAATACCGGTATTCACTTCTCGGCCACCTTCCATTATTGCTTGAACAGCAGCAACAAATGAAAGTACACACATTAAGGTAATTGCGATCCCTTTAAGCAAAATTACTGAAGACTCAATTACCTTAACACGCTTGATATTCTTCGAAACATCTTCTTTTCGAATGTACAGCACTGCCACTAGCGAAACTAGGGTTAGACCTAAACTCACTAATGAGTAAACACCATCAAAAATAATAACTAATGAATGAATCAGCGTACCTAATACAATACCTAACATTGCAAACAGTAAAGCTGAAAACGTTGAAACCAGTAATAATTGCCTTTCTTTTCTAATTGAATACGACATATTTTCCTCCATCGACTTATTTTTCGTCTTTTTTATGTATACAGATCATCATATAGAGAAAATTGGTGATAGGATAATCAGTCAGCGTCAACTAATTCGTCGCTTAAGATTAAACGACATAAATTAACGAGAAAAAGATCATGAAAACCAGTCAAATTGAAATGCTCTTATATACGGTTGAATTGGGTTCTATTGCAGAAGCAGCTCGTAAACTTCAAAAAAGTCGAACCACCGTCAGTGCTGCGTTAAGTACGCTTGAAGATGAACTTGGAGTGACTTTATTGGTCCGCACAGGTAACCGTATTACTCCAACAGAAATTGGCGAGTCGATTGTGAATGATTGCCAACGTATGATGGTCATTAGTAATGACATTGTTAGTAAGTGCTTACAATATAACGAAGGCATAGCTTCAACCATTCGCGTGGTTCGAGATGACTCACTGCCTGAACCCATTTGGCGTGATATTTTAACTCGCATGAGTCGAAAATTTCCAAACACCAGCATCTCTATTTATGTTGCTCCATCGCCAGAACTTGAAGAAATGGTAGAACAAAATGTCGTTGATGTAGCGTATGGAATATTACCTATTAATAGCCAACTTCTGCATGTTCAACAAAATGAGTTAGGCCAAATTCGTATGATGTCGGTCGCACATAGAGAACACCCATTAAGTCAGCTAAGAAAAGTAAGCCCAACAGATCTAGAAAGCCACACTGAAATCATTCTGAACTACATTGATGATGATGAATTGATGGTGTTTGAACCAACATCCAGTAAATACATTGCACTTACTTTCTATGAGCACCTGCGTGATGCTGTTTTGGATAAAACAGGCTGGTCATCCGTTCCCGCATTATTAATCAATGAGCATTTACGCGATGGCACCTTAAAGGTTCTTAAACATAATCGAGCGATGAACTGGCAATCTTTCGCAGAAATGACCAAAACGAACATGCCTCGCGGCGTTATTATTGACTGGCTATCTGAACAAGTTGAAGACTATTTATTAGAAGTCTCAGAATAATGATTTCTTTCGTTCAAAATAAACAGTAAATTACTCCTAATCCCATATGAAAAGGGCTTAATCATAGTCCTTAATATCAAATGCAGCAGTACATGGAATTATTTATGAGCATTGAAACTTACCTTCTTTTTATCGCTGGAATGTTCGCCTTTTGTGCGATGCCTGGCGCTGATTTCTTTTACGTTCTTTCAAAAGCCTTAGGCGGTGGTGCAAAAACAGGAATTTATGCCGCAGTGGGTATCGCTACTGGTGTTCTTTTTCATACCTTTTTAGCTGTCGTTGGTTTAAGTGCACTATTACTCTCTTCTGCAACCGCTTTTATGGTAATTAAATACATCGGTGCCGCTTACCTGTGTTATATCGGATTTAAAATGTTCACAGCAAAAGGGGGTTTTGGCCAAGTAGAAACCACCAATCGTACATCTGATATAAAAGTTTTCCGTCAAGGTATTTTGACCAATGCCCTCAACCCAAAAGTGTGTTTGACTTTTGTTGCCTTTATTCCTCAATTTTTAACTCCAGAGACCTCATCACCTTTAATGCTCGGAATGCTTGGTATCACAACCGCTATTATCGCTTTGCTATGGTTTATTTGTATTGCTATTTTTGCAGGAAAATTCAGAACTGTAATCGCAGAAAGCAAAGCTTTTTCTAATCTACTAAAATACGGATTAAGCTCTTTATTAATGGGCTTTGGCGCTAAGTTAGCAATGACTAACTAATACCGTTATAAAACGTTAAAAGGGTTGAAATGAGCATGTCTTCAACCCTTTTTTCTATTTTTAATATCTACTTTCTATCATCGTTATCTTTAAGGCTTAATCCACTTAAAACCACCATGATTAGCAAAGGTAATGCATTTGATATACCGATCAACATTTCTCTATGTGCGGTTTCTTGATAGATACTTGTTATCTGTCCAAGAGCAATGTTTTGTGCAGAAAGTGCCGTTAACTCGGGCATCATAGGAACTAAAAATACAAGTGCATTTATGGCTAAAAATGTCATGCAAGCATATTGGACTTTTAACCAAACAGGCTTAACTTTATACTGCTTAGATTCCATAAAAGTAGCTAACAATTTTAAAATCAAACCTGGCACAATCAAAATATAAGCACTTTGTTCTTTATATACCGACATATAATAAAGAGCATGCATATCATCATGATTAAATACATTTCCAATCACAATGTGAGATAAAATCCCACCAACATACATAATAACACCAACCAGAAACATTAAATTAGTCATATTCTCTTTTGATACTTTCATCTTATAGCCCTGCCATATTAATTTTATGACCTAAGTACATAACGTCCACCTTTGCGTATCCTAATGCTACAACTTCAAACTGCTGGCTTAACTCTCGAGCATGTGCTTCATCTTTTGCCATGATAGATACAGAATAAGTTGGACGAGTAGAACCATCTTTCACTGTTTGAGTATTAATATACGATGACGTCACTAATCCCGATGCATTCAAAGAAACCACGCGCTGTAAGTCAACTCCAATAACACGATCCATTTCCATTACATCAATATCTGCATCCCACTTAAACATCAATGCATAATTTTTATTTATCGGTGTATTATCCAACCACTTACCGCCTAACAATTGGATATTAGAAATTTTAACTATGTTTTCTTTATAAAAAGGAAGTGATGCTAGTTTATTTTCAACCTCTTTTTCACTATCCGCTTGGATAACAAATCGAAGGATACCCATTGGTTTTCCGTCAATATCACTTTCAGAAATAAACATATCTTTAATTTCTTTTTGCTTAATTAATTCTCCAAACGCTGAACGTTGAGCATTCATTAACTCCAGTACTTTTTCAGCATTATTAGTATTCCAATTTAATGAAACACCATAATCAGCTGCTTGTGTTAGCGTTGAAAATCCAAATAGTGATGCGATCAATAATGTTGATTTAATTAATTTTTTCATGACGTTATTCTCTCTAATTTAATTATTTTTGTATTGTTCTAATCAGGGGTTACTTAAAAACGTGAACGATAAGAGCGGTGACACGCGTTACACGTATCTTTTGCTTGCTCTAAACCTGCTTCTGCTAATTCTTTATCTTGTTGTTGGCTTGCTTGATAAAGTTGAACAAAGCCACTATCCATCTCTTGCATCAATTGATTAAACTTTTCAGGTTTATTCCATACTGCTTCTTTTGCTTTACTGCCGTCTTGGCTACCTTCAGGAAATGCTGTGGTTAGTAATTGGCTATGTTTAGAAAGCTCATGACTGATCAATTCAATTTCGTTCCAATTAGGTGCATCTTCATCAATCATGTCTTCGACTTGCTCTAATTGATTTTCAATATTCACAAAGGCCTGTTGTCTTGCGTTAATTAGCTCAGCACTCGATTGAGCAAATACAATATTTGGTAATAAAACACATAAGCTAAGTACTAATTTTTTCATTGGTGTCTCTCTGATTAATGTCTGACTCACTTCAAGTTGCATTTAATTTACATCACAACTGTTGCATATGCAACTGTTGTGATGTAAATCATTTCTCGGTTAGTTAAACAATTTATCAATTAGGAACAATAAAATGAAGATTTGGGATTTACCAACACGTTTATATCACTGGCTTCAAGCACTGCTTTTTATCGGATTAGCCGCAAGTGGCTTTAATGGAGAAGGACCGCATATCTACTTAGGTTTAATCCTGTTTACTCTTATTATGTGGCGCATTGTATGGGGATTTATTGGCAGTGATACGAGCCGTTTTAAAAAATTTATTGCTTCCCCAAAACGTACCATTCGTTATTTATTAGGAAAAGAACCATCAAAAGCGGGCCATAATCCAGCAGGATCTTGGATGGTTATCGGGTTAATTTTCACTTTATTTATTCAATGTATTACCGGTATCGCGTTAGCAGGGTTATTCGATCACATCCCTTACTCTGATATCGTCTTAAATGATGATGTCTTCGATATTTTCGTTACCCTGCATGGAATATGTGCACGTTTGTTACCGGTATTAGTCATACTGCATTTAGTTGCCATTCTTTTTTATAAATTACGCTCAAAGCCGCTTGTTTGGGCAATGGTTACTGGTATACAAAAGAAACTCACAGAAAATCAAACATCATCGAACCTGATGTTTGTATCAAATAAACGTGCATTAGTGGTGCTAATTGCAACTGGATTAGTTACCATTGCAATAGTTGTAAGCGCAGGAGTTTGAACACAATGGAAGAATTTGATCGTCAAAGCAGCTTTGGTTGGATGATGAACGTTATTGCTAATAAAGCATCAAAAAGTTTCGAAGCTGAATTAAAACAGCATGGTTTAACCGTTGCGCTGTGGCCGACCTTAATGTGTTTATGGGAAGGGGAAGGAATAACTCAACGTGATATTGCTGAAAAATCAAAAGTGGAAAACTCCACTACCACAAGAACATTAGACAAATTAGAAAAGTTAGGCCTTGTTGAGCGACAAGCGGATCCCAATAGTCGTCGTTCATTTCGAATTTACCTCACAGATGAAGGTCGAGCATTAAAAGAAACACTTTTACCGATCCCAATGAAGGTGAATAAAGAAGCGCTTAGCTCTCTTGATCTAAACGAGCAAAAAGAGATGATTCGACTACTACAGAAAATGGTCGCTGCTGTATAAATTATCTCTAAAAGAACACAAAAAATAGCCCACTAGAATGGGCTATTTTTTTATAAAAAAAACATGTAATTGTTCTATTTCACACAACTAAATGCATAGAACCCTAACTAAATAAAAGCATAAAAACGAGATCAATGTCGCATTAAATGGCTAAGAAATGCTCTTTTTTTGTGATTAACTTGCCTTTAGGTCTCTATAAATGCCAATAATAAAGAGGAATTTAATTAGAGTACAAAGGATATGTATTTACATATGACTATTGCAGCGCCCAGAATCTTGTGTTCAAGCATGGATATTGAACCCAGCAAAAAATGGACATTTAGAGAACCTTCAAGGACAGACGGTGACGATGTTTACGCATTGATCACCGAGTGTCCTCCTCTTGATATCAACTCTTCATACTGCAATTTTCTCCAATCTACCCATTTCAGTAAGACCTGCGTTTTAGCAGAGAAAGACGGCAACCTTGCTGGTTTTATCTCTGGTTACCATAAGCCTGATGACCCAAAAACATTATTCATCTGGCAAGTCGCTGTCTCTCCTCGCTACCGAGGTAAAGGTTTAGCTTACTCAATGCTAAATGAGCTTTTACAGCGCAAAAACATCAAACATACCGAATTCGTAGAAACAACCATCACCAAAGCCAATACCGCTTCATGGTCGCTATTTAAAAAGCTGGATGCCGAACATGGTGACCAAGGTAAGGTAACCACGTTTCTAGACAAAGAAGCCCATTTCAAAGGCAAACACGATACTGAATATTTGTATCGTATCGCTCTAAAATAAAATAGGAATCATAAACGGACTCATCATGAATATTTTCAAGAAGCAAGAATCACAAGTACGTTCATACTCAAACAGTTTTCCAGTTGTCTTCCAAAAAGCAAAAGGATGTTGGCTAGAAACCGAAAGCGGCGAACGTTACCTAGACTTCCTTGCTGGAGCCGGATCACTCAACTACGGTCACAACAACCCAGTCTTAAAGCAAGCTTTACTTGAATACATCGAAAATGATGGCATTACGCATGGCTTAGATATGCACTCAAGTGCAAAAGCCACTTTCTTGAATGCATTGAATAATTACATCCTAGAACCTAGAGATCTAGATTATAAAGTTCAATTTACCGGTCCTACCGGAACCAATGCCGTTGAGGCCGCTTTAAAACTGGCACGTAAAGTCACTAACCGAACTAACATTGTCGCCTTCACTAATGGCTTCCACGGTTGTACTGCTGGTGCACTTGCAGCAACAGGTAATCAACACCACCGCCAAGGTGCAGGTTTTAGTTTAAACAACATCACTCGCATTCCTTTTGAAGGTTATGCCGACATCGATGGTCTTAATCTGTTTGAAACCATGCTATCTGATAATTCAAGCGGTTTAGATAAACCAGCTGCGGTACTTTTAGAAACCGTACAAGGCGAAGGTGGTTTAAATGTTGCGTCCAATGAATGGCTACAGCGTTTAAACAAAATTTGTAAAGCCAACGACATTCTAATGATTGTTGATGATATCCAAGCAGGCTGTGGTCGCACTGGTACATTCTTCAGTTTTGAACCATCAGGTATTAAACCAGATATGGTTACATTATCTAAATCCATTGGTGGCTACGGCTTACCAATGGCGGTTGTCTTACTAAAACCAGAATTAGATGAATGGAAACCGGGTGAGCACAACGGTACTTTCCGTGGTAACAATCACGCTTTCGTTACTGCAGCAAAAGCACTTGAGATCTACTGGTCAAATACTAACTTTGAAGAGCATATTAAACAGACCTCTCAGAAAGTCAGTGATGTCATTCTTCGTGCAGTAAAACGCTACCCTAAACTGTTTGTTCAGCAAAAAGGTCGCGGCATGATGATTGGTATTGAGTGTAAAGATGGCATTATCTCAAGTGATATCGCTAAAGATTGTTTTAAAAACGGTATGATCATTGAAACCGCAGGTCCATCTGATGAAGTAGTGAAATTCTTCTGTCCGTTAACGATCACAGAATCTGAGCTAGAAGAAGGCCTAACCATCTTTGAAAACGCAATTGATAATATTGCAGAAAAACACTTCAAAAAAGCATCTTAATCAGGGACGATACAATGATTGTTAGAACACTAGACGAATGTCGTGATAGCGAACGACGCGTAGCATCTGAAACATGGGAAAGCGTAAGAATGTTGTTGAAAGATGACAATATGGGCTTCTCTTTCCACATCACCACAATTTACCAAGATACAGAAACGCATATTCACTACAAGAACCACCTAGAGTCAGTCTATTGCATGAGTGGCGAAGGTGAAATTGAAGTCATTGGCGGTGAAACCTACCCAATCAAACCGGGCACCTTGTACATTCTTGATAAGCATGATGAACACTACTTGCGTGCTTATAAAGATAAAGAAATGGTGATGGCGTGCGTGTTCAATCCACCAATCACAGGTGCCGAAGTTCATGATGAAAACGGTGTCTACCCTATCTTAGATTAAACACTCATTCCCCCTAGTGCTTATTTAAGTTAGTAGTAAATCCACTTGGGTTCAAGGTGACTCTAGTGGATTCTCCCTCTCAAAGTCAAAAAGGATTTACCCATGACTTATACCGTAGAAAAAATCGGCGGTACTTCTATGACGGCGTTTGATGCTGTTTTAGACAACATATTTCTTCGCCCTAAAAACCCATATAATCGTGTTTTTGTGGTATCTGCCTATGGCGGAATTACCGACTCACTGCTTGAGTGTAAAAAAACAGGCAAACCGGGTGTTTATAAACTTATCGCTAAGCGTGATGACAGTTGGGATGAAGCATTAGAGTATGTGAAAAATCGCATGCTATTAACCAATGAACACCTCTTTATTGATCCTTTAAATCGTTTAAGAGCAGATAAGTTCATTTGCTCACGAATTGATGAAGCCAAAACCTGTATTTCTAATATTCTTGAAACCTGTCAATACGGCCAGTTTTCACTGCGTCGTTATTTACCTCAAGTGCGTGAATTTCTATCTTCTATTGGTGAAGCACACAGCGCCTTTAACACGGCATTAAAGCTAAAAACCGTTGGAATTAACGCAAAATTCGTCGATCTTTCTGGTTGGGACAACCAAACTCCAAGAACATTAGATGAAACTATTACTGATGTATTTAAAGATATAGATGTCACCACAGAGCTGCCAATTGTTACTGGCTATGCATATTGCAAAGAAGGTCTAATGGGTACGTATGATCGTGGTTACAGTGAAATGACCTTTAGCCGCATCGCATCACTTACTCATGCTGATTTAGCGATTATCCATAAAGAATATCACCTAAGCTCAGCTGATCCGCGTGTTGTAGGCACCGATAAGGTATTCCCGATTGGACGTACTAATTACGATGTTGCTGACCAATTAGCAAGCTTAGGAATGGAAGCGATTCACCCTAATGCTGCGGCAGGGCTTCGTGAAAGTGACATTGAAATCCAGATTAAAAACACTTTTGAGCCAGAACACAAAGGCACGTTAATCTCATCAGATTACCAGCCAGAAACTAATAAAGTCGAGATCATTGCAGGCAAAGAAAAAGTGTTTGCCTTACATCTATTTGATCAAGCAATGGTAGGCCAAGTGGATAACGTCGGCTATGAGTTAATGGAAATTATCTCAGACGCCCAAGTGAGTTTAATTGGTAAAGAAATGAACGCTAATTCAATTACTTATTACCTTGGTGGCAGTACTGAAAATCTTAATAAACTGTTATATAAAGCAGAAAAACGCTATCCAAACGCCTCTATTAAAGGTCGTATGGTGGCATTAATTTCGGTGATTGGCTCGCAGATTGATACCAACAAAGCATTGGCAAAAGGGGTTTTATCATTGATGAATAATGACGTCACCCCTGTTGCTCTGCATGCGTCTATGCGTAACGTAAACGTGCAATTTGTAGTAAGCGATCAAGACTATCAAAACGCTATTCGAGCGCTACACCACGAGTTTTGTGAAAATACAGCCACCACACAAGCAAAAACTGAACAGGTCGCTTAGTTCCGTTTTACAGTGTAAATAAACCATCAACCGTTAGTTCATTAATGATGAGCTAGCGGTTTTTTTTGGCTAATCGTTTGTAAAGAGGACAATAACTCTTCTAATACAGGGCCAAAAACATGGCTACGCGATACCAAACAGCCCATTGGGGTAAGCCAGCCATCAAATTCATGCGCAATAGGCAGTGCCACAAGTTTATTCTGCTCTAATAAGCTCACTACACTATGCTCAGGCACTATTGTCCAACCCACTCCTTTACAAGCAAGATCCATCAAGGTTTGATGCGTATTGGCGTACCACAACTTTGAACTTATCCCATAGCTGAACCACAACTCTTTACGCTTTGAGCTGCGATGAACTAACTGTCTGTGCCCTTTCAATGCGGCATCATTCACAACAGGCAAACTGGCTAACTCATGCTCTGGAGACACAACGGTCAGAAAGCGCACATGGCCTAGAGTAAAGAAATCCATATCTACTTTTAGCTCGCCATCTGCATAGACAATCCCTACTTGGGCTTTGCCTTTTTTTACTAACTCTTCAACATCAAACGTTGAGGTTGTGATGATCTCAAAATCCGTCACAGGAAACTTATCTGCCAATGCCGCCAATATTTGTAATACATCGTCATTCATTAAGCTCTCATCAATGGCGATGACTAACTCATATTCATGCTCTCTCTCTAACGATTCGACCTTTTGATCAAAGTACTTTTGTTGATGCAAAATAGATTGAGCAATCGGCAATAACGCTTTGCCTTTCTCTGTTAGTACTGGCGTATTTTTCTCTCGATTAAACAGCTCTTGGTTAATTGAGATCTCTAAATTGGCAATGGCCTGACTCACGCCTGATTGAGCGCGCTTTAACTGACGAGCTGCGGCAGAGAATGAACCGCACTCACACACGGTGACAAAGATTTTTAATTGCTCAAAACTGTACATGGCATTGGTTTAGTTATTGGATTAAACACCCAAACTATCACGATTTGTGATAGCTGTTAACTTTATCTCTTTTATTCCCTCTCTATAATTGCTGATTCATTATTTTTAAATGTATCAATAATCATTAAGAGTCATCGCTATGAAAACCACTGAACGTATTTTCCACGCCGTATTATTTGAGGTATTGGCGGTATCACTGTCTATTCTTGGGTTAACTATTTTTACTAATCACGATGTTACTGCCCTATCAGGAACCATGATAGTCGTTGCCACTATCGCGATGATCTGGAATTTTATTTATAATTGGATTTTCGATCAATTCTTCACTGGCGAGAAAACACAGCGCACCCTTTCATTACGCATTTTCCACGTTGTTTTGTTTGAATTAGGGTTACTGTTCGTAACTGTACCTGTGATGGCTTACTTATTAAACGTAGGCATCTGGGAAGCGTTTGTGATGGATATTGGCGTGACTATCTTTATCACCATTTACGCATTTACCTTTAACTGGGTATACGACAATGTGCGAGCGATATTGGTAAGAAGAATGGCGAGAGATAAGTCGGTTGCTGCGTAATGCATTAGATATAATATAGAGCCCCTGATAGTAAACAACCCGCTGATTGGCGGGTTGTTTATTAGAGATATTTATAATCTATTACAAATTGAATTATTTATTCACTGGTAGTGAGATACTGAAGTCATCATATATTTCTTCATTTTTATAATTGTATAGCTCACCAATCGGTCCTTAAAACTGGAGCATAGCTATGATAATCACCATCATAATTATCTGAAAAATCATAATTATCAGTTTCATAACAATAAAAATTATCCTGTTTCAGATGATCGAGCAATAACCTCATATTTCCCCTCTTTTTAGAACTCAACACATCACACATTGTATATAATGTCGTGAAGGCATCCTCAGAAATCAACTTATCACCTCTAATTAATTCTTCTATTGTAGACTCAATATCATCTAAACTTTGAGCAAACAAACTAAATGCTCCTCGCCACCAGTCGCGAATAATAATAGTACTAAGATCAATCGACCTATTATCTCTCAACTCTAATGATGCAAGATGTTCTTGAAATCTAAAGTGACCAAATGACAGCTTTCCTGATACTTTGTCTCGAACCAATACAGTGCATGGATCTTCTAACTCTTTTACGCACTTTGAAATAAGTCTTGTCGTATACTTCGATCCGACTTTAATTTGTAAGTTTTGAATAGCTTCTCTATAACTTATATTACGGATACCCTGAGAATGCATGCTCCAAGCAAGAGCTTTAGCACAGGAAAATAATTCTTCGCTGCCCTGTTCCTGTCGTCGTATTCTTTTATTTGTATCATACTTACCAAGCAAAAGACTTAAACGCTCGCTATATATTTCAGATTCATTAGAAGGGGCTTTTATTCCTTTTTCAACCAATGTACAAAGAATTGTCGCGACTAATGGAGTTAAGAGGTTTTCATGAAGTTCCGTCCCTGAAATTTCATTCCAAAGCTTCATTCCTATGCATTCATCATTAAACCAACCACAAATGAAGCTTCGAAGCTGTTCAGGCGTAAACGGCAACAACGTAATTCCTAAAAAATTTATTTCCTTAAGATAGCTAACACAATCCCTACTTGAAATAATCCATTGAATTTTTTCATAGTTTTTTTTGAAATTATTCATAGCATCTAAAACAATAGGATACTCAGTTATTATTTCGTCCAATCCATCAAAAACAAGTACTACTCCATCATCTAAATATGGTTTAATTCTATCAATATTATCAGAATTAACTGCTAGTCCATACGATAATAAAATAATTGAATAGATTACCTTATCCAAATAAGTTGATTTAGTGTCTTTCGTATTTCTCTTTTCTATACCTAAGTTGGATAAACCTTGAACGACTCGATTCAAGCTACAAAATATTATTTTTCTTCCATTAATAGTTTCTTCGTAAGACTTAAAAAACATTTCTAGTGTGGTAGTCTTACCTACACCAGCACCACCATAAATAGCAACATCCTTGCCGGTATAAAATACATCATGTGCAGATATTGACACTCTATCAGAACAAGCTTCTAACTCTTTCAATTCAATTATAGAACTAAGAACCGATTCATCAGTATAAATACATCCAAAAAATCTAAGGCTAATTTCAACTGAATCAAGCAAGCGACGAACGCCTGCCATATTTGGGCGATCATCACTATTTAAAAATTTAACACAAGAACGATATTCTTCTACACGTTGTGAAATTTCTTTTTCAAGTTGAGAAGAATTTAAACACACATCGTAGTAGGGCTCAGGAATGATATCCTCTTTTAATAATTTCACATATCTTTGTTGTTCTACAATTTTGCTTGAAAAGTCATTAATAAGCTCAAAAGCCTTTTCAGCTAAATCAACAGATTCTTTGCTCAATTCTGATGTATCAAACCCACGACAGGACCTCTCCAATTTAAAATTATCATTTTTAACTTTTGAGCGAACATTTCTCAATTTATCCGTAATAAGTTCCAACGTAAGTTTATTAGAGCGAGACTGTTTTTTCGCTTCAAATTCTAGTCGCCCTAAAAGTAAAAACGCCCTTGAGTCAAATTCTTCAACAAGAGAAGATAAATGCGAAACAGATGAATTATAAGCTAATTGGTTAGCTTTATTCTCTTTTGAGTTATATTGATTGTAATGCTCTTTATATCTATCTTCGCTAACTTTTGTATCTTCTTTTAAAATATCTAAACCAACCAAATCAATGATTTTTTCACGCTCTAATTTAAGACTTTCCCATTGCTTTTTATTAATGAGCCTAAAACGTTTTTTTGTTATATGTGCTTTATATGTAACAAGAACTCTACTGTCAATTGACCCTACAAAGAATGATAAATCACTATAAAATTTACTAATATCAATAGAATCACGAACTGAGCAAAGTGCCCCTAATAGCTCATGATTTCTGTCAACAATATTTTCACTTTTAGCATTCCAAATTTTTTCTTCAAATGGTTCTAGTTTTTCTAAAAGGTCAGGGCAAAACTCTTCAATATCCTTCAAAATCCGCACACAATCGTACAACTCTAGCCAACCACGGTAACCATCATCAAACAACTCATCTTCCAGATCTTCTATAAATCGTTGAGTTATTGCATGCGGTGTTGCTATGTAGATATGATCTGGCTTGACTCGATCTCCGTTTCCCTTTGTAAAACCTTTAGATTTTGCCTGTCTTAATTGCCTACAAAGTCGAGATAAATCATTTCTAGCTAACATTTTATTTTTATTAAGCTTTTTTGCTTGAATATATACTACATATT
The DNA here is from genome assembly GCF_028765545.1 of Aliivibrio sp. S4MY1. GTDB lineage: Bacteria > Pseudomonadota > Gammaproteobacteria > Enterobacterales > Vibrionaceae > Aliivibrio. Next base: position 246,682 of record NZ_JARACP010000002.1, on the reverse strand, counting down.
CACCGCGTTTCGGTGGAGGTAATATAGCTGTCGCAATCAAATCTCTACCTCGTTCACTCGGCCCACCATGAAACTCTACACGATCATAACCCATAGACTTAAATAAAGGAGTTAAAATTTCTTTTGTAAAATCATCTTCTTTATACGCTTGCATTGCTAAAAAATATTTATCTTTCTGGTTATCTTCCATAGTCAAAGCCACATTATTTTTTTTAATTTTAACTAAATCAATAATTATAGTCCATTAAAAGACACCGAAAGTAAAGTATCTCTAAACACTAGAAGCAACATCAAAACAATAACTTACGCAATAAAAATTCACAAAAAGACATGTCATAAGTTAAGATTCACCTATGGCACTTGCTTACTTCTAGTGACGCCTTACTCGTGACCAAAACACTGTCTTGTCACCATACCCCATTATGGGTCGCCTAATGTGTCTTCTTGGTCGCCTTATTTAATATAATTCTCTGTAGAGTAAGTGCCCTCTACATCACGCCAGAATTTAATCGCGTAATCATACTGAATAATTTTCAATCCATTCTGGTAATAAAGGTTTGCTCGTCATCCACAAAAGCCACAAAGCTACCGTGATAGATAAACACTCGACCACGCCCCTCAACTAGGCAAGCAAGCTGTGGAAGCAAATCTTCTTCGTTATCCTGACTTTGAAACGTGCCAGTATCCGTGATTACACCGCTGAATGTAGGCAAATACCCATAAGTGCGCTTAGCTTGATCAATCAAGCTCAATTCGCTGGCAATAGAAAAGCAAGAGGGGATCGCACCGGCTTCTTCGATAAACATCGTTTTAAGTTCTTCAAAAGCGGTAATCACCAGCCAGTCGATATCGTTAACATGATGGATAAACATAGCGTTTCTCGGTTATTCTAGTGCGGAGATTTTATCACTATTAGGGGAGAGCGTAGTAGATATTTAGTTGTTAAATTATTTCCTAAGATTCATTAGATCCAACTTGAAATGCGTTTTGTTCATTTCCTAAACCAATCACTTATTTTCGACATCACTCCTTATATCCTCAAACTCCCTCGCACAAGAACTCTACTTTCAAAAAACACAATAGAATATATCTCTCCAGAGGCCCTCACTTTAGCTCATTACACTAATTTAACATCAGATGATAAGTTATATACAAAGAAACACCTACTTACATATATTCTCTATTTATAAAATAAATACGGTGCGTTGCTGATATTTCCAGTATAGAATCCCCGCTCAATGTCCAGTCTATGTCTTCGCAGCCCTTGCTTTCTAAATAAGGTGATGCTGAACACGGTAGATTTGTGATAAATAGACGCTGGCTAAATACAGAGAAAAATGAATCTCTATTTGGTGATAACAGCACTGATGTGGCATTGATAAAATTTAAAATGAGTCGTACAACAATGAAACCAACAATTGTTATTGCCCTAGGCGGCAATGCACTATTGCGTCGTGGTCAGGTTCTTTCTTATGAAAATCAACTTGAAAACGTAAAGGTAGCGGCAGAATCTATTGCTAAATTAAGTGAAGATTACCGTATTGCTATTGTTCATGGAAATGGCCCACAAGTTGGTTTATTAAGCCAACAAAATGATGCCTTTGATGCTGTTCCTTCTTATCCTCTTAGTTGTTTAGTTGCCGAGTCTCAAGGGATGATAGCAACCATGCTTGCACAAGAATTACGTAATCGCGTTGATTGTAACGTATCAACAATTCTTACTCATGTTGATGTTGATAAAGCCGATCCTGCATTTAACGATCCGATGAAGTTTATTGGTCAAGTCTATTCAGAAGCAGAAGCCAAAGCGCTTGCTGAAGAGTTTAATTGGTCTATTCGCCAAGATGGAGACTACTTTAGACGCGTTGTTGCTTCTCCTGCTCCTAAAAATATTCGTGAAAGTGAATTGATCTCATTAGCTTTGCAGCACGATAACATCGTTATTTGTTGTGGCGGTGGCGGCATTCCAGTTTGCACTGATGAGAATGGCATCACTTCAAATATTGATTGTGTTATTGATAAAGACTCAACGGCATCATTACTTTCTCAACAAATTTCAGCCGACTTTTTCTTAATTTTGACCGATGGTGATGGGGTATTCTTCCATTACGGTAAGCCAAACCAAATCAAATTAGACATTGCGACAACCGAAGAATTAAAAGGCTATGCGTTTGATAAAGGCTCTATGCAGCCAAAAATTGATGCGATGATTAATTATGTTGAAAATGTCGATATTTCAATTGGTATCATTACCGATTTGCATTTGGCTTTAGATGCGCTTAATGGCACCGCAGGTACAAAAATCGTAAAAGATAAGTTCTATGTGGATTCTGTTCCTCACCAACAAAATGATGGCGAGTTAACCCCTGCTTAACCAACCGCTCTAATGCTATTTCAATGCACTAGAAAAACAAAAGCCCTAACGCGCTGTTAGGGCTTTTTAATATCAAATGATACGTGATAATTTTATAATACTTGCTCTTTAATCACGGTAAATACCCCTGCTTCTTTATTACTTGGCGCGATAAAACGAGCTGTCTCTTTCACCTGCTGATGTGCGTTTTCCATCGCGTAAGAGTAGTAGCTCTCTTGCAGCATTTCTAAATCATTTAAGTAATCACCAAAGCTCATCGTCTCTTCGAAGCTAAAGCCAAGCGTGTTTTGTAGATGTTTGATCGCCGCCCCTTTAGAAGCGACGGCATTCATTACATCGAGCCAGATCTTAGCACTGACCACCACTTGATGTGTATAACCAAACTCTGCATTTATTACAGGATTAATATGCTCTGCTGAACCAGAAAAATGACAAAGAGCGACTTTAATGAACTCATCATTCACTGCTAATAAATCTTCTACGTATTGGCAACGTTGATAATATTTAGAGAACTCGGCTAATGCTTGTGGGTCTTGAGTTTCAATATAAGCCGATTGTTTTCCGCACAATACAATGTGTGCTCCATCTATAGAACGCGCGGTTTGAATAATGTTTTTGATTGATGGTGTATCTATCGTGCAACTGTAAAGCTCTTGGCCTTTATGCATCACTAACGTGCCATTCTCTGCAATGAACATCATGCGATCTTTCACTGGTTCAAACGTTTCTAATAAGCTGTAGTACTGACGTCCAGACGCCGCGGCAAACATGATACCTTTGTCTTCTAGTTGCTGATAAAGATCAAAAAAACTTGGGTCTAACTGGCTGTGCTCATTAAGTAATGTGCCATCCATATCGGCAGCAATAAATTTTACGTTGTGTTTTTGCATTGATTAATACTCAGAATAAATTGGAAAATTGAATGCGCTGAAGCGTGGTAATGACAAAAGAGTATATACCTTAGCATTATGGGATCCGAACCACTCTAGTACAAAATGAGAGGTTAATGTCACTCTTTTTGTAAATAAAAAAGGAGCCACGAAGGCTCCTTTTAGTTAAATTGCTTAACGTATTAGCTTCTTGTCAATCACTCATCATCAATGTGAACAAGCTTGGTACTTCCACCGTGCAGTTTCTCACGACGACGTTGCACCATGGCATAGAAACCAGGGATAAGTAATGTACCTACCAATAACACACACAGTAAACCGCCAATCAGTGACACACCCAGAGAGTTTTGGCTGATGTAACCGGCACCTGATGCAAACACCAATGGCAAAATACCTAAGATGAATGACCACGATGTCATGTTTACCGCGCGGAATCGTAAACGACCACCATTCACCGATGCGTTATCTAAATCTGTCTCTTTCTCTTCACGTTCGTTTTTCGCAAACTCTACAATCAAGATGGCATTTTTTGCGGCCAGTGCGATTAAGAGAACCAAACCAATTTGAGCGTATAGATTCAATGGCATTCCGGCTAAATTTAAGGCCACAAAGGAGCCTAATGTCGCCACAGGAACCACAAGGATAATCGCCAGAGGAATACTCCAACTCTCGTACTGTGCCACCATGAATAGATAAATAAAGATCAGCGCTAAAGCAAACGCATAAATCGCTTGGTTACCCGCTTTCACTTCTTGGTAAGCCATGCCTGTCCACTCGTATTGGTAACCATGAGGAAGCACTTCGGCTGCAACACGTTCCATGGCAGCAATCGCATCACCACTTGAATAGCCTGCAGCAGGTTGACCTTGAATAACGGCTGAACGATACATGTTGTAACGCCACGCTACATCAGGCTCAAATACCGTGTCATAAGTCACCAGTGTACTTAGTGGCACCATTTGACCAGAGTTTGCACGAACGTGGAATTTATCCAAATCATCCATACTGCTACGATACTGACCATCCGCTTGCATGGTTACGCGGAAGTTCTTACCAAACATGGTGAAATCATTCACGTACATCGAGCCCAAGTTGCCTTGCAGCGTTTGGAAAATAGAGCCAAGCGATACACCCAGTTGTTTGGCTTTTTCACGGTCAATATCCACATAGTAGTGCGGAACATTGGCACGGAACGTACTGAATGTATATTGGATTTCAGGCTGCTGATTTGCCGTTTGAATCACTTGGTTCATCACATTTGCTAAATCTGTGCGATTACGACCTAGCGTGTCTTCTAATACAAATTCAAAACCAGAGGCTGCGCCCATACCCGGAACCGCTGGCGCACCCATCGCGAAAATCACCGCTTCTGGTAATTCCATTGCAGCACGGCCATTAATGCGATTAGTAATGGCGAATGACGAGTTATCACCCTCCATCTCATTACGAACATCCCAAGGTTTTAATTTCACAAACAATGACGCGCCGTTAGAAGCTGCCGCCCCTGTTAAAAACGCATAACCGTTGGCAATAGTAACGCCATCAACACCTTGCTCTTGATTCAAGATCTCAAGCACTTTGGCTGACACTTCTTCAGTACGAGAAAGTGATGCTGAATCTGGCAACTGCACGTTAACCAGCAAGATCCCTTTATCTTCTTGAGGAACGAATGCCGTTGACGTATTTTTCGCAAGGTAAGTCACCGAGCCAAGCGCTACGGCAAAAAATACCATCAAGATCGTTGTTTTTCGAACAAAGAAGCCTGCAATTTCACCGTATTTATTAGTAACTTTATCTAAACCACGGTTGAAGGCTTTAAACCAACGAGCCGTATTATCTCCCCCTTGCTTTAGCACCAAAGAACACAATGCAGGAGAAAGCGTTAACGCATTAATTGATGAGATAATTACCGCAATACAAATGGTTAATGCGAACTGGCGATACATGATTCCAGTAATACCCGGAAGCATTGCAACAGGAATAAACACCGCAAGCAGAACCAAAGTAGAGGTAATGATTGGGCCTGTTACTTCTTTCATCGCAATTAACGTGGCTTTTCTTGGGCTTAATGACGGATCACGCTTCATAATTGTATCGACGTTTTCGATAACCAAAATGGCGTCATCCACCACGATACCAATGGCCAAGATAAGGCCAAACAAGGTTACGGTATTAATGGTAAACCCGGTCATCAGCATGACAGCAAAGGTACCAATTAACGATACTGGAATTGCGACAACTGGAATTAACGTTGCACGCGCACTGCCTAAGAACAGATACGTTACCGCGATTACCAATAAAATTGCTTCAATTAAGGTTTTTACTACCCCTTTAATGGATTCTGCAACAAACAATGTGGTGTCATAACTGGTTTCATACGCCAAGCCTTCAGGGAAAGTCGCACTGAGCTTTTCAAGCATCTCCATTACTGCTTTTCCACTCTCTAATGCGTTGGCATCCGATTGCAGAGACAGCGTTACGATAGAGGCGTCTTTTCCTCTAAATTGGCCATTACCGTCGTAGAATTTCTTACCTAACTCAACACGCGCAATGTCTTTTAGATAAACTGATGACCCATCGTTATTTGCACGAAGCACCACATTTTCAAACTCTTCAACCGACTCTAAACGTCCTTTAGTTACTAGGTTAAACTGCACATCTTGCGCGCTGGCGTATGGTGCTGCACCAATTTTACCTGCTGCAACTTGTACGTTTTGTTCAGCTAATGCGGCATGAACATCAGAGGTAGTTAACCCTAAGTTGGTCATTTTATCTGGGTCGAGCCAAACACGCATTGCATATTCACCACCACCAAGTACACCAACTTCACTAATACCCGTGACACGAGCCAGCTGATCTTTAATGTTTAGGTTTACATAGTTAATTAAAAATTGGTCATCATACTTACCATCAGGCGAGTAGAAGTTCAGTACCATCAAAAGATCAGGAGAGCGCTTTTTAACGGTGACACCTACCATGCGTACTTCTTGTGGCAGTTTAGATTCTATTTGCGCAACCCGGTTCTGAACGTTAACCTGAGCCATGTCAGGATCGGTGCCCACATCAAAGGTAACGTTCAATGAATACGAGCCATCATTGGCACTTTTTGAGGACATATAAATCATATCCTCAACCCCATTGACCGAGGTCTCTATTGGATCGGCAATGGCTTGCTCAACAACCTCTGCACTCGCCCCTGTGTAGTACGCATTAACGCTTACTGAAGGTGGGCTTATTTTAGGGTATTCCGCCACAGGAAGAATCGCTAAAGAAATGGCTCCGGCAAGAGTGAGAATAATAGAAATAACCAGAGCAAACTTTGGACGCTGTATAAAAAATCGACTTAGCATATTAAGACTCCGCGTTCTCTAGACGAACCTGAACGCCATTTCTTACACGTTGTAATCCTTTCACTAGCACTTGCTCATTCGCTTCTAGACCAGAGCTGATAATCACCCCTTCTGGCAATTGCTTACCCAAGGTAACATTGCGTCGTTCAACAATATTTCCTTCCGTCAGTACCATCACAAAGCTGCCTTCTAAGTCACTTTGCACCGCACGACGAGGCGTAACAATAACGTCCGTTGGTTTCTTTTCTCGTAGATTTACGTTGATATGCTGACCCGGAAGCAAGGTGAAATCAGGATTTTGAACCAATGCACGAAGCGTTAACGTACCTGTGGTTTGGTCGATACGGTTACCAATGTAATCTATCTTACCTAGATGATTATATTCTTTACCATTCTCAAGATTTAGAACGACTTCAACTTGGCTTGATGCACCATCACCATCGCCTTTTACTTGATCGATCCCCATTAATAAACGTTCGCGCTCACTAATGGTAAAACGGGTGTGAATTGGGTTTAAACTCACCAAAGTAGTCAATACACCTGAAGCCGGTGAAACCAAATCACCAAGACTGACTTTACTGTCGCTAATACGTCCTGAAAATGGGGCGGTAATAGTAGTGTAAGAAAGGTTAACTTCCGCCAATTTTAATTGCGCTTGAGCCGACTCAACTTGTGCTTCACCACTTAATAATTGTGCGGTTAAGCCATCAAATTCAGCTTGGCTAATGTTGCCTTTAGGAAGTAGGTTTTTACCACGCTGGAAATCAAGTTGTGCTTTTTTTAATGCTGCATTCGCTTGAGTGATGCCCGCTTTGGCATTGGCTACTTGCGCTTCAAAGGTAGAAGGATCGATCTGAAAAAGTACATCGCCTTTCTCAACCATTTGGCCTTCTTTAAATGAACGAGACTGAATATAACCAGAAACATGAGCAACAATAGACGCATCTTCCATCGCTTCAATACGGCCAATATAAGTTTTACCTTGTTGGTATTGAATAGACTCTACGGTATGGGTTGCTACAAGAGGAGCAGGAGGTGCTGTTTTTGTCGCCGCTTCATCACTGCAACCGACAAGGAAGGCTGCACTAATTAAAGAAGCAAGAAGAGTTTTTGATTTCATAAAATAACCATTTAACTGTCGAATTCTGTGTATTCTGACAGCTAAATGATTGAAATTATTAATGTTAAATCGCAGAGATTGTTACTGAATGTGTCTGTAATTTACGTTTAGTCAAATTTAGAAACATTTTATAACTAACCCATTGATAGCTAAAGAATAAAATCAGTATCTAAAAGCTTACAAATTTACATTAGCTTGGAATGTCCATGCCACAAAACGGCTGATTTTCTGACCTTGAGCCATATCAACTGTCTTAATCGTTTTAACACCTAATCGTGCAAGCTCTTGATGTAAAGCTTCTACGTTTTCTTTCTTAGAAATCAATGTCGTAAACCATTGAACTTGCAGTGCAAATTCACAACTCTCTTTTGCCATTTTAGTAATGAATGCTAATTCACCACCTTCACACCAAAGCTCTGCTTTTTGGCCACCGAAATTCAGTTTTTTCACGCCTTTTAATTCATTGTAAGCGTGACCTTTCTTCGATTTATTTGTCGCTAGATTCTGTTGTTTACGCTCAGATCCTGCTGTTGCTTCTGCTTCTGATGCATGGAACGGAGGGTTACACATGGTGAACGCAAATTCATCTTGTGGCTTGATAATACCTCTAAAGATATTCTCTTCATTTTTCTGCTGACGACACTCAATACCCTTCTTCAGACTTGGGTTATTGTTTGCAATAAACGACGCCATTTTAAGCGCTTGAAGATCAATATCAGAACCAACGAAATTCCACTTATATTCACGATGACCAATGATTGGGTACACACAGTTAGCACCCACACCGATATCTAAACCACGCACGTTTTTACCTGTTGGGATCTCACCGTCATTAGTGATTGCAAGTAAATCAGCAATGTTATGAATGTAATCTGCACGACCTGGAATTGGTGGGCATAAGTAACCTTCTGGAATATCCCAAAATGGTACATCATAGAAATGTGCTAATAATGCTTTGTTTAGCGCTTTAACAGCAAGAGGATCTGAAAAGTTGATTGATTCATTACCATATTGATTCGTTTCAACAAATGCTTTCAGTTCAGGCGACGTTGCGATCAACGCAGGAAAATCATAATTTTCATTATGTTTATTGCGAGGGTGCATCGGTGTTTTCGTAGGAGCAGATTTAGAGTGTGTCATGTGATTTTCTGATAATGAATAATAGCGGACATCATAGCTGATGTATGAATGAATTACTTAAAAAAATAGCCATGCTCTTATCGATATCATGGCTATTTATATTTCAACACGTACTTGTGTTTTTAGTTTGAAATGAAAAGTTATACCAATCACAGTAAGTAAGTGAACAGAAATAGCGCAGGAGAAATGCTTGAGAACAAGGCGAAATTTTTCGATAAGTAGTTATTCTACAATCAAAAATTTCAACACAGTTATCGAGCATTTTAACCAGCTAGGATGATCAGTTATTTACTACGATTGGTATTCTTAGAACGCTTGTGGTGCGAATCCTGTCATTTCTTTAAGTCCTAGCTCTTTGCCAAGCGCTGTCATTGGGTGAACAACGACTAAACCGCGAACCGATTTTTTCAGTTTACCCATATCAGCTTGCTCAGCTTTAGTAATAGCACGCTTGAACTCAAGGTTACGAACTTCAGTACCCTTGTTGCCCATTTCGTATTGCTGCTTACCTTTTAGCTTAGTGATTTTCTTTTCTAGTGTTTGAATTTCCTGCAAGAATTGCTTAACGACAGGCTTATCATCGCGCTTTTCTGCTGCCGCTAAACGGTTCTTACAACGATCTAGACGGTGATGAATTTTTTGCAGTTCTTCTTTTACACTCATGAAATTACCTTTGTATTGAAAATGGTGCGCATTGACGCTAACTGATAGTATACCCTCTATTAGAACAACGATCATAGGTTTATTACATGCTAACCATTTCAAACCAAGTCCAATTAGCCGATTGGGAAATTGAACTGACTGCGATTCGAGCTCAAGGTGCGGGTGGACAGAATGTGAATAAGGTCTCAAGTGCCATTCATCTTCGTTTTGATATTGCAAAATCAACGTTACCTGCCTTCTATAAAGAGCGTCTATTAAAAATGAAAGATAGCCGTATCACTAAAGAAGGTATTATCGTTCTCAAAGCACAACAATTTAGAACTCAAGAAAAAAATCGAGATGATGCGCTTGAGCGTCTAAAAGCGTTAATATTATCAGCAGCAGAAACTCAAAAAGCGCGCCGAGAAACAAAACCAACACGCAGCTCCCAACGCAAACGAGTGGATAACAAAACCCAACGTGGCCAAACTAAAAGCATGAGAAAAAAGGTAGATTATTAATGAATTATCAGCAGACATTAAAAGAGGTATTTGGCTTTGACTCTCTAAGAGGTGGTCAACAACAAGTTATCGAGAAGGTGCTCGATGGCCACTCGTCTGCGGCTATTTTTCCTACCGGTTCAGGTAAATCATTATGCTATCAGCTGCCTGCTCTTTTATTGCCTAATCTAACCCTCGTAATTTCCCCTTTGCTTGCCTTAATGAAAGACCAAATTACGTTTCTTAAAAGCAAAGGCATTGCTGCTGCATCGATTGATTCAACTCAAACTCGTGAAGAGACTCAAGCGATCTTACAAGGGGTAAGAAATGGGGAGATTAAGATTTTAATGATCTCTGTTGAGCGATTAAAAAACGAACGCTTCCGCCAGTTTATCGCTCAAATCAATATATCTTTACTTGTTGTCGATGAGGCACACTGTATTTCAGAGTGGGGCCATAACTTTCGACCTGATTATTTAAAGTTGCCACAAGATTGTAAAGAGCTGAATATACCTCAAGTACTCCTATTAACCGCAACAGCAACACCAACGGTTATTGAAGACATGGGCAAAAAGTTTAACATTACAAAAGAAAATGTGGTTATCACAGGCTTCTATCGCTCCAACTTAGATATCTCAATTATACCTGTAGAAGAAGAGCAGAAACGTTCAGCACTGTTTGCCACCTTAAAACAAAAGCCAGATCAGGCAAGTATTGTTTACGTTACTCTTCAGCAAACGGCTGAAAACGTGGCTCAATGGTTACAATCTAATGGTATTGAAGCAAAAGCCTATCATGCCGGACTAAAACACGATATCAGAGAGACGATACAGCACCAATTTATGAATGGCGACATTAACTGTATTGTCGCTACCATTGCTTTTGGTATGGGGGTAGATAAATCAGATATTCGCCAAGTCATTCACTTTGATTTACCTAAATCCATTGAAAACTACTCGCAAGAAATTGGTCGTGCCGGGCGAGATGGCAAGCTCTCATTTTGTACCGTTCTTGCCAATACCTCAGGTTTAAATGTATTAGAAAACTTTGTTTATGGTGATACCCCTGATAGAGAAGCGATTCAATATGTGTTGGACGACATCTATAAGTCATCAGAAACGTGGGAGACTCAATTACTACGTTTATCTAAAGACAGCAATGTTCGTCAATTGCCTTTAAAAACCTTACTGGTGTACTTAGAGCTAAAACACATCATTCAAGCCAAATACAGCTACTATGCTGATTATCGCTTTAAAACACTAATCTCTATTAATGACATTATTGCTAAATTTCAAACTGAGCGTCAGCAATTTGTATCTACAATTTTTCAATGCTCTCCAAAAGCCAAAACATGGCACACGGTTGATTTTGATGCATTGTGGATGGGTTATCGAGGTGAACGTAAACGTGTCGTTGCGGCATTGGATTATTTTCATGAGCAAGGTTGGATTGAACTTGAAAGTAAACAAGTTACAGAGGTTTATCAAATTCTAGACAAGGTAGAAAGCACCCATGTTTTAGCTCAAGAACAGCACCAACTGTTTAAAAATAAAGAGCTGAATGAGATAAACAGAATTCATGCAATGCTCGATTTCTTTGAAACAAAAACTTGCCTTAGCCATGAGTTAGCAGGCTATTTTGCCGATTTTAATGCACCAGAGAAATGTGGCCACTGTTCAGCTTGTCGCTCTGAAGCGGCAGTCTTACCAAGAGGCTATACGCATTTCATTGCAGATGATGAACAAGTAAAATGGTGGTGCCAAGAGCTACAAAATAACAGTAAAGAACCGTTAGCCAACGCCGTTTTTGCTCGTTTTTTATGTGGTATTCCCACACCATTAACCACAAAAATAAAAGCCAACAAAATGGCTGGTTTTGCCAAATTTGAATCCCAACCTTATTTTGAAGTTCTTGAATTAGTTGGAAAACTTAATGGATAATTTTATATAATTGTGAATCGGTTTACACTTACAACACTTAATGTAAACCCTATACGCTATAAGTGATAATATCCTCTCCAATATGCTATAAAAAGTTTCTTTGGAGAGAATATGATTGAGCAGTTCTTAATCTTATCAGATGACAAATATACCGTACATTTTGTTATTCCTGAAAACATCGAATTACCCCACCTAATTGAAGTGCATCATATCCATCAAGCTTTAAAAAAAATTGGGGCCGAAAAATACTATCTATTTGATAATGAAATAGAAAATATTGTCACATCGATAAAAAAAGGAAGTGTGTCTGAGTTAAATGGCACTCTCATTTCACAACGCTTAGATGCGCAGTTATCTATCAATATGCAAGAAGATGAAATGACTGCGACCATGACAGTAACAGGTGCTTATGGCGGCATACCATTACGCGGCCCATTAATAATAGAAGCATTAACAAATAAACATATTTTGAAGGGTATAAATAAAGATAACCTTAAAAATCTATTGTTAAAAAGCCAAGTTCTTAAGCCTGGGGAAACAATTTCAAATATCATTGCTGTTGGTCAAGAACCAATAGCAGGACAAGATGCGCAGTTCAAATCTCTTGTACCTAATATTCTAGAGCGTGTATTACAGCCACAAGAAATGGATGATGGCCATGTTGATATGCGAGATCTAGGGGAAGTAATTAGTGTTAAAAAAAATACACCATTGATGGAAAAAATCCCTGCTACACCAGGAACAAACGGCCTTACTATAACAGGGAAAAGTATCATTGCAGCTTCTGGCATTGATTCTGATTTTCAGCTTTACCCAGGCTCTTCAATCTCTTCTTCTGATTCAAATATATTGATTGCCGATATCGATGGTTCGCCTTTAATTCATTCTTCTGGCGTTACGGTTGATAATCTTCTAGCCCTAAAAAATGTGAATGCGACATCAGGTCACGTTTCATTTAATGGCAGTATTTTTGTTCAAGAAAACATTGAACCGGGTATGAAAGTATCAGCAGAAGGAAATATTACCGTTGGTGGCTTTATCGAGAATGCAGAAGTCAATGCTAAGGGAGATGTCACTGTGATGAACGGGATCATTGGACGCCCTGTCGCTGATGGAGAAGCCTTAATTTGCCGCATAACAGCAGAAGGTAGAGTGACCACAAAACTCGCTCAAAATGCACATATAATGGCACACAACGATATTCATATTGCATTGCATTCAAATCACTGCGAACTTGAATCTCTAGGCTCTATTTTTGTTATCGATAAATCAGAAAAACACGGAACAATTAGTGGCGGAAGCGCTACGGCAAATGGCCTAATTAAAACAGCGAATCTCGGTATTGAAGGAGGCGCTTATACAAAAGTTCACGCTTTTCACGATTTCAGTAATCAAAAAGAAACACTTCACTCACTACAAAAGCACTGTGATGATATCAATGCACAAATCATTAAAATTGAGCAGATAAATATTGAACGACAATCACCTGAATTAGCTGAAAAAATCCTTCGCTCAAAAGAGAAATCTAACCAAGATTTACTCACTTTAAAAGCGACACTAAAAAAAGAACAAATCACGTTTAATTTAAACCTTAAACAAAATCATATATTTGTGACTAATAAAATTTTTCCACGAGTTGATATTCAATTTAATACGGAACATTTAGTGACAAAAAGAGAATACAGTCCAAGTAAGGTTTTTTATTCTGGTTATGAGATCGATATTGAACCTGTACTGATAAAGAAAAAATAAATGGATTTTTGTTTCTTATAAGCAAAAAAATAGCATTGGCAGTTACGCTCAATGCTATTTTTATCACATCATTTTATACAGATTATTGCTCTGCTAATTCCATATTTTCTTCTTTGTTCGCTTTAAACACCATGACTGCACCGATGAATAAGAAAACTAATTGCAATAACATGATGCTCCCCATAGAGATTGCGCCCATGTAACTAATGCTCGATACCATTGCACTTGCCGCTACACAGAAAAGCATCTGTAAGAAATTAAGTAGACCAGAAGCAACAGCACTGCCTTCTTTAAAATCAATTAATGCGTTATTCACTACAATTGGGTACACCGCACCATTTGCCGCCGCTAAGAAGCAGAACGGAATGAGCATTGGAATGATTGATGATACATCCATTCTCCATGACACTAAGAAAACCGTAACCACACTCGCGATAGATAATTTTAAAATCCATGGCAGTACTTGCTGTGCATTAAAGCGTTCTAATGCCCAACGACAACCGTAACCACCAACGATAAAGGCAATAGTTTGTGGAACATAACTTAAACCGATATCAGAACCTGAATAGCCCATTTGAGTCATTACAAACGGTGACCCCGTTAACCACGCAAAGAAGATCGCTGAGCTTGCTGCGTAAATTAACATATTTCCTGTGAATTTTTTTGACTTGATAACATCACGAAAAGTAATGGTTTTTCCTGATGTTGCTTGCTCTTGTTTTGGTTCTTTATCTGCAAACGTTCTTACTGCTAAGCCAACACCAATAATTGTTAATGTTACGAATATCATTGACCAACCGTAGAACTTTTCAATCGCAGCACCTAATAAAGGAGCCAATGCAGGAGAAAGAGCAACTAATGGCATAATTGTCGCAAAAATACGCTGTGATGTTTTCGCATCGTAACGCTGAATAACCATTGCTTGCCAAATAACATTAGCACTACAAGCACCCAGCGCTTGGAAGAAACGGGCAACTAATAGCATTTCGACACTGGTTGAAAATGAAGCAGCTAAACTACTGACTGCAAAAATGCTTAAACCAATGATCAGTGATTTTTTCGTTCCTAACTTTTGAGTCAATCGTCCGTAAAAAAGTTGACCAATCGCCATACCTAACAAGAAAATACTTAGGGTTAATCCAATCATATTTTCTGTTGTTGCTAAATCGCCACGAATAATATCGAATGCAGGTAAATACATATCAGTAGCTAAGAAGCCCAGCATACTTAAGCCCGCTAGCCAAATGTACGGGATAGATTGTTTTTTGTTTTCCATGTTCTTCTCCAAAGCTGAACATTTTTAAAATTCGTTGCATTCTATGTGCTAGTTGCTACTCTTGTGAAACGATATAATTTGCACTTTACATCAAATAATTTGATGTGAATAAATAAACATCAGGTCTTTTATGTTTTCATACCATGAATTAATCACGATTGAGTCCGTTGCACGATTAGGCAGTTTTAGCCATGCTGCAGATGAGTTACATAAAGTACCTAGCGCGATCAGCTACACCATTAAGTCTGTAGAAGAGCGTTTAAATGTATGCTTATTTACTCGCTTACACCGTAAAGTCGAACTGACTGCCGCCGGAACCTATTTTGTCGAGCAAACAAGAAAACTCCTTAAAGAAATGGAAGACATTCGATTCAACACTCAACGAGTGGCAAACGGCTGGCAACAAAGTGTGTCAGTAGCTTTAGATAATGTCGTTCGTGAAAATGGGGTAAACCAGCTCGTTCGAGACTTTTACGCCACCTTTCCCGACATTGAGCTTCAACTAACCATGGAAGTGTTTAACGGTGTGTGGGATGCCTTAATGACGGGTCGTGCCGATATTGGTATTGGTGCAACTGCAACCATTCCGATTGGTGGCGATTTCTCATACCGTCCTATGGGAGAACTCGCCTGGGAATTTGTGGTTGGCCTTAATCATCCATTAGCGGGTTATGAAGACCAAATCCCACATTCCGAGTTAATTAAATATCCAGTAATTTGCTTGGAAGACACCTCTCAGATATTACCAAAACGCTCGACATGGCAGTTAGATAATCAACGTCGCCTTATCGTTCCCAATTGGCACAGTGCTGAACAGTGTTTTATTGATGGTTTAGGCGTTGGTGTTATGCCAGCTCATAGAGCCAAAAGATTATTAGAAACCGGTCAAGTAATTAGTAAGAAGATAGAAAACCATATTGACCCGAGTCCATGTTGCCTTGCTTGGAATAATAATAATCAATCTATAGCCATTCAGTGGTTGTTAGATTATCTCGGTGATACAGAGAAACTTAATACTGAGTGGCTAAAAGAGACATAAAAATGCCGATGATCTTATAATCATCGGCATTTCATTTTTATTTATTCATTAAGATCAAGCCAAGATCATGGCGCTAATCGGTCGATCTCCCAGTTATCTTGATCTTTACTGTATAGGAATCGATCATGAAGTCGGTGATCTCCACCTTGCCAAAATTCAATTGATTCAATATTCACTCTAAAGCCTCCCCAAAACTTAGGAACAGGGATCTCCCCTTTAGCAAACTTCTGTTTAAGCTCTAGATATTTACCTTCAAGGGCTGAACGTGCCGTTAAGCGGCTGCTTTGTTTACTTGCCCATGCTGCGATTTGACTTTCTTTTGGCCTTGAGGTGAAATATTTCATATTCTCAAGTGCGCTTAGTTTCTCAGCCGTCCCTGTAATGTGAACTTGACGTTCAAGAGTGTGCCAAGGAAAGTGCAGAGAAATTTTACTATGGTCTTCCAAATGCTGTGCTTTACGAGATGCAAGGTTGGTATAAAAAACAAACCCTGTCTTATCAAAATGCTTCAATAACACGATACGTTGAAATGGTTGTCCATTTTTATCCACAGTAGCAACGGTCATCGCGGTTGGATCAGTCAATTTTGCTTCTACCGCTTGTTTTAACCAGAGTTCAAATAGATCTACTGGCTCTTGTGGTAAATCAGCTCTACGTAAGCCTCCAAGGCTATAATCACGACGAATATCTTCTAATTCCATGTAAATCTCACTTCGACTTGTTTGTTGAAATTGTGCTCTTTTGAGCGCCCTTAAACAAGGGAAAAATAAAAAGGGCCTAAAATAGGCCCTTAATTGAAGGTTAGATCCACTAATTAAGTAATATCATCTAATTTAAACATCTGATCGTTCAATAGTTTTGTTAGTACTTCTGATTGATTAGAGAAATCTGCATTCTCAAGACCAAATGAAGTCACAGCTCCTTCAACTACGATGTCATGCTCATTTCCACTGTCATCTGTAATCGATAATGTTAAATCGTCCCCATCCTCTGATACTCTAATATGAGAGAGTAAATCACCCATATTTATAACATCATCATCGCCACCGATAATTTCAGTTAAATCAATTAAGTCCTCACCTACAACAAAGTCTTTGATGGTGTCTGTACCGTTATCTAAACTATTATCGACACCTTGATCAACCCACTTAAAGATATCTTCCCCTGTTCCACCAGTAAGAATATCATCACCAAGTCCACCTATTAAGATATCGTTGCCTGAGCCACCGTCAAGAATATCATTACCGCTACCACCGCGAAGACCATCATTATCATTACCTCCGCTTAGGTAATCGTCGCCTTTACCACCAAACATAATATCAACGCCATTTTGACCAAAGATCTTGTCATTACCGTCACCACCATGCCCAAGATCAAGATAAGCATTACTGTCAGCAGATATGTTTTTAAATGATCCTGATTCAACCCCATCCTGAAGATGATTTAAATCACTCCCTTTACTAAAAATATTTTCAACTACATTTTGAGCATTTATAAGCTTAGGATCATCAGGGTTAACATCAAATCCCCCTGCATGACTATCTCCTAGGTAAATTGTATCGTCACCAGAGCCTAAGTATATATCATCACCAGCAGCACCAGCGTCTACAATTAATCCAGACTGTGTGTCATTTTTGTCAAACATTACATTTGGCTTCCCTGACCCTGAAGAAGCCCATATGGTATATTCATGTTCCGTCCCAGCATGAACAACTTGAACAGAGTCAACTAAATCACCTTCTGAGTTGACGTCTTCATCAACATTTGGAATATCTGTTACTACCCAGTCAATGATTTGAGCTTCACTTCTAGCTTGGTCTCCATTACTCGCCTCTGTAGAAATAGCAACAATTGACACCGAAAGCTTACCGGTATAACTCAATGGCAATTGGATTTTAGCTGTTGATAATTGATCTGCTGTTAGCTCTACTATTCCATTATTAATTGGAATTAGTTCGTCACCCACTAAGATCACCGCATCCGATGGTAGGTTTGATAATTCATAACTTAATGTCTCTGAGCTATCTGTATCTGTTAGCTCGCCACCAATGTATTCGCTTAATATGATATCTGTAACAAATCCATTATTACCAAGCTCAATACCATTAACTTCTTCAATAACTAGATTATCAACTAATACACCTCGACCGGAATTATGATGTGTACCTGTCGATACTAACTGAATATTCTGCGGTTCTGATGAACCATAAAAATTCACTTCAATTGAGTTCCAATCTAAGCCTTGATCTTTCGGACTAGAACCGCTCCACGAACCAACAACAACCCCATCAACAACAATATCAAATGAGTTATATTCTTCGCCAAAGCCAGGTCTTGGTGCAACATCTAAAGTAAGAGTATAAAGAGTTCCCTCTTCAGTATTTATCTCTCTTTCTACCCCTTTAGCTGATTCAAAATGAGAAGCTGAGTTTAGTTCGATAAATTGATTACCATCACTCGCATGAACGGTACCTCCATCACTCATATCTACACCACTCTCCCAAGTTTCAATCGCTTCTTCGCCATTTATCGGAGTCCATCCATCAACTTCTAATGAGAATTGTTTCTTATCATCTTGAGCTTGGTCCTCAAAGCTTGAAGTAAATATAGTCTCTGTTTTAGATATAACTGTTAACTCAGGAACATCAGCAACAGCATCAATATTAATTGTTACTGTTGCTGTATCTGTGCCACCATTTCCATCACTGATGGTGTAATCAAAAGTAACTTCACCGCTAAAGTTTTCTGATGGCTTAAATTCAATTTCACCATCATCATTAATCGAAACCGTCCCATTAGTTGGGTTTGATACACCTACGATTGTTAATTCGTCTCCATCAACATCGGTATCATTTCCTAATAAGTCTTCTGGCGTAATAGTGACAATGTTATCTTCTGTTGCCAAACTACCTTGATGTGATAACGGATAATCACCTAAATCTTTATATTCGATTAATTGATTATTTTCATCAAACTTTCCTAGCTCAATAGAAAGCTCACAAGCACCACCGTGATCCCAATAAACAATTTCAATCTCATGGAATCCAGGAGTATCTATGTCAAAATAAATATGACCATCTTCTCCAGGAGTTGTTGTTGAAGAACTTTGATTTCCATCATACTGAGCAACAATAACGCCATCGATTTTAATTAAATAACCATCATCTGCAGTTACTTTAAAGCCATATCTTCCTGGCTCTAGTTCGACTTGACCTTCAATATGCAAAATTGCATCAGTAGAATCGCCTGGATCACTCGATAAAGAGTCAGCATCATCACCTAAGAAATCTTGCAATGTATCATCTTCGCCAAGATCATTAGCTTCACGCTCATAATCTAATTCTTTCGCTATAAAACTGGCATCAGGATCATTACCATTAATAAACTCAAGTACCTGTTCTATTGATGATAAATCATTACCATCTTTATCAGGTCCTCTGTCGTTATAACCATAGTAACTTCCAGCTAAACCATCAAAAATAAGGGTGTCATTTACTGCATCTGGGGCTGAGTTTGAATCCATAACTGCATTATCAGAGTCCGAGAAACTTTGTCCCTCATAGCTCATGCTTGCATCTGCGTTAATGCTTTCTCCATGTTCTGGCACATCAACGTCACGTGTTACAGTACCTAACTCTATGTCAGCTTCCGTTAACGCGTAAGGTTCTGCATTACCATCAATAGTGATCAATAAAATCATTCCAGCTACAGCTGCTGGAGGCAAAGTAAATGTTGCGGTTACTTTTCCTTCTAGCTCTGATTTATTAATCACGCCATCATTGTTTTTATCATCAATAATTGTAACTACTGGTTTGAATAAATCTGATACAGACTGAGGATCTTCTTTATCTTTAAATTCAAATTGTTCGAAGTCGCGGAAGATGTTTGTATCTCCCTCTTTATCAACAATAACAATTTCACCGTTTTCATTAAGGCTAACTTTACAATCAGATAAATTCGAATCTAGTACAGCGGTATCTGTTCCTGCACCACCATCAACAACCACTCGATCATTTTTATCATCATCGTTTAAATTGAAAGTGTCATCTCCCTTACCTAGTAATACGTAATCATCATAATCATCTGTACCACTAAATTCACCGTGAGCATAATGAGTTTGTTCAGAAGGAAGGCTTACATTACCATTCTCATCTGTTTGCGTGACGCTAAAGAATTCATTATCACCGACTGGGGTTTCTGATAAGTCAGAAATATCAAATGTCCAGTTACCATCACTATCTACGGTTATAGCTGTAGAAGAATTGACAACGTTATTATCTTCATCATAAATAGTAATTGTTGCTCCCGGCTCACCAGTACCGTGTAATGTCACCGTTGAGTAATCACTCTCTGCTGAGTCGTCGGTTATGTTTGTGATTGCTGGAGGGTTTGGGGCGACTGTATCTTTCACCACATCATCTTTCGCGGTCGCCACGTTGCCATCGCTGTCGGTGAATGTCGCATTTGCCGTTAAGGTGCCATCCGCCAGCGTTTTCACGTCTACGTCATTAATAGTGTAAGTGCCATCGTCGTTCTGCGTCACCGTATAACCACCATCGACCGTGGCCGTGCCATTACTGTTCAACGTCACATTCAACGTGATGTCGTTTGCAGTGTCTCCATCTTCATCACTAATAACCACTTGCGCTGTGCCTGAACTCACGCCCTCACCGAAGCTCACCGTGATGTCTGCGTTTTCTGTGCCACTGATGAGCTCTGCCTGATCATCCGTATTGTCCGAGATGCTCACCGTTGGTTGAATGATCCCATTATCTGGCTCATCAGTCTCTTCACCATAAGTCGTATCAACCTCAGCACGGTCTGAACCTTCCACGGACTCATTGCCTGCTGCGTCAACAACGATCGCACTCACTTCTGTTGTTTGGCCATCCACTATCGCTGCTACTGGGATAGTTACGCTGAACTTACCGTCGGTGACGGTAATCTCTGACAGTTTAATGGTGTCTGTTGTGCCATCTGAGAAGGTTACAACCACACTGTCTTCTGTAATGTTCGTACCTTCTGGCAGCGTGATTGTTGCCGTAACACCCGCGTCTTTCTCCGCTGCATTGATGATGTCATCTTCGCCAGAATCGATAAGAACTGTTGGAGCAACATCACTGCCGTTGTCACCTTCACCATCACCAGGCGCCACCAAATCCACGCCCGCAGTATCGCTACCCGTCGCTGACTCATTGCCTGCCGCGTCAACAACGATCGCACTCACTTCTGTTGTTTGGCCATCCACTATCGCTGCTACTGGGATCGCTACGCTGAACTTACCGTCGGTGACGGTAATCTCTGACAGTTTAATGGTGTCTATTGTGCCATCTGAGAAGG
The DNA here is from genome assembly GCF_028765545.1 of Aliivibrio sp. S4MY1. Classification (GTDB taxonomy): domain Bacteria; phylum Pseudomonadota; class Gammaproteobacteria; order Enterobacterales; family Vibrionaceae; genus Aliivibrio. The sequence continues at coordinate 225,319 of NZ_JARACP010000002.1, read as the reverse complement.
TTACAACCACACTGTCTTCTGCAATGTTCGTACCTTCTGGCAGCGTAATTGTTGCCGTAACACCCGCGTCTTTCTCCGCTGCATTGATGATGTCATCTTCGCCAGAATCGATAAGAACTGTTGGAGCAACATCACCGCCGTTGTCACCTTCGCCATCACCAGGCGCCACCAAATCAACGTCTGCCGTATCGCTGCCCGTCGCTGACTCATTGCCAGCGGCATCAACAACAATCGCGTCAACCTTCACTGGCGTACCATCTACGATGGCACTTGCTGGGATAGAAACCACAACTTTGCCACTCTCATCGAACGTCGCATCCGACAGTTTGATTGTTTGTGGCTCACCGCCATTAATTGAAATAACGAGGCTATCTGCGGTCAGATCTGTGCCTTCTGGCAGCTCAATACTCGCCGTAACACCCACGTCTTTTTCATCAGCGTTAATGGTGTCATCATCGCCTGAGTTAATCACGACCGTTGGTGCAACATCACTGCCGTTGTCGCCTTCGCCATCACCAGGCGCCACCAAATCAACGCCTGCCGTATCGCTGCCCGTCGCTGACTTATTGCCAGCTACATCAACAACAATCGCGTCAACCTTCACTGGCGTACCATCTACGATGGCACTTGCTGGGATAGAAACCACAACTTTGCCACTCTCATCGAACGTCGCATCCGACAGTTTGATTGTTTGTGGCTCACCGCCATTAATTGAAATAACTAGGCTATCTGTGGTCAGATCTGTACCTTCAGGTAGCTCAATACTCGCCGTAACACCCGCGTCTTTTTCCGCCGCATTGATGATGTCATCATCGCCTGAGTTAATCACGACCGTTGGTGCAACATCACTGCCGTTGTCGCCTTCGCCATCACCTGGTGCCACCAAATCAACGCCTGCCGTATCGCTGCCTGTAACCGACTTATTACCTGCCGCGTCAACAACGATCGCACTCACTTCTGTTGTTTGACCATCCACTATCGCTGCCGCTGGGATCGCTACGCTGAACTTACCGTCGGTGACGGTAATCTCTGACAGTTTAATGGTGTCTGTTGTGCCATCTGAGAAGGTTACAACCACACTGTCTTCGGCAATGTTCGTACCTTCTGGTAGCGTGATTGTTGCCGTAACACCCGCGTCTTTTTCATCAGCGTTAATGGTGTCATCATCGCCTGAGTTAATCACGACTGTTGGTGCTACATCACCGCCGTTGTCGCCTTCGCCATCACCAGGCGCCACCAAATCCACGCTCGCCGTATCGCTGCCCGTAGCTGATTCATTGCCAGCGACATCAACAGCAATCGCGTCAACCTTCACTGGCGTACCATCTACGATGGCACTTGCTGGAATAGAAACCACAACTTTACCACTCTCATCGAACGTCGCATCCGACAGTTTGATTGTTTGTGGATCACCACCATTAATTGAAATAATGAGGCTGTCTGCGGTCAGATCTGTACCTTCAGGTAGCTCAATACTCGCCGTAACACCCGCGTCTTTTTCATCAGCGTTAATGGTGTCATCATCGCCTGAGTTAATCACGACTGTTGGTGCTGCGTTACTGCCGTTGTCGCCTTCGCCATCACCAGGCGCCACCAAATCCACGCTCGCCGTATCGCTGCCTGTAGCCGACTTATTGTCTGCCCCATCAACAACGATCGCACTCACTTCTGTTGTTTGACCATCCACTATCGCTGCCGCTGGGATCGCTACGCTGAACTTACCGTCGGTGACGGCAATCTCTGACAGTTTAATAGTCTCTGTTGTGCCATCTGAGAAGGTTACAACCACACTGTCTTCTGCAATGTTCGTACCTTCTGGCAGCGTAATTGTTGCCGTAATACCCGCGTCTTTTTCATCGGCATTGATGATGTCATCATCGCCTGAGTTAATCACGACTGTTGGTGCTACATCACCGCCGTTGTCGCCTTCGCCATCACCAGGCGCCACCAAATCAACGTCTGCCGTATCGCTGCCCGTAGCTGATTCATTGCCAGCGACATCAACAGCAATCGCGTCAACCTTCACTGGCGTACTATCTACGATGGCACTTGCTGGAATAGAAACCACAACTTTACCACTCTCATCAAACGTCGCATCCGACAGTTTGATTGTTTGTGGCTCACCGCCATTAATTGAAATAACTAGGCTATCTGCGGTCAGATCTGTACCTTCAGGTAGCTCAATACTCGCCGTAACACCCGCGTCTTTTTCATCAGCGTTAATGGTGTCATCATCGCCTGAGTTAATCACGACCGTTGGTGCTGCGTTACTGCCGTTGTCACCTTCACCATCACCAGGCGCCACCAAATCCGCGTCTGCCGTATCGCTGCCCGTAGCTGATTCATTACCAGCGACATCAACAGCAATCGCGTCAACCTTCACTGGCGTACCATCTACAATGGCACTTGCTGGAATAGAAACCACAACTTTACCACTCTCATCAAACGTCGCATCCGACAGTTTGATTGTTTGTGGCTCACCGCCATTAATTGAAATAACTAGGCTATCTGTGGTCAGATCTGTACCTTCAGGTAGCTCAATACTCGCCGTAACACCCGCGTCTTTTTCCGCTGCATTGATTATGTCATCTTCGCCAGAATCGATAAGAACCGTTGGTGCAACATCACTGCCGTTGTCGCCTTCGCCATCACCAGGCGCCGTCGTATCAAGCTCAAACTCCACTTCATTAGAGCTTGGGCCCTTATCACCACTTGGATCTGTAATATCGGCTACGTATTCATAACTTCCATCTGGCGTAGGTGTTGGTACAGTGATTTCTACCTTGCCATTTGTAATATCATCTTCAGTAATTAGATGCTCACCAACTACCTCACCATCACCATCGCGTAACTCAACTTTGTCACCTTCTTCTGTGCCTATTGGTAGAGTTACCTCTACTTGAATGCCGTTTTCTGCGCGTTCTTCATTAATAACACCGTTTTCATCGATTTCTTGAATGAATAACGTCGGCGCGGTTTTAATTAAGCCATTGCTTGGATCCGGAATTTGAAACTCTCCAGTCTCTCTATATACTTTATATTGTTCTAATAATGTTAAACTTTGTGTTTTCGATAGCCCAAGAGACTCTAATGAAGAAGTATCAAAACTTGTTTCAGCAATAGTACTTTTTCCAATACGTTCAATCTCTGTTGATGTAGTCAAACTTGAACCGTTATCTTCACCAGCAGCGGGAGCATCTGCGATAAGACTAGGATCTTGGCCATCAACAATTGCACTTAGTATTGCATCAATGTCATCACTTTCTTCTGGTAAATCAATACTGTTAACCACTAAGCTACCAGAAGAACCTTCAACAACGATTTCGCCGGGTGGCACCTTTTCACCTGGAGTAATTAGCTTTAAGTTACCATTTTTATCAATAACAATTATCTGCTCTGCGTTTATTGATGTATTTTCAGCCATGACAAAATCTCCAAATCCATTTATTCACACTGATTACCCATTACGTAACAATCAGTAATATATTGCAGTAAATTTATCACATTAATAACAATATCACCACAATGCGAAAGCAACGAAAAACGTGAAAATGACGTAACAAAATTGTCCTATTCCTTATTTGTTTTCATTTTTATGCACCGAATCACAAATGTGATACTCATTCCATAAAATTTGTAAATATAATCGACAAAAAACAACAAAAAAATTTTTTTATAAAAATAAACTTAAATTAATCTCACTTATGAGACGGTATATGTTTGCTTTTTTATTTTCATTTTTCAAAGCTCGTCAATTTTTTTTTATTTAACTTATGACAGAGTGTTATTTGCCATATTTCAATAGGTTAATTTTTGCTTTTTATATTTTAATAACGTAGCATTTCCAGCAAATAAACAACAACGCCACAAACCCATGACATTTCGTTATCGTTAAATTGTTTATACAATTACATATCGTCTTAATTTGTGGTTTATAAGAGTACGATAACAAGGAGAACAACTTTGAAATGGATGAAACTGGCAACTTACAGTAGCTTGCTTGTTTTGAGCGTATCGACTCAAGCTCAAACCTTAGAGCAAGCCATATCTCAAACACTAACAACAAACCCAGAAGTAAAAAAAGCATATAACTCATATTTAAGTTTTGTTGCTGATAGCGAGAGTGTGTCAGGTAATTACCTACCATCGATTGATTTAGATGCCGGCATCGGTTATGAACAGATCAACCCTGCGGATGGAAATGATACTGATCTCACGCGTAAAGATGCGACCCTATCCTTAACCCAATTAATTTGGGATGGTTCTAATACAATTAATGACATGGACCGAACAGAAGCTGAATCAGAATCTGCGCGTTTACAACTTATGTCTCTAGCTGAAAATAAAGCACTTGATGTATCACAAGTATATTTAGATGCAGTAAAAGCCACTGAAATCTTAGCACTGTCAGAAAGCAATTTAGCTATCCATAAAAAGATATATAAAGACATTAAAAAAAGAGCTGCATCAGGTATCGGCTCAACAGCCGATGTATCTCAAGTAGAAGCTCGTATCGCTCGAGCACATGGCAATTTACTTGCTGCTCAAAACAACCTGTTTGATACACACACAGTGTTTACCCAAATTGTAGGTTCACCTCCTCAAGCTCTAATCTACCCAAGAGCAGATGCTAATACGCTGCCTTTAAGTCAGCAAGAAGGTATCGAACGTGCTTTTGAATATCACCCAGTGATCTTGACTGCTCAATCTGATATTAAAGCGGCAAAATATCAATACGCTCAATCTAAAAGCACCAATTATCCAACATTCTCTTTTGAAGCGGCTCAAACATGGCGGGATGATGCTGGCGGTATAGAGGGCAATAGTGATGAGTTCTCTGCCATGATACGTATGCGCTATAACTTATATAATGGCGGAAGCGATAGTGCTCAGTCTGATAAAAGTGCTTACCAACTAAATATGGCAAAAGATCTTAGAGATAGTGCTTATCGTAATGTAGAAGAAGGATTCCGTCTTTCATGGAGCGCGCTTGATCTTACGTTACAACAAAAAGAATTTTTAGCCGATCACGTTGATGCTGCCTCAGATACTGTCATAGCGTATGAGAAGCAATACCGAATCGGTAAGCGAACGTTACTTGATCTATTAAACACAGAGAACGAATTATTTGAAGCACGTAAGTCTTATTTAGATGCTCACTACGCAGAACAATTCGCTAAATATAGAGTATTGCATGCAACAGGAACGCTTCTACCTTCATTACTCATAGATACACCAAAAGAATGGGACTCTAAACAATCTGAAGAAGAGGACAAATAAGCATGAAAACTTCAATTTACCCCGTACTTATTGCAAGCCTTTTCTTAACAGCCTGCGTATCAGGTGATAAAGATTACATGGAAACACCAAAATCAGATCAAATCGCAGATCTTAGAGATGATGATTATGATGGTGTTATTAATGCTCGAGATATTTGTCCAGGGACCCCCGTTGGTGCTCAGATTGATAATGATGGCTGTGCTGAGTATGTAGAGCATTCAAATAAGAAAGATCTTAAAATCCTGTTTGCGAATGACTCCTCAGAGATCTCTCCGATCTTTAAAACAGAGATCAGAACCATGGCTGAATTTCTCGGTGAGTATCCTGATACCTCAATTCAGCTACAGGGCTTTGCGAGTCAACAAGGAAACGCCGAATATAATATCCACTTATCAAAATTACGCGCTTCTGCTGTACGTATCGCGTTAATCGAATACGGTGTCGACCCAGATAGAATTGAAACTGTCGGTTTTGGTGATACACAATTAACGGCAAAAGGAGATTCAGCAGTAAGCCACGCTCTAAATCGCCGTGTTATTGCTAGCGTTGTGGGATTTAAAGGGGATGTAATTAACGAATGGAACATATTCACTCGTAAGAAAAAATAATATTACGGTTCATACTCATCTGAATAAATTTTTGATTAAATAGAAAAAAGGCAGCCATTTCACTGGCTGCCTTTTCATTAAAAAATAAATACTATCAACTTGCTGCTTTTACTTTGCCTGTTTTCAATTCATTTAGAACCTGATTTTTAGGCCCATCAGCAATAATATGCCCCTTCTCCATAACAATAATACGATCAACAATATCTAGCATTGATGTTTTATGTGTTATCAGTATCAAGGTTTCTGATGGCTTCAAATGTGACAACTGGTTTTTAAACAGCATTTCTGAGCGATTATCCATACTGCTCGTCGGTTCATCCATTAATAGCACAGGAGGGCGACCTATTAACGCTCGAGCAATAGCTACCGATTGACGCTGGCCACCAGATAATAATAAACCACCCTCACCCACCTGACGCTCTAATCCCGCAGGGTCTTGTTGAGTAAATGCTGTTACTCCAGCACGGTTGGCTGCATCCATCATTTCAGCATCATCGGACAGCTCACGGCCCAACGTAATATTATCTCTGATGGAACCATAAAACAGAGTAATATCTTGCGGCACACAGCCTATATTACGTCTCACGTCCACGTGGTGAAGTTGGGAGATATCTGTATCATCTATTCGAACAGAACCTGCTGTCGCTTGATATAGGCCCATTATGAGACGTTCTAATGTTGTTTTTCCTGAGCCAATTCTTCCTATGATTGCAACTTTCTCTCCCGGATTAATCGTAAGGCTTATATCTCGAACTGCAGCTACCTGTGATTCTGGATAATTAAAACTCACTTTATCAAGTTCAATCTTCCCTTGTAAAACAGGCCGATGGATATAACGCTTATCTTCTTCTTGCTCATCAGGCATAGCCATTAGCTCTTCGATGATAGTCATTGACGATTTAGCTTGGTTGTATCTTGTTGATAGCAAAGATATTTGCACTAATGGTCCTATTGCCTTACCACTCAACATTGTTGAAGCAATTAAAGCACCCATCGTTAAATCACCATTAGCAATAAGATAAACACCAACGATAATCATCCCTATATTTACTGCTTGTTGTACAAAGCCAGCCATATTTTGAATTGAATCTGTAATACGACGACTTTTGATACTCCAATTAGAAATATGAGTGACGGCTTCTTCCCATCGATACTGAAACTGACTTTGTGCATTAAATAGCTTTAATGTTTCTAGACCTACTAAACTTTCAATTAAATTCGCGTATTTCTGGGATGCCAGTCTTGAGCCTTCTTCAATTGTTTTCTTTAATGGTCCTTGTATGATTGCGGCATGAATAAGTAATAAAACAATACCAACAATAGGAACCAAAACAATTGGACCTGCTACTAAGTAAATAACGAATAAAAAGAGCAACGCAAAGGGTAAATCAATCAATGACGCTATTGTAGCGGACGTAAAAAACTCCCTTATTGATTCAAACTCTTGAAGATGCCTTGCAAAGGCTCCTACAGAGGGAGGTCTTGCCTCCATTCGGATCCCCAGTACTTTTTGAAACAACTTAGCAGAGATCAATACATCGGACTTTTTCCCGGCGACATCAATAAAGTAGCCTCGTACATACTTTAATATGAAGTCAAAAACAAAAACGACAAAAATACCAGAAGCTAAAACCCATAGTGATTCAAATGCCAAATTTGGCACCACTTTATCGTATACTAGACGGGTAAACATAGGTGTCGCGATAGCAAATATATTAATCAGGATAGATGCTATAAACACATCTCGATAAATATGTTTCGACTCAAATAGTGTACTCCAGAACCAATGTCCTTCGCGTTTTTTTAAGATCTCCGGTGAACGAGCATCATATCTAAATTGCTTTTTTAGTAAGAAATAACGCCCAATATATTGAGACTCTAATTCTTCAGTAGAAATAGAGATAGGCATCATGTCTGAATTTGCAGAGATAATTTCAGCTTGAGTGTTTTCAGCATCAAACCCAATCAAAACACAAGACTCACCTCCTTTAAGCAAAAGTACTGCAGGCAATACAAGCTTAGGTATTCTCAGTAATTCTGCTTGATTCTCTTTCGCAACTAAACCCGCTCTCTCTGCTGCTCGAGAAAAGAGAAAAGGCGTTAGCTTACCGTCTTGCAAAGGTAAACCATTAATCAAGGCTTCTGGTGAGTTAACTTGGCCGTAATAACGGCCGACATAGCACAATGAATGCAGCAAGGGATCTTTCATTCTATTTACCTTTTACTTTTTCATTGATAAAAAAGCCTTGGAAAACATCTACGTTATGCTCTGAAAGCAATTCTAATTGCTCTTTATTTTCAACTCGTGATGCTATTGTAGTAATTCCTAAATTTTGCGCTGTTCTTGAAATTGACGCTAAAATGTAACGTTGTTTTTCATCATTTAACTGATGAGTAAATAAGTAATCTAACTTCACATATTTAGGTCTAAATACTTTAAGATATTCAAGTGATTCAAAATTTCGACCAAAGTTATCAACACCAAATTCGGCACCAAAAGAGCGAATAACATTACATAGCAACGCCGTATGATCTTCATTTTCGATAAAAGACATTTCTTGAATTTCAAAATGTAATAAAGAAGCAATCGATTTATTTTTTCTTAACGTATTCGTTAACCAACGAACAAAACTTGGATTCTCTATACTTCTATTCGCTAAGTTTATTGCAACAGGTTGTGTGATCTCTTCTGCAAGAATTCGTTCAATCATGGTTCTAATGACAAATTGATCAAACGGCGTTGTCTCGTTCAGTTGATCTAAAGCAAGGAGATATTGATTAGCCGAGTAACGTTGGTTGTCTTTCTCGATAGCAGAAAAAACTTCTTGATGAAAAACGACCCCAAGATGAGTTGTCGCTAGTTGCAATGTGAAATCAAACAAATGTTCATTAATCGCTTCATCGACAAACTGTTTCCATTGCTGCTTACCCATTAGTTCATGTGCACTTTCATCAGCAATATAGCCGTAAGATAACTCAGGATGTGAATGTGCTTGAGTTAATGCATTATCTGCTAAAGATAATATCTCGGTTGTTGTCTTTCTTGATTCATTAAAAACAACCCCTAAATCAGCATCAATAGGCGCAGTTGCGGTTGGATCTCCCTTTATGTCTTGTGTATAAGCAATAATATTATCTGCCGCTACTTTTAATTCTTCTTCCTCTATGCTTGGAAAGATAAAAGCGAACTCGCAAGTGTTTAATCGAGTAAGAATCACATTTTTTGATGGTAAAGTAGCTTTTAACAAATCAGACAGTTCTTTAACTTTAGCATCACCCGCTTCATAACCTTCTTCTTCATAAACTTTATGAATAAAGTTTACTCGAAATAACGCAACACCACCTTCAGCAGACTCTGATAACCATGTATTTAATTGAGCCATAAAAAAAGCACGGTTACCTAATCCAGAGATAGGATCAAGGTAGACCTTGTCTCTTAATTTTTCAGCTTCTTTTGCTTGTGATTGAAAGCTTTGTGCTATTTGGGCAGACATTGAATTAATACCATTAATAACAGCTTCAAGATCTTTTGTTTTCGGTTGTTGTAATTCGCCACTAAAATTATTTTCAGCAACCTGTTTCATTTTAATGATGATAGATTGCAAAGGTGATAACGCTCGCTTTACAACAATAGAAATAATAATAATCCCTAAGGCAATAACGATAAGAAAGGTCGTCGCTAATTGCGTTAACGCATTCCAGAGTTGTTGATACGCATAACCAGGGTGAGTCACAATCTCGACTTCAGCTAATTGTAACCAACCACTCGTGATAATACGACTTTCTGAAATGGTTCTAAATAAGTGTAAGTCTGAAAACCACTTAGGTACACTGTCTATAGTGATAGGGTAAACACGAACTATTTCGTCATCAGTATTAAATAAAGTTAAACGTACTGCTGAATAATAGCTGCCATCAAATAAAGCATTAATTACCGACTCAGCAGCTACTTTATCTTCATTTTCTAGATATGGAGCAAGAGCTAAGCCAACTGTATTTATAGTATTGTTCACCTCCGAACGCTGTTGATTTTCTAAAAATGTTTGTGTATTGCTAAACTCTATTGCAAAGACAGAAATCATCAATAGTAAAAAGACGGCTGTCATCCATGAAACTAGCTGTTTATATAATGTCATATCACTACTCATCATAATTTATAATTGGGTGGTTTAATCTCAGGCCTTTATTTCTTGCTCTTAAATCATTCCATAAACTTAATCGAGATGATTCTCCTGCCTGTTGCCCGTTTCCTTTACCTTTCATTAGCCATAGATGCTGACCATTAAAACTATAAATAGGTAATAGATCGGTTCGTTCTGTCGCTGGTTTAATTTCTTTGTCGATATTATCTAAGATCAACGGTACTGATGAGGGGGTTGGATAATATGCCAGTACCATGTGAAACTGATTAAGCTCCAATGCTTTAAGATAAATCAATCGCAATTTTTTATCTGGTACACCTAACTCTAAAAGCGAAAAATATTTTGCTATCGTAAAATCTTCACAATCACCCGCGTTACTTCCTAAGAATTCAAGAGGCGTTGCCCAGTAATCAGCCTTTCCCCATAAATCAATATCATTAACAAAATACAATTGATTAAAAAACTGATTAACTTCAGCTAATTGCTTTTTTTCTTTTTTTCCATCTAATTCTGAAATGAGTTCACGCCATGCATTCACTCGCCTTGCTGCCCTGTCGCCATATTCTTTTTTTACTGCTTTAATCCAAATATTATCTTGTTTTGTTAAAGCAATAGAAGTTAGAGAAAATATGGCAAAAGGAATAATGAATAACCATCTTGTTTTCACTATTTCGTACACTCCCTATGTTGCACATTACTCTTTTAGCGCTGAACCTTTAACTTGAACTATTGGTTTTACTAAATAATCCAAAATTGTTCGTTTTCCTGTAATAATATCAACCGTAGTTGTCATTCCAGGAATAATATAAAACTGAGTTTTCTTTGCTAAGTCTTCTTGTGATGTTCTAACACGAACTAAATAAAAGCTATTGCCTTCTTCATCTTGAATCGTATCTGCACTGATGTGTTCTAATGTCCCCTTTAATCCACCATAACGAGTAAAATCATACGCACTGAATTTTACAATCGCCGGTAATCCAGGTCTTAAAAAAGCAATATCTTGTGGTGCAATTTTAGCTTCAATTAAAAGAGTATCTTCGGTTGGTACTATTTCAATGAGATCCATACCAGGCTGAATCACTCCCCCCACCGTATTGATGTATATTTTTTTAATCGTTCCCGTTACAGGAGACAGCACAACCGTTCGATTCACTTTATCTTTTAACCCAACTTGAGATTCAGTTAATGCTGACAATTTATCTTGAGTCGTATTTAATTTTTCTTGTTGCTCTGAACGAAACTTAAGTGCTGCATCAATACGATTTAATACTGCCTCTTGAATCGCGGATGTTAAAACTGGAATTTTTAATTGCGTAGAAGTTAACTCACGTTTGGTATCGTTCACTTGTCTTTGAAGTTTCAATAACTCAATACGAGGAACAACCCCTTCATCAGCGAGTGGTTTAGTAATATCTAACTCTTTTTTTGCCAGTCCATAGCTTGCTTGCAAATTTCTCGTACGAGCTTTAATTTCGACTAAATCTTGTTGCTTTTGATTTACTTGTTGATCGAATACATAAATACGGTTTTTTAAGTTATTCATATCCGCTTTGTATTCAGCGATTTGACGTCTGACTACAATTGGATTTTCTTTTGCAAACGCATCATCAAACTTTAATTTGTCTGTAGTTATAATTACAGAGTCTTTCCAACGCTTTTTACTGTTCACTTCTTGAATTAAAATACTGTCCATTGATGCAGATAATTGCATCGCACTTGCAGTAAGGTTAATCAGCTGTTTTTTTCTTTCTCTAAAATCAGAACGAAAACGAGTATCATCAATTAATAATAACTGTTGACCTTTGGTAACTTGATCACCTTCTTTAACCAACATCTCTTTGACTAACCCACCTTCGAGGTTTTGAACTACTTGCAACTGAGATGATGGGATAACTTTTCCTTGGCCAACAGTGACCTTATCTATTTCTGCCCAAGAAGCCCAAGCAACTGCGATGCAAAAGAAAACAACAATAATCCATAAGATAACTTTAGCGTTTGTTGGGGTATTAAGAAGTAGCGCAGCTGTTTTATCATCAACGAACTCAAGCTCTTCTTTATTAAGGCGGTTTAATCCCTTCTCATTCATTTCCAATTCCCTAGATTACAACGTCAATGAATAACATTTCGATTACATTAGAATATCGTATTTCATCGCAAGTCACTAAGGTTTATTAATTATATTTTGAAGTCTAAAGCATTATGAGGTATTCGGTGCTGTGAATTTACAGTGTAAATTGAGTAGAGATGACATCTTCAATTTACACTGTAAATCATAGTAATAGGATATAGAGGGTTTACGATTTACACTGTAAATTGGTTAGCAAAGATTTAACGAGTTCTCTTAGTTGTAACTCTGCGTTTTTCTTTCCTATTAAGTTGCACTCTTCTATAACTACTGACCACTGTTTAACTTGAAGAATCTTAGTTACCGCAAGCTTCTTCTGTGCCTCAGATAAAAGAGCAAGAGCAGATAGATGACTTAAAATGAAATAACGAAGCTCATATTGTAGTAACTCATACCCAAGCCCACCTAAAGCAAAAATCTCCAGTCTTTTATTAATAAGAGGCGAAAATTTCTCTTTAAATGATACGCCCTTCAAAAGACTAAGAACGTCGTTATAATCAAGACTTGAAAATGTCGACATTAATTGTTCAGGAAACGAAGTAGTAAAATAATCATTTCCTATAGATACCCAAGAAAATGCACGATGGCTTAATGGTTTTATTGCTAATAAGGAATGGGTGCCACTTGCTTTATCTTTCGATATTCCTAAACGTACAAAATGAAAATTTAGTTTATACCAAAAATGGTTTAACTCCGCAGTAGAGCCAAAACTAGTGCTAAGATAATCGACACCTTTGGCTTTGTAATTATTTTCTATCGCATTAATAAATTTGGACCCAATACCACGCTGCTGATAACTCGGGTCGACAGCAATACGCATAACACGAATACTCGATTGAAATGCTGGTTCATCAATACATAATGTTTGAGTTAATGATATTGCTGCTAAATGACCTTTTGGACGTCGCTTACCAAGTTGAGCTGCATTAATAATATCAAGGTCTAACTCTCCCTCTTTAGAAAGCAAGGCGCAACAAACTAACTTATTAGTCGACTTTTCTATTCCAATCCAACAACGCAACGTGGGATCGGTTAATAATGAAATCCAATCATTTGGAGAGGTTTGATAATGAGCCGATACTAAAAGAGAAAAGAGAGATTGAGCAAGATCATCTTGATTCACTAATTGAGACACCGATATGCAACGATAATCAATAGTAGTCATTGGCGTATCGATTGATAAAGAGTTTGACTGTTCCTCGTGATTAAGTAGAAAAACAGAAGAAAGCCATGCTTCTAGTGGATCATTATTACTCCAACGAATTGGATGTTTCATTTCAAGCGAACGAGTGTTTGGTCTTTTCTTGTAAAGCTGTTTTTTAAATTTAACTTCAAAACCACGTCCCGTCCCTTCATAACCATTAATCGTAGTAGAAAAAACCATACGTGAATATTGGTCTACGAATGAAAGTAGCATAGGAGCAGGAATTGCCGCGGCTTCATCTACGCACAATAAATCTAAAGCTTGTGGGTTTCTAAGTAATTCATCTGGAGCAATATAAATGATCTGAGACTCATTAATCATTAACTGATTTTTTTGACTCTCTACTTTTAAACCATTAAGAGACGCAACACGCTCTGCATGTTTAAATATTTCATCAATACTGTTTCGTAGTGGTGCTGTCACACCAATGATTAAAGAGCGCTCCATCGCTAACTCTGCAATTGCAATACCAATGGCTGACGACTTACCTCTTCCACGATCGGCAGTTATAACAAGCGGTCGTTTTGAATGGCCAGTAACCACTTTTTGAATGGCTTTTACTGCGCGTTCTTGATCTGATGAGCGGTGAATACCTGCATCAGATTTAAACGCTTCATCTTTTAAGCGCGGAATTAAAGGTAATTCATAACTAGTTTCTGTTTCCTTTAAACTTACCATTTGCTCTATATATTGGGAAAACCATTGATCAACAACAGTAGGAAGCGAAGAATCGTCAGTACGAATGAAAAAAACTAGTCCTCCACCAATGACGGTTCCACAAACTGCGTTAATCGCATTCGCATTAAACTCATGGGAAATATCAATCACCAAACAATCGGTTTCTTGTCCTAACTTCTTTAACGCTGACTTAATAGGAAAAGCCGCATACTTCGAAATAGTCAAATCACCGTACAATTCAATTTTGGTAAATCGAGAACTTTGCTGAATAAAAAAAGAGTCTAGTAATGATTCACACCATTGCTTTGAACCTTCAAGCAAAATGGGATAACGGATATAACCATTCGCAGCATAAGAAGATAGTGTATTTAGAAATGACAGCGCAGAAAGCATTGCAGAAAAGTCCATTAACATAAGAAGATATTATGCGTAAATTGTAGCATGAGATGAATATTTTCTATCTATTAAGAAAAGAAAGTATGACGATACAAATCGAGAAAAGGTATAATGCTTGCTATATTTAAGCCTTCATCATTTAGGAATGACCATGCATTTAAGTCAACTTACTCAACCAATTTACCAAAAGCTATATCAAGATATCGAACAATTTAGAAGTACCTTTGACTTAGCAGTAGAAGCACCTGAATCATTAGATGAAAAAAATGATCTTCTGCATACCTCTTTAGCAATTGAAGAACTGACCGAATTAGCAGAAGCAGACAGTAAGATTGAACAAGCTGATGCGATTGTCGATACGGTTTATGTATTAATGGGTCGTGCTGTACATTTAGGAACTAAGGATCTTGAAGATAATTTAAGTATCTCATACTTAATTGATCTTCTATTAAACGTAGCAAAAAACTTAAATATCGATTTTGTACCGTGTTGGGATGAAGTTCATTCAAGCAACATGAGCAAAGTATGCAAAACAGAAGATGAATACCAGGCAACAAAAGCATTCTACGCAGAGCAAGGAATTGAATTGATGTCGACTGAAAAAGGCGGATTTATCATTGCTAAATGTGCAAAAAATGTAGAGCTAGACAGCAAAGTAATTAAGCAGGGTAAGGTTTTAAAATCAGTAAACTACCGTCCAGCGGATCTTGCGCCATTAGTTTAATTTGAAACTAAAGATTCAAATATAAAAAAACGCCGGACTTAGTTAACTAAATCCGGCGTTTTTTATTAAACAATTAATAGCGAATAAAAACTATTAAGATACTTTTTGGCTGATATAGGCAAGGATGTCTTCCATCAATGCGTCATCAACTTTTTTCAGGTTAAGTGTTAAAGCAGAGCCTTTACGCTTATATGATGCACGACCTTTTACCAATTCAGTGCTTAATGGCTTAGCCACTTCTCTTTTTGGCAATAAGTCTTCAACCCAAACCTCAATAAGTTCTGTCACTTCTTTAGTCATTCTACTAACGCCAAGCGCCGCAGAACGTGTCCAAACAGCCCCTTGCTCACCAGCACATTGCTCAAGTAAGGTTTTTTTATCTTCTTCAGAGAGCGTATTATAGAGCTTATGAAGCTTAACTACGGTAGGGCGACCAATTTCGCTAACACTTGGATACGCTTGAAGAAGCTCTAACGGTAATGTTGCGGCCTTTAATGCCCCACTCACTAATGCTTCACTACACTGACATACTTTTGCTAGCTCTTTTTGATCAGCAACATCGCCTCGAGAAAGCATTGCATGCATCTCTTTACCGCGCTCATACAATGATAACGGTTTATGCGCATTGGCTACATCAGAAAGAAACTTAGCATGCTTAGTATTAATGCCTTCAGCAACATAAATTAAGAAGTCCTGCTCTGCCAAAATACATGACATACGACGACGACTACCGTCAAGAACTTCAATTTTTCCACCTTCGACAATACGGCCCACAGCTGGATATTGCTGACCACGATCACGAAGTGTAGTTAAAATATCTGATAAAGCATGCTCAGTTAGAAATGATTGCTCACGAGCATTTTCAGCAAAAACAACCGTAGAATCACGCACATCTTTTGCTGGAATTTTACGTAATTCAAATGTCACCATATCTTCACCAGCAACCGCAAGTTCAATTACTTGAGCTTGAGATTTTGCTGCTTTTTGTGCTTCAACTGGTGTTGTTGCTCGGCGTTTATTTGTTTTACCAAACAGCTTTGCGTTTAGATCAGAAGTTTTAATTGCCATGGATTAGTACTCCCCTTTATTCAACGAATTCCAGTGACTATGAAGGACGCGCTCAAACTCTAATGCACTTTTCTTCACTGCATCTTGAGCAACAGCTAACGTTTTCTTACCACCTTCAAAGTCAGCCGCGGTTAAATCAAAAACAGTACTGTAAGTATCTGCACAAATTTCAAATGCACGACTTCTTGGAATTGTCGCCATCATCACTTGATCCGCCAATAAATAATTCATTTCAGTTAAAACCGAAACTTGTTTTTTATTATCATCTTCAAACATCGTTGGCATTAGGCGAACAAATTCTAGTCCATGCCAATCTTCAGGGAACATTTCATATACAGTTGGTAGATGTTGGAAAAAGTTAACTGTCGATGCCCAGTCTAAACGCTTTGCTGCACATGGAATTAACAGTGAATTCGATGCATACATTGCATTCCAAACTAATGGGTCAACATGTGGACCAGTGTCAATCATGATCACATCAAACTGATCTGCAATTGGGTCTATAACCTTTTCTTTTAATAACTTAACAATATCTAATGAACCATTTGTTGATAGATCCTGCCACGCTTCTGCGTTAAACATCGCATCTTCTGGAAATGCAGAAATGGTTTTTAAGTTTGGATATTGTGTATTTAGAAGTACATTTTTAGCCATAAACTGACCATCAATAACTTCATTTTCAGGAACATTATCCAGCATAATATCAACAGCTGAATAGATGGTATCTTGCTCTGAAACGCTAATTTGAGGGTTTAAGAAAAGACGTAGTGACCCTTGAGGATCCAAATCGATTAAACAAATACGGTAACGCTTTTCCAAATTTAGCGCCAAACAAGCAGCAAGATGTACTGCACTCATTGACTTACCAGTACCACCTTTTTGGTTTTGAACATTTACAACCCAAGGCTTATTACCTGCATTTTTTTTCTGTTCATGAAACGCAGGCATTCCAGCTGCATCCATCAACATATGCGCTTCTGTTAATGAGATAGAATAATGGTTAGCATTATTTTTAGTAAATTGGTGTCCCTCAGATTCTAATCGAGTAATTGCTTCATCCAATTTTCTTCTTGTTAACCCAGAACGAGTTTCCATCATAGCTTTCGACATTGGAGGGAAATGTTCGTTATTTCTTTCTTCAAGAACCAATTCAATACGATCAGACTGAACTTGTTGCGTCTGCTCGGCCAATGCAGCCAAATTGGCAATGGTTTTTTCTCTATTCATAATATTCGCCAGTAATGTAACTATAAAAAGAATTGTACAGCAATAAAGGTTTATATCAACAAATTGCTGAACATATATTTAATTATGTGATATTCATTAAAAAGAAAAAATAACTAACAAAGCTGTCATTTATGTTAAATTTAAATACCAATTTACAGCGATAATTACCAAGAATAAACTAATCATAAAAAGTGTTACAGCGTCACTAACTGGTAATTTACAGTGTAAATTTTACGGAAGCGTGATATTAAATAGCTAAATTACGGCTTATGTACTTTCAATAAAAAAAAGCAAAAATAAAATAAGAAAAATGCGCTCAATAATTAACACATGGTTCAATACAAAATATACAAATTAAAGCATGATCAAGGGTAAAAATAGCAATAATAACGGTAATATTGACTGTAAATTGAAAACCTATAATAAGAAGCATGATCAAGAACTTCAAGATAACGGAAGCATGAAATGGGACACTTAACTTACATGGAATGTATATTCAATAAGGCTTCATAGAAGATCGAGACATCGAAATAAAAGTAGATCAAACAAATAAACCAACTTGATCATTCTTCTGGATCTAAAATAAACCAACTGCAATTAAAAAAATGGATATTTACAACAGGTGATTTAATAAAAAAACCAAATAACAGCTCATTTAGATCTAATTCAAGATCAAAAAATAATTTATCTTCTTTTTTAAAGGCAAAATCAGCTTATAAGCGCTATAACTGTGGATAACTTGTGATTAGTTCATGATCATTCTTCAGTAAAATAGATGATCATTGATTCAGAAACACTATGATCATGCTTTTATCTTTTAATGATCATTGATCCATTCATATATTGATCATGCTTTCATTAAAGTCTTGATCATGCTTTCAAGTTTGTATTTTTTTACTCGTTTATAAACAGTAACTTGCGAGCAATTTACTGACCAGATCATAGATCAATATAATCATATAGATCAATAATAATCATAAAGATCAGTTTAAAAGAATAATAATTTTTTCTTTCTTTAAAGATCCAATTCATTTAATCTATGCGAAAGAATGATTAAAATACAATGAATGTCAGTTGAAAATGAATCATATAAAAACAACAGATAACAAAAAGATCTATATCCCTCTTCCTAGAGATCACAAGGGGGGGCACTTATTTGAAATACCAACAAATCTAGTTGATTGGATCGCCCAATACCAACATTTTAAAGGTGTCACAAAAAGTATCTTAGAATTAATGAATCTAATTTCATTAAAAGGTTTTTCTTCACCTGACGGTTTAGTTTCCACAACTGAAATCATTGAAGCAACAGATGGACATTTAACCAGAGCGGCTATTCAACAACGATTAAGAACAGCAGTAAGTATTGGTTTATTCGAACAATCCCCTGTTCGATTTGAACAAGGGCTTGCTGGAAAAACCATGCTTCATAAATTTATCAATCCATCTCATTTAATTTCTACTTTAGGAATTACAAGCTTAAAATCTGAACAAAGTCATGAACAAGAAAAACAAAAACGTTCAAAAGCTCTAGCTCAAACACAAGTTAATCGCCAATTTTTAACAGAGCATGGATTAAGCATTCCACCAAGTATGCGTGATGAAGCCGATCAATTTGTCGTATCACCAACAAATTGGGCAGGTATTATAGATCAAGCTTTAGCGCCACCACGTACGCGTAAAAATTATCAAAAAGCAATGGTTGCGATCTCTGGAACCAAAGCGATCATTGAAACTAGATCATCAAAAAACATAATGACAGTGGATGATCTTATGACACTGTTCGCTCTGTTTACGTTGACCGTTCAATACCACGATCATAACCAAGACGACTACCATATCCAAACTAAAACCATGGGGAATAAAACTCCAATTTATATTACGGATATTTTAACTTTACGTGGTAAAAAAGACTCCGGACCAGCCCGTGATTCTATTCGTGAAAGTATTGATCGTATTGAATTTACTGACTTTCAGTTACATGAATTAACTGGACGTTGGTTAAGTGAAAATATGCCTAAAGGATTTAAAAGTGATCGCTTTCGTTTCCTAGCAAGAACCATTACAGCGTCTGATGAAGCACCAAAAGAAGGCAAAGATGGTGAAATTAAGATCAAGCCTAATTTGTATATCTTGGTATGGGAACCTTCGTTTTATGATGAATTACTGACCAAAGATTACTTCTTTTTGTTTCCACCTGAGATTTTAAAGCAACACACCTTGGTATTTCAGCTCTATAGCTTCTTCAGAAGCCGTCTAGCGCGCCGAATGACAGATAACCTACTCCTAAGCGAAATAAATCAAAAACTCGCTCGTAACGTCGATTGGAGACGTTTTTCTCTAGATCTGATTCGTGAACTAAAGAAATTAGCGAAAGATAAAGTAACGGATGAATTATTTATTGTGAATTTATGGGGGTATCATTTGACGATCTCTATGCTAGATAACAATGAAAAATTGCCTGATTATCAAGTTGATATTCGTTGTGATCCAGAGGAAGTGATCCGTTATTCTCGAGCACGAACCACAAATGCAGGCAAACGTAACATGGCTCCAACAATGCCTAATCCATTACGTAATGAGATCATGCCTAAGCAAGAGCTTGATCAGCTTTCCACAATTATAGATGGTGAATTTGCCCCAATTAAACGAAATAGCCCAAATAAATCTGGCCGTTTAGGACGAAGAGTTAAACTTCGTAAACATTCAGCAGAAATCAATGCGGATGAATTAACGATAACATTAACGAAATACACCTCAGAACAGGCTTTAGAGAGAAGTATTACTGCATTATCAGCAATGACAGGACACAGTTCTTCGTCTATTTCTGAAGAATGTAAAGAACTGCTTGAAAAGCTAGATTATTTACACGTTGCTGGTGAAGTTCTACCCTACGAAACCTTGAGTAAAACGATCGAGTTTTATAATAGCCAAGATCAAGGTAAACACTTATCTATTGAAAACCTGATCGCTGGACTTGCTGTTCGAAGAAAGATCTGTAAATTGGTTTTTCTACAGAACTATGATCAAGATGTATTGCGTGCTTTAGATGAAATGGCAGGGTAATTAAATCATTGACAACGTTATAGCTTTACTCTGACATAGTGATGACAAATGAATGTGGCTGAAGGTTATTATCTCTAACGAATAGACAACCTTTGTCCTTTACCAATCGAAAGATTGGCTCATATTGTTACACATCTTACTTTTATTGGTTTCAATAATCGTATTGGCGAGCCTAGTGCTCGCCGTTTTTTTATCTATCAATAAATCCTCATCACATTCCCCGTATCTTATGAGGCCATGATCATTCTTCCATTATGAAATAAGGCTTTAACGCGAAGAGTCCTCGTATTTTCTTTCATTTTTTATTACCCTAATACTCTAAATTCCACCTTAATATTTTAGAAGTAGGTAAGCATGATTGAACGTCAAGAAACAAAACAGCGCATGAGTCGTATCGTTAAGCATAACGGAACGGTTTATCTGTGTGGTCAAGTTTGTGCTGATGCAACCAAAGGCATAGCAGAGCAAACGCAAACCATGCTTGATAAAGTAGATCTACTACTAGATCAAGCAGGCAGCTCTCGTGAGCACATGTTATCAGCCACGATCTACATTAAAGATATGAAAGACTTTGCTGAAATGAATGCGATTTGGGATGCATGGGTACCGGAAGGTCACGCTCCTGCACGCGCATGTATTGAAGCAAGTATGGCTCGTGAAGCACTGCTTGTTGAAATATCAGTAGTCGCGGCTGAAAAATAATAAAAATAGATAACTAAAATAATAACTTACTTAGCAATATTATCTCTGGTTTGTTAGGTAACTTTGATATAAGGAAGTGTCATGCTCAATTATTCTGAACCCGCTTTTTATCTTGATGGTGTAAAGTATCAATCTCATCATTTTACTTTGCCACTTAATTACGATGATTACACATCTACCCCTGATCATGTTTCCGTTTATGTTCGAGAATTAGTAAAAGCAGAAAACAGCGATCTTGATCTTCCATATTTAGTTTATTTTCAAGGTGGACCAGGTTTCCCTGCTGCTCGTCCACTCAGTAATTCTGGTTGGTTAAAGCGTGCCTTAGATCAATATCGTGTGATCTTATTGGATCAGCGTGGTACAGGATTAAGCTCTCCGATCACAACTCAAACGATCCAACACTTAGATCCGATAAAACAAGCAGAATATTTAAGCCACTTTCGAGCAGATAATATTGTTCGTGATGCTGAAGCGATTAGAAAGCATTTTAGCGTTGATAAATGGGCCATCATTGGCCAGAGTTTTGGTGGGTTCTGTTCACTTACTTACTTATCATTGTTTCCGGAAAGCTTACTGGCTTCGTATATTACTGGTGGAATTCCTTCTATCTCACGCAATATAGATGATGTTTACCATGCGACATACAAGCGAACACTAGATAAAAATAATGAATTCTTTGCTCGATTCCCACGAGCGCAAGAGCTGTGTGATCGCATTGCGAACAGCTTACTAGATCACTCGGTTACTTTGCCTAATGGCCAGATCTTTACCGTTGAGCAGTTTCAACAAATGGGGATCTGTTTTGGTATGGCGGGTGGACCAGAAGAGCTCTATTTTCAATTAGAAACAGCTTTTGTAGATGTAAATGGCCAACAAGAGTTAGGTTATGGCTTTTTGAATTATGTACTTTCACAACAAGCGCACTTAACTAATCCACTTTATGCGATTTTACATGAGTCGATTTATTGTCAACATAACGCTTCAAAGTGGTCTGCACACCGTGTTAGGGAGAGTTACCCTCAATTTAACCATCAGAAAGGCGCTCCATTGCGTTTTACCGGTGAAATGGTTTATCCATGGTTCTTTGACCAACTTGAAACGTTAAAGCCTTTAAAATCTGCTGCAGAGCTTTTGGCGGAAAAGTCTGATTGGCCAAATTTATACAATACTGAACAATTAGCAAAGAATACGGTTCCCGTGGCGGCAGTAACGTATGTCAATGATATGTTTGTTGAGTTTGATTTCTCTCGTGAAACGCTAACATCTATTCCTAACTCTAGAGCATGGATGACCAGTGAGTATGAGCATAATGGTTTACGAGTGGATGGGGAGAAGATCTTATCAACCCTAATATCAATGACTGAAGATATTAAAGCAATTCAATAAGATTATTTGTTGATCCAGAAGCATGATCAAGAAGGATTTGGCCTCTTGATCATGCTTCTGTTTTTGAGATCTATTTTTCAGTGAAGCGCTTTCTAGATATGCGGCTATCCGATTATTTTAATAAAATAAGGGATAATCAGCGCGTTAGCGAGATCGATAAAAAAGGCACAAACTAAAGGCACGATAATAAAAGCTTGATGTGAATTACCATACTTCTGCGCCACTGCTGACATATTTGCCATCGCTGTTGGGGTCGACCCTAGTGATATACCTCCAAACCCTGCACACACGACCGCAGCATCGTACGTTTTTCCCATAAGAGGGAAGACAACAAAGATGGCAATACATATAGCAATAAAGAACTGAGCAGCCAAAATAATAAAGATAGGGCCAGCTAAATCCACTAAAGCCCATAATTGCATACTCATTAAAGACATCGATAAAAACGCCCCTAAAGCCATATCTGCTATCAGAGCAACCGCAGGTTTACGTGCAGGCCAACGAGTACCGGTTAAACGAGGGTAAGAGCTAGGAATTAGATTAGAAATTAAAATACCAGCAAACAAGCAACTTACGAACAAAGGAAGATCTAACCCAAGCCCAGACACAACTTCATTTAAGATAGCTCCTAAGATAATACAGATGTGAATCGCGAGTATAGCATCTAAGAAATCATAAGAAGTAATGTGAGTTTGTTTAGAATCTTGCTGAGTTCCAACATCAACCTTTTCGCCTTCAGTCGCTTTTAAATTGTGTTTATTAATTAAGTATTTTGCGATTGGTCCACCCATTAAACTGGCAAGAATAAGTCCAAAGGTTGCACTTGCTATGCCTATCTCCATGGCGGTGTTTAAATCGAACTGCTCTCCAATCTTTGGTGCCCATGCGATAGCGGTTCCATGACCTCCAATTAAAGAGACTGAGCCACTTAACAAACCAAAAACAGCGGGTTGATCAAGCATCAAAGCAAACCCTATCCCTGTGAGGTTTTGAATAAACATGTACCCGATGGTGATGGTTAATAAAATGATGAGAGGTTTGCCACCTTTAAAGAGATCTTTCAGACTAGCGTTAATGCCAATAGTAGTGAAGAAGTAAACCAGTAGAAGATCTCGAGTAGCTAAATCAAAAGAGACATCAATCTGCGTTACGTAGTGGAGAATGGCGAAAAGAACAGAAACAAGAATACCGCCAGAAACGGGTTCTGGAATGCTAAATTCTTTTAGCCAGTAGCTCATCTGTGTTAGTCGACGACCTAAGAAAAGAACAATTATCCCAAGTGTAATAGCAAGAAACGACTCGATGTGTAATACACCGTCAACGAAGTTCATAAATAATCCTTTAATATGAAAATATCGTAAAAACTCATCATAACTGGGTTTGATAACGGCTTTTCTTCTATGAGGTAATTCCGTGAACTGTTTCTAATTTTTATCTTGGTCTTTAATTGTAATCATCATCCAATGAATAAATACATTAACGTTGATTAAAGAGTAAATAGTCATAGATATGAGTTGCTTCTAATTGGGTAGGGACGTGTTCATTTATTTGGATTAATTGTTGTTTAATCGTATAGATTCGAAAACCAACAACCAAAATAAGAACAAATGCGACGACATAAATAATGCCATTAGTTGATATGTTCATGCTGCACCACCTTATTAAAAAACAATGATAATGACCGCTGAAATAACCATAGTATAATTATGGTTTATTTACTAATGCATCATGATGGGATAAATCCAACATCTTATTTTTATCATTTACTCCTGTTTCATATGATTGAATTCTCCCCTCATAATGCCTTTTTTAGTTTGATTTATTGGACTTATAGTTGCTGATATCGAATAAGTAACGGCGGGTGATTGCATGAAAAAAATAGTGGCTAGTATTTCCGTATTGATGATGTTTCCAAATTTTGTGTTGGCTGAAGAGAATGAAGTGATTGACCCATCCGATTTAACTCGTGTTTATACCCAAGCGGCTATGTTTGTCACATCTGATGCTGATGTTAGGGTGTCATCGATGTTTACTGGGGCATGGAGTGAAGACATACAATTTGCGGGTTTTGTAGAAGGTGTTTTTGGTAACGATAAAGCCAAACAAGAAGGAAAAGATCAATTTGGGTTTGATTACCAACGGGGCCGAGCACAATACTTTCAAGTTCATGCGATGGATAATCCATTAATGCCACGGGTTGGTTTTTCAGCCGATTTAATTCATCAAAATGGTAATACTGGAACCACGAAAGGAGAAGGGTTAAAAGACACAACGCTGCTTTCATTAGGAGCTATCGCTTTGATTAACCCCGCTTACACAGCAGGGACAATGGTGTTTCCAAACCTTGCTTATACTGTGGGTGACGTGTTTGATGAATCTGCCGATGGTTATATGATTAATATGTTTGTGACTCAACCCGTTGGTGATAGCGGTGCCTTTTTACAACTATGGCCGGAATACTTTAAAGCAACGGGTGATGTGGTGGAGATGGAATCAAGTTCGTTTAATGTCATGTTCAATGCCCCAATGAAATCGAATCGAACTCAGTGGCTAATGACAAAGTTAGAATATGGCAGTGCAGATGTCGTTTTACCAAATGGATATGCGATAGAAGGTGATGCAGAGCTTAAAGCAGAGATTGGTGTGAAATGGTTCTTTTAGGTCTCTGAAAATTAGCCCTCTTATCAATAATGATAAGGGGGCTTTTTTAATTTAAATGCTGTTGAGCATATTGACGTAAAAATGTCATTAACTGCTGTATTTCGTCATTTAGTTCAAGCGTAAGAGGGTAAAAAAAAGAAATGCCAATTTGAAGATCATTTGATAGTTCTTTGATCTTAATTTCAATCAACTCCTTGTTATCAATATAAGGTTGAGCTAACCCTTTACTCATTAATGCCCAGCCATCATGTCTAACAAGCTTAAGTAGGACATCATTGTTGCTGACCAAACGTAAATCGGTGGATACTGCAAAAATTTCAGGCATGGTGTTGTAATGATTTTCACTAATATACTGTTTTTCTAGCTGCAAATCATATAATGATAAGTTTGATAACTGAGTTATAGGATGCATGGGGTTGCAGTAAGCTGAGAAACTATGTGTACCTAAATTCAAAAAACCAATTGGGAATTGTGTTTCATTCGATGGTTTATTTTGCATGATAGCTAACTGATGCTTACCTTCAACCAGAGATGCCAACGCCTGATCTCTGTTACGGTGAAGCCAATGAATTTTAATATGAGGGAATGCATTGGTTATAAATTCTTCCACTAATAAAATTAAAGAATTCGGTACAATAATATCGTGAAATATATCCAACTGAGTGATCGGTTGTTGGTAATTATTCATCATACGTAAATTGAGTTTTTCACTGTTTTTAACCAATAATTTTGCTTGCTTATAGATAGCAAGTCCTGCCGGTGAAGCAATGGCTTTTTTTCCTTGAATATCAAACAATTCAATTGCATAGCTATCTTCTAATGCTTTGATTTGTTCTCTAATCGTTGTGCGATCTTTTCCTAGTTTTCGAGCCGCTTGGCTATAGCTTCCCTCTTCAACCGTAGCGCAAAATGAGGTTAGGTGTTCATAAGAAAACATAGTCACTCCAATGTTGGGTATCTCCCATCATAATGCATTATTTAGAACGTCGATTCATAAGTAATATGGCTTTATTACAGAGCATCACGCTGAAGTATGCCGTGGCTCACAAGTTGAAATTTATTATGAAAGGCAAAAATTATGAATCGATTATTTAAAGTTTCTTCTATTGCCATTGCGCTCTCTGCTCTGGTCGGTTGCACACAAACGAATACACCGACTTATGATGCTTCTGCTGTTAGTCAAAATCCGATAATTCTCTATTCTTCAAATGAATTACTTACCATGTCAGACAAGACGCCAATAGGTGCAAATTCTGTGGTGGTTCAAGAGGGCAAAATTGTTGATTTAGGAGAAAAAGAAACATTGATTACAAAATATCAATCGCATCCAAGCTTTACGATTGATGATCAATTTGAAGATAAAGTAATCACCCCCGGTTTTGTTGAGCCACACATTCATTTATGGCTCAGTGCTATTTTATTAGGTTCTGAATTTATTACGCCTGCAGATTGGAATTTTCCATGGGGAGATGTTGAAGGGACACAAGGTAATGATGCTTATTTCGCTCGCTTAACAGAAATCGAATCTGAAATGAAAGATAAAGAAACTTCTTTATTGACATGGGGTTACCATAATTACTTTCATGGCAGTGAAATGAGTAAAGAGAAATTGAATGCGATCTCTGATACTCGACCAATAATTGTTTGGCACCGAAGTTTTCACGAGTTGTATTTTAATGACGCAGCAATGGAAATGTTTGGCTGGAGTGAAGTCTCATGGACGGGGGAAGGACAAGGTTACGCGCAATTGGATTGGGATAAAGGGCATGCCTATGAAAATGGTGCCAAAGTAATCTTGAATGACGTGTTAGAGTTTATGGTGGAAAGTGGTTTATTTGCCACAGGTATGGAGCGTACTCGTGATTATGTTCAGGCGGGGGGGATCACAACAGCTATTGATCCCGGTGTGGTTGTTACTCCTGAAATGTATGATCAAATGATTGATATCCTAATGGAAGATACGCTTGCTTTGGATTATTGGTTGATCCCTGCGGGTAACTTTACTTATGCCATGGGAGGATATGACGCAGAAAAAGGCAAAGTAATTGCAGAGAGTCAAACTCAAACTTACAGTGAGAATGAACAAATCCGTTGGTTACCAAAATACGTTAAGTTATTTACGGATGGTGCGATGTATAGCCAATTGATGCATTTAAAAGAGGGTTATATTGATGGACATGAAGGTGAGTGGTTACAAACCCCACAAGAGCTTGAAGACAGCATGCGCCCCTATTGGAAAGATGGTTATACGGTTGTAATACACGCGAATGGTGATGTTGGATTTGAAACCGCTGTTGATATTGTTGAAACATTAAATTCGGAGGTGCCGCGTTGCGATCATAGAACGGGGTTTCATCATCTAGGTATTACAGATAAAGATGATATCCCAAGAGCGGTTGAAACGGGATCAAACTTTAGTGTTAATCCGTATTACACCCATATTTTGGCTGAGTTATATAGCGAGAAAGGGATCGGTAAAGAGCGAGCAGAAGTGATGTCGAGAGGACGCTCATTTATTGATGCTGGAGGGGTGTTATCTTTACATTCAGATGCACCGATGGCACCAGCTCAACCATTAAGTTTAGTGTGGGCTGCCGTGAATCGTATTGGTTTATCAGGTGAAACGGTTCAAGGCCCGCAAGAGCGCATTACGGTTGATGAAGCGATGAAAGCAATCACTATTAACGCTGCTTATACTGCCAGACTAGAAGAGACGGTAGGATCGATTGAAATCGGTAAATTTGCAGATTTCACTGTGCTAGATGAGAATCCTTACACCGTAAAACCTGAAGTAATTAATGATATCAATATTGCAGCCACAGTATATCGAGGCGTACCAAAAATGATTGATAATGGTAATGTTGGGATGCAACTAACGGCGAAAAGCCAAGTGGTAATGAATTATTTGAACCAACATGAAGGGCATTCGCATGATCATGATATTTGTGAAACCAGCTTGTTGTTCCAACAAATAATGACTGGGAAATAAAATCATATATAGAAAAGAGCCACCTTAATTAGAGTGGCTCTTTTTATTTATGTTGAATTAAAACGAATTCAGATTAACGAGTTAAATACGCCGCAACAAAGCGCGTAATATCAACCATGTCAGAGACTTTAATAAACTCTTCAGTGGTGTGTACTTTAGACATACCTGTAGAAAGATTAACCGTTGTTAAGCCTTTTTCATTAAATACGTTTGCATCAGAGCCACCACCCGTTGGTTTAGTGAATGGGCTAATGTTAATGCTTTCAAACGCTTCTTTAATACTCGCTACGTGTGCATTGTCGTCTGAAATTTTGTAAGCATTATAAGCACGCGTTGAGATAATCTCGATTTCAGCACCGTGCTTATCAGCTGCCGCTTTAAAGGTTGATTCCATATGCTCAACTTGTTTCGCTAACTTTTCATCATCTAGAGAGCGAGCTTCACCTTCAATGTACAACTCTGGCATTACAATGTTTGTTGCTTGACCACCACGGACAACACCTATGTTAGCTGTTGTTTCTTCGTCAATGCGAGACAGTGTCATATTAGTAATGGCGTCTGCAGCAACTGTTAGGGCATTGATGCCTTCTTCTGGCGCTAAACCTGCGTGTGCTGGACGGCCAGTAATAGTTACTTTTAGGTTTTGTTGGCCAGGAGCAGAAGTAATGATAGTCCCGATAGGGCCACCTGAATCTAATACGATAGCGTGGTTAGATTGAATGTAGCTCATATCAAAGTTTTTAGAGCCGTGTAAACCTCCTTCTTCATAAACTGTAAACGCAAGTTCTAGTGTTTTGTGTGCTTGATTGTTTTCTTTAATCACACGTACCGCTTCCATTACAGCAGCAATACCTGATTTATCATCACCGCCAAGGATAGTGTTACCTTTAGAGCGGATCACACCATCTTCAATAATTGGCTCAATACCATTACCCGGAGTTACAGTGTCCATGTGAGAGCTAAATACAATGCTGCCCTCTAATGAACCTTCTAATTTTGCGTAAATATTAAAGCCATTTGATACATGCTCAGGTACAGGTAGTTTTGATACCGTAAAGCCTAGCTCTCCCAACTGCTCTGCTAATGCTTCTGCAATCGCTTTTTCATTTTTTGATTCACTGTCGATCTGAATAATATCTAGGAAGTGATTTACTAAACGTTCTTGATTTACTTGAGTCATGACTTCTCTTCTTTCATTGATAGGGAATAATAAGATCACTCTAACGAAAGAAAGTGCAGAAAAAGATGCACTGAATCAATAAATCGTCCGACTTATCTAGCATAGCCATGCGTTATATCTTAATAATTAAAAGTTATAACACATAATTAATAGTTGATAACATTTTGCAACTTTCTAGATTCATATCACTCTGATAACTATATTAATAAGAAACCATAAAGAGGTTACCATGAAATCACGATTAAAAATCACAACAGTTGCTCTACTGTTCGCTTCATTTTTTGCTGTTATAACAAGTTTCTTTTCTACCGCTGAAGATATGAGTAAGCCCATGGAAGGGGACTATGAGGTAGCCACTCTCGCAGGAGGATGCTTTTGGTGCACTGAATCTGATTTAGAAAAATTAGATGGAGTGGTGGATGTCATTTCAGGCTATTCAGGGGGAGATCTTGAAAATCCAACCTATAAGCAAGTGTCATCAGGAAAGTCAGGTCATATAGAAGTGATCCAAGTGACGTTTGATCCAAAGATCGTAAGTTATGAGCAAGTGCTTGATCAGCTGTTTAGACATATCGACCCAACGGATAGCAAAGGCTCATTTGTTGATAGAGGTCCACAGTATCGTCCTGCTATCTTTTTCCATAATGAAGAGCAGCAAGTGATTGCTCAAGAGTTCATGAATGAGATTGATGCTGCTAAGATCTATCCAAAACCATTAGCGACAGAGTTAATTGAATTTAAACAGTTTTGGCCAGCAGAAGATTATCATCAAGATTATTACAAACGTAATCCAATTCGTTATAAGTATTACCGTAATGGTTCAGGTCGTGATAAATACTTAGATTCGGTATTTGGTGAAGATAGAGAAGAAAAGCCGAAAACGCTACGTCAGTACATTGATGAGCAAAAAATGGCTCAAAATGTTAAGCCGTATGCTAAGCCATCAGAATCAGACATTAAGAAGATGCTGACTGAGCAACAATATTACGTAACACAAAAAGAAGGCACTGAACGTCCATTTGACAACGCGTATTGGGATAATAAAGCGGAGGGGATTTATGTTGATATCGTCAGTGGTGAGCCGTTATTCTCATCAACAGACAAATACAAATCAGGAACGGGTTGGCCAAGTTTTACCAAACCAATCAATAAAGCATATATAACTGAAGAAGATGATTTTTCATTATTCAGTAAACGTACCGAGATCCGCAGTAAATTTGCAGATTCACATTTAGGTCATGTATTTAGTGATGGACCTAAGCCTACAGGATTACGTTACTGTATGAACTCAGCTGCAATGCGTTTTGTTCCAAAAGCGGATTTAGAGAAAGAAGGTTATGGTGAATATCTTTCATTATTTGAGTCTTAATAAATACATAAAATAGTAATAAAAATCCGGATCATTCAGTGGGTGATCCGGATTTTTTATTTATCAATTATAAATAGCAATAAACTTATTTATTTTGTGCAGCAATGTGAGTTGCAATTGCATCCATTAACGCAGGAGATAGGCAATCGTAAGTTGGAAGACCTAGTTCAACAAAGCGAGCACGGATAGCATCCATGTCTTTAGGATCAGTACCCGTTTCGATAATAGATGAAACAAATGCAGCGAATTGTGGCGCAGAGAAACCTGCATCTTCAGACAATTCAGTGTGAACGAAATCTAAACCAAAGAATGGGTGATCTTGGTTATCAATACGGCCGTACATGTGAGTACCACACTCTTTACAAGCGTGACGTTTGATTGTTGCCGCTTCATCGATAACCACTAATTTATCTGCGTTCGCAATGACTTCAACGTTATCACGTGAAATTACCGCTACTTGAGAGAAGATAGCTCCTTTAGGTTTCCAACATTTAGAACAGCCACAAGCATGGTTATGAGCTGTTTGCGCCGTAAGTTTTACTGCTACTTTATTCTCTTTACATTGGCAGTGTAATGTTCCGCCTTGGAAGTTTTCGTCAGTTGCCGCAAAGCCGTTATCAATAGCTGGGTGTAGTTTTGTAATAGTCATTTTATCTCTCTTAATTAATTTTAATATTTTTGTTATTTGTTTATTCAAACAGCTTGTAGCCATGGAGATCTCTTAATTAGTTTGATGATTTGATTGCTCAAACGATGGGAGGCATTTTTCGCCTTTCTTGCTCTTCAAACAATACTAAAAACAGTAAATGATTATTACTGTATTGTAATAATCCTGTTTTAATTTAGTGCTTAATTGTGTTTTATGTAATCGTAAATCAGGTTGAATTATTTGGTAACTTATTAATATTTAATGATAAAAATAGTAAATGTGTAGTTTTTATGCTGAGAGAACAGGAAAGAAAAGGAGAATAAAAAATAGATCTTGCAGCGAAATGCATTTCATTAAATGAAGGTGAATAGGAAGAAAGTTATTTCATTTAGAATAAATACTATAATTTTATGTTTATTAAACCTTTTAATTTAAAGGTTCAATCTATTCTTTGCTGAAAGGTAAGTTATAAATCGAGTTCATGATGTAAATCTAATTTTTGATAGGTTTTACGAATCACAGCTATAACTACAAGCGATTATCTCTTATTCTCTAAAGTGTTTATTCTATCCCCACAGTATTTTAGGGGTTAAATAGAGAGTATGGTCAAGAGTGCATTAGTCGTAGAAGGTGGAGCAATGCGTGGCATTTTTGCTAGCGGTGTTTTGGACACTTTTATGAAGAAAGAATTTATGCCTTATGATTTCGCCATTGGAGTCTCTGCCGGAGCATCGAATCTAATAGGGTATCTTTCTTATGCACCTCAACGTAGCTTTGATGTCATTACGAAACTTGCAACCCACAAGCGCTTTTTTAATCCCACACGATTTGCTCGCGGCGGTGATCTTGTTGATGTGAAATGGTTAATTGAGGAGTCGAACAGAAGACATCCCTTAGATTCTGAACGTTTATTTTCTTCTATTCCTATGTATGCGGCAGTAACTAATATTGATAGTGGTAACGCTGACTATTATCAAGTAAAAGAAAGTAATTTAAATAATGTTCTTGAAGCAACAACTGCTTTACCTATCGCTTATAAATCAACACCTTGCTTTTCTGGTGGTTGTTATACCGATGGTGGAGTAGCTGATTCAATACCAGTAAAAGAAGCATACCGTCGAGGGGCGAGAGACATTACCGTAATTTTGTCTCACCCTTTAAGTTATGAAATGAAACCAGCACGATCGCCTTGGTTAATGACTAAAATATTAGCTCGTTACCCACAAATAGCGCAAGCCATGCTTGTTCGTGCTGAGAACTATAATCAGTCATTGGAATTTATTCGTAATCCGCCTGAAGGAACGACGATTCGAGTGATAGCACCACCAGAAGACTTTGCAGTAAAACGACTTACGATGAAATCGACTACACTCATTGAAGGTTACAAAATGGGGGAATCATCTGGCTTAAATCATTTATCTAGCCGTGATGGAACCTTTGGTTTAAATACTGAAAACTGTCATTTTTGCGTTTAATACTTTTAACAGTTTTTATTTACATTTTATCGCTTAACCATTGCACTAAAGGATTAATAAACATGACTAAAAAGCTAACCACAGCGGCAGGTTGTCCTGTTGCACATAACCAAAATGTTCAAACTGCGGGTAAACGTGGTCCTCAATTATTGCAAGATGTGTGGTTTTTAGAAAAACTGGCGCATTTTGATCGTGAAGTGATCCCTGAGCGTCGCATGCACGCAAAAGGGTCTGGTGCTTACGGTACATTTACGGTTACTCATGACATCACAAAGTACACAAAAGCAAAATTGTTCTCTGAAATTGGTAAACAAACTGAGCTATTTGCACGTTTTACTACCGTAGCTGGTGAGCGTGGTGCAGCAGATGCAGAGCGTGATATCCGTGGTTTTGCGCTAAAATTCTACACAGAAGAAGGTAACTGGGATTTAGTGGGTAACAACACACCTGTATTCTTCTTACGTGATCCTCTAAAATTCCCTGATTTAAACCACGCGGTTAAACGCGATCCTCGCACAAATATGCGAAGCGCGAAAAACAACTGGGATTTTTGGACATCATTACCTGAAGCGCTTCACCAAGTAACGATCGTAATGAGTGATCGTGGTATTCCTGCTACTTACCGTCATATGCATGGTTTTGGTAGCCACACGTTTAGCTTTATCAATAGTGATAACGAGCGTTACTGGGTGAAATTCCACTTTGTATCTCAGCAAGGCATTAAAAACTTGTCTGATGCTGAAGCGGGTGCAGTGATTGGTAATGATCGTGAAAGTCATCAACGTGATTTGCTAGAAAGCATTGATAACCAAGATTTCCCTAAATGGACATTGAAAGTTCAGATCATGCCAGAAGCAGAAGCGGCGACGGTTTCTTATAACCCGTTTGATCTAACCAAAGTATGGCCACACAAAGATTACCCATTAATTGAAGTGGGTGAATTTGAGCTAAACCGTAACCCACAAAACTTCTTCGCAGAAGTAGAGCAGTCGGCATTTAACCCTGCAAACGTGGTTCCGGGTATCAGCTTCTCTCCAGATAAGATGTTACAAGGCCGTTTATTTGCATATGGTGATGCACAACGCTACCGTTTAGGTGTAAACCACCAGCATATCCCTGTAAACGCACCTCGTTGTCCTGTGCATAGTTACCACCGTGATGGCGCAATGCGTGTTGATGGAAACTTCGGTAGCACATTAGGCTATGAGCCAAACAACGAAGGCCAATGGGCAGAGCAGCCAGATTTTTCTGAGCCACCACTAAACTTAGATGGCGCAGCAGCACATTGGGATCACCGTGAAGATGAAGATTACTTCTCACAACCGGGCGATCTATTCCGTCTAATGACCGCTGAGAAACAAGCGATCTTGTTTGACAACACCGCGCGTAATTTAAATGGTGTGCCAAAAGAGATTCAACTACGTCACTTAAGACATTGTTATAAAGCCGATCCTGCTTATGGTGAAGGCATCGGTAAATTACTTGATATAGATGTGAGTGAATTTAACTCGTAATTTATTCTATTAAGTAACTATAAATCAAAGCGTTGAGTATTATATTTAACGCTTTTTTTATGTCTGTTTACATTGTAAATTCTAGTTCTCTTGTTATTTTAAATGTATTGTTCAGCACAGTGATAAGCAAAAGTCTCATTTCCGTGAGTGTGAAAAGCAAGTGCAGCTGGCCAATAAAAGAAGTAAACCGCACTTTATGCAGATGTGAGCCATAAAGAATGAACTGACTCGAAAGAATATAATACGCTTTCATTTTGCTCATTCTTAGATGCAAGGTAGATAACAAATGCGTAAATAAAGCATCGATTTATCCCCGAACTTATCGCCAATTTATGAATTCTTGCTAGTTTTATAAACAAAAGTGAGGCGTTAACGTCTCGCTTTTATTGTTTATAAACAAGGATGAAATCATGACAAATAAAATAAAAATCAGTTCGCTCAGTATTGCTTTTATTGGTGCACTATCATCAATGGGAGCGCAAGCTCATGGTTGGGTTGAGTACCCTAGCGCAAGACAAAACACCTGTTATTTAGATGGTGGTTTTTGGGATAATACCATTCCCAATCAGGCATGTCAGGCAGCATATGATGAATCAGGAGCGTTTCCTTTTGTTCAACGTAATGAGGTTGCTGCCAATGTACCAAACTATAAAGACATGGCACATGTTCAAGCCATTGTTCGTGATGGTAACTTATGTTCAGCGGGCGATAATGCAAAAACAGGCTTAAACGTAGGTTCTTCTCATTGGCAAAAAACGGCAGTTACCTTAGATAATAATAGCCAGATTGAACTTATCTTTAATGCCACTGCACCTCACAACCCTTCTTACTGGCAGTTCTATTTATCTAATTCTAATTACGATCCAACCGTTCCACTAACATGGGGTGACTTAGATCTAATTGATACCGCGGGCAATGTGCCTGTAGGTGAGGATAAGAAATACCGTATTAATATTACTCTTCCTGCGGATAGAGTTGATTCGGCCGTCCTTTATACTCGTTGGCAGCGTGAAGATGCCGCTGGTGAAGGCTTTTATAACTGCAGCGATATTTCATTTGACGGAACGGGAACGACACCTCCAGGACCGACAGATCCAGTCGACCCACTGCCATCATATTCTGATTTAGGGTATTACATTAGCCAAGGATTTGGGCCAGTAGAATCAGGCGATACGGTTCGATTCAGAACGTTTGATGCGACAGGTGCAGAAACAACAGACATCAGTTTAGCCATTACTGTGAACAATACGGCGACATGGTCAGCGGAACTGGCAGGACAATTTAACCAATTGAAAAATAAAGAATGGTTTATTGGTATTTGGCACCAAGAAATGAATCATTATATGTATGACACTACTAATATTTACGCTAACCGAGTGTTTGCACCAAGTGCTGATTTAAGTTACCAACTTTCTTTAATTAAAGCAGATACAACACCACCGGTAGAGCCGCCAGTTGAGCCAACAAACACATGGCAAGCAGGTTTAATTTATAACACAGGGGATGTTGTTAGCTATAACAGTAAAGAGTGGACAGCACAGTGGTGGACAAAAGGGGAAGAACCGGGAACGACTGGAGAGTGGGGGGTCTGGCGTTAATATAGAGGCATATTAAAAACGTGTTATCTTTTAAGCTCTAAAGTTCTAAAGTTCATTTAGGGCTTAAAGAAATATTAACACAGGTCAGTATTATGAAATCAATTATAATGCAATGATCTGAACAGTGGTTTGGATAAATAAATACCTTCTTTTCGTCATTAAATGTGGTTTTTATTGTGGTAAATAGTGAAATGCATCTATGATAAAGGAAATTTATTAATTTCTTTTTTATATTGTAGGCAAAAATGATTGAAACTTTTTTAAGTGATGACGAGCAGCTTGTATCTACTACTGATCTTAAAGGTGTTATTACTTATTGTAATGAAGCGTTCTGTCGTATTGCGGAATACAGCAAGGAAGAGCTTGAAGGTAAAAATCATAATATAATTCGTCATGAAGTAATGCCTAAAGCAGCGTTTGCAGACATGTGGAGAAACTTACAACAGGGAAAAGCATGGCGAGGAATAGTAAAAAATAAAGCAAAATCAGGTCGATTTTATTGGGTAGATGCCTACGTTACGCCTATTTATGAACATGATACTGTAATTGGTTATCAGTCTGTACGTGTGAAACCTAAACGTGAATGGGTTGTTATTGCTGAAAAAGCTTACGCGGATCTTTTAAAAGCAGAGAACAGTGGACAAGGGTGGTCATTTTCAATAAATGATACTTTTCGTTATTTGTTATTACTAGTGGCATTGACCGTTCCCGTTTTATCGACATTATTCAATTTAAATGGAGTGATGGCATTGTTATGTAGCGCTCTTCCTATGTGTGTCGTAATCCTACTTTTTCGCCAAGAACTCATTGATACACCGCGTCAATTAAAAAAATTACATGTGAAATATGACAGTGTTAGCCGTCTTATTTTTTCTGGTAATAATAAGTTTTCAATTGCTGATTTTCATTTGAAATTATCCTCATCTCGGATTAGAACCGTCTTAGGCAGAATGACGGACTCAGCAAAACCGCTTCAAGAATTGGCTGATAATTTAAGCTCAACGGCAATATTGGTAACGCAGGAATTAGAACAGCAAACAAAAGATATTCATCACGTTCGCATAGCAACAGAGCGGGTTAAATCGTCTGCTGATGATGTATCACTTAGTACTAATGAGGCACATGAGCTCATTAATATGACGATTAAGTCATGCGGATTAACAAAAGAGAGTATTACTCAAACCAATGTAAATTTAGAACAATTAACGATCCAAGCGAAATCTGCCACACAAATGACTGAGCAATTGAGTACACAAGCAAAAGAAGTCAATCAACTTATGGAAGAGATAGGTAGTATTGCTAATCAAACTAACCTTCTCGCGTTAAATGCAGCGATTGAATCAGCAAGGTCGGGAGAGCAAGGAAGGGGTTTCGCAGTCGTTGCCGATGAAGTTAGAGCATTATCTAGCCGTACTTCTAATGCAACAATTCAGATAAAAGAGAGTGTCGCTGCCATGCTTTTGATGATTGAATCTTGGCAATTAGAGATTATGTCTAACCGACAGCAAACTGAACTATGCAATGACATGGGAGAGGTGAGCATGCAACGATTATCTGAAGTTGATTCAATGATGCAATCAATGAATCAATTAATGACGTCAATAGAAAATGTAGCAGACCAACAACGTCAACTGTCTGGTGATGTGAATACTTATATTCAATCTATTGCTTCAACGGCAGAGCAAAATTTAAAGACCACTTATTCGGTAAATAGCACATCTAAGAAGCTAAAAAATCAAGTGAATGAATTTTATCAATTAGCGCAGCGTTTTGAAGAGAAGTAATAACAGACTAATAAGCTAAAGCCTTAATGAGAGTTAAGGCTTTTTTATTGTGTATTAAAACATCATATTCCTCGACATTGTGATCAAGATCTCTGTATAATCCGCGCCTAGATTTTCTCATTCATCATACTTTCGTCCTTCATCTTGTGGCTCTCTATAGCCAAATCATGACTTGTCAGTAAACCCTAGGAATTATTTCGTTGATACAATCAAACAATATCACAATGCAATTTGGCGCAGAGCCTTTATTTGAAAACATTTCAGCAAAATTTGGTAACGGTAACCGTTATGGTTTAATCGGCGCAAATGGTTGCGGAAAATCAACGTTCATGAAGATTCTTAGTGGTGCATTAACTCCTAGTTCTGGCAACGTATCAATGACGCCGGGACAAAAATTAGGTGTATTAAGCCAAGATCAGTTTGCGTTTGAACAATATAACGTAATTGATGTTGTGATCATGGGTGACAAAAAACTATGGGAAATCAAACAAGAACGTGACCGCATCTATTCATTGCCAGAAATGAGTGAAGAAGATGGCATGAAAGTCGCCGAGCTTGAAAGTGAATTCGCAGAAATGGACGGTTACAGTGCAGAGAGCCGCGCGGGTGATATCTTAATCCAAGCTGGTATTGATGAAGCGCTTCATTTTGGTTTAATGCAACAAGTGGCTCCGGGCTGGAAATTGCGTGTGTTATTAGCACAGGCACTGTTTGCAAACCCAGATATCTTGTTACTTGATGAACCAACCAACAACTTGGACATTCATACGATTAACTGGTTAGCAGAAGAGCTAAACAAGCGTAAATGTACCATGATCATTATCTCGCACGACAGACACTTCTTAAACTCTGTATGTACGCACATGGTTGATATCGACTACGGTGAATTACGTATTTACCCAGGTAACTACGAGTACTTCTTAGAAGCATCAAGCTTGATCCGTGAACAACTATTAGCGGGTAACGCGAAAAAAGAAGCAGAGATCAGTGAATTACAAGACTTCGTAAACCGTTTTGGTGCTAACGCATCGAAAGCGAAACAAGCAAGTTCTCGTGCAAAGAAAATGGATAAAATCACGCTAGATGAAGTGAAATCATCAAGTCGTATGAGCCCATCAATTAACTTTGGTGAAGGTAAAAAACTGCACCGTCAAGCACTAGAGCTTGAAAACCTAGGCCACGGCTTTGATGGTGAAGTTCTGTTTGAAGGTGGTAATTTATTACTAGAAGCGGGCACTCGCTTAGCTGTTATTGGTGAGAATGGTGTAGGTAAAACAACTTTCCTACGTTGCTTAGTTCAAGACTTACAACAAAACGAAGGTATTGTTAAGTGGTCTGAAAATGCGTCTTTTGGTTACTGCCCACAAGACAGCACGGCTGATTTTGACAACGATTTAAGCATCTTTGATTGGATTTCTCAGTGGCGTACCGTTAAGCACGATGACTTGATGGTTCGTGGTATTTTGGGTCGTTTACTGTTTACTGCTGACGACGCAAATAAAAAAGCGAAAAGCTGCTCAGGTGGTGAGAAAAACCGTCTATTGTTTGGCAAGTTAATGATGCAAGACATCAACGTACTTGTTATGGATGAACCAACCAACCACATGGATATGGAAGCGATTGAAGCACTTAACGAAGCATTAAAAGTGTACACAGGTACTTTAATTTTCGTAAGTCACGACCGTGAGTTCGTATCATCACTAGCAACTCATATTATTGATATTAATGAGAAAAAACTAGTGAGTTTCCAAGGTACTTATGACGAGTATTTAGACCACCAAGTTAAAATGCTACAGGTTAATATTGCTAAATAAGCGTATTTTAACTCGGTAGAATTAAGCATAGATAAAAACGCGAGACTGGATATCAGCTCGCGTTTTTTGATCGAATTCTATATGCTTTTGTTCCATTACGATTAATCTCTCTTTCACTTTTTATTTATTATTTGGAAATCATTTGTGTCAGTAATTAGCGCTAACAAAACCGCCCCAGCAAATACCGTCGTTGTACTCGATTTTGAAACCACAGGCTTATCACCTAACCAAGGCGATCGTGCCATTGAGATTGGTGCGGTTAAATTAGAAAATGGGGTGGTGGTTGATCGCTTTCAAGGTCTAATGAACCCGGGTTTTAGAGTGAGTTCATTCATCGAAAATTACACCGGTATTTCAAATCGAATGTTAGTCGATGCTGCAAGTTGTGATGTCGTAATGAGTGAGTTTGCTGATTTTATTCAAGGCTGTAATTTAGTCGCACATAACGCCTCATTCGATAAGCGTTTTTTAGATGGTGAATTAGATCTAATCCAGCGCAGTTACGATGGTGATTTTGCTTGTTCATTACTAGTATCAAGACGACTCACTCAAGAGGCCCCATCACATAAATTGGGTGACTTAGTCGCGTATCATCAAATTGAAAACGAAGGCGTGTTTCACCGAGCATTAGCCGATGCCGAGGTGACCGCTTCACTATGGTTAGTACAGCTAGAAGCGTTAGAGCGTGATCATGGCATTATAAATCCAAGCTTTGATTTAATGATGAAAATCGGAAAAACGCCAAAAGCTTCTATTGAGAATTTCTTTAAAAAGCACGCTTACTAAGAAGATTACCGGTCTGTTTTAAAAGTGACCAAGCCCCATTGAATGAAAATATTCAATGGGGTTTTTTTGTTATAAATGACTATATGGTTCATTAATTATTTTTATCGTAATGACAAGGCTAACTTGTTTTACATCAGCGAGGGATAGGACCATATTTTATGGCGTTGAGTATTCGATAATAATAGTAAACGCATTGAGGTAATAGAAGTTAAGTCAAATAATTGCTACCAAGATCTTAAAATGATGAAAATAAGCATTAATAGAAAAAGTATTATTGCTCTTTTTTAAATGTATGGTGCTACTATTCGTTTCGTTAAAAGCCACTTAAAACAGCGTTAATTTACAGTTTAAGAGTGTTTACCATTGATGTGTTAACGGTTATCAATGGTAAACAATCTACCATATGTATGGAGCAACAAATGAGTGAGCAAATTCTCACACTATCACAACTAGGCTGGCGTCCTTATTTTCAACAGCAACTGACTCTAGATGACTTAACAGACCTTCAGACAGGTCGAGTTATTGAGCAGCATCGAAGCAGTATTATTGTTTTGAGTGAGCAAGGCCAAGCAAGCTTATTACCACCATCAGGGGATGATCGTGTTTGTGTCGGTGATTGGGTATTGTTTGATGAAAATCTACGAATTCAACGCGTACTAGATAGACAATCTTTGTTTGATCGTAAAGCGCCGGGATCAAAAGTTGCAACACAATTAATCGCAGCAAACGTAGATAGCGTCATGATCGTGTGTTCGTTAAATAATGACTTTAATCTAAGTCGTATAGAACGTTACCTTGCTATTGCAAAAGAAGCCGAAGTAGAGCCAGTTGTGGTACTAACTAAAGCTGACTTATGTGATGATGCAGATGACAAGCAAGATCAAGTTCAAAAGCTGAATCGAATGATGAGTGTTTACAGTGTAAATGCACTTGATTCGAATGATTTAGTTGCTCTACATAGCTACTGTAAAAATGGACAGACTATCGCTTTCCTTGGTTCATCTGGTGTTGGTAAATCAACATTGGTAAATGGTTTACTTGGCTTTGAAGCTCAAGAGACTGGAGATATACGTGAAGACGACAGTAAAGGTCGTCATACAACAACGTATCGAGCGCTTAAGTTAATGCCGCAAGGTGGCCTGTTAATGGACACTCCTGGAATGCGTGAGCTTCAGTTAAGTGATTGCGAGCAAGGCGTAAGTGCTACATTCAGTGAGATTACCGATCTTGCTGAAAAGTGTCGTTTTGGTGATTGTACTCATATTTCAGAGCCAGGTTGTGCCGTACTAAAAGCGGTTGAGTCAGGGGAACTTGAAGAACGTCGTTTAGTGAGCTACCAAAAATTGATGCGTGAGCAGGCGATTAATGGAGCAACTCTGGCAGAACAACGTGCAAAAGACAAAGCATTTGGCAAAATGGTGCATGGCGCTATTGCTGATGCTCGTTCTCGTAAAAAAGATTATGACTTAAACGCCTACTAATTTGGCGATATAACATCAAGTTTATCTAATAAACCGCCCATCTTTGATTGGCGGTTTTTTTGTGCTTATTTTTTGGTAAAGATCATAGCGTGATAAACGGTGGTTATCAGCGCTATAACTAATGTTCAATTCTCAATCATCTCGATCTCTCTTATTATTCTCCTGTCCCCACAAAACAGAGAGAGTTTATTTATGTTCTTCCTCAACAATAAATTAAAAGCAGTACTGATTGCCTCTACATTTGTTGTCACAGGATGTGCGTCACCAGCGATGGATGCAGAAAATGAAAATGCAGCAAGAAACCGAGGTGCAGTTGGCGGAGCGTTAGTTGGTGTAACCTTAGGTGCATTAACAGGTGATGCAAGACTTGCAGCGAAAGGTGCAGCTGTTGGTGGTGTAACAGGCGGAGTTGCAGGCTCAATGAAAGATCTGGAAGATTCCCGTAACAGTAAAGATACTCAAGTTTTAGCGGATGGGCATTCTCAAGATAATCGTAGTGATGCTGAAAAACGCCTAGCAGAGCTTGAAGCCGAAATTAAAATTCGTGAGTTAGAGCAACAACTTGCGGATCTAGAAGAGCAAAACAAACAAGATAATGAAGATAGCTAATTTTATCTTATCCAATTTAAAAATAATTAATTTAAACCAATTTATTGAATGGATTCGATGACCAATTAAGTGAGATTTATTATGAACAACACACCTAAATTGTTATTAGCCAGCCTATTTACTTTAGCATTAACTCCTTCTGTATCTGCTTCTATTTTTGAAGCCAATGAGTTTAGTGGTCACCGTGTCGGTGGTGGTTATTCGAATACCGATTTGATTCTTGATAACCGAGCTTTAGATTGGGGGGATGGTATTAAGTTAGAGTATGGTTATGACATTAACCAAATCGTCGGTATCAATGCCTCATATCAGAATAATAACGGTAGCAAACATGGTATTGACCTTGATGGTAGTACTTTAAAAGTAGATTCTGATATCGGTTATACATTTCAGTTTGAAGAGTGGTCGGTAAAACCATATGGTGCGGTTGGCTTAGCTAGAGTTAATGAAAAAGTATCATATGATGGCTATAGCGACTCTTTTAAAGAAATGTCACTGATGGGTGGTATGGGGGTTCGTGCTAATTTAGATATAGGACTATATACGGATTTACGCTATGACTTCTTCAATGTAGATCATCAAGACCAAGATCAGCTATCTCTTACTGTAGGTTACCGTTTTTAGTTAGCATAGATCCTCTAGTTTTTGATTAGAAGCAGCTCTTACTTTTTAGTAAGGGCTGTTTTTTTATCTGTAATAGTGTGTATAAACGTAAAGTTAACATTATCTTTATGGCAAGTCAGGGAGTGACAAATGCTAAATGAAAAAACGTTACTGACTATAGGTATGCTTTCTGAGCGTAGCGGAGTCGCCCATTCTGCATTGCGTTTTTATGAGAC
The DNA here is from genome assembly GCF_028765545.1 of Aliivibrio sp. S4MY1. Classification (GTDB taxonomy): domain Bacteria; phylum Pseudomonadota; class Gammaproteobacteria; order Enterobacterales; family Vibrionaceae; genus Aliivibrio. The sequence goes on along the minus strand of NZ_JARACP010000002.1, from coordinate 181,962 downwards.
AAAGGAGCTGATCGCATCTATTCGTACTTCTGGAAATCAACGTCGTTATCACCCCTCAATGCTCCGCCGAATTGCTTTGATTCAAGTGGCACAACTTGTTGGTTTCACATTAGAAGAAATAACCAAAGAGCTTGAAGACTTACCAATGCAAAAGACGGCCACTAAACGTGATTGGGAAAAGGTAGCTAGTAAATGGCAAAAAGATCTCGATGCTAAATTACACCAGATCCAATCCTTGAAAGAGAACCTTACAGGTTGCATTGGTTGTGGCTGTTTAAGCATGGATAAGTGTCAGCTATTAAATCCCGATGATATTTTGCACGAAGAGGGCTGTGGAGCTCAACGAATTGTAATGGAATAAAGGACATTTGAGGTATTTTCAATAGAAAAGAATACATTCGTGTAGCAGCAATTATTGCCTTGATAAGATAAAAACCGTACCATTCTGCGATTAACGATTTAGCTTACAAGAGAATAGTCATATGAGCCAAGAATTAGAGATGATCTCGAATCTAGAAGATCTAGAAACATTTATCGTTGCTGCTGAAAATGGTGGTTTCGGATTAACTAATGTTGCTGGTATTGCCATGGCAACAAATAATAAAGATGGTCGTCGTTTTGTTGCAGTATTAGATGATAAGCACCAATTATTATTGTCTCGTTGGGTAACGGAAGAAGTGTTCCAAACGGGTCAAGATTTAGTGCGTAATGGGTCAAGCCGTACCACGCATTAATTATATTATCTCTATTGTTCTAATTAGTGCTTAAAGGCAATTAGAAACAATAGAGATAAGTATCATGCAAATAAAAAAAGTAAATGTTATATCCTCCACAATCTATTCTTTGTCATCCTAACCAAGCATTTTAATTTTTCTGTCCATTAGCCTGTGATCAGTTGTCGTGTTGTGATATCCATTTGTTTGATGTACTTAGCGATAAAATATGGTGGGATGAAAAACACCAGAAAATAAAAGGATTGATGAAAGAAGATTGATGCGATTTCTTTCTCATGGTTTAGGTAAGCAAACAAAGCCAACAGATCCAAAAGAAGATAAAGCGTGGCTAAAACAATGGAAATGAGTAAAACTAAACCTAGAATATCTCTACGGTAAACACTTGTTATCGTCATTTTTATTCCCTCAAAAAATGGTAATGTCGATCCAACTTACGCCTAGTTGTTCGATGTTTTTTTGAGTTGTATCAAATAATAGTTTTTTGAGTATGAGAAATAAGATTTATTATTTGATAAATAAAGAGTATTTAAGAGTAAAAGGGTTAAGGTGCTTTACTAAGAAAGACCTTAACCCTTTTTATTTTTATCTATACAGAAATCGTTAAGACACCTGTAGAACCTTAATTAGTGATTGTGCTCAGCATTGTCACAATGTTTGGGCTCATAGCGTTCAGCTAGAACTCTTGGCGTATTATTTGTTGGCATTGATACTGAACGTACTGCTTTATTGCCCCCTTGTACTGTATATACAGGTTCAAGTTTTGGACTGCTAATTACCGTTGAATTCAGTACTTTTCCATCACAGATAACAGAGGCTGATGTTGGATTTTCAGAACGTGCCACGTTTACATGGAACTTGTTCATATTATCCGCGTTACGACGGTTATTCTTCAGTGCAAACTTCTGAACATCGCCATTTTTCATGCTGACTTCTAATGCACACTCACTTACTGTTAAGTTTGCTGAATCATCAGGATAAACATAACCATAAGAGCCGTGCAGTGCAGGGAAGATATAGCTATCCAGTTTTCCTTGAGGATCGTAGTAACCCACTAATGTTGTAACAGGAATACCAAATGACGTTGGGCGGATCACTCTGTTTTGCTCATATTCGCCATCTTGAATCCATGTTTGACCATCAGATACAAACGTTAAACGACTACCGTAGTTAACGGTAATATGTTCACCATTTATTTCAAGATTAGAGTTGTAACCAGCATCAGAATTAAAGGTGAATACTTTACCTTTGTTTATTGTAGATGCAGCAGGAACAGACATGTCTCGTGCCCAATGACCATTCCAAGTTGAAAGGTCTACTTTATCGAAATCAGTTAATAGCGTAGCGATATGGCTTGCATTAGCGTCCCATGGGTTAACTGATGTTGTTTCTAAATCATCGATTGAATGTGTGTACTCAACCATGCTCTCTGTTGCTTCATCCCACTTTTTAAAGCCTGTTGATGAGGTTTCATCAAATACAATTTTGCTTTCTAAATTCTTCTGGATAAAGTGCATTGAATACGGCGTGTACAGCGTAAATCGTTGTGCGCCATACATTGCCCAGCCACCCGCCATAGAATCAGAACCAAAGCTGAACATGCCCTTAAATGGTTCAACACATTGATCATCAAGACAGCTTTGACCACCATTGTTTGATGGTGAAAAGTTTGGAATAAATACATCACGTGAAGAATCCCAACCCCATGTAGAGTTAGTCATGTTGGCTGGTTTATGAATAGACCCTTCAAATCCACCAGGGTAGTGGCCTAAACCGTAATTATGACCCACTTCATGACTAAACTCATTACCGATAGAGCTATCAAGTGTCACCATCCCTGCGCCACCAGAACCACCGTGAGTTTGTACGCCATTGTTGTAGTTACCACGAGTGTTATGAGCAGTTAATTGAGCTGCTACATAAGGATTTTCACTTTCACCAACACCTACGCTTGAGTTAATACCGTAGTTTGCGTTGTTGATACCGATAGAGATTAACTCTTTACCAATACGTTGACGCATCGTACCTGAGTGCCAGCCGCCGTCACTTGGGTCAAGATCTGTTAATAGCGTGCCATCTGGCAGCATTACTTCAGTAAAGTGTACCGGTTCATATTCATTTACCACCATTTTACTGATTGGAGCAGTTTCGAAATATTCGCGCTGTGCCGCTTTGTCGGTTTGGAAATGGAAAGCACCACGAGGCTCAACAAGCATACCTACATCAATGGTATGAAGCAGTAGCTCAGTTGGAGCGCCTACTTTAATTTGAGCTAATGTGCCTTTTTTACCTTGGTTTTCAAATGACAATTGAAGACCTGTATTAAGCCACTCTTTTGGTAGCTCAGCAGACCAAAAACCATCAGCATAGCCGATTTCATTAAAAATCAAATCGTCTTCTAGTACCCATGCACCATTAACGTTTTTAAACACGGTAGTTGTGCCGTTAACAATTGTTTTAGAACGTTCAGGATAGTAACTTACGTTTGAGTTATAACCTGCGCTTGAAGTAAATACGAAGGTTTTACCATCTAATTTAGGGTTGTTTTTCTCAAGTACAATGTCTCGGATCCAATGACCATTCCATGTACTTAGTTTTACTACATTGTGATCAGCTAGTGCCGCAGAAATGGCTTCACTTGATACTTCACGCACATTGAATGCAGCAGTTTCGTCGTAGCTAAAATCAATATTCGGATTAGTGATTTCAGGAATAGCCATTACATTTTGAGCCAGCGCATCAGGACGTTTCATCTCTAACGTACCTAATGTTTTACCATTACTATCCATTGCTGTTAGAGCAACTTCTGCGTATGAAGCAAAGGCTTCTGTTGGCTTAAACATAACTTTTGTTGCACGTTGAGCAACAAGGTGCATGCGTTTTTCTTGTTCAGTCGCTTTTGCTGGAATGATATGTGCCTGAGCAAATAATACGCCACCAGAAAGATCGCCAGCTAATACATTTTCTAATTGATTGGTATTGAAGAACATCGCTGGTTTTTCAATAACAGAGGCACATTCTGAAGTGTCGATTTCGGTCGACATATCGCGTTCCCAAATATAATTGCCTTCGTTGTCTTTAGAGCCTCTTGCTGCAGCATAAAGACTGAAGATACATTTTTCAGCAACATCAAAGGTTTCTGGATAAATATCAAAACCGCCGTCGTACCAATATTTTTCCCATTTAGTCGGAAGAAAATCGAATACGGTTTCAAATTCGGATTGGAAATCGGAGATCCCAAATTTCACGTTGCCATCAAAATTAATTCTTAGTTTTTTTCCTTTGTATTCAAGATATTTTTGTTCACCATCTTGGATTACATTTTCAGGATTACTTGCCAGCATGGCAAGCTCTGCCATTTTATTCATTACTTGGGTACTTGCATCTTCTAATGGATGATTTACTGCATATGCATTGGTGGCTAAGGTTGTCCCTATGATCAGGCCCAATATTTTCTTTTTCATCATAACTCTCGATTTTTGATTATTTTTGATTAATAAGTAAGAGTGGTTTTACACTCTCTTATTATTTGTGAGACTTATAATTCAAAGGTAAAAATAAGATATTCAAATGTTTTTAAAGTGAGATATTTATTCCATATGTAAGTGCGGTAAAAGAAAATTTAGGCAGTAATATCGCTATTTTCCACCTTTAATTTTGGCCACAATAAAACCAACCATAGAACTTATTTTAAGCGTGCCTGTTGGGGTTGTTTGATAATCTTTGACTGCTGAAGAGAAGTCCTCTACCTCTACCATTGCTGTAAAATATTTTAACGATCGTAATTGATCCATAATTTTATTATTGCCTTTTTAACAATAGACTTTCTTATACTCCCCTCTATATCTAATGGAAAACATAAGTAATACTGTAATGACTTGCACGAATACAGATAATAAAAAGGAAATGTTATGAGTCAGTACACTGAGATTCAATTGAGCCAACGTCCAGATGGAAACCCAATCGGCCCACAGCTGTTTGAGGTGGTAAAAAAAGAGATCCCAACCGCTGGCCCAGGACAAATTTTGATTAAGCAAACCTATATGTCACTTGACCCTGCCATGATGGGGTGGATGAGCCCTGACACCAATAGTTACATTCCACGTGTTGAGTTAGGTCAAGTGATGCGTTCAAGCGGTTTCGGTGAAGTCGTAGAATCAAACCATCCTGATTTTGTGGTTGGAGACTCAGTGATGGGTATGATGGGGTGGACTGAATATCTAGTCTCTAATGGTCAAGGCATCAATAAAGTTCAAGCTGGCGTAAGCGCAGAAATGGCACTGGCCGTGTTTGCACTTCCGGGTTTAACCGCAACACAAGGCTTGTTTAATATTGCTAAGCCACAAGCAGGTGAAACCCTCGTTGTTACTGGTGCTGCGGGGTCTGTTGGCTCTATTGTTGGTCAATTAGCCAAAGCCGATGGTTTACGTGTTATTGGTGTCGTAGGCAGTGATGAAAAAGCCGATTGGGTAGTGAATGAACTCGGTTTTGATGGCGCTATCAACTACAAAACAGATGATTTAGAAGTAAAATTGGCAGAACTTACGCCAGAGGGTGTAGATGTGTTCTTTGAAAATACAGGCGGACCAATTCAGCATCATATTTTTAATCGCATGAACACGCACGGGCGAATCGTTGTATGTGGCATGATAGCGGATTACACCGCAGCAGAGCCGGCACTAGGACCAAACTGGATTAACCTAATTAAGAAACGCGTGATGATCCAAGGCTTCGCTATGCCAGATCATCTAGGTAATGTTCCTGCGTTATTAGAAAAGTTAACTCCGTATGTAATGCAAGGAAAAGTGAAATACCGAATTCACCAATTGGATGGCTTAGAAAGCGCAATGTCTGGTTTGAATATGTTCTTTACTGGTGAAAACAAAGGCAAGTTGCTCGTTAAGCTGTAAGGCAACGGTTATCTTGTTTGAATAAAAAATCCGAGAGTGATCATGCTCTCGGATTTTTTATAGCGATATAAACGTAAATATAGAAGAATAAGTGAAATTCAATACAATCAATGAACAATGAATTAACAACTTGATGTGGTTGAGTTTTCACTATGATTACAAACGGAAAAACCTTACTATTTATAAGGTAAAAGTCTGGTTTCATAAAATGGAAGTGGTAGCATGATCTAGTATGTTATTTAAGGAATAGAAAAATGGTTACGACCACTCCAACGCGTTTTAAGGTGAAAGTGAACACTCATAAAGGAAGTTCTTATTGGACACTTAGCGGCTCCACAACCATTTTTGAAGATGCGGTTGTATTTACGATGGAATCCATGCCTGACTTCTTTAGGCAATCTCTTAATCAGGATTCTATTGAATTACTGCCTGTTGAGTAAAAACAAGAAATACAGTGTTGCAAACGTAAGGACAATCATACATTTAATGGTTGTCCTTTTTTTTGATAAAAGTTTAAATATAAAAATCTAAATGGATTTTTATTATTAGTTAATAAAACCATTAACTGAATTAAATTTAATTAGAATATCTTTAATTAATACTATTAACAGTTATAAATAAATAGAATCAAGAGCGAGTTCTCATTCTACAAAAGAGAATCAATTGACACTTAAGTTTGGGACTTGCGTATCAAATGGTGAAGTAAACAGATGATATAAAGGCAAAAATACACCTACAAAAAGTAGGTGTTAATTATGTCATTATGATTCTGGAGTAGTAGTATGCAAGACAGTAATGCACGATTTCCCACGATAGCAAAAATTCTCATTCTTAGACAGTTTTTATGGGGTGCCGCCTTTTATGGTGCCTTTGTTCTTTTGACTAAGTTTTTTCTTAATGATCTTAATTATAGTGAAGCCGATACCATTATGATGATGGGCGCCTTTGGTGCGGTTGGCCCAGTATTCTCGGCGGTAGGCGGTTTTTTAGCGGATAAATTTATCGGTGCGTTTCGTGCTGTTTACATTGGTTATGCCACTTACTTAGTCGGTTTCTTATTACTCGGTATTGGAGCAAGCCAGCTTAATATCCCAATGAGTATTTTATCTATCGCATTAATTGGTTTTGCTCGTGGTTTATCCGCGACGTGTCCAACAGTACTGTTTGGAAACTCATATTCAGAGACGAACCGCGAGGCTTTCCAACAAGGTCTTACGGTGAACTATTCAATTAATAATCTTGGTTCTTTCTCTGCTAAATACCTTTTTCCTTTTTTAATCACTTATCTGGCATACCAAGGTGTTTTCTTTGTCTCGGCAATATTAATGGCGATCAACTTGGTTCTCTTTTATAAGTATCGTAAAGAGCTGGCAAGTGTGGGTAATGATTTAGATAAAGCACCATTATCACTAAAAACATGGGGATCATTCTTTGCCGGTTCAGCAGCAATGCTTGCTTTAATATTCTGGATTTTCTCAAATCTTGAAACGGGTAAATACATTCTTTATGCACTAGGTTTTGGTGCTATTGGCTACTTCATTTATGAAATAACAAAAGCAACGCGTGCTTTCCAATACAAAATGGTCGCAGTGCTGATCACCGTTTGTATTTTAATCGTGTTCTATTTCTTTTATGGTCAAATGTTTACCTCTATGAACATGTACGCTATTAACCTAATGGACGATACCTTACTTGGCTTTATTCCTATTCATCCTGAATCGAACATGGCATTTAACCCGCTATGGTGCTTTGTGCTTGGTGGGCCAATGATCCAATTGTATGCATGGTTAGATCGTAAAGGCTACTCACCAACCATCCCAACCAAAATTGCAGGGGCATTTATGCTCACTACTATTGCATTTGGTTTATTGGGATTTTCGGCGGGTACAATGGGAGAAAATGGAAAAATTTCAGCGGATTGGATTTTATTTGTTCACTTTTTCCAATCAGGCGCTGAGCTTATCGTTGGAGCATTAGGTGCTGGGTTTATTTTTGAAATGGTGCCACGTTACCTTGCTGCATTTTCAATTGGTTTACGTGCTGTCGCTATTTCGTTAAGCGGGATTCTAGCTGCGGTCATAGCAACCAAAATCGCTTTACCTAAAGATATTGTATTTACACCAGAAGTTGTTGAAACGGTATATACCAGCTATTTCTATATGCTAGCGCAAGTGGCTGCATTTATGGCGGTATTGACCTTAGGTTTATCTAAAGTGATTCAAAATCTCATCGCTCGCGGTGAAGCATTAGAAGCTGAAGAGAAAGAAGAAGTGTCAATGAAACCAGAAGTTCAAAGTTAATGTAACTCACGACATAGATATTTATAATTGAAAAGGGCGAGTGTCGCCCTTTTTATTTACCATTAAAATTGACCAAGGTACGCCTTGCCAATAAGATCATTATCTTTCGTTAGTAAATGACGATTAATATGATCTAAGGTACTTGATTTAACCTCGCTCAAGGTTCCTTTTATAGATAATAAATTTGAACCGTGAGTGCTATCAATCAACAAATTATCATTGTCTAAATTATCTAACAGAATTTTAAGTTCCTCAAGTACCTCATAAGGGTCGAGTAACTTGAAATCACCCTTAGTGACTTATCTAAACAGTGCTGTTCCTTCCATTGGCACAGTGGTTAATAAACCTAATAAATACGGGTTCATTTGGTTAATTAACTGAGCCGTTTCTTGCGCATGACGTTTAGATAGTTCTGAACTACCACCAAGACCAATCATCACCATAGCCACAAGTTTAATACCTGCATCTACAATATTCTGACCTGCTGCGAGCATTTCTTCCGAGTTAACCCCTTTACGTACCGCTTTTAAAACTTCATCAGAGCCCGATTCAACGCCAAGGTAAGTCATGCTTAACCCTGCTTTTTTCAGTTGTTTGAATTCATTCAGTGTTTTATCAAGCGTGCTTTGTGGCCCTGCGTAAGTACTAACATGCGTCAACTTTGGAAAACTCGTATAAAGTTCAGATAAAATCTCTAACAGCATCTCGGTAGGTAATGAAATTGCATCACCATCACTTAAGAATACTTTTTCGACTTTATTCCCGAATGCCGCTTTCGCCATACGGATATCTTCTTTTAAGTCCTCAATAGGACGAACTCTATAACGAACATCTTTGTACATTGAGCAATAGGTACATTTATTGTAAGAACAACCAATCGTACATTGCAAAATATAAGCGTCAGCCTCTGGCGGCGGACGATAAATATCACCTTCGTATCTCATGAGTTACCTTCACAGTATTATTTTAGTGGTCATCTACAATTAGCCGTCAATACGACGGCTAATTATGGGGTGATTTAATTTTATTTAGACAGCTCAGCCGCGGTATCAACAAAAATACCTTGGATGTCTTTTGCTTCGCGCTCTGTTTGTCCGCCATGTTTTAAAAATGCAGAGATAATAGCGGCTGTTTTTTGCTCTTTAGCACGCTCTAAAAAGTAACGTAATTCTAACTCTGCACCAGCGTCTTCATCTTTAATTGAAGCGGCAATGATCTCTTTGTACATCACAATATCACGCACTTCTAATGTACTAATCACACCTAAAGTCATCGCTAAAAAGTTATCCATTTCTGCTTTAGGTACAAATTGGGTAATGATGTTTAAATTCTCAGCTTGTTGCGCTGTAAAATCGTTACCCAATAGTAGAGCCTGTAATGCTTTGTTTTTACCCATTCTTCTTGCGAACTGAACAGCACCTTGACCACCCGTAGGAATATTTACGTGAACTTCTGGTTGAGCAAACGCTGCATTCTCAGTGCCGTAAGCAAGGTCACACGCCATAACAAACTCATTACCGCCCCCACGAGCCACGCCATCAACCAAAGCAACAGACACTTGTTTCATCGCCTTGATGTTCATGATCATGTGGTTGAACTCAATAGACGCTGCTTGACCGCCTTGCGTGCCGTTAATCACGTTCAGATCAAGATGCGCTAAAAAGAAGGTTTCATGCAGTGATTTAAACACCACCACTTTAGTTTCTCGGTCATCTTTTAAAGAAAGTACATATTCATTAATTTCGTTGATTAGATTAATGGTTAATACATTCACTGGTGGGTTGTTAATAGCAACTGTTGCGATACCATTTTGATTAGTGATTAATAATGTTTTCATAATGTACTTCCTCTAAATCGCCTATTGGCTAGTTAAATATAGCTACGTTGAGAAGGTGTCCTCTCCGTCAGTGAGATAACTATAAGCAATCCATTAGGTGAGAAAAAATACCGTTAATGGCATAAGATTGATGCTAATATTGCACCAATACTGTTTTTATTTATTCTCATGAGGTTCAAATGGATTTTTCTAATCGATTACTTTTATTGCTAGAAGTTACTGAACTTGGCTCTTTTACTAATGTTGCCGAGCAAAAGAACCTAGATCGCTCTGTCATATCAAAGCAGATCAGTCGCTTAGAAGAAGAGTTAGGGGTTCGCTTACTTAACCGCACCACGCGCTCGTTATCATTAACAGCAGCAGGTAATGAAATGGTGAGCCAAGCAAAACTGTTACGTGACTTATTGAATAACACCCATCGTTTAGCGCAGAACTACCATTCAGAGCCAAGAGGGATATTACGAATTACGAGTTCTATGATGTTTGGTCGTCAGTTCGTTCAAGATGCGATCTCTGTTTTTCAGAAGCAATATCCTGATGTGAAATGCGAGCTGAGATTAGAAGACAGAGTGGTTGATATTGTGCAGGAAGGCTTTGATATTGGTTTTCGTATTGGCAGACCAAAGAACTCCAGTTTGATCTCTCGTAAGATTGCCCGAAGTCGTTTGTTAATTGTCACATCGCCTGATTTCATTCAACAGCATGGTAAAATAGAGACGATTGAAAAATTAGAATCACTGCCAGCGACGATTTATGCGGCTCCCGGTTTATTTATTGATAAATTTACTTACCTTGATGAAAACAAGGTTGAACAGCAGTTCCATTTGAATGTTGTGTATAAAGTAAATGATGTTGAGATGGTAGTAAAAAGCGCGGTAGCAGGTAATACGCTTGCAGTGGTAACAGCCCAAATGATTGAGAATGAAATTATTGAAGGAAAGCTTATCCCAATAATGACGCATTTGAATCTTGAAGATTTTGGCACTTTTTATGCTGTGTACCCACACCGAGATGCGCCCATCAAAACTAAGTTATTTATCGATGTTTTAAAATCAATTATTGGAGAGGATTCCCCGGTTTGGGAGAAAAATATACCGAACTTTGAGGTTATGTATTCTAGTAAGAAATAAACGTTTATGTAGAGCTTTAAGAGTAACGCGAAAGGGAAGTAGAGTGACGCTTTGTTAATAAACTATTTGATTACTTATCCATTATAAAGTTGCCTGATGGATAAAGTACCGCTCTCGAATAATCATCGGAGCGGTATATGTTATTTACTCTATTTGTTTTATTTATATTTTAAAGAAGCGAATTTCTTCATTTAAATTATTAACCAATAAAGTCATTTCACGGTTAGCATCAATGGTATTCCGCACACCAGAAACATTATCACTTACCATTTTCTTTATTTCGTCAATATTTTGCGTCACTCTCTGGTTCACTACAAACTGTGCCTCTGATGACGTTGCAACAAAGGAATTGATATCAGAAAGTAAAGACACTTTTTCAGAAATATCCGTAAAGGCTTGTTCAATATCTTGTGAAATAACCGATAGCTTCTCGGTCAACTGTAAGTTGGTCCCCATCGCATTCGTTGCTTTTGTTACACCCGCTTGAAGCGTCACAATAATGCGTTGGATATCTGCTGTGGAATCTTGAGTTTTTACCGCAAGTGCTCGAACTTCATCTGCAACCACAGAGAAGCCTCGTCCTTGTTCACCAGCTCGTGCCGCTTCAATTGCCGCATTTAATGCCAGTAGGTTGGTTTGATCTGAAATATTACCAATCACATCTACAACCGAACTGATGTTGTCAGATAATGTTTTCAACTCACCAAAGATAGATGCCGATTCTTGTACCGAATCCGTAACTTGATCCACAATCGTTGATGATTGTTGTAGCGTCGCTAAGCTGCTTGATGAAAGCATTAATGTAGAACTTGTATTCTCTTCTGCTGATTGAGCATTGGTTGCAATTTCATTAGCCGTTGTAGCCATGTCATTGATCTCAATAGAGACTAAATCAATATGATTCAGCTCAGATTCAGAGCTCTTAATATTATTTGCTGTGCTTGATGTAATACTTTGTTGGTGAGCAGACAATTGAGACATAATGTCTGTTGTGGAGGACATTACGCTCCAAATACGTTGTTGCAATTGGTGTAATGATGTTGAAATTAAATCAATTTCATTGCCCGTTTTTGGAATATTGACCGTTTGGAAGTTACCATCTGCCATCTGTTTAATACTATTCACAACCGTATCAATTTGTGATAATTCACCACGAACCACAATAAATTGAGCAGTAGTTAATACGGTACCAATTACGACTAATACGATAATTAATGCGTTTCGGATCATATCAGCGTTATCAACGGTTTTATTTTGGTTGGTAAAAATGTAACCGACTAAGCCATGATTTAATGGTGTTTTAAATAAACTGTATGTACTGCCTGATGGTGAAACCAGTAAGGTTGGCTCATTGCTGATGTTTTTATACGTTGGTCTTACTTCAAATAGGTTTTGGCCTAACCAATCTTGTGAACTCTCGTCGATAGCAACCACATAACCATCTTGCGTGGTAATACCAAATTCAACCCCATTTTTTGGCATTAATACATTTAGGTTTGCAACAATAGCTAAAACACCAACGACTTTACCATCTAATAAAATAGGCGCACTAACGGTGAAATCATATTCACCAGTATTGGATCTATAAGGCTGAGCAATATGAGCACTTTTTTTGCCATCAATGATAGCAGTAAACCATTCTCTTTGACTCGTGCGAGCGTTGAATCCTTTGTTCCATCCATTACTTGATGCAGCAAATGCACGACCATCAAGAGTTGTGATGATGATGTCTTTATAAGCGGAGTTAGTAGCAACAATATTTTTTAAATCACGCAGAATGTGTTCTTCATCAAACCCTTTATTTGGGTCTGTGTATACAGAGTAAGATAATGATTTTAAACCATTAATTAACCCCTCCGTGATGGTGTTGTAACTGGCGGTGATCACATTCAACGCTAATACATTGGCGTGATCCATATTATCTTTTTTAAAGTCATCCAAAAATGGTTTAGAAATAACTAAAGTAAAAGCAAGCAAAATGCTAATAATAACAAAGAATAGAGCAACAATTTTTTTTATCATGATTTATGTTTATTCCAAATTAAATATAACTACTTAAAAACCGTATTGGTTAGTTCGATTTTTAGCGCGCGGAGCATACCTGCTTTTTATGAACAAAGAAACTAAATTAATATAGAATGGGATAATTATATATTTGAGATCGAAATCACAAAATCAACACGACAAAAAATTGATAAACACACCATTTTTTGACACTAAAAGGTGTATTTAGAGAGTATTACGTAGATAACAAGAATATGGATTAATTGATATTATTAACGGACTTATTAAAGAGTACGATATATTATTTCAACTGTACTCATTATTATCGGTATTGTGACTACGTTTATCTTTAGGGTTTGGTTCTTTAATGATGCACGCTTGTGGCAGTACCACCGCATATCGCTGCTGGTCAATTCATCGATAAATTATCAATGAATCACCTACCTGAGCCTTCGTGACAGTTTGATATAAAGCAACAGAGATAAAATAATGGCACCACAACCGAGCATTTTTTGCGTTTCTAGCACTTCATTAAGTAAGGTAACACTGATCAGTAATGTCCAGATAGGCTCTAAGATCATAATCAGAGAGGCGGTTTCTATCTCTACCGAAAATTGCCCAAGGGTTTGAGCTAGGTAACGAATGGCCGTTGCCACAATGGTTGAGATTAAAAACCAAAAAATAGCATGCTCTGTGAGTTCAAATGGCGCATGTGAATTGAATGATGCATATAAACAGCCGCTAATTCCCACAACAAACATTTGAACGCAAATAGATAATAACGGTGTGATAGAACCAATAACACGCTTGTTTAATACAAAGTGTAATGACAATAAAAGAGAAGAGAGCATACACCCAGACTTGCAGCGCAAGCGATAGCACCAAACTTGCGAGCAGAAATCGTGTGCCAATAAAAATATCGCCGGGAATCGTCATGACGACCATTTTTGATGCACCCCAACCAATAGCGGCAAGAATGGTAGCGATAACCAGATAAAGGACTCCACGCATAGACGTATACTCTGAATATAAAAAGAAGAAAGGCAATATTACGTGATATAAAAAATAACCCCACTTAAATAAGCAGGGTTATATAATTTATTTTTGGTGCTTCAATAGTAAGGCAATTACGCTTGATACTCAGGGTAATCTGTTAAGCCTTGCTCTGCACCGCCAAATAAGGTATTTGGATCATGTTGTGCTAGAGGGTAACCGTGTTTAATGCGAGCCGGTAAATCAGGATTAGAAATAAATGGACGGCCAAAGCTGACCATATTTGCTAAACCGCTGGTTAATGCGTGCTCTGCTTTCTCTGTATTGTAACGACCGGCATAAATAATAGTGCCTTTAAACGCATCACGAATCGCTTCTTTAAATTCTGCAGGTGTATCTGGTGCATCGTCCCAATCGACTTCAGCAATGTGCATATAAACCACATTGAGTTTATTTAACAACACAGCGGCAGCGGTGTAGGTTTCTGTTGGCGTCTTATCAACCGTACCATTTAATGAGGTAAACGGAGCAAGACGAACGCCGACACGGTCATGACCAATAGCGTCAGTCATTGCCTCAACCACTTCGCCTAAAAAGCGCAGACGATTTTCGATAGAGCCACCATATTCATCGGTACGATTATTGGCTTCAGAATCAATAAATTGGTTAATTAAATAGCCATTTGCAGCATGAAGCTCAATGCCATCAAAACCGGCTTCTACTGCATTTAGTGCCGCTTGACGATACTCTGCAACAACATCAGTAATGTCTTGTTTTGTCATTTCACGAGGCTCAACTACATCTACAAAGCCCGGTGCGTCAGTGCCATTATCAATAAATACTTTTACGTTTTCTGCTTTTAGTGCAGACGATGAAATAGGCTGTTGCCCACCAATATTATCAGGGTGAGTAACACGGCCAACGTGCCAAAGCTGAGCAAAAATAGCACCGTCTTTTGCGTGTACAGCGTCAGTGACTTTTTTCCAATCTGCAATTTGTTCTTGAGAGTAAATACCCGGAGTCCATGCATAACCTTGGCCCATCTCTGAAATTTGAGTACCCTCTGCAATGATAAGCCCCGCACTTGCTCGTTGTGCGTAATATTGTGCCATCATGTCGTTTGCCAAGTTACCTGGTTGGGTAGCACGAGAGCGAGTCATTGGTGGCATAACAATACGGTTTTTAAGCGTAAGGTTACCCAGTTGCATTGGTTGAAATAGTGCATTTGTCATGGTACTTCCCCTTGCCTAACTAACTGTTGTTATTTTGTATGGGAGTAATATATACAAAAAAGAGAGTTACATGAAATTATGATTATTTATTATTTTAATAACAAAGTGTAATAATACATTGTGGGGAGAGCAGATATTTGGAATAGAGCCTGAATGTCGATGTGATTAATACAAGAGCTTTGTGGGCTGCGAGTAAATTAGGCTATCATTCATTACCTTCTAAACTTGGTTGATGTTGTCATGCCTACTTTTTCTTTTTCACTGATCCCGACAGGGGTTAGGTTTATGTTTCTTTCTGCGCTTGGATTTGCGCTCATGTCGGCGTGCGTAAAATACGTGAGCAATTACGGCATTCCAGTATTTGAAATTGTTGCAGCAAGGGCATTAGTCTCTTTGATCATTAGCTATGCCGATGTGAAGCGAAAAGGCATTTCGATATGGGGAAACAACAAGCCCTTACTTCTTGCCCGTGGGGCAGTAGGTACCGCAGCGCTGATGTGTGTTTACTACGCAGTGACGACCTTACCTTTGGCTGAAGCCACTATCTTACAATATGTCCATCCTATCTTTACTGCATTGCTCGGCGTCCTGTTTCTTAAAGAGCACATTCAAAAATCAACCATGATATGCATTGTGTTTTGCCTTGTTGGCTTGTTTGTTATGGTTCAACCAAGTATGAACAGTGGTAGTACAAGTGAATTGCCTATTTTTAGTATCCTTGTTGCGTTGTGTGGTGCATTAGGAAGTTCGATTGCCTATGTGATAGTAAGAAAACTTAGCCAAACAGAAGACAGCTCTGTGATTATCTTTTATTTCCCATTAGTGGCATTACCTATCTCAAGCGTACTGATTTGGAATAACTTTGTATGGCCAAGTCTGTTCCTTACCATGATCTTGATTTTAATCGGCATCTTCACGCAAATTGGACAATATGGACTAACCAAAGCCATGCAAACTCAAGCGGCAGGTAAAGCCTCTGCTTACTCTTATGTACAGATCGTCTTTTCTGCGTTATTAGGTGTTTGGATATTTAATGAGATCCCATCAATGTGGACTTATATCGGTGGTGGTTTGATTGTGACAGGTGCGCTCATTAACGTATTTGGCAAGCAATTAGTCTCTATTCCTAAGAAAAATAGTTCACTTAACTAAACGGGGCTATTTGTACCGGTCAAATATGAATTAATTTGCTAGATTTTTTGTTCATATATTCATTTTTGGCATATCGATGTTTATCCCCTCCATTAACCAATCAATAAATAGTGCTAATTTTCGAGAGTGTTTTTTATTTGGCGTAACTAAATAGTATTTTTGTTGGCATGTGACTTCTGTATTTGGAAATGGAGCTACTAACTCACCTGAATCTAATCTTTTTTTGATCAAGTTATAGCGTCCCATTGCGATTCCTGCATGATTCATTGCAGCGATGACCGCTAAGTCAGATCTATCAAAAGCAATACTTGAAATATGATCAATAGACGGCAATTGATTTGCTCTTGCCCATACTTCCCATTCATCATGGTGTGAGTTGTAATCCCATGCTTGGTTGTCATGCAATAATGTTGTATTGACGAGGTTTTCAGGTTTATTGAATAAATCATGTTGTTTAACATATTGTTTAGTGCAGACGGGAATATTTGTTTCGGTCATTATTTCTTGGCTCCAGAGATTATCTGGTTTTCCTTCATCAAAATAAATGGCGGCATCAATTCCGTAGCCTTGGAAGTTAATATTTTCGTTGCCTGTGAGTAATTTTAACTCAATGAATGGGTAGCGTTGGTTAAATTCGTACAATCTAGGCACTAGCCAGCATTGTGCAAATGAAGGGCGAGAATAAATGGTTAAGCTTCCAGATATATCGCCACTTTTCACATCTAATATTTCTTGATTAATTTCATTCAAACTACGTGTTAATGAGTGAAAAATTCGTTCCCCTTCTTCAGTTAATGTTATTTTTCTATGTGTTCGATGAAATAACTCTATTCCAAGATCCAATTCAAGTTTGTTGATTCTATGAGAGACGGCACTTGGCGTTATTGATAATTCATCAGCCGCTAATGAGAAGGAAGAATGACGAGCTGCCACTTCAAAAGTATGTAATTTTGATAGTTGAAAGCTATTTATTCGCTTGTTTCGAGTGAAGATATTATCTTTTGTATACATTATTTTTGTTCTGACTAGTGAGGTTGGAGAGTAGTAGAACTTGGTATTATAGATTCTTTGGATGAAATTTAATTAATCATAAGCTGTTAAATTTAAATTATCACGTTTAGATCACGTACTTGTTTTAATTTAGCTCATGTGAAGGTGAGTATTAATCGTTTGTCAGCCGAGGTGATTCCTCGTTTAATTAACGCAATTAAAACAATTATATTAGGTTTGAACATGGAATCACAAATCTGGGTTATAACGACGTTACTTACAAGTATCCTACTGATCGTATTTTCGATCGTGAAATTTAAATTGCATCCATTTTTAGCTTTGCTGATGGCGAGCTTCTACGTTGGTGGCATGATGGGTATGCAACCTTTGGAAATGGTTAGTGCTATTGAAGGGGGCATCGGCGGTACGCTTGGTTTTCTTGCCGTAGTGATAGGTCTTGGTACGATCCTAGGCAAAATGATGGAAGTTTCTGGTGCCGCTGAACGTATTGGTTTAACACTGCAAAAAATCCGTTGGTTATCACCAGAAGTGATTATGGTTTTGATTGGTTTGGTTTGTGGTATTACCCTTTTTGTCGAAGTGGGTGTTGTACTGCTTATCCCTCTGGCTTTTTCTATTGCGAAGAAAACAAATACATCATTACTTAATCTAGCTATTCCTCTGTGTACTGCTTTGATGGCAGTGCACTGTATCGTGCCACCACACCCTGCCGCACTTTTTGTAACGAATGAATTAGGTGCAGATATTGGTTCAGTTATTTTTTATGGCTTATTGATTGGCCTAACGGCATCGCTAGTGGGTGGGCCACTTTTCCTTAAAGTAATTGGATCGCGCTTACCGTTTAAATCGGTGCCACATGAATTTACTTCACTTGAAGTGAAAAATGAAGCAGATCTACCGTCACTGGCTGCAACGTTATTTACGGTACTATTACCAATTGGCTTAATGTTGTTAAAGACAACTGCTGAGCTAAATATGGATCACGGTAGCGCGCTGTATACCACGTTGGAATTTATTGGTAACCCAATAACTGCGATGTTTATTGCTGCATTTGTTGCGTACTACATGCTGGGTATTAAGCAAAATATGGGAATGGCAACCCTGCTTGAAAAAACAGAAGGCGCATTTGCATCTATCGCTAATATCCTACTGATTATCGGTGCTGGCGGTGCATTTAACGGTGTTTTAAAAGGAAGTGGTTTAGCGGATGTATTGGCTCAACTTTTATCTAACTTAGATATGCACCCAATTTTATTAGCATGGCTTGTCGCTATTATTTTACATGCTGCGGTGGGCTCTGCAACGGTTGCTATGATGGGCGCGACAGCTATTGTTGCTCCACTGATGCCACTTTATCCAGACGTTAGCCCTGAAATTATTACATTAGCAATTGGCTCTGGTGCCATTGGTTGCACCATCGTAACTGATTCCCTCTTTTGGTTAGTGAAGCAATATTGCGGGGCGTCGATGAGTGAAACGTTTAAGTATTATACAACGGCAACCTTCATTGCTTCATTCGTTGCGCTAGCAGGCACATTTCTTCTGTCGTACATGATTTAAACAAGGTAATTAAAAATGACTACATTAAATATACAAAAATTAAAAACTGATTTCCCATTAGTAAATAAATTGATCGCGCTAGAAGAAATTAGTTGGTTTAACCCAAAGATAACAAGCCTAGAAGAAGCGTTGCCTTATGTTGGTCTTGGTGCGAAAAATATTGAAGATGCAAGTCAGCGTTTGAGTCGTTTTGCTCCGTATTTGGTCGAAGCTTTTCCTGAAACCGCCGCGATGAAAGGGATTATCGAATCAGAAGTATTCGAGATTGAAAAAATGAAAGCGAGTTTAGAACAGCAATTTTCAACACCAATTTTAGGTCGACTAATGTTGAAAAAAGATAGCCACTTGCCGATTTCAGGATCTATTAAAGCGAGAGGGGGCATTTATGAGGTGTTAACTCATGCTGAAAAACTTGCGATAGAAGCGGGATTATTAAACGAGTCAGATGATTATAGCAAGTTGATGAGTGATGACTTTAAACAGTTCTTTAGTCAATACAGCATTGCGGTAGGATCAACAGGAAACCTAGGCATGTCTATTGGTATCATGAGCGCAAAACTAGGCTTTTCGGTATCAGTGCATATGTCAGCTGATGCGCGCGAATGGAAGAAAAATACATTGCGTTCTCATGGCGTTAATGTTGTCGAATATGAGCAAGATTACGGCGTAGCTGTAGAGCAAGGGCGTAAAGAAGCAGAGAAAGATCCGATGTGCTTTTTTATCGATGATGAAAATTCTCAAACGTTATTCCTTGGTTACTCGGTTGCAGGTGAACGTCTAAAGAAACAATTTGAAGAGAAAAACATCTTGGTTGATGATGAACATCCACTGTTTGTTTATTTACCGTGTGGTGTGGGTGGTGGCCCTGGTGGCGTAGCATTCGGTTTGAAAATGGCATTTGGTGATAACGTTCACTGTATTTTTGCCGAGCCGACGCATTCTCCATGTATGTTGCTTGGCGTTCATACAGGTTTACATGATGAAATCTCAGTGCAAGATATTGGTATTGATAACATTACAGCGGCTGATGGGTTAGCGGTAGGCCGAGCTTCGGGCTTTGTGGGGCGAGCAATGGAGCGCTTACTTGATGGCTATTACACGATGACAGACGAAGCAATGTATCTGCAATTAGGTATATTGAATCAACAAGAAGGCATTAAGCTAGAGCCATCAGCCTTAGCTGGTATGATGGGTGCTGTTATCGTATCGAAAGATCAACAATACCAAGATCGTATGCAGTTTGATGATGCGAAAATGAAAAATGCAACGCACTTAGTTTGGGCTACTGGCGGTGGCATGGTGCCAGAGTTGGAAATGAATTCTTACTTGGAGAAGTCTGGTATTAAATAACGAGCATCTACATGATGGCTATTGAACAGGAATCAACGTGGTATTTCATTATGTAGTTTGCTCATTTTAGTACTTGGTACTGTAACTATTTATATTCAAAGGCGATCCGGATGGTTCGCCTTTTTGTATTTAATTAATCGCCTTACATTCTATTCCTAAGAAAAGTAATTAGAAATAAAATCAATAAATGCACGAATGCGTTGGGGTTGGTGCTCACTATCTTTATAGACCATATACATAGGTAACTTCACCGTTTTATATTGTTCTAATATTTGCGTTAGTGAGCCCGATTTTAATTCGTGTTCCACCATCCATTTTGGCATCGCCGCAATGCCTTGCCCTAACGTTGCCATTTTAACGAGCATTTCAGGGCTGTCACTTCGCAGTTGCTCTTTCACTTTAATCTTTAGCTCAGTATTACCCTCTGAAAAACGCCATAGGTTTGATGGGGTAAATAATGAGTAGGTTAAGCATTGGTGTTGGGTTAATGCATGGGCATCTGTAATGCTTGGATGCTGTGCTAAATATTCTGGCGACGCAAAATAGACCAGTTCATTATCCATAAACCATTTTGCTTTTAACCCTGAATCCTTGAGGTAGGCCGCTCGAATAGCGATGTCTATGTCGCTCTCAACCAAATCAACAAACTTATCTGAAACCGACACATCAACAGAAAGTTCTGGATGTAAATTCAGAAACTCATTGAGCGGTTTAGAGAGTTTCTGAACACTAAAAGCACTAGGAACAGACAGCTTTAAAGTACCAGAGATGGACGTTTGTTCCTGCCGTAATTGAGATTCAATGAGGCCCATTTCGTCAATAAGTTTCAGCGCTAAATGTAAATATTGTTTACCACCTGTTGTTAGGCTAATAGCACGAGCATGACGGTGAAATAAAGTAATGCCTATTTGTTTTTCAAGCCATGCAATCTTTTTACTGACCGCACTTTGGGTAGTATTGAGTTCATTTTCAGCTGCGGTAAATGTGCCTAAGCTAGCAACACGAGTAAAGACCTTTAAACAATCAAACTTATCCATAGCCATTCCTATTTGGAATAGTAATAAGCCTAATCTTAGTATCCTTCTATTCTAATTGGAATGCTTTAATGGCTCTATTGTTTATAGAGGAGTTAAATTATGTTGCTTATTCAAGGGTTATTAATCGCGATTTTCTTGTTTGCTAGTTCAATTAAAATGTTTGGCTGGGTAAAGGCGATATTTGAGCCACAACTTGCCTTCTTTCATCGTTATGGCCTGAACCGTGCGGCAATGTTCGCTGTGGGTGTTATTGAAGCCACTGGTGCTGTTGTTATGTTAGTTGGGATGTTTACAGCAAACCCAGTATTAAGTGCGATGGGTGCTAGTTTGATCACGCTAACTTCCATTGGGGCGATGTTCTTTCATTTTCGATTTGATACTTGGAAAGATGCAGTCCCATCAATGGTGACGTTATTGTTGTCGCTTATTATTGCGTTACCGTTATTGGAGAGACAGTTTTTGTTTTAAAAAATCAACAAAACAACGGACTTTTAATGGCGTATAACGACGTTGTGGATAGATGGCATTGATGGGTAAGTTTTGACCTGAATACGTGGTTATTATCTGGCGTAAATGTCCCGATGTTAAGTGCGCTTTAGCCATCCAAATCGGTAAAGAAACAATGCCCACTCCTGTAAGTGCCACATCTAATAATACATCGCCATTATCGCTTTGAAAATTACCCTTTACAGGCACTGAATATTCTTTATCTCCATGATTAAAATTCCATATATGTGCTTCTTGTAGACCAGAATAAATTAAGCAGTTATGTGTGGCGAGATCGTTTGGATGTTCAGGTTCACCATGTTGTTCTAAGTAATCTGGTGAAGCGAATAGGTACATAGGATTATCAAAAAGATGACGGGCAACTAAAGAGGAATCTTCGAGCTTTTTTACTCTGATAGCGACATCAATTCCTTCGCTGATGAGATTGACGTGTTTGTCATTGAGAAGGAGATCGATCTTTATATCGGGGTATTGTTGGAAAAACTCAGCAACGATAGGAGCCAGAAGAAAGCGACCAAAGGCAACGGGTGCTGCGACTCTGATAATTCCTTGAGGTTGTGTTGTTTTAGTACGGACCTTAGCTTCAGCTTCATCAAGTTCACTTAGGATATTAACGCAAGTATCATAATAATCGCTTCCTGCTGAGGTTAATGAATGATCTCGGCTGCTTCGAGTTAACAGCTTTACTCCTATTTGTTTTTCAAGCGCAGCGACTTTTTTACTTATGGTGGTTTGAGAGGTATTCATCTCTTTACCTGTAGCTGAAAAGCTGCCTGTTTCGACGACTCGAACAAAGGCTCTCATTGCACTTAACTGATCCATAGGTCTCTCAATTATTCCAAAAACGCATACTTGGTAGTCATTTTAGCATGGTTCTAGTCTGATTTGTTTGTGTCTATACTCTCTTTCAAGCAATAAAAGCCTATCTATTTACATTAATTGTGAGTAACTATTCTAAAAGAGAATAGTGCTCAAGGAGCGAACCATGACAACACATAAATTTATCGCTGGTGATGTATTTCCTGCAATCCAACTACCTACTTTAGATAACAATATTATTGATATTTCTGTGCCACAAAATGGGGCTGATTGGAAATTGGTGGTGGTTTATCGTGGTAAGCATTGTCCGTTGTGTACTCGTTACTTAAATGAGCTAGAAACACTAAAAAGCCGCTTTCTTGAACTGGGAGTGGATATTGTTGCAGTATCGGCTGACAGTGAAGCCCAATTAACGACTCATATGACACAATTATCAGTGAGTTTTCCGATTGCTTATGGCTTGAGTGTAGAGCAAATGCAAACGTTGGGATTGTATATTTCAGAACCTCGTTCTGAGCAAGAAACTGACCATTTATTTGCTGAGCCGGGCCTTTTTGTTATTAATGAGAAAGGGCAGGTACAAGTAATTGATATTTCAAATGGACCTTTTGTGCGCCCTGATTTGAATGTATTACTCTCTGGTCTTGAGTTTATCCGTAATCCAGAAAACAATTACCCTATCCGTGGTATGTATAATTAAGCGCTGGCGGCAGGTAATAGATTTATAAACAAAAAAGGTTAATTGAACTCAATCAATTAACCTTTTTTTGAGTCGTTTGAACTATTTGGGAGAATTACTTGATGATATTCACTAATAGTGACGCTCTAATTAAGCTCGTCATATGAAGCGATTGCTTGCTTTAGTTGCTCAAAATCAGGGCTGCATAAATGCGGTTTGAGTGCATTGAACTTATCTGTAGGCCAATCGTAAACTTTAAAAGACAACAGCTCTTCTATCACGGAAGGCTCAAAGCGATATTTCACATGTTTTGCTGGAGAGCCTGCAACCACGCTATATGGCTCTACATCTTTGGTGACGACACTATTTGCGGCAATAACGGCTCCTTCTCCAATCGTTACGCTGGGCATGATCATTGATCTCATGCCTAACCAAGCGCCGTCATGAATGTGAGTGTCCCCTTTGCTCGCATAAGAGTCATCGATAAAGTCCATAAATGGGTATAAACAAAACCAATCTGTTCTGTGATTATGGTTTCCGCCCATTAAGATAATAACTTCAGCGGCGATACAGACGTAATCACCAATATGAAGCTTATCGATTTCCCATCTTGGCTCCCATTGACGGCTGATTTTATCTCCGTGTAAATACCGAACAACAGAGTCTTCAAAACCGTTATCCCAGCAATCGCTGTAATAACTATGGGTGCCTTTAATATGAATGTTTTTGTTGGTTACAACTTCATGAAGTAACTGAAACTTTGACCAGTGCTTTTCTTGCATAATAAACCTTTAAACTTATATAAAAATAATGGGGTTGGCATTAATTTAAAATAAGTCAGTGGATTCTAGGCTGTTTCAGTAGGGGGATAAGCTTCATGATTATTGTCCTTACAGTTTGAGGGGATAATAACACATTGAGTTGTTTTATGGGTTACTTCTGATATTTAGAAATATCGAGAAGTAAAAACAAAAAAGGCATTAGCAAATTTAACTCTGCTAATGCCTAGAATTAGTATATTGAACTTTATTAACGCTTATTCAACGTCGCAATCAGTACAGCATTGTAGAGCGATTTCGTGCTCAAATACCGCTACATCGCTACCGTCTTTTAGCAACTCTGCGATTTCATCTGCAACTTCTTTCTCATCGTCAGCTTCAATTTGACCTTCTAGCTCTTCTTCAGAGTAACCGTAGAAATTCAGCAATAAGTAATCACGAGCTTCAGCTTTAGTACAAGTCACGTTTACTGAAAGATCAGCTTCAACGTTACCTTGCTCGATAATTGCAGTCAATTGTGCTTGAACATCGTCTTTCATTGTCGCTGTTAACCAACCAAGATCAGTGTTCACTTTGGTTTTTTTACAGTCAAAACAAGGCAGTTTATGAAAGTAATATTGAAAATTAGTCATAGGTAATTTCTCTTTGAGTGTTGTATAGCAAGATTATGCGTATTTTGGGGCAAAATACTATCTTAAATTCGGTTATTACTCCGAAACTAATTTTCTGTGGATCAAAGATAAGTAAGTGAATCTCTAGGGCCTTAATCCAAAGATGCCTATATTTTACTGTGACACTCTTATTGTCACTAAAGGATAAATGCGCCATAAGTGTGACACTTTCATTCAAGAAAGTGTCACAATTAAAGGGTATCTGTCATGAATAGGTTTGAAATCCAACGCAATATCGAGCGAAGATCAAGAAGATTGTTAAACAAGTGTATCAAATTAATGAATGGATATATCACTGTATAAAAAAGGTCACCAATATAGGCGACCTTTGTGTTGCTAGCTGTCAGGGCAGATAACGGACGTTATGTTAAAAATACAGTGCCTAATTGAATCACCCCAAAAATTATTAGTATCGGAGTAACAACTTTTGAAATACTTCTAAACCTATTTTTTAATGATTCATTTTTATCTTGATTTGAAGTAATACGTACTTTACCACTACCAATAAGGTATATAAGTACACCACCAAAAATTGAAATAATACCATCTATCAACTCGTACATATGATCTCTTTAAATAAAAAATTTCGACATAGGTGGCCAATTTGTCACAATATTTAATCCATTAGTTTAAAAAATAATTGTCCATATTTTATCCCTGTAAACTCAATTGTTCTTCCTGAAACATTACGACCAGTAAAATTATCTTTTGTCATATCTAAATACAGACTGCGAACATTTGCATCTAGCTCACATGCTGAAAAAGATCTAAATCTACCCTCTAATTCGCAAGAAAGAGTAACGGGGGCAGCTCCATAAGACGTTTCATCAATACGGTATTTAGAACCTATCTCAGGTACATGTTTAATTCCTACAAGTGCCCCAATTGGTTTTACCTCAGAAGAAAAGGCTGGGGTAGATAAAGATATTAGCAAACCAATAAATAATGACTTTTTTATATTAAATATGTTCATAACAACGACCCTAGAATTAAAATATAAGACGTAAATATACCCTCACTCAACTACATATACATAATTATTTTTTATTCCCGCAATTCTGTTAATCCCATTTTAAAATGTCCTTGTTTTAGCCAGATAGAAATGTCCCTCTAGTTGGTTAATGGAAGTTAGTGCTTGAAGCTTTGAAAGATTGAGGGTCAATAAGTACTGGATTTATGGCCCTGAGTTGCTCTTTTAAGGCTCGTTTTTTAGATGTAAATTATACAAACATATCCATAAATATGGTTGAAATTTTATGACGATTTTAGGTTGATTTTCGTAAGATGAAATCTAGATTCATTTCGGGTGAAAGTCATCCTGTTATGGTAAAAATTGACAATAAACAAGATAGCCACCCACAGCTTGCAAAGCAATGGTCCCTGTTTATTCGTCATTCCAAAGAGGCGCAAAAGCGTGGGTTGCTTTTTATTACCAACCCCTTCCCTAAGCTTGGGGCGCTCGCACTTCGTGCCAGCTATTTTACCGCGCACCTTGTTTGCAAACAGCGCAAACAAAGTGCGTCAACCATCGGCATTCAGCAATAAAGTTCTGATGATGCTAATAGTTCAGAGAAAATATCATTACTTGTTTCACATTATGTAATAATTGAATTTGATATCGTACTGTCATCCAATACGTCTCTGCTCAGAACCCAATAAAAATCCATATAAGTTTGATTAAATTGGAACTAATTAAATTTCAAAATTTAGAGTATGACTATTGGAGTTATATTTACATAAAAATAAAATATTAAGGCTAGGTTATGAACATCATTTTTGTTGATGCAGAAAATATAGGGTTACCATCGATTCAAGAGATAGATGCAAGGATCACAGATAAGGTTTTTGTGTTTTCTAATAATGAACAGATTAAAACGTTATGTCATGATTTAATGTTTATTGTGATGGATGGGTATCCAGTTGGTAAGAATCAAGCAGATTTTTATCTCATTGCTCATTTAAGTAAAGCTATATCTCAGGTTCGTTATGATGAGAAAAAGAAACTCACCTTTATATTATATTCAAACGACAATCCATTGTGCCAAGCTTTTGAATTTCAATGTCAACATGCTTCAATTGCTAGTGAAATTGTAAATACTAAACCAGTATTAGTACAGGCCACGGAGATACAAGAATATACAGCTAAAGATTTGAACAATATTGCTTTGCTTTATAATACGTTAAAAGCAAAAAGTATGATTGTGACTGAATTATTCAATACCGTAAAGCTCGAACAAACTGAAGCAACTAAGGCATTAAATGCATTGGTTAAGAAAGAGTTAATCGCTCGAACTCCAAATAATAAAAAAGTGTGGCAAGTTATTGGGAAACTTAGACCTGAGCTCTTTGCTTAATCACCCACTGCGGCACTTTTCCATTCCCGTCACCACCATTGCATTGCAAAACAGCCATCGCCTAATAACGTGTGCAAGCACACAGGCGACAGCTTGCAAAGCAATGGTCCCTGTTTATTCGTCATTCCAAAGAGGCGCAAAAGCGTGGGTTGCTCTCTATTATCCGCTTGGGGCGCTCGCACTTCGTGCCAGCTATTTTCGGCGCACCTTGTTTGCAAACAGCGCAAACAAAGTGCGTCAACCATCGGCATTAATAAATTGGTTTATCGGTTGATGAAAGCCCAGAGAAAAAACATTCGGTCCTCTACTCCTTACTGGAAGTGTAATTATTACGCATCAATTACGCTTTATTTGTAAGGTGTGCCGTAATAAGATTGTTTTTTGAAACAAGGAGAGTGCTATGGACCAGAAAGCCGAGAAATATAATAAACAACAGTCAATGTTATATGTGAACCACGCATGCAATATTGGGGGAAACAATTTAGTTGGGGAGTTACTGGAGCTAGAACCTTCACGTGTTAGTGAATTGAAGGGAGGGCGTCGTAAGCTAACTTTCAAAGAGGCGGACATCTTACAACAGGAATTTGGATTGCCGGAAACCTCCAAAGGTTACTATATAGAAGCCGAGTTATTCACTTCAGAGGAAATGAGAGATACAAAGAAATTTGATACTCATAGCAAAGAATTGCATTTACTTAGGATAATTCAGGCTTGGAATAACGAAGAGACCAGAGCTTTTATACTCGAAAGTTTGGATGTTCACGACTCATTAGTTCCTGATTATGAAGCCCAAAATGTTGTGGATGAAAACAAGCGTAAAGGTATAGAGCATAAAAATGCTCGCTTGATGCGTGATTTTAAGTTGGAGGCAATAAATGCACTTATTAACTCCCCTTATTTTTCAGCATGGTGTGACGTTATCGAAAGCATTCTTTCTGAGGTGTCAACTCAAGATATACCGTCTAAACATCAATATTTTAAAAACCTACTCTCAACAACCAAAATAGACATCGAAATTGGCAATTCGCGTGTTCTGAAAGAGCAACGTATTTACGACATACTGAAACATGTCAACCAAGGCCGAGGCATTAGCATATATTCAGACCAGACAGAAAAGCTAGTGCGACATCTTCATCTATTAAACAAGGTTAAAACGTTAGTCGAATCTGGCCGATATTCTCACCTGGTAAAGGCACCCAAAGCGTGGAAGCGTGAGTATCAAATTGAGTTAATTGAAAATGCCTTTCCACAGCGGGAATATGTCATAGTGGGTAAAGTTGTATGGCAATCATCTGATCATCTTCAAGTGAATGAGAAGTGGATTGAAAAGAGCATACTAGGTGAAATGGGCGTGGATCCAATATCGAGCGAAGAAGGTATTTACAGACAAAGGCAGTTTAAAAGCGTAAGTATGGCTTTATTGTTTTCTGAAAACTACGAATACTACTTAGAAGTAAATTTAAAGCTGGGAGAAAATAACGGTTTAACGATGAGAACGCTGATCGTACGAATAAGTAATATGAAGCACCTTTTTACAACGTTAGAGATGCTCTTTGCATTTTTTAAAATTAGTGGGGGTGTTATCACGTCAGGAATAAAAGCGGAGATCGCCGATAATGGGGGCTATATTCCTTCGGCCATTTATTTAAAATAAACAACAATAGTTCCCTTCGTTTGGTTCGTTAGTACTTTATACAACAGCGAAAATTAAAGATGTTTAAGCAGAACAAATTATAAAATTAGGGCTATCCGAGAGGGTAACCTTTTTTGTGGTTTTAAGAAAGCAATAGAAGGAATGATATGAGTAATATTTTAATCAATACAACTACTAAGATTGTAAAGAGTAAGATATTTAAAAGAGCAATTTTAAAAGCATTTATAAAAGACTGTCTTACTGATTTCCTGTAATTGTTTAAAAGTGAAAAGCTTACTTCCGTAGTAATATCGACCATTAAGGGTAATTGGATTGGTTGGTAGGACCTTTTAGATGTCAAAATCCAAGTGTATTTTATGCACTTGGATTTTTTATGGATATATCTAAAACTCTAAACATTTTCAATGGCTAGAAACCTAGCAACGTAGAGAAACTCGCTGATTTACACTAAATCTGCCTGATTGATGAGGCTTATTCGTTCATTAATACGGTGTTAAATAAAGTGTGAATAGGTTATTTATTTATGACTTTTTGCAATATGCTCATATTTATCGACTACAGATAATCCTAGTACATTTTTTTGTGCGGTTAATGCAACCTTTTGACCAATGGATATTTCATGCCAAAATTTCTCTTTAACTCGTAGTTCTAAGCGAGAGCACCAAAAAACATTCCCCCCAAATCATCACAAGAACACAATAAAACTGAAGCATAATTGTCATCTTCAATCCCTACTATGAGCATCACATAAACGGTTACTCATACTAAATCATTAGGGAATAAGATGAAAAAGCAATTGATAACAGGTGTTCTAGCGTCATTACTTTCAACGACAGCCATGGCTGAAACCAACATCACTTGGTGGCATGCAATGAGTGGTCAGCTAGGCGAAACAGTCAATACTATTGCTCGTGATTTTAATGCGTCACAAGATGAATACAAAATTACCCCAGTGTTTAAAGGCTCATACGTAGAAACCCTTACCGCAGGCATTGCTGCTTATCGTGCCGACCAAGCGCCGAACATTCTGCAAGTGGCTGATGTGGGGGCAGCAACCATCATCAATGCCCCAGGGGTTGCAAAACCTGTCGAAGATATTCTGGTTCAATCTGGCTATTCATTTAATAATAAAGACTACATTGCAGGGGTTCGTAACTTCTACGCAGACAGCAATGGAAAAATGATTGGTATGCCATTTAACAGTTCAACGCCTGTGCTTTATTACAACAAAGACATTCTTGCAAAAGCAGGGGTAGAAGCGCCTAAAACCTACGAAGAGCTAGAACAAGTCGCACAAAAATTAAAAGCGCAAGGCTACGCTACTTTCTCACAATCTTTAACGCCTTGGATCATGTTCGAAAACTTCAAGTCTCGCCATAACCTTCCTGTTGCTAACAAAAACAATGGCTTTGATGCGCCAGCGACCAATATCATGATTAATACGCCTGACATGGCAATGCACTTTAACAAGCTAAAAGAGTGGTCAGACAAAGGGTACTACAAGTATTACGGCTCTGATTGGGATGCAAACCAACAACCGTTTGAGCAACAAAAAGTAGCAATGTGGTTAGGCTCATCAGGCTCGTTTGGTGGGTTACGTAACCGTGTTGATTTTGAGTTAGGTACAACCTATCTACCATATTGGAAATCAGTCAATAAAGAGGCCGGCCGTACCTTTATTGGTGGCGCTGCCTTATTTGCCATTGATGGTAAGCCAAAAGAAGAAGAGCAAGCCGTTGCTGCTTTCTTTAATTTCTTAACAAGTCCTGAGACACAAATGTTTTGGCATAAATCGACCGGTTATGTGACGGTTACCAAAGCGGCTTACGACATGACAAAACAATCAGGCTACTACCAAGAACAGCCAGATGCAGAAGTGGGCGTAAAACAGTTGAGCTTACCGGGTGGCGAGTGGACGCGTGGTTACCGTTTAGGTTTTTACTCACAAATCCAAGAGGTAATGCATAGAGAGTTTGATAACGTATTTGCAGACCGAATTACGGTAGAAAAAGCACTCGCCAATATCGATAAAGAAAGCAAAGTAATGTTAAACCGTTTCGCACGCTCGGTGCAATAACAAGGTTTCACTGTGGCCGATTTAGGTTAGCCACAGTGATTTTTTTCTTTTTAATGTAGTAGGTTATAACAGTGGAACAACGACAACAATTTACCCACTCGGCGTTGCCTTATGCGCTTTTAGTGCCCCAAATCGCCATTATTGCTGTGTTCTTTTTCTATCCCGCAGCAGAAGCGGTTTATCTCTCCTTTATGCTAGAAGACCCTTGGGGGTTGTCATCAACCTTTGTTGGTTTAGAGAATTACGACATTATTTTTAGCTCGGCAGAGTATTTAAGATCGATCTTTTTTACGGTTGGCTTTGCCATTGTGGTGTCTTTTTTATCATTAGCCATTGCTCTTTTATTGGCGGTGAAAGCCAATAATATTTTGCATGGTAAGAGTGCTTATAAAATCACGCTCACTTGGGTGTATGCGGTTGCTCCTGCGGTGGCTGGTATTATGGGCGGCTTTATTTTTAATCCTCATATTGGTGTTTTTACCGATATTTTTTCCAGCCTTGGTTGGGATTTTAGTTTATACACCAGTCCTTTTGATGCAACGCTAACCTTGGTTTTAGTCTCGGTGTGGAAGCAAGTCTCGGTTAACTTTATCTACTTTCTTGCAGGACTACAGTCTATTTCATTTGCGGTGAATGAAGCGGCAATGTTGGATTGTGAGAGTGATCGCCGTCGCTTCTGGACCATCACTTTCCCATTGCTTGCTCCTACAGGCTTTTTCTTATTAGTCATCAACTTAACCTATGCCTTTTTTGAAACCTTCGGCGTTATTGACACCTTAACGTCAGGCGGTCCGGGTGGGGGAACGACCTCATTGGTTTATAAGATTTATCGTGATGGCTTCATTGGGACAGACATTGGTGGTAGTGCGGCGCAATCGGTAGTGTTACTGGTTTTAGTCTTAATGCTGACTTGGGTGCAATTTAAGTTTATTGAAAAGCGTGTGCACTATTAATTCAAAGAGATGTATTGGTACACAGCAATGATGAGAATTTTATTATGAAACAGAATCAATGGTTCGATCATGTCATCCTGATATTAGGGGCGCTTTTTATGATCATCCCTATTTGGCTAATTTTCGCCAGCTCTACCCACAACCCAAACACCATTATTAGTGATGGATTGCAGTGGTGGCCGGGCGGTAACTTCTTTGAGGTTTACGGGGAGGTCTGGGATAAGAGCGTCGGTTTTAGTACGGATGTGAATGCCAAATCGATGATCATTAACTCAATGGTGATGGGACTTGGCTTTGCCATTGGCAAGATTATTATTTCGATGATGGCCGCTTATGCGTTGGTCTATTTTCGTATGCCTTTTGCTTCGCTGTGGTTTTGGCTGATTTTTGTCACGCTATTGTTGCCATTAGAAGTTCGTATCATTCCTTCTTATGAAGTGGTTGCGAACTTAGGAATGTTGAATAGCTTTTCAGGGTTAATTTTACCTTTGATTGCCTCGGCGACCGCGACGTTTTTCTTTCGCCAATTTTTTAGAACCATCCCGAATGAATTGGTGGAGGCGGCGCAACTTGATAACGCAGGGCCAATTCGCTTTTTTATCGATATTTTATTACCGTTATCTAAAACCATGATCGCTGCGATTTTCATTATCATGTTTGTGGTGGGTTGGAACCAATATTTATGGCCAATCATGATGACCACCGATGAGAGTTACAACACTATCGTAATGGGTGTGAAACAGTTATTGAGTGACATAAGCCAAAGTAGTCAACCGCGTTACGACCAAGCCTTTGCTCTGGTTATCTTCGCTATGTTGCCACCAATTTTAATAGTTATTATTTTTCAGCGTTGGTTTGTTAAAGGCCTTGTTGAAACAGAGAAATAATTGTGCAAACGCGGTGATGAAACCGCATTGCCAATCCCAAATTTGTGAAGAGATAGAACTATGTTAGCACTTAAAAATTTAGTAAAAACCTACGACAATGGTCACCAAGCGGTAAAAGGTGTTTCTGTTGATATTAAGCAAGGTGAGTTCATTGTATTGGTTGGTCCGTCGGGCTGTGGTAAATCATCCATCTTGCGCTCTATTGCAGGGTTAGAGTCGATCACTGGTGGCGAAATTGAGCTAAATCATCGTCGTATTGATACAGAAAAACCAGCCAGTCGTGATATTGCGATGGTGTTTCAAAACTACGCGCTATACCCACACATGACAGTGTATGACAACTTGGCTTATGGGTTAAAAAACCGTGGTGTTGATAAGCAAACCATTGCAGCAAAAATTGAAAAAGTCGCAGAAACCCTCAAGATCGCAGATTATCTCGACAGAAAGCCTGCAAAGTTATCCGGTGGGCAGCGTCAACGTGTTGCAATGGGACGTGCGATTGTGCGTGATCCACAGTTGTTCTTGTTTGATGAGCCGTTATCTAATCTAGATGCTTCACTGCGCGCCCACATGCGTTTAGAAATTAAAAAACTGCAACGTGAGCTAGGTGTAACCAGTGTGTATGTGACTCATGATCAAGTGGAGGCGATGACTTTGGCGGATCGCATTATCGTGTTAAACCAAGGGGAGATTGAGCAAATAGGTACGCCATCAGAGGTGTACCACCAACCTGCGAGTACGTTTGTGGCGAGTTTTATTGGCAGCCCTGCGATGAACTTTCATCAAGCCGAGATTGTGAATGGGGTGATTAAGTTTGATCAGCAAAGTGTGTTTCTGGCTGAATACGCACATTTACCTGCTCAGACAATACAGCTTGGAATTAGACCTGAACACGCCTTATTAGAGCCAGTAAATACAGGGTTAAGTTTTCCATTAAGCGTGCAAGCGGTTGAACCGTTAGGGCCGAACCAATTAGTGCATGGTTTGGTGGGTGGTAAAACATTTACCGCGTTAACGCCAGAGTTAGACTTTGCCACTCAAGAAGCTCTGACGCTTAACGTAGCAAAACAGCACTTGCATTTGTTTGATGAGGCGGGGAAGCGCTTATTGGCTGATACCAATGTGTTAGCGCAAGCAAGCTAGCTCACTTTATTGCTGTGAGTTTGAACGCACCAAAAGCGGAAGCCGCAGGTCTTGACTTCAACTTCGGTGTTTACCACCCAGACCTTGGAGAGCGTTACTATGGTGAAGTGTCTAATGCGAATATGGCTAACATTGAAGTCGATAAACTACCAAAGGTTGATTTTGAATTAATTATCAACAAAGCAGATTTCACAAAAGTGGTTTTTGGTGAGACAACTTTAGAGGCATTATTCAAATCTGGTCAAGCGGGTGTTAAAGGCGATGCATCACTGTTAGATCAACAGGCTAGTTCACTAGATAAGTTTGATGGCATGTTTGAGATTCTACCAATGCCAAGCAAATAACATTTAATGATAAAACCTCCCCTCAGTGGGTAATGCAATGCCAGTCAGTTAAGTTGACTGGCATTTTTAGTTTGGTGGAGAGGGGACTCAATAAAAGTAGTATTAGGTTAGCTTGTTTTTGGACATAAGTGAGTCAGTGATATTGCTAAATTAGTATTTCGTGAATTACTAGAGTTAAAGCAGAGCTTCTTGCTTAGACCAACTATACTAATCCATTACATCAATGGCGTTTTAAAGCAACTGTATTGATTGAGTTGCTATCTCCAAACCTAATTTCATAAATGTTGTTTTTTTGTTCATTGTTATAGTCTTCACAGTACTGTATTGCTTGTAATGCAGCGTCACTTAATTTTTGATGGAAATCATCATTTGCATCTACAGGGAAGTTAGAGAAGAACTCACCAATGACTTCACTTCCAAATTTATTACCAATGACTTCTATTAAATGAGAAAATGCCGTTAGGTCTTCGATGTTGTAGGCACACTGCAATGCGTTCATCCATGTATTTCTGTAACGTTCATCTGAAAATGCTGAAAGTAAGTAGCTAATACATGCTTTATTGTAGTCTTGAGCAATAACAAACTTTTGAGCCAATGAGTACCAGCATTCTGGACATGTAGCATTTGTCTTGACTAAGTATTCTATTATTTCGTCTTCGTTAGCATTTTCGATAAACTTAGCAGTAGCAACTTTACCTATAAGTTGTTTCTTTATGCCTAAGTCATTCACTAATAGATCAAGAGTCCATTTTTTTAGGCACCAGATAGAGCTTCTTACTTTAAGTTTCGGAATGGAGATTTCGAACAAATCAGATGCCTCCTCAAAACGTCCACAAAAGATTAGACTATCTGCCAGTAACACCGCATTCTCTGCTGTATCTTCGATGTCAATAGCGGTTGTATAAAACTTGGAGGCTGTTGTGTACTTACTTGCGCTGAATAATAACCCAGCGACTTCTTTTAGCCAGTATGCCCTTTTTTTGTAATCTGGGTTCATCTTTGCAGCTTTATTGTATTGATGTATCGCTTTGCTTAGTTCACTTCTTGCAGATAAAAAATTACCGAGGTTGTAGTGTAAAGTTGCCTTCAAGTCTTTGTGGTCTGACGGAATTGATTGGTCGATACACTTGTATGTTTTTATTACGCTTTCTACATCGGCTTTAATAGATAAGCTAGTGATTAAACTTAAACAAACTTGGATTTCATTTACCAAGTCGTGTTCGAATATATTAGTTGTATTAACAATGCTTTCGATAAGGAGCAATGCATCGGAGGGTGTTCTTGTAGCTATTTTGCACTGCGTATAGCTGATGAGAGTTAATCCATGGCTTTTTATTTTTGACGCCTGTATGTAATTATCGAAATGAACCTCAGCTTCCTTAGTATGCCCCAAGTGCTGTAGTAACAATCCGATAGTTACGTTTATGTCGGCAACTAACGTTAAAGCGTCAGTAATATTACTCAAATTGTCAAATGAACCTCGACTGCTTCCGACTCCACCAAGATTTATGTAGTAGTCATTTTCATCAATTTCCAAGATGGAAGGGGAGGATTTGGTCGGTTTAAATTCGAATGTAAACGTGTTTTCATTCTCTTTTGTTGAATTGATTAGGTTAGAAGCTAATAGCGCAGAGTGTGTGGATAATCCCTTGTATGATTTTATTGATGCATTTATTTTTATAGGCTTTTGAAGGGTTTTACTTTTGAAGTTGTTATAAGCTTTCAGCCCTTCGAAAAGTAGCTCTGTTGAATGTTCTTTCCATTCGTTCGAAGAAGAGAACTGCATGCAAAAACTGTTTTCAGCTAGGGTATCTGTGGTTAGATTTAGCGAGTGGAACCAGCGACTATAAATTGTATCCGAATGAGCCAAATAGCGTACAACCAATACAGGGCAATCGAGTTGTTTAAAGTAGTTTAATTTTTCTATGTTCATGCGAAGCTTTAGCGCTTTAATACTATTTTTCTCATCGGTCGCCTTGAGTTGTACGAGAAACTTAATCCCTGTACTAAGGCCATCGTTATCAAAGACTTCAACTTCTCCATCTATCCCGTAGTCGTGTGTCGGTATGCGGTACACCCACTCATGAGGAAGTAGAGATTTAAATTTGTCTACAGATAATTCTTCTAATATGTGGGCTCTGGTTCTTTTCGGTAATCGCATCTGTGCATTTTCGACTCATCATTCAATAAAGTTTATAGTACAGACAAACCGTATCTTATGCCATGCAGCACATCACACTGATGAATTCGTGTAGCGGATTAAAAATCTGGCCACATAGCTAGAACATTTGTTATAAAAAAGTAAGCCAAAAACCAAACTGAATGTTATGTAGAAAAGTAACCTAACAAACAATGGGGCAATAGCAAATCAGCTATTACCCCTGCGCTTTAAATAGTGTTAACCCTACACCTCTCCTACCGCGCATTGGCCTTCAATCATTACCTTCTGTTTCTTCTCTAGCATCTCAAACACAATCAACAACACAGCAGCTATAACAGCACCAACAAAGCACAAATACAGCGCGCTGTAGTAGTTGTATAACTCACCCACAACACCAACCAAAACACTTGATACCAAGACACTGATGTTCAGCATGTTAGAGAACAGGGTAGAGGCTGTGCCTAAACGGTCTTTCATCATATCTTGCAATGCGACCATGCCAAGCGTGGCACATACACCAATGAACAATCCATTAAGTATTTGGGCAATCAGCATCCCTGTAAAACTGGTGGTTGATAGCATAACAAGAAAGAACATGGCACCAGATATCACGCCAAGAGTCATTACTCTGGTTGTACCTAGTTTGTCAGCCATTTTACCTGCCCCAAGCATCACTGGGATCTCGCAAGCTGCCGCCATACCAAACATTAACCCCAACCAACTCACATCAACTTGCAGCTCTTGTGAAAGATATAGAGGCATACTGGTGATATACAAGTTGTTGGCAGAGAAAGCACAAACAATGATAAAGCAATAAAATACAACCATACGTCCTAACGGTTTATTCTCAACTGTTGCCGCAGTTCGTTCTTCTTTTGTCACCACATTATCAGGAATAAATTTAGCGATGATGAGTATTGCGACAGAGACAGTAATAGCAGACACCGCAAACGCTGCGCTAAAACCAAATTGTGCTTTAAGCATGAACGCGGCAGGCGGACCAAATACCCACGCAATCGCAAGACCTGCACGCATCTTCGCTAAAAAACTGGTGCTGTTGGCGACGTGTCTGTCACCATATTCTCGACCTAGAGCAAACAGTTGACCAAAAGATGCGCCACTGATGCTACCAAAGACCACTGCCATGGTAATCGCTAACCAATAATCACGAATAACGGTAAAACTGGCGACCAAAATTAAGTAACTTGCTAAAGAGACAATAAGAATGGTTTTACGGTTCCAATGCGTGTCTGAGCGTTTGGCAATAAACTGAGATACGATCACAGAACTGCTGACAGCGAGCGTCATATACAGGCTTAACATCATTGGTGATGCGCCCAACTCCTCTACAATAAACAAGCTTGATAGTGGGTAAAAAAACGCACTACAAAGCCCAGTAATAAAGGCGATAAAAATAAACAAAAATGTCTTCTTGTTTTGCGGCATAGTGAAGCTCCAGTGTACGAAAGAGAATGTGGTTGAACCGTTTTATTTAGGCGTAGTCTACTCAATGAAAGGGAGGGGGAGTGATGTTATTCGAGCTACCTCTAATACTATTCAGTCATTTTACTATCTTTCTTTGACAGGTGACGCTTACACGATTAGCCTGAGAGTGACTTATTTCGAGTGGTGTTAACCGTTAAGGCCAAGAATGAAACCATTTAAAGAACATGTGCAAAATGTACCTAGTTTTGATTGGATAGTAAGAGAATTTCATTGTCGTGTAGAAGACAATGAGTTTGCGTGTTCTTGGCATTATCATTCTGAATATGAATTGGTGTTGTATCTAGACCCTGATGAAGCATTTCAAGGCAGTTATTTTGCAGGAGATGCGATTGGCGATATCCATCATAATTCTCTGCTTCTTTATGGGCCAGGCTTACCTCATATGGTGGCGGGACGAAGCGTAAAATTAGAGCAGTCAAAACATCACACTTTAATTATTTGGTTTGCTCACCATTGGGTTGAGCGCTTAATGACACTGATCCCTGAAGCGAGAAACCTCAAGCGGTTATTAGATAATTCTGCTTATGGCTTATCGTTTAGCCCAGAAACCGCACAAAAGATGTCGGAATTATTAAAACAGG
This sequence comes from Aliivibrio sp. S4MY1, assembly GCF_028765545.1. Taxonomy (GTDB): domain Bacteria; phylum Pseudomonadota; class Gammaproteobacteria; order Enterobacterales; family Vibrionaceae; genus Aliivibrio. The sequence continues at coordinate 143,600 of NZ_JARACP010000002.1, read as the reverse complement.
CTAATACGTTAGAGCGTCATTTGCAGGCGATAAAAGTGATTGAGATATTAGTCAGTCTTTCTGATGATACGAAGGCAAAAAAGCTATCAACCACGCCTTATCGAATTAAGCCGCTTTCCGATGATTCAGAATTAAACCATCGAATTGAGCGAGCAACTCGTTACATAGAAACGTATTATGGTGATGCAATTAAGATCTCCGATTTATGTAAGCGACTTCATATGAGTGAAAGCTCGGCTTATAGAATGTTTGAGAAGCATTATGGAATGAGTTTTTCTGATCATCTAAAGCAATACCGTATTGGTAAAGCGTGTGAGCTGTTAGCGAGTACTAACTTTTCTATCGCATTAGTGGCAGAAAAAACGGGATTTAAAAATATATCTAACTTTAATCGCCAATTTAAAGAGTTAAAAATGATGACGCCAACCGAGTTTCGACGTCGATTTAATTAGATAAGAGCGTTGGACGCAGTAGGTAAACGGCGCGTCTTGATTATCTTCAGCATGATTAAATTAATATTTAAAAAAGGCCGCAAGTAGCGACCTTTGAATAGATAGGGTAAAAGTTAGTGTCCAGAAGAGAGTAGATCTGGATTAGTCACTAGGTTTCTTACACCATGTGCGTGATCTTCTTTAAAGTCATTTTCTGTTAACCATTCAGCGACAGAACTAATATTAACTTTAGTTACTTGCGGTCTAACGCTCCAAGTTACTTGTAAAGGTGATCCTTGCTCATTATAGCTAGGCCCTGTTGTTGAACCTGCGTATTGAATTGGCTTTCCTGTATTAACTGGAATGTTCACTGCTTGGTAATACCCCGACTTTTTAGCGTATTCAGTTAAATACTCAAAATCCTGAGCTGAGTTATCATTAACTAAAACATACACTTGTGTTTCTACACGTAATTGTGGGTTGCCAATTGAGTCAGATAAACATGCACCAAGTGTTGGGCCTGGCTTAACGTTAGCCGTGGTATGAACATAATGCACTTCAATGGTGTCACCAGATTGCAGTGTACTATTTTTGTGATTAAATGGTTTTAGCTCTGCTTTACTTAGCTTGCCGCTATACGCATAGCCAGTATTGCTGCCTTTTCCATCGCCATTGCCAACGTAGGTAGTAAATTCGCCACCTTTATGTTCCGCATTTTTATGGAAATGAATATTACATAAATTCATTTGAGTATATTCTGGCGCTAATCCAAATAAACGTTGATTATTGCCAGTTAAGTTATCGATATCTCTAGGAGATTGAGGACCAAATCCTTTACCATCAGTATTCTTTGCTAGAGCTGCTCTCTGTTCAGTAATGATATTATCATTAACGGTTTTATTCGTGTCTGTAAACGCTGCGGCAGTAGTGCTCATAAAAACAAGTGAAGTAACCAGTAGTTTTGCTTTCATAAAATAGATACCTTATCGTGATAACATTATCAAAATAAATTTACATAATAATTAGATATTATAAAACGAAAAGAATGTAACATTGGTGTACACAATGTTACAGATGTAAGTGATTTGATGGTTATCTATTATTTACAAATATATTTCTATATAAAATACATACTTTGTTGTAAATAGTTCATTATCTTACAAAAAATACCAATGCTAATAGAGTGCTGATGTCGATTAAATCGAGATATCGAGTAGGGAAGCGAAATGAACTTAAATTTTATCAAACATTTTCTAGCGGTGTATGACTTTGGTAGCGTGACAAAAGCCGCGGATCATTTGAATATTACTCAGCCTTCAATGAGCAGTGCGATTAAAAAATTTGAAGAGAGTTACGGGCAACCGTTATTTCTAAAAATAGGACGATCTCTAGAGCCAACCGATGCAGCCCATTCATTAGCCTATCAAGTGCGTCCGATAATGGAGCAATTGGTGGTGGCGTTGGAATCTCCACGTCGTTTGATAATCAGCGCGCCAGAAATCGTATTGCAATCTTTGCCTGATATGGACGATGCGTTGCTGACAGAAAGCCCTGCGGTTGAATATCAAATGCTCGATAAAATTCGCTCAGGTGAAGTTGATATTTTGATTGATGATATTACTGTGACTGACTACACCTTTGTGAGTGAGAGTTTAGGTAAATTGGATATTGCCTTTGCCTGTCGATGCGATCACCCAACCATTACTGGGAATTCATTAAGTTTAGAGCAATTTAATCAAGCTGAGCATGTCATGCTTAAATTGAAAAATGAGAACATGGGCGCATTTGAAACCCGTCCTGATGAGATATTTGAGCGTAACATTGTTCGTGAAGTGAGTGGTCCATCTAATCTATTGTTAAGTGTTAGACACACGGATGCGATCTGTATTGTGGCTGAAAGTATGTTTGGTTTGGCCCAAGAGCTCGGGCTAAAGGTATTAGAGTCGCCTTTTCCACTTCAACCTTATGAGATAAAGCTTATTTATCATCGCCGTAATATAAGCAATAAAACGCATCAATATATACGTGAGCAGATTAAAGCTAGACTAAGTGAACGGCATCAATAAATGCATAGATAAAAACTATGTATCGAATAGTCAGTGACCGATAGTTTCTCGTTATCAAGCATCATAGTATTACCTGATTAGAGTCTAATTCATTCATCTTTAATGAAAAATTAGATTTATTTGAATTATAGGTAAACCGGAGTTATTTGATGAAATTTGATAAAGATGTTCTTATTCCTCGCACACTGATCGCAACTATTATCGCTGTTTTAATTATTGCCCCTAATGTGTAAGAGGGAAGCCGTAGTAAGACATAAATTTGATGTTGTTTCTGAATTAAGATAATAAAAAACCTTCTTTTTATTATCTTTTTTGCGTTTTCTTTCCCAAAATAATCAAATCTCAATCTTATTCTCTAACGGACATTCAACATCAAGTAATAATTCACTAAGTTGAGTTGGACAAAGCATCTCTTCTTTTACGACTGAAAACTTTGAAGCCATGATTTGGTTAAATAGATTCCAATGTTGCAGTAACAGTTTTTCATGGTTATCTGCAAATTGTGGCCAGGTTTCAGACATCATTGGGGTTAAGCTTGATGCGCCATGAGAAAAAATCAGCATTTGCCATTTAGTTTCCCAAATATCGAGCTTTCCATCAGGGTTGGCTTCATTGTACTCTTCAAAAAGATCTTGAAATATCGCTTCAAACTCACATTTGGTTTTTAAGAAGTACTCAAGCAGAGCATTGTCATCTTGGCGAATGGCATCAGCAATCATTTTGATGGGCTGTGGATTCATCAGCGTAAACGCAGACAACTTAACAATGAAAAGATAAATGCGATAGCTGGGTGTTTTATCTTCTGGAAGTGAGGCAATAATCGCATGAAGATAGCTTTGCATGTGAGCATCACAAGCATCACTTATTTCCTTCCAAATCATATCTTTACTGCCAAAGTGATGACGAATAAGACTATGGGAAACGCCCGCTTTCTCACTGATGTTACGCAGTGATACACGCTCGTAACCTAGCTCGCCAAACATCGTTGCCGCAACCATTAAGATTTGACATTTTGTTTGTTCAGCAGCTTCGGTACTTCTTTTTCCCTGCTTTTTCTCTGTCATTATTCACCCTTAGTTTGTGCTCTTAATTACCAATATATACGCATTAATTGTTGCTAATCGCTTTGATTTCTGAGCAGCCGAATGCGTATTTATGGCTTAAGCATACCAAGTTCAGCGCCTAACGCGTACTTAAAAATGCACTTTTCAACTATTTTACTGCACGGGTGTAAAATATATTGATCTACTTCAAATTAAAACTATACTGCACAGGTGTGTAGTAAATAATATGAGTGGAGATACTTGTGCGAAAACAAAATATAAAGCGCACATTCCTAGGAGCTGTTGTTGTATTAAGCTTGTCGGGTATGTTGACGGGATGCAATAAAGCGATATCTGAAACCACAGATATGACAGTTAAGCCTGTAAAACTATTATCGGTAAAAGATCTCGCTGTTGCTGATTCTGATGCGTTTCTTGCGCGTATTGATGCGACATATCGAGCACAACTGTCATTCCAAGTGGGTGGTGAAGTCTCTGATATCAAAGTTAAAATGGGACAAGCGGTAACTAAAGGTGAGTTATTGGCGTTATTAGATCCAAACGATTTACAACTGGCATTGGATGCAGCGAAAGCACAGTTCTCACTAGCGAAGACACAATGGAGTCGCGCTAAAAGTTTGTACAGTAAGAAGCTCATTAGTACCAACGATTACGATCAGCGTGAAACACAATATCAAGCAGCATTGGCAAATTACGAACAAGCAAAAACGGATTTAAGTTATACCGAAATTCATGCGCCGTTCTCTGGCATTATTTCGTATACCTACGTAAAACCACATCAAATTGTGGGTGAGAAGCAAGAGATTTTAAATCTGATTGATAACTCAACATTGGATGTGTCGGTAACCTTACCTATTAGCTACGTAGACTCAGTTTCTATTCCGGCATTAATTAGCAGTGATATGTGGGTAACCATGGATAATGAACCTAACAATCAAATTAATGGTCGATTTAAAGAGATCTCAACGCAGCCTAATTTAGACACGAACAGTTATGAAGCGATTGTAACGATGGCCTTGCCAGAAGGACGCAATTTATTAACGGGCATGACGGGACAAGTTCATATTCCCAAACAGAAAAACTCTGATTATTTGCAACTTCCCCAAAGTGCGTGGGTAAGTAAAAACACCAACCAAGGGCAAGTGTGGTTAATGAATGAAGAAACAAACACCGTCACTAAAGCGACGTTACCGTTAAACGAGCAAGGGTTGGTGATATCTGGTTTAAACGCGAATGATTATGTTGTGATTGCCGGCGTTGATAGCCTTGTTGAAGGTCAAACAGTAAAAGCATGGCAGCGTGAGGAAGGTATTTAATGAAGCGTTCATTATATTCATTATTGGTACTGAGCCTTTTTATGTTAACGGGTTGCCAAGAAGAAGTAGTAACAGAAACCAGTGAGCCACTTTATATCTCTGGCTTTACGGTTGATGCGCCTGTGACTCAACAATTTCGCTCTTTTAAAGGCCAAGTGGTTCCTGCTGAGCAAACCCCTATTGCGTTTCGAGTAACAGGTGAGATCCAAGAGGTCTTAGTTAAAGCCGGAGATGTGGTTAAACAAGGTCAACTCATTGCAAAACTAGAAGATAGCAAGGTACAACAAGCGGTTAATGATGCTAAAGCACAGTATTCGTTAGCGTCAAAACAGTACCAACGCGGTAAAGAATTGAACCGTCGCGCTATGATTTCAAAAGCGGAACTTGATGAGTTATTTGCGAACAGAGAATTGGCACAAGCGACGTATCGTTCAGCAAATAATCAATTAACTTATACCCATCTTATCGCGCCATTTAGCGGCAAAGTGCTTGATGTTTATAAAGAGCAGTTTGAACGTGCAGCAGCAGGCGAGCCCATTCTGAATTTGTATCAAAATGATAAAGTGTACGTACGTATTGATCTTTCAGATAACGTGTTAGCCATGATAAATCCTGAAAGCAATCGAGACTCTTATCATCCAATGACCACATTTTTTGGTTTATCAGATTCTTATTCTATGGAGTACTTGGAGCACACCAGCGAGCCGAGTGAACAAACTCAAACTTACGAGATGTACTTAACCATGCCTCAACCGAGTACTGAGATTTTACCGGGTACCAGTGCTACGGTGAATGTGGACATGGTAGAAGCAGGGATCACTTCAATTGATGGTTACCATGTACCCGTGACGGTATTGCAAGCGGGTCAAAAAGCAGGTCTGTTTTATGTCTGGATCATACGTGATGGACAAGCGGTTAAAGTTCCAGTGTCTATTCGCCAAATTAATGGTGAAGGGGCAATTGTGGCTTCTGGTATTACTCAAGGTGATGTTCTTGCCAACTCAAGTTTACGAAAATTACGTGAAGGCAAAAAGGTAACGTTAGTGGAGAATCAACAATAATGAACATTGCTGAATATTCAATAAAAAACAAAGTCATTAGTTGGCTATTCATTGTTATTTTAACCGTTGGTGGTATCACCTCATTTTTAGATTTAGGCCGTTTAGAAGACCCTGCCTTTACGATTAAAGATGCGATGATCATCTCGACTTATCCGGGGGCAACCTCAAAAGAAGTCGAAGAAGAGTTAACGTATCCGTTAGAAAAAGCGATCCGTAAATTACCTTATATTGATAAAATCACATCGACCTCCTCTAATGGAATGTCACAGATAATGGTGAGTATGAAGATGGATTACGGTCCAGATGAGTTGCCACAGATCTGGGATGAAATGCGTCGTAAAATTAATGATTTGAAACCAACTTTGCCTCAAGGGGTTCAATCTTTACAGATCATTGATGATTTTGGTGACGTGTTTGGCGTAATGATGATGCTGACGGGTGACGATTATAACTATGTAGAGTTAAAACGTTATGCCGATACATTAACGCGCGAATTAGAACTGATTGATGGGGTAGGTAAAGTCTCTATCGCGGGCGATCAACAAGAAATGCTGTTTGTTGAGATCTCTCTAGATCGCTTAGCGGCACTGAACCTAGACATGAACACCGTGGCTGGCCTATTAAACCAACAAAATAACGTGGTGCAGGCGGGTGAAGTATTGGTGAATGGCGAGAGCTTAACCATTCGTCCAAGCGGTACATTAACCACGATTGAATCGTTAGAAGATTTGATTATTCATGGTCGTGATACGGGCAATTTAATCCGCCTAAAAGACGTAGCAACGATTAGCCGCGGCACACAAGAGAAACCGAGCAATGTGATCCGATTTAACGGAAAAGATGCGCTAAATATCGGTTTATCGTTCGCTTCTGGTGTGAACGTGGTCGAAGTTGGTCAACGTGTTCAAGAAGAACTCGCGTATTTAGAATCGATCAAACCTGCGGGACTTGAGTTAAGTTACTTTTACAATCAAGCTCAGGAAGTTGATACGTCAGTTCGTGATTTTATCATCAGCTTAGGTGAAGCAGTTGCGATTGTTATTGTGGTTTTACTGTTTGCTATGGGGATGCGAAGCGGCCTAATTATTGGTGTGGTGTTACTACTGACCGTATTCGGCACGTTTATCTTAATGAGCTACAACAACATTGACCTTCACCGTATCTCATTGGGTGCATTAATTATTGCGCTAGGGATGCTGGTTGATAATGCCATTGTAGTGGTTGAAGGGATTTTAGTTGGCCTGAAAAAAGGGCGAACCAAAGTTCAAGCAGCAGCTGACATTGTAAAACAAACTCAGTGGCCTTTATTGGGCGCAACAGTGATCGCGATTGCCGCATTTGCTCCGATTGGTCTGTCTGAAGATGCCACTGGCGAGTTCATGGGCGATTTGTATTGGGTGTTGTGTTACTCATTGTTTTTAAGTTGGGTAACGGCTATTACAATCACGCCATTCTTAGCTGACTTGCTATTGAAAGAAGAAGATAAAAACACGGGTGAAGAAGAAGACGCTTACAAAGGGTTCTTATTTACCGCGTTTGGTTCATCACTTAAATTAGCGTTACGCTTCCGTTGGGTAACGGTTGTTTCGCTAGTAGGTTTACTGGTGGTGGCTGTGATTGCTTTTGGTAATGTAAAGCAGCAATTCTTCCCAGCCTCAAACACGCCAATGTTCTACGTCGATATGTGGATGCCAGAAGGTACAGATATTCGTGAAACAATTAAGCAATCAGAAGCGGTTGAGAGCTATATTAATAAGCAAGACAATATTGAGTTTGTATCAGCATCGATTGGTCAAGGTATGCAGCGTTTTGCGCTAACTTACCAACCAGAAAAAAGCTATGAAGCGTATGCGCAATTTCAGATCCGAACCACGGATCGCGAATCAATGTTTAGCTTATTAGAAAATCTAACCAACTCATTAGATAAACGTTTTGAGAAGCCGACCTTTCAGTTCAAAATGATGGAATTTGGCCCTTCTCCTGCGTCTAAGATCGAAGTTCGTATTTCAGGGCCTGATCCTCAAATTCTGCGTGATTTAGCAACCGATGTTGAAGACATTCTAGCGACAGATTCAGGTTCAAGAAACATTCGACATGATTGGCGTGAACGCACTAAGGAGTTAACGCCCGTATTTAATGAATCAAAAGCGCGTCGTTTAGGGATCTCAAAAGAAGACTTATCAAATACGCTGCAAATGGCATTTGGTGGTAACACATTAGGAATGCTTCGTGATGGCACACATACTCTGCCAATTGTGGCGCGTTTGCCAGAAGTAGAACGTGTGGATTTTGAATCACTGCAAAACGTGAAGATCTGGAGTCCATCATTGCAAAGCTACATTCCAGTAGATCAAGTGATTGATGGTGTGAACCTAGATTGGAGTGAGCCTCTTATCCAGCGTCGCGACAGAAAACGTACGATTACGGTAATGGCAGATCACGATCTATTAAGTGATGATACGCCTGCAAGTTTGTTAGCGCGTGTTCAACCAAAAGTGTTGGAGATGCCGTTACCAGAAGGGTATGAAATTACTTGGGGTGGCGAATATGAATCATCAAAAGATGCACAAGAGTCTCTATTTGGTTCGCTGCCAATGGGTTACTTGTTCATGTTTATCATTACTATGTTGCTGTTTAATTCGTTTAAAAAGCCGTTAGTGATTTGGTTTACGGTTCCGTTATCCATCATTGGTGTGGCGTTTGGTTTGTTGAGTACCAATATACCGTTTAGCTTTACCGCGTTCTTAGGCTTATTGAGTCTAAGCGGTATGATTTTGAAAAACGGTATCGTATTGCTTGATCAAATCAACATTGAATTGTCATCAGGTAAAGATCCGTACATTGCGATAGTGGACAGTGCGATCAGCCGTGTTCGTCCTGTGAGTATGGCGGCGTTAACGACCATATTAGGGCTTATTCCATTATTGTTTGATGCCTTCTTTAGTTCGATGGCAATCACGATCATGGCGGGTTTAGGTTTTGCGACCATTCTGACCTTGATTGTAGTGCCAGTAATGTACGCGATTTTATTTAAGATTAAGCCAACACCAAACCACGTATAAACTAACACTGTCTTTGAGTTTATTTTTACTCACCAATCACAATGGCCTTAGGGTTATTGTGGTTGGTTTTTTACGTTATAATCACCTTAAAGATAGATACTTACATTTCGCTGCTTAATACTATATTTTGAGTGATAACCCTGTATAATCCGCCGCCTATTCACCCTGTTTGAACAACTAACACTTAGGATATTCGTTATGATGACTGATGAAGAAAGAATTGAACTGCAACAAAACAACCCATTACACGGTCTTAAGTTAGAAATCTTACTGCAAGAGTTGGTTGATTTTTACGGCTGGGAAATTCTAGATACAGCAATGCGTTTAAATTGCTTTAACACCAACCCGTCGATTGCAAGTAGTGTTAAATACTTAAAGAAAACAGAATGGGCGAGAGAGAAGCTAGAAAACTTCTACTTATACCGTTTTAAGCGTATGCCACGTGCGTCTAACCTTGAGTTTGATAAGCCGCCACGTTCACGTACTTTCCCACACGGTCTTGAGCCAAAAGAGCCTATGGAATTGACGGTTGATTCGATTTTAAAATCGCAAGCAAAAGCAGCATCTGCTCATAAAGAACGTACTTCTAACCGTGGTGGTAACTACCGTCGTTAAGAGAACCACAGCTAAGTAAACGGTTGTTAATTTAAGTTGATTTCTAATTAGATATAAAATAAAAAAAGCCAAGCTGGGTAATCCAAGTTTGGCTTTTTTGTGCTTATTATTTAATGATTATTGTATCGAGTAAGTCAGTACCTACTATGGTTGTTGCTTAGTTGGTGCTAAAGCAATCTCACGAATACACACGTTTTGAGGCTGTTGGTAAGCAAAAGACACTGCGCGTGCGATATCGTCAGCAGCTAATACGCCGCCCATGCTTTCTTTCCACTCACCGTAGCCGTCTTTAATCTCTTGAGAAGAGGTGTGAGACAGAAGTTCAGTTTCAACTGCACCCGGTGCAATAGTTGTAACACGGACGTTTGATAAAGCCACTTCTTCACGTACGTTTTCAGAGATAGCGTGAACCGCAAACTTAGTACCGCAGTAAGCCGCATGGTTTGGGAATGTCTTCTTACCAGCAATAGAGCTGATATTGATAATAGTACCCGTGTTACGCGCCATCATAGGTGCTAAAACCGCTTGCATACCATTTAGAAGGCCAATAACGTTCACATCAAACATTCTCTTCCACTCTTGTGCATCTTGTGTGTCAATTTGACCAAGAAGCATAGCGCCTGCATTGTTTATTAGCGCATCAACAGGGCCGAATTTTGCTTCACCCTGAGCGATTGCTGCATCAAAAGAGGCTTTGTCTGTTACATCTACTTTTACAGATAGAGAGTTTGGTAAGTTAAGCGCTTCAAGATGGTCAATACGACGAGCAAGAAGCAGCAGAGGATGACCTTCATCGCTTAAACGACGTGCGATTGCTTCACCAATACCAGAGCTTGCACCTGTAATAACAACTAATTTTTTCATCTTCTATTTCCTTAATAAATTCAATGAACAATCGAAGTCAGAGCCCTGCTTCGTTGCGATGGAGGTATATTACTACGACTTGTATTGTTGATATATAGTCATTTACTTGAAACTCTGTTGTTGTACTGCAACAATAGGGCATCGATAATTATTGAACCACTATTATGATTAATCACATTAACCTTACTGATATTCGCTCGTTTGTTCTTATTGCTCGTTTAGGTAACTTTACTAAAGCCGCTGAAACGCTCGATGTTTCTCGTTCGCACGTATCACGTCAAATAAGTAGCTTAGAAAAACAGATGGGCGTGACCTTATTAATACGAACAACACGCACGCTTCGTTTAACAGAGGCCGGAAAGCATTTTTATCATCAATGTGAACAAGCTCTTCATACTATAGACCAAGCTTTGTTATCTGCTGTAGATGATGTCGAAAAAGTGCAAGGAGAGATAAAGATAAACTGTGTTGGTGGTTATTTAGGTGAAGTGTTTCTAGCTGAGTTAGTGAATGATTTTATGCAGCAATACCCTGATGTATCGGTGAGTTTAGATTTTAGTAGCAACCGTGTCGATTTGATAGAAGAAGAGTTTGATATTGCGTTTCGTATGGGAGCGCTTGAAGATTCAGGATTTGTCGCTAAAAAGCTGTTGAATATTGAAATGGGAACGCTAGCAAGTCCCTCTTATTTGGCTCAATATGGAAGACCCGTTCACCCAAAGGAGTTGAATCAACATTACTGTTTAACGGGGTCAGTACGAAAGTGGCATTTTCAATCTCTTAAAAATAAAGAGCATTATGACGTTACCGTGAAAGGTAATTTACAGTGTAAAAATGGTCGCGTATTGGTGTCTGGTGCGTTAGCGGGGAATGGGATTATTCGTGTTCCATTGATTTATTGTCAGCAAGAGTTAGATGATAATAAGCTTGAGCAAGTATTTGAGGGGTGGGGGATACCAAGTGTCGACTTTTCAGCCCTTTATCATCGTGATCGCTATCAACCAAAACGATTAAGAACCTTTATTAAGTTTATAGCGAAAGCTTGTCAAGCTTAGTCACTTTAATGCGTTAACTGAGTGATTAATAAATTTATTACCTCTAAAGATTGATATTGAGTCATTTATTAAAAAGAGTTTTGTCATTTTTTATTATATCGACTACTATTCACTATAGTGGGTTGCAGTAAAAGGTTATGGATAATATGAGCGTTCGATTAAAGTTAGCATTATATTTATTGGTGCTGTTTTCAGTATCTATTAGCAGTTCAATTCTGACATTTAAGTTAGAGGCTTATGGTAATAAAAAACTTGAATGGGTAAATCATACTCATGATGTGATAACCAATTCAGAAAGATTACTCAGTTGCCTTAAAGATGCTGAGACTGGTCAAAGGGGATTTTTATTAACTCAGGAGGTTAGCTATCTTAAGCCTTATTATACTGGAGAAGTAGAAGCTCGAAACATCTTAGATCATTTATATCAACTAACGAGTGATAACAAAGAGCAACAAGCGGCCCTTGATCATCTTTCCGAAGTGATGCAATTGAAGTTCAATGAGTTAAAATCAACCATTGAATTAGTGCAAAATAACCAACAGGCTCAAGCATTAGCTATTGTCAAAGAAGACAAAGGCAATGCGTATATGGATGATCTGAGAAAAGACTTAACTCAGTTCATTAATATTGAGCTTTTATTATTAGAAAAGCGTAAGGGTGATTATAAAGAAAATCGCAGTAAGTTGGTGACCTTCATTAAACTACAAATGGTGTTTTTGGCTTTTTTAGCCATTGCGACTCTCTTTTTTATGAAGCGAAATTTGTTCGATCCCCTTCATTTATTACTTTCTAGTACTAAAAAAATGCAACAAGGTGAAAAATTAGACATTTCCGATATTGTTGAAAAAAATGAGATGGGCAACCTATTATCTGCTTTCTTTAAAATGAATGAAATCGTTCATGAAAAGACTGAAGCGTTAACCTATAAAGCACACCATGATGAATTGACGGGACTTAAAAATCGAACAATGGTGAATGAAGATCTTCAGTATGCGTTGCAGCACGCCGAACGAACTCATTCTAAGGTTGCTATCTATTTCATTGATTTAAATAAATTTAAAAACATTAATGATATGCTTGGTCATGATGTTGGCGATGAAGTTTTGGTTAAAACATCACAATTATTAGTTAAAGCGGTAAGACGAAGAGATAATGTATATCGACTAGGTGGTGATGAGTTTTTAATTATAGGTCAAGAGATTGCTCAACATTCTGGTGTGAAGAGATTATCATCAAAGTTACAAGACCAGTTTGCCTCTCCAGTTATTATAGGATCTGAACCTATGGATATATCATTGAGTATTGGTGTCGCTATTTATCCTGATCATGGGAAGCATGGAGAGGAGCTGATTAAGTACGCAGATATTGCCATGTATGAAGCGAAAAAAGAGGAAGGGACAACATGTTCTGAATTCACTCCCTCCATGCTTAAAAGAGAGAGTGATTAAAGAGTCAATGATATCGATACCATTAAGCGATATGGTATCGATTTTTTCCTGATACTTTTGCGCAATACATGGCTTTATCTGCTTTATTAAGTGCCGCTTTGACACTTACGTTTTCATCTGCTTTCCAATAATACACCCCAATACTTGCTGAGATTACCGGTTCACAATGTCCAATTATGATTGGTTGATTTATCGCATCCAAAATTCGATTTAAAACGGTATGTATGTGGTTATGCGTTTGTTCTTCATCATTTGTCAAAGTAAATGCTAATAAGAATTCATCACCCGCTAAACGGGCCACTAAATCATCTTTAGAGACACTATTTTTTAATCGTTGTGCAATTATCTTAAGTAGGTCATCACCACACTGGTGACCATAAGTATCATTCACGGCTTTAAAGCCATCTAAATCAAGAAATAAAATATAAACCGGCGTGTTACTTTGTTGATATTTAAGAAGAGTTTGATGAGCATTCTGCCTATTGGCTAAATGCGTTAATGCATCATGATTCGCTTCAAATCTCAATTGCTTTAATTTTACATCTTGTGTTTTATCATTAATGGAGACAACAAAAGATTCCACTTTGTTTTCGCTATTTTTAATGATTTTAATTGTGATTAAGCAAGGTAGCCATTCTCCGTTGCTAGACACATCGGTTTTGATTTGAAAAGAACCACGAGTGAGTAATTGCTTTAAGATGCGATAAGAAAATTTAACAGGGTGGTGAACAACTAATTGGTCTAATTTATTGATATCACCAAAATAACGAATAAAGGCAGTATTTTTTGTTTCAACGCTCATGTCGCGTAAAAGAACGACAACAGAGCTTGGGTTCTGGTCAAAAATGGTTTCGGCTAATCGTTGACGTTGCTCTGCGGCATAGCGTGTAGTGATGTCTTCAATATGCAATAATGAGTGTTGTTCACCTGAAATTGGGTATGATGAAATTTGATAGCGTACGCCAGTAATTTGATGACGGATAATAACGGGTAACAAACGTTTGTGCTGTTCAATATGTTCTAATAGCTCGTTAATGCGTGCGCTTGGTTCAAACTCATGCAGTACACAGTTAGGCGTTGAAGAACCATCAATATGATTGCTTTGATTTTTAATCTCAGGAAAAAGTAGATGGGCAGCTGGGTTGTAATAGGTGATTTCTTTATTTGGTGAAATGACTAATAAACCTTGCTCTATAGATTCAAGAACTTGATTAATATAGTGATTTCTATCCTCTAAACTTTGGAATGCTTGAGTTAATAAATCATCTCGATGACTCAGGTTATCGAGCATGTCATTAAAGCAGAGAGTCACCATACCTATTTCATCTGGGTGTAAAACATCAAGGCGTTTATTGGTAACCCCTTTTCTAATAACACCTTGCATCGAATGAAATAAAGACAATAAAGGTGTGGCAATTAATCGATGTAATCCATGAGCAAAAATAAGCGCTAAAACAGACAGTATTATTGAGGTAATTAAGAAAATGACGATGATCTGATTACGCTGTTTAAACATATTATCTTTGGATGCCCATACTGTTAGGTTTCCAAGGTGTTCATTATCTAGTGTAATTGGGTGGGTCACTGCAAAGAAAACAGAGTCAGAGCAATGAATAGCCTTATCTTTCCACTGACAGCTTTCTGGTAAATTATCCAGTTTTGCAAAAGGCTCATTATTTATATGTTCAACGTGAGCAGCAATAATTTCGGGATCAAAAGAGAGGGCGTTCATTTGGTCTAACCCCGTTTCTTGATCATTAAAAATTAAAGCACCAGATAGGTTGCTCGCGATCCCCTGGGCAAGAATGGACGTTCTTGTATATAAATTAGCACTATGAGTAATACCAACAAAATGCGCGACACTAGCACCAAGAATAAGGCTACTTAGTGTTAATAACGTCCAAATTGGATAAATGACTTTTTTACGCAACGGTAATGCACTAAACCAATGATGAATCATAATTTATCCTCATTAGTTGCTATTTCTGATACTGAAAGCAGTTGCGAACGAATAGATAGCCCGGTTGGCTTAATATTATTTAAACTGATCAAAGGTTTAATTCTGTTGTTTACTTTAATAAATGCAATCATTCCGCCAGATTGAACAAATGGCTTGCCGTCACCGATAAGCAGTGCGTGTGGTTGCGTCGTTTTTAATTGCTGAATGACACTAGAGTTTTGACTTGAAAGATAAATGATATGGCAAGTTTCTTTCTCTAGTTCTTTTATGGAAATGTACGGTGTGAATTTTGCTCGTTCAGGTTTTTTTTCTATGAGTGTTTGTAAGGTATTACTAGTCTCTAATTCTGCTGCTGAGCAAAAATTGAATTGTTTATTAGCTGGTGCAAACTCACCCCAAGAGGTTAAAAAAGCGAAACGAAATAAATAAACCGCTTTTAGGTTGTGATCTTGAATGTTGTTATCATTTGCTTTTAGAGGAAAACCGATAAGTAAAAGCAACAGGCAGCCCATTATTTTACAACGTAAGCTGTAAAACAAAGAGCTAAATGAACTTGCCTGTGCTTTTGTATTTAGCATAGCTATATGAAATTCCAGCTGATTTCAGCGTAGTATTGGGTACCATTAGCAAAGGGGCCATATTGCTCTGGGTATTCTTTTAGTTGATCGCTGCCTAGGTTTTCTGCGCTGACTTTTATGCTTGGCCATGTTGGTTTGTGTTGCCAGTTAACCGACATATCAAGAGTGATGATCTCTGGCCATACTAAGTAGTCATCACCATAGTCTTTATAGGCTTCAATAAGTGCTTCATCAGGTTCAGATGCTGAAACATAGTTAACAACAGAGGAGACCCAAACGGTTGGATGGATATCCCACATAATATGCAAAGTGGCATAATGGCTTGGAGTATTTTCTAGCTCTACGATAGGTAGTTTATTTGTTCCACAAATAGAGCCTGAACAATCTCCTTCTATGGTTTTATAGCTGTAATTTGCGTTAACTTGCAGCACATCAATAGGTCTCCACTGAGCGCTGATTTCTCCCCCCATGGTTTCTTGGGAGAGTGGGTCGATTAACTGCGCGAACATATCATCAATGATGGTGCCGTTAGAGCCCCCCGAACTTTCAGGGGTAAAGTAGCGATAACCACCTAACCCTTGATAGGCTCGAACATTCTTATGTTGGCTGTAGAAGAGGCTCACACTTAACTGGAACTGGTTATCTTGCCAATAGCGGTAACCTAGTTCATAAGTGTCGATAGATTCTAGTTTTAGATCGCGGTTGCCGAGGTAGTGATATGACATCATATAGTCATAGTAATTCAAACTGCCATCAGGGTTGACGGTATAAGCACAACTACTGCAATAGCTGTTTTCTTGAAATTGAGTATCTAACTCTAAGCGAGAAGGCGTAATCACTGCGCGACCCCAGCCCATCCATAGACGTTGATTATCAGTTAATTTTTGCAGTGCACGCACTTGTGGTTGTGAATACCACTCTTCGGTAATGTTTGCATATTGAATACGATTTCCCAGTGTGATTTCGGTGGTATCGGTTACATTAATCGTCCAGTTCGCGTATATACCATAACTTTGGTTCAAGAATTCATAATCTTCAACTGTGCGTATATAAGGTGAAAAGTATTGTTCTTCTTCTGTGAATTGAGCGTATTCCTCATCAATAATACGGGCGTTGACTCCGATAGTTAGCGCCCCAAAATCTTGGGTATTAAACGTGTATCGAGTATCTAAATCTAAACGTGTAAAACTGGCGGGTTCATTGGTGCCGTCTGATTCACTGTGAGTGAGCCAAAGTTGATTTTCCCATTGGTCACCATCCAGCTTGTCATGTAGATATTGAAAGCCTACAAACACCTCTTGAGAGTTCATTTCAGTAAAGAAAGCGTCGTAATCACTTTGATGTGATGCCGGGTCTAAAAAAGCAGGTGTGTATTGCAACCATTGATAATCTTCACGAGAGCGGATCCCACCAAATTGCATTGAGACGGTGTTTTGTTGGTTTTGGTAGTCAGCACGCATTCCAAAACGTTCAGTTAATACTTTTAAGTGACGAAGTTCATTAAAGATAGGATCTTTATCGGTAAAAGGAGAGTGTTGTAAAGATTCGATATAGCCAGATAAATGGGCATAGTCATTTATCTGGCCACTGTGATGCGCTTTAAATTCTTTATAGTCGAAATTACCTACCGCTGTACTTACTTGAGCTTTTGGAGAGTTTTCGGCATCTTTTGTAATGATATTAACAACACCATTAACCGCATTTCCTCCCCATATGGTGCCCACTGATCCTAAGACTACTTCAATACGGTCAATATTATCTAGGCTTACAGGCAAGGTATCCCAGTTAACACCAGAGTACATCGGGTTGACGGTACTTCTTCCATCAATCATTACTAGTAGTGTGTTGTTTTCACCTTGGTTTTTACTACGAGCAGAGACTGTCCAATCATAGTCTGAGAATTTAGCGACATGAAGGCCGGGTGCAAGAATAAGGACATCGGCAATCGAGCGTGCACTAGAGCGTTCAATTTCTTTTGAGGTAATTACATGAACAGATGCAGGGACATCCGATAAACTTAAGGAGGTTTTGGTTGCGGTAACGACTTTTGTTTCAGTGAGTGAATCTAAAGGCATATTTAACAGCGCATCAAGTTCATCAAATTCTTGCTCTATGTTTGCAACTGTGGAAAAAGACATAAAGACACATACAGCATATAGGAGTGAGGCTCTAGGAAGAATCAACATAATATCTAACACACTACATATAAAGAATGAATGAACGGCACTAAGTAAATACCCATTTCGTATATTTTGATTTAATTCTTATATTTAAGATAATAATGAGAAGGAAATTTACGACTTAACTCTATATTTGTGTAATTTATTTCGTTTTTTGTTGCATTGTGATTTCTCTTGTTAAGAAAAAAGCCGCTTGTTAAGCGGAAACCAATGATCTCTAAATTTAAACGCTTGTATTAATCGTTGAAGTGAACAGACAGAAAAAAGCCGATACACATGAAGAGTATCGACTTTGTTGTATAGCGTTGACTTGTTCTTAAAGCGTATCTAAGCGGTTTGTAATCTTAGTCTTTCTACAGGCTTATCATTAATAGGCAAATGAATTAATGCAGCACAGAAAGCAAGCACAACGGTAGACCACCAGATTGGCTCATATGACCCGTAGTAATCGTAAATACGACCACCAGCCCAAGCACCTAAGAAGCTGCCAATTTGGTGAGTAAAGAATACTAAGCCATACAAGGTCGATAAATAGCGAGCCCCGAAGATTTGGCGTACTAAACCAGAGGTTAATGGCACAGTACCTAACCAACAGAAACCAATGGCACCACCAAAGATAGCCGCTGTATGTTCTGTTACCGGTAAAGTGACGAATGCACCAATCACAATGGTACGGACAAAATACAACGCAGACATCACATGACGCTTGTTGAATTTGTCACCCATTACCCCCCAAAAGTAAGATCCAAAGATATTAAAAATACCCACATAAGCTAATGCCATTGCCGCGCTTGAAGTGGGTAAGTCTTTATCTGCCAAATAACTCGGTAAATGCGTTGCAATAAACATCACATGAAAACCACACACAAAGAAACCGGCGTGTATTAACCAGTAGCCCTTGTGTGAAAAGGCTTCTTTTAATGCCTCTGTTAGAGTTTGAGTGTCTTCTACTGTCGTGCCTTGTGATGATGGTTTTGCGGTTTTCATAAATAGCGCAAAAGCCACCATCAATGCACATAACATCGCAAATACTTGCATCGCGATTTGCCAGTTAAAGTCATGCAATAACGTTTGTGCGCCTGGGATCATGGCAAACATACCAAATGAACCTGCGGCAGTAGTTAAGCCAAAGGCTTTGGCTGCGTGCTCAGCAGGTACTACTTTAGCCACTGCGCCTAAAATGATCACATAACTTGTCGCACTTAATCCAAGGCCAACTAATGCCCCAAGAGAGACATAAAGCATACTTGATTCAGTTGCTATAGACGTTAAAGCAAGGCCTGCAGCATAAGCGATAGCCCCAATAATAATGATACGTTTAGATCCCCATTTGTCAGATGCCATGCCTATAAATGGTTGGAAAATACCAAACAAAAGGTTTTGTAGAGCAATAGCAAAACTGAAAAACTCACGACCTGTTTGGAAGTGCTCTGATATTGGCATCATGAAAATGCCGAATGATTGTCTGACCCCTAGACTGATAATTAAAATCCCGATCCCAAGCCATACTAGTGGTGGAAAACGAAAAATACTCATAATGTGCTCTTAATGGTGATGATGAGAATGGTGATGGCTATCGTCTTGACCTGTTTGCTGGTGGCATCCACTATTTACGGCTTGTTGAGCTAATAAATTCAACAAAGCAGGTGAGTTATGAACGGCAATAAGGGATAAAACTAATAACACACTCATTCTGACCAATTGAGCGAAAATGGATTGTGAAAACATGCTGCGCTCTTAGGGTTAAAAAAGAAGAGCGCGCATAGTAGAGAAAGGCTGCCTATGAGGCAAATGACTATTTTTCAAAGACTCTATGATTTTTATGCATAGTATTATCAATAAAGGAAGGTACTAGCTAAATTAGTCGGTAATTTCACCAACGATAACGTCTTCAACTTTACTGTTTAAAAACAGATTACGTTTAATTATAGGATCTACCGCAGCCAGTGCAGCGGAAGAGCCCGCCCAATGGTTGGTATGGGCGGCGAGCTCTACGTACGCGACATTGCTTTTAATTCTAAAATGAACGACTTGACCTGCGCTTTTATAGTTCGCAGATAAGATCTCTTTAGCGCTGTTCTCGGCAAGGTCTTTAAAAGACGTTTTAGGTATGCATTGGCTGACAAAACTCATTGAATTAAGAGGGTTTTCGCCACCAATTTGTGAAAACTCAGCCATGGCGTGACGATAATCAGGAATGTCTTCTGGTAATGACAATAAGAACTCATTGTTACTGCATTGAATAGCCACTGGTTCTAGAGTGGTTTCTAACTGGCAACCACTAAGAAGAGTAAGTAATGACATTAATGGAAGTGTTGACTTCATAAGAGGAGGGCTCTATATACTAATTTTTTATAAATATTGAGACTAGTGTATAGCCTCAAAGATAAATGTCGTGTCTTTATTTTGATAAATGTAGAAACAGAAGCAGAAAATTCATTTAAAAGAGAAGGAGTAGTTATCACATCCTGTTTGATTTCCCGTTTACTAATCAAAGATAAACCTACCTTATTTAGTTATTACTTCCTACACTTAGATAAAGCTAGTTTGTAAATAGGATTAAATATGAAAGGGATTATATTTTCAGAGTTTTTAGAGTTAGTTGAAGATACTTTTGGCTTAGAAGTCTGTCAGAAAATGCTGGATGACAACTGTGATGAGGGTGTGTATACCGCTGTCGGTACTTATGATCATAAAGACTTAGTTAAGTTGATTGTGTCATTAAGCAAATTAACCAATATTAGTATTGAAGATTTACAACAAGTGTATGGAAAGTCTGTTTTTCTTACTCTTTATAACAGTATGCCAAGTTTGGAAGGTAAGTCGTCCAATACGTTTGATTTTATTAAACAAGTAGAAAGTTATATTCATCTTGAAGTGAAGAAGTTGTATGCACAAGCAAGCCCGCCAGAGTTTGTTTTTATCTCTAATACGGAATCAGAAATGGTGATGGATTACATTTCTGCACGCTGTTTTTCTAATGTGTGTTTTGGATTGATCCAAGGGTGTGCTGAGCACTTCAATGAAAATATAGATATTCATATGCAAGCGATACAGCAAGATGGTTCTCAAGTTCGTTTTACTTTATTGAAAGTGTAATTTCATTAAGGAGATAAAGATGGATAGCGAGAAAATGATAGAGCTGTTAAATCGGAAAATTCAGAGAGAAAAGCAAGCTCGTAAAGCCGCAGAAACCTTACTTGAAAAGAAAAGTAATGAGCTTTATAGCGCCAAAAAGTTGGTTGAAGATACGTTACTTATGGTGCAAAAGCAGGCAGAAAATGATGTAGTTCTATTAAAATTTAAAAGCTATCTTGAGGCTCTTTTTTTGGAGTATAGCCAGCGATTACTGCAAGAAAAATTAACCAAAGGCCTATTGAAAGAGTTACTTGAAGATCTCGTTAATATTGAGCCAATACAAGCAATTCATCTCTCTTCAAGCCTAGTGACGCAAGAGCATGATATTAGTGTTTTCTATACCGATAATAGCATTCAATTTAGTGATTTCACTGTATCTAAGCACTCTTTAGATTGGAATGCCGAGTGTACTCAGTTGATTGTTTACCTTCATCAAGATGATGTGCAATGTGGATCGTTGCAAGTTATGTTTACTCTGCCTCCTAGCTCTACATGGTATGACACCATTGAGAATCAGTTTGGTTTGTTTTCAGAGATGCTCAGTGCCGCTTTTGAAAGGCAAAAATTATTAGAGGAAACTCTTAAAGAGAAGCAAAGAGCAGAGAAATCAGAACAAGCAACTCGTGACTTTGTTGCCATGATAAACCATGAACTAAGAACACCGCTTAATGGATTGCTAGGGTCAGCAGAGTTAATGGAAGATACCGTTATTACCCCATATCAGCGCACTTTGCTTGAGACAGTACATCAGTCTGGTGAGATGCTTAGAGTTATTATTAATGACTTACTTGATTTCAGTAAAATGAGTGCTGGAATGTTAGATCTTAAAGTGGACAACTTTGCATCAAGCCGACTTATATCGACTATTCAGAAAATTTTCACTCGCCAAATTGAAGAAAAAAGACTGGCCTTTGAAGTAAATGTGACTCCAAATCTCCCTGAAATGTTGCAAGGTGATATAGATCGAATTCAACAAATTATTGTAAATCTAATTGGTAATGCGATTAAATTTACCAAAGAAGGAAAGATAATCTTAACGGTTGCTTGGGTTGATAATTCTTTACAGATAATTGTTTCAGATACTGGGTGTGGTATCCCTAAAGATAAGCAAACGAGTCTTTTTGATCCTTTTATTCAGGTGGATAATTCGAGCAACAGGCAGTTTGAAGGGACTGGTCTTGGATTATCTATTTGTCAGTTTTTGGTCTCGGTTATGCATGGGGATATTTCGTTTTCAAGTGAGGAAGGCGTTGGCTCTGAATTTTTGATATTAATCCCCCTGAAGGAGTCAGTGGTTCAAGAAGGGATTAATGATAACGAGGTTGGTTCTTCTTTTTCAATTGAGCAACTTTCTATTTTGGCAGTAGAAGATATTAAGATGAATCAGACGATTTTAAAGATGATGTTAGCCAAAATCGGAATTATTCCTGAGTTTGCCGATAATGGTCAGCAAGCGATTGATTTTTTAAATAAGAATGAAGTTGATGTTATATTTATGGATTGTCGGATGCCAATAATGGATGGCTTTGAAGCGACAAAACAATTAAGAGATAGCGGGTATAATAAGCCGATCATTGCGCTTACAGCGGGGACGACGTCGATGGAAGTAGAGCAGTGTATTACAGCAGGAATGGACGATGCGTTGAATAAGCCTTATAAATTAAAAGAACTTCAAGCAATGTTGAAACGATGGGGCCCGCAATTGTTGAATAGGTAGCTCGATATAAAAAAGCCTTACTCTATTAAAGAACAGAGTAAGGCCATAATATTCAAAAAGAGGTGAGATTATACTTCTTGTTCTTTTAGTTCTGCTGTTTCAGCATGTTTGCTACTTTCAAGCATCTTACGAATAATGAATGAAGCAATAAAAGCAACAGCAACCATTACAACCGCTAGAATGGTTAATAGTTGGAAATAACCGCCATAAACCGTTTGCACAAACTCTTGAGTGATCACTTGACCTTTTTCTTGAGCGATAGAGGTTGAGAATACCGCACCAATAATGCCACTTAACGCCATCGCAACAGAGAATAGACTGACAGAAAAGCCTTCGATGTGTTTTGGTGCTACAGACAGGATGAATGCAACCACTAAGCTGCCTACGATAACTTCAGCAAACGCTTGGAAGAAGTGAATTAATAGGAACACTTCAGGACGAATGATTACATCTTCGCCCACGCTCATTACCGCCATGGTTAAAATACCAAAAGCAATCGCTGTTAGAATGAAGGCAAATCCAATTTTAGTTGCTGTTGAGAAATGAATATCACGTTTCTCAAGCGCAGAAAATGTCATCGCAATGATTGGGCCAGCGACAATACACCATAATGGATTCATCGCCATTGACGCTTCTGGTGCGATAGGGATTAGGTTGAATAGGTCACCACGCATCGTATTGATGGTTACCATGGTCATTGATGTCATCATTTGACCGTAGTAAACAAAGAAAGCAGTGGTCAGTGCTGTAACAATAAGGATAGTCCCCATTTTTAATGCGTCTGATTTCTCAGATTTGATCATCAAGAAAATGAAGTAACCAATAGCGGCAAGGCCAATGGCGTAAACAATGTTTTGGCCAATGTCCATATTTGAGAACATGAAGAATACCAATGCAATCATAGCAGTAGAGGTAACTAAAAATGCAGCCCACTTTTTAGAGCTTACTGGTTGCTGGTCAATATCCGCACCAACTGTTAATAGTGATTTACGGAAAATCACTAATGTCGCTAATGCAAAGAAAGCAAGAATAGCAGATAACATGAAGCTTCCGTGGAAACCAAGCACTAGTACAAACATAGGGAATAAGTACTGGCCCAATAGTGCACCTACATTATTTACTGAGTAGTTTACAGGGTAGCAGTTTTCAAAATGTTCTTGGGTATCAAAGGTGCGCTTATAAAGACTTGGATAAGAAGGAGACATTAAACCACGGCCGTAACTTGCTAATGCAATACCGCATAATGCCATTGGAACATTGGTGGTGTATGAGCCTAAGACAAGTAAAGCGTAACCCACAGAGAAACCAAGGTAGCTAATGGTTAATGAGCGGTAAGCGCCTAAAAATTTATCGGCAATAAAGCCACCGGCGATAGCAAACAAAGGGCCTATTGATGAAAATGCACCGACTACCATCATGGTATCAGCTTCGCTGTAGTTTAGTTCTTCTAAGAAAAAGCGAGTTAATATAACCATTACGCCATAAAATGATAAGCCAAACATCATTTGGCAAAACATCATGGACTTATTTAATTTGTTCCACATAAGGATTCTCTTTTAGATAATTACTTAAAGCATTTTACCATTAAGAGAATGTAACAAAATACGAATTTTTTATTTTTACATCGTATAAATATTGTAAGTAAGGGTGTTTTTTAGTGGGATGTATTACAATTTATTAATAATTCTATATATTAATTTTCTTGTGATTACTAAGTGTACGATATTCTGATAGGAAATAGATGAATCATTCAAAAGGTGTCCTTTTTGATCCGAATCATCTATTTGCTAAACTAGGAGGGAAGATTATTACTTTTGGGCTAATAGATACTCAATACCACCAACAATGGCGGCAACTTGTGCATCATTACACTCTTGTGCAGTTACTTTGTCGCTGTCCGGGTACACTTCTGTTGTCGATACAAAATCTGCATCGGTTAGACCAGCGCATAGACCTAGTTTCTTTGTTGGGTATTCAATTACGCCTTCTTGAACCACATCAGAGCCAATAATCTGGTTATTCTCATCTGGTGGTGCAATGTGTGTCACGGTACGAACAGAATCAATGATTGCTGTTTGAAATGCCGTTGCTGGCTTTTCTGTATCACCTACCGTGTAGAAACCATCAGGAATGTAACCTTCAATATATTCTAGGCCATCGCGTGCAGCTAATGCAGGACGAAATTCTGTTTCATCACTGTCTGTCGTTTCATGCAGATCAATGTGCGCAAAAATAGGTGTTCCAAGTGATGCAACTAATGCCATTAATCCTGCGGATTCTTCTGCTGGGCTATCAGCATAAAAAGAGCGGTTTGGATCGGTCGCTGTTGGGTTCCAACGATTAATCACTTCATAACCCCACGGGCTAACACAAGGGGCAACGACAATATTAAACCATTGGCTGTAATGCTCAGCTTTGGTGTCCACAAATTGCAGTGCGCCATGAACGCCTGAAGTTTCATAGCCATGAACACCACCGCTAATTAATAGCGTTGGTTTAGCATTATCCCATTGGCGAGTTTTAATGCAGAGCAATGGAAAGCGTGTTTCGTCATACGATAGCGCACCATATTGAGAGACATCGAAGCGATCAGAAAGCGCATGAATTTTGGTTGCTACTTCTTCTTGGTATGAACGTTTTACTGTCATGCTTGCAAGCCAAGCTGCTTTTTCTGCTTCGCCCCAAGGTTGGCCTTTTGTTCCAATTGGGTAGCTGTAATCGTCTTTCATGATGTTTCCTTATTCATTATGGCTAGCTGTATGAACTTAGTTGGTTTGTTCATGGCTCCATATAATACGATCACTTCCGCGATAAATCCCAAAATGTATGGTTGCTTTAATGAAATTTTCAAAAGAATCATTGTTGTCTTGGTCTTGCTGTAGCCAAGGCAGGTTAACTAATGACAAGGTAGGAATAACTTGCCCTTGATTTCCATTTCCAGGTGCCGTGAAGTCCATGCTTGTAAGTCCATCATTTATATTGGTACTAGTTAAACTTGCAGCTGTTGTTCCCTTTCCTACAGGAAGAGCATTTGGATCTTTACCGACATCAAAGCTAAAATCAGACAAGCTAAGCTTTGTACAAGAGTCGCTGTTACGTACGAAACGGCCACCAATATAAGATTCAGTTTCGATTCTCGATTGAAGTGCATTTAACTCTGAGCCATAGGCATCTTCCATTGTTATTCTTCCCCACTCTTGGCGGTGTTCTGGCGTGGCAGGGAAGTCATACTCCAGGCAATTTCCTGTGGCATTTAACTTATAACAAACGCCATCTTGATCTTCGATGTCTTCAGCAGTAAGCGCTAAAGTGATGGTGTCATTGGTTGGTGATATCGGATCAAACGGTTTGTTATAACGCAGTTTGGCATTTTGCAGTTGTACCTTATTCTGTAGAGGCAATTTAACGACATTACCAGAAGAAGCAAAGCCTGCGCGTAGCCCAAGGATAGAGAGTGAGTCACTGTCTATCACCTCAATATTGGAGGGTGAAGTTGAATAGGTTCTAAAATCCCACTCTTTGTTATAGCGCCACCATTGGCCGATACTGTAGTTTTGTAAACGACCGCCAGTGTAAGACAGTGGCGTTAACTCTAATGTTGGTAAGGTATCAAACTCAAATGTTTGTCCCATGTAAGTAAAGTCACCACAGGCATTTTTGATGGTAGGTTGCTCGGCAGATAAGCTAAAATACGCCGGAATAAATCGACCAATAGTTCCCGTATTCGCTGCTTTAATATGGTATGCATTACTGCCTAGATATCCGGGTGGTGGCGTGACAGATATATCAAAAACACCGACCTCACTAATACTTTGCTTAAACGTATTTGTGCTGCCTTGTTTTGCAGCATGATCATAAGTATTAACCAATAAATTCCCTGTATTGCCACCAATATTTTGGGCTGGTGCAATAAGTGCGTGCTCTAGTATTAAATTATTTTGAGCATAGTTTGGAGTTACTGGATTATTAGTTAAATTGATATCGTTATCCTTCTCCCATGCGTGAGCCTTAATGTTTAAGTTAAACTCTTCACCCGCATGAGCAAAAATAGAGCAATTCGTGTCTTCTGATTGACAAAGACTGTTAGAACTGGAATTGTTTTTATCGCTTACTGACGCACTTAAGCCAACAGGAAAACTGACAAATTGATCGCTGCCTTCAATATCTTGGTTATACGATTTTGCGTATTTAGCATTGAGTTGCAGTTGCCCAGCATCGATATAATTTAACGTAATTTGAGCCTCATTATTGACAAAATTTAACGTAAATGTAGTCGGAGACGCTTCTTGTTTTCCTATCTCATTCCATGAATTATTAACAAGGCCATATAGGCTTGGCGAACCAATAATATTCTGTTTACTTGGTGAAATATAATCAGACCATAATTGAATGTTCTTTGTGCCCGTGAAGGAATTACCACAGCCTTTAATGGTTGCTGTCACGGGTTTATTGGCTAATTTATCAGGAACAGTAACGGTTAATCCCTCAGATTTGAAATTGATAGTACAGTTTTGGCTATTCAATGAACCACCATTGATACTGCATAAGGTGTTGCTGAATGGTTTTGTTGAGGGAGATGAGCTATCAACATTCAATCTCACATTCCCTTGAGTTGGCTTACCTATGGACAGGTTCGCAATACCATTTTTCATTGTGATATTGTTTCCACCAAGCCAATAACCATCCGCACCTAAGTTACTTGTATTAAGAGTGACATCAATCTCATCGGTAAATAAGCTTGAGCAAGAGGCATCAGCACACGCTCGCAATGTCACGTTAGACACATCGCAAGTAGAGCCTTGCCCTGAGTGGTCAAATTCAAAATGGTCAATTTGCTCTCCAATCGGTTTTGAATACAGAGCACATACTTTGAAATTATCTATCTCATGAGTATTATACGACTGCCCTGTTGAACCGGTTAAAGACATGATGAAGTTTTCAGGGGTTTCATCTTGATTGTATTGAGGGCTTAACATATTGATTGGCCCAATTATTTTTTTAAACCGAGGAGAACTTCCTTTATTCTCAACACTTCGTTCAACGGTTACATTGGCTGTATTACTACTCCTTGAATCGATGGTAATACGGTAGCGGTGTGTTTTACTGTTTCCTGTATTCTTATCAATATCAGGAGTGACCTTATTACCATCAATGTAGTTGTAGCCCGAATATTGCTGACCTGAGCCACGAAGTACAACGGATTGAGCGGTAGAGTAAGAGTTGTGGTTTTTTGAACCACCTTCTTTTGAATAGTTACCGTATTCATCTAAACCAATACCAAGCCAACCACCAGTAAAACCAGGTTTTACCGCTTCAGAATTTTTCTTAAATCCATAACCTAGAGGACCACCAAAAGCGCCTGCTTGTGGTGTTATTTCAGCATCAGAAAATACAATAGCAAGGCCATCTGCACCATTGCCACCATATGCCATGTAATCGAACTCCACCTCTATCTTGTTACCAAGAGCAGGGTATAAATATTGATAAGAAGAAGCTGTTGATTGTGCTCTTCTTGCTTGAGTTAATTGTAATCGACCATTGATTATTTTAGGAATATAACTGCCACTACTAGAGCTAGTTACCCAATTGCTATCTAAATTACCGTTATTAAAATTATCTTCATAACAGGTAGGTAAAACTACATCAGGACATGGATGACGTAGTTCATATAACTGCTCAATTTGGTCGTCTGATAAGGCTTGATCAAATACGTTTACTTCATCAATTAAGCCATTAAAAGTACGAGTTAAATCATAATCATTACCTACCTGTAGTGGCTGATTATTTACCTGTAAGTGCTTTAGTGGAGAGATGTCTTCAGTAATGGATTTTACTTTTTCGCCATTAATAAAAATCGAGGCTTTATTTCTATCATGAGCGTTATAACGAATAGCAACATGCGACCATTGGTTTTTTGGAATGCTTTGTGTCGTTGTTAGATTCATAGGATAGCGAGAGTTTTTTAACTCCCAATACCAATTTATTTGGCCATATGAGTTTAAATGAAATTCATAGTTACCATTTTTCGAGACAATGGTATTAAGGTGATTGCTAGAAGGGTATGAGCTTGGGTTTATCCATGCGCCGACCGTAATGGTATCTTCATTAGACAGCTTATTGTTATTAGGAACTTCAATGTATTGTTGCTGTGATTTATTAAATGCGCCATAGCCACAGGTTCCCATCTTAGCTACATCAATAGGCAGGGCGGGGTTGCCTTTTTGAGGAACAAGGTTATTGATAGCGATACCGTCATAGCCGTTGCCAGAACTGTCTTTCACTTCGCCAATCGAACCGTTCCACGAGTCTTCGTCTAAGCGCAGGGATAACGCTGCGGATGGAAGTGTTGGTGGAGGCGTTAGTGTTTTATTTATATAGGCATCACCTTCCATAAATAAACTTCGGCTAGAAGCTCGACCATCAATATGAGATTGGTTGTTTAATGTGAGTTTATCATTCGCATAAACATAGCCTTCGATATAGCTATTATCGTGGAGGGAAATATCATCATAGCCAACAACGAAAAGTGAGCCGTTTCCTGTTTTTGTTATTTTTGCATCGTTGTTTAATTCAATGTCATTTTTTACAAATAAACGTGCATTGCCTGTCACGTTAATGTTTGCAAATCCAAACATATATAAATTTTCGACCCAATAGTCACCAGCATTTAGTGTAATAGTTGTACTTTCAAGCGTTAGTTTATGGATATACGTTGTACCACTATGAGTTGGTATATTGGCATCACAGGTGTTTCGGATTGTTATATTTCTATATTTTCTATTATTAAGAGTCAGTACTCCAGAGTCACACGTTTGATCCTTTTTTGAATTACCTAATTGAAAAGAAGGTAACGGTAGGGCTGGAACATTGTTTCCTGTGATTGAGCATTGATGATAGCCTCCATTACCATTATCGCAACTATCATCAGGTAATTCGTAATGACTAATACTTGAACAAAAATCTAAGCTATGGCCTTGAGTACCCTCGATTTTGGCATCGTTATACATGGTTAACTGCTTTGGATTAGAGCATTTCATTGAGTGCCCTTGTGCAATCCCCGGAAAGTAAGTATTTGGATTAATGGTCGGAAAAGCAAATGCACTCAGTGGCATCAAACATAAGCTAAAAGCTGAAATAATGAGTGAGCGAGAGAAAAGTTTAGTCATCACTGCGAATACCTACTTCAATAATACGTTGTAAGGTGGTGGTTCCAAATTTACATGTTGCTGTACTTGTTAGGTTATATACAGCTCTGCCTGAATCTAGTTTGCCAATAGGTGTACATTTTACTTTTGCTGTACATTGCGATAAGCCTTCGCCTTTAAATGTATAAGTACTTGCTGGATTATCAGTAGTAAAACAACTACCTGATTTATCCATGTAGAAACGGCTGATTTCAATTTGAGAACCAGATTGTGCCGCCATATTAGTTCGCGTACCCATAATAGAAGTCACAATGTGCGTACTCATTTTCTGTTGGTTTTTCGCTGCCATAAGAGCCAGAAAACCAACAATAACGATAACGAAAATAGTAAGAATAAGTGCTGAGCCATTATGACGACTAAGGCGTGTTTGCGATAAGGACATCATGATCCAACCTCACTTCTTCATTATTATCACTAAAGATAAATTGCAGTTTTACTAAGCCATTACGCACGAGAGAAGCTTGCTCAACATCAAATTGCACACTTTTGATATTTTCAGCCATTATTTCACGATCTCCTATGCTTAATTCAGCAGGAGAAAGTTCACTGCGAGACAGCGGATAATTTGCATAACGATATAATTGACTCCCCTCTAAGCAATAAGCCACAGGGGTTTTGTAAGCAAATAAGCGATGGGCAGGGGAGTTTGCCGTAAAACTGGTTTCTTGAGTAAACTCAATTTCTACGGTTGTAGCTTCAGGAGCTGGAGTAAAGTCGATGTTATTTTTAATCTCAGCGACACGATCTACGCCATTGCTTGGTATATCATCAAGTAAGTCTTGAGCATTGATTGGCATAATAACCACGCGCTCTGATTGAACAAAACCATGCTCTGGTAATACTCTCATCGTATTTGCAGATTCTGGTGCTAACGGTAATGCCTCATAGACCGCGGTATTGGTGATTGGTAACCATTCAATGCATTGTGTTGTTTGGTTGATTTGTACGCTGTTTGGTACGGCATCACGAATTTCTTTGTGCATACGCTCTGTGACAAAACGGCCTTGTAATAGCAACTCTTCACGGGTAGTGGTATCGGCATAAATAGACATGCTGTGCTGAATAATCGCGCTGAGAGAAAGCCCAACGACGGCCAATAAGACAATTGAAACAATCATTTCAAGTAGAGTAAATCCAAGGGAGCGTTTCATTAAAAATTACCTCGAATTACTGAAAAAGCGTAATGCTGACCAGATGGGTCTATTACATCGACAACTATACGCTTTAAGTTTCCGCTGATAGCATCCGGTTTTCCATCTAAATTAGCGTCGTAGAAAACCTCAATAGAAATAGAAAAGTTAGGGTAGATACCTGCTAAATCATTGCCTAACACATCTTTTACAGATCCAGTTAAGCGGTTAAAGTCATCAACATCGTTGTAGAGTGTTCGATTGCCTTTTTCTTTATCTCCGTCTTCACCAAGACGGTCGCCTGGAGGGGTACAAGAAGTAGTAGGTTCACATACAGGCAAGCCCCCATTAGGGCCACTATTCTGGTCAAATTGGCGACCTACAATTTCATCCATTACCGCAGCACCAAGTTCAGCGGCTTTTGTTGAATACATTAGTTCAGCATTATGTTGTGAACGAGGAACGAGTGAGGTGGTTATGATAATTAAGGCAAAACTCATTAGAACAATTGAGAGAACAATTGAAACCAGGCTAAATCCTTTTTGGTGTTTAGCAAGCATGAATATATCCTTCTTTTTCAATGCAGATTTTAGTTTGTGACTTAGCATTAATGAAAATTTCACAAGTTGTGTTTTTGCACTGCATTACTCGTCCCATTACATCAAAATCAAAAGCAAAAGGTGTTGCTAGTGCATTGTATTGATTCCCTATCTGTAAGGCGAAGTAGGCATTTTGTTTTTCTAAAATAGCAACGTAGGTGATGTCTTCGTTTTCAAGATACTCAGTGTTACCTTGAGCATTAGGGAATGATGTAGAGCATTGTTCTTCTTTATCAAGGCTAACTTGTTGAGCTCGGTTTGAATTAATTAGCCACCGGTTACAGTAACCGTTTCTATTCATGGCGCGAGTTTGAGTTAAGCGTAATGAACGTAGTAATTCAGTTTGTAATGTGTGTGCCGAAACGCTACTAATTCCAGAGAAATAGCTACTTGCGCTAATTGATATGATTGAGAGCAAAATAATGACAGCAATTAGCTCAATTAAAGTGAATCCTGATGTATGGTTTCGAGTCATTTTTTATGTTACAAAACATTAACTGTAAATAGGTCGGTTAGTGTACGGATAAAAGTTTTTAATGGAAGTGAAATAAGCGCTAGTTAAATAGGTATTTTGTGTGATTTATGACTTTTTAATGTAAAAAAGTATTGTTTCTACTATATTTATTTGCGATTAACTTCAAATAATTTACCTCACTGAAAATACTCGTTTTTTACAATCTGTCAATGGATATTTATCATTTAAAGAGGGGGAATAAAAAATAGGGTGACTTTAGCACCCTAACTTAGAATTGTTGTGCTATTAGCTGGTCTTCATTGGCGTGGATCAGTGGTAATAACAAGAGAGAGGAGTCGAATAGTTTGTCAATGTTCTTTATATAAGGGTAATAATGGAACGAGAAATACTCTATTATATTTTTATATTGTGTTTATGGATGAACTTAATGAATCAAATGGACTTTTTACGATGTGCCAGCGTTGGAGTACTCTTCGGCCTTGTTGGTTGTTCGTCAGCTTTAGTCAATGATATTGATAGGGTTAAAGAATCAACCATGTTGACCAAACAAACCTTACAGATTGACGGCTTAAAGCATTGTAACAATACGAGTGATAATAGTATTCACTTGAATCCAGATGAGCCATTAACGGTTATTGTTCATGGTTGTTTCGCTTCTGCTGGCCAATTTAAAACCTTAGCGGATGTTTATGGTTTATATGATCAACAAGCTATCTGTTTTGAATATGATGACAGAAAGAGTTTAGAAGAAACCTCTGGCGAGCTTGTTTCTGCTTTAAATCAATTATCAGATGAAAACCCTGAACAACCTCTGCATATTATTGGCCATAGCCAAGGTGGATTGGTAGCTCGTAGAGCACTTACAGTAGATAGAGAAGATGAGAAAAAAGTCATCACAAAACAGCTGCAACTTACCACCGTCTCTTCCCCATTTAATGGCATTGAAATATCGTCGCATTGCGGTATGACTTCTTTACGGATCTTGTCTTTGGGGATTGTTGATTTAATATGTTATGCAGTGACTGGAGAGAAGTACCAACAGATCCCACCTAATGCTGACTTTATTGAAAAACCGGGAGAGCTTGTCTCTTCTGTATCTCAACATTTAGTTATCAAAACAGATGAACGTAATTCGTGCCGAAGAACCAATGATGAAGGTGTTTGCCTTGAAGATGATTATGTATTCAGCGTCAATGAGCAATCAAATAATCAGGTAGATAATAGTGTTAATACGGATTTGGTAACGGTACAGGCAGGTCACGTAGAAATTATTGGTAATGGAGATTCTGTGCCGGCAGATTTAATTAATATATTAAAAGAGCAGCAATTGTTGACCGATAATGGAACTATTGATCAATTAGAACAGGCTCGTTTAATTCACCAATTGTATTTGGATTAAACATCATTAATGCTTCTACAATAAAAATCCCTATCAAAAATAGATAGGGATTTTAATTATATTAACTTATCAACATGGAATTAGAATTGTGTAATAAACACGCCGTTACCACTACTATTGTCTGCCATAACAGTCGCTGAATCGTTGTTAGTTTGATTAATCATAATGAAGTTACTGTTAGAATCATTAACTAGGTTAATGGTTGCATCAGAATCATTACCCCATTGATTAACCATCGCGAAGTTATCGTGGCTGGCATCAATCAGTACATCTACCTCATTATCATTTCCGCCAACAACAACGGCGTAAACTGTATTTTCTAGTGCTCCATTTTCTAGTAGGATTTCAGTGTCATTATTCGATGCACCACCATAAAAGGCAGTATAAGTCTCGTTATCATGACCATCGATGTTAGTTAAAGCAGTATTCCCTGAACCACCATAAACACTAATCGTTGAGTCATTTCGGCGACCATCTTGTACAATGGCAAGAGAATCATTATTAGAGCCACCATAAATACCAATGGTTGCATCATTTCGACGACCATCTTGTACAATGGTATTACTCGCATTATCATCGGCACCATCTAGATAAATAGCCGCATCATTTCGACGACCATCTTGTTCAATAGTATTAACCATATTGCCATCAGAGTAATCCATATCAATTAGAGCATCGTTATGGCGTCCATCTTGGTCAATCAGTGCCATGTTATCATCACTGTCGTATGCTTCAATTTTACCGAAATTACGACGACCTTGTTGCTCTACAGCAAGGTTGTTGTCATCACTATGACGACGAGCTTTTACTACAGCATCGTTGTGTCGACCTTGTTGTTCGACAAGTAATGTATTGTCATCACTGTTATTACGAGCTCTAACGACAGCATCGTTATGACGGCCCATTTGATAAACATCAACGTTATTATCATCTGAGTTTTTAATTAATACGTCAGCATCATTACCTAGTGCTGGTGACATTTGGAAAATATTCACAGTGTTATCATCAGCGTTAACTAATTCAACATCGGCAGTGTTTCCGGCATATACCGCACCAGAAAGTAAGATGGTTGAGATTGCGATAGCTAGATTTTTCATAATAAACTTCCTTGAAATACTTTAATTTATGATGGATATAAATCTATCCATACCATTGACTAAGATAATTCCTTGATTGCCAGTTTGATTAATGGAAAAACCTGCTCCATTATTTTTATTTACTGCCGCTGCAATGTTTGAATCACCTGTCTGATTTACTACATTTTGTTTACCGTTACCCGTTTGTGTTAAATGAGCTATATTGTCATTCCCATTTTGTAAAATAGCGCCTTCATGGTTTGTACCCCATTGCTCAAGAGAAGCACTATTATTTGTTCCATTTTGGGAGATTAGGCCTGTGTTATTGCTTCCAAGCTGTACTATATTGGCATTATTGTTGTAACCTGCTTGTTGTACTTTAGCTTTGTTACTTCCTGCTCCATTCACGTTATGCTGTAAAATAATTACCCGAGAATTAGTCGAATTGGTAAGCTCAACGATGGCATTATTATCGTGACCAGTGTTTAGTTCAGATAATAGAGTCAATTCATCTGGAGCATTAAATTCATTAATTCCTAGATCACCATTTGCATAGGTATAACTACTTACAGCTAGTAATAAATAGAGATAACTTACTGATAATTTTATCATATCAGTATCCCTCTCTTTTTATGAATGTATTTTTTGTTACCTAAAAAGTATGGGTTTTAAAGAAATAACAACCATGAACTTTTTCATGATATTTTGAATAAATAAAAGCAAACTAAAGTATTAGGACCCCTGCTTTTATTGCTCTTATTGTTATCTTAGAACTGAGACAGTGGTGGAAATAATCATTAGTTTACTACTTATTTACTGGATATATTTAATCTGTAGAACTAGTTTTAAATAACATTCATCGGGGAGGTTAGATATGAACTTTTATTATCTATCATCATGCCAAACTTTATATTCCTCATTACTTGTTGATTTAATAGAAAAATCATCTTGTATGAATATAGTATCGCTAAGTTTTGATGAATTAAGTACGATGGAAGAGTCTAATGATGATGTTTTTATTATCTTAGATTTAAAAAATCAAACAGATAAAAAATATAAGCATTATTTATCTATTATTTCTCAAAAAAAGTTTAATTTTAAAGAAATTCTTTTTAATGTGATAAGTTCAAATATATCTAAAGATATAATGAAGTATCCGAATGTGGTAGGCGCCTTTTATGAAACTGATAATATTGATGTTATTTCGCAAGGTGTTAGGAAAATAATGGACGGTGAAATATGGCTTAGTAGAGAAATTACTAAGGAAATTATATTTTCATATCGAGAAAAACAAAATGGAATATTAGCGACATCGGTATCTTTAACTGGACGGGAAAAAGAGATATTAAAATTATTATCATTAGGTGCATCAAATATAGATATAGCAACGGAACTTTATGTTAGTGAAAATACCGTTAAAACACACCTTTATAATATATTTAGAAAATTAAATGTGAAAAACAGATTACAAGCAATGATGTGGGCCAAAGGATTTGATTTTAAAGAGGATTTTTTATGAGATTTTTCTCGATATTCTTAATCATGTTGTTGTTCTTTACGTCATTGTTTTCTAATGCATCAAACGATCAAGATACTCTCGAATCCAAAACACCATTAGAAACCAATAAGGTGGATGAGTCTGATGACTTAATTGAGATTGAAGGGTTGATCATTGACCGAACATTAACTCGATTAGGCCGAGATTTTTATTTTGCTTTTTCCATGAAAATGAACAGCAAATATGACGATATAGATGTTAATTTGACAGTAAAAGAGAGGCCAACGGCCTTATCTGGCAGCATTATAGGGGTTTATCATTTTGATAAAGTGGTTTATAGAGGAGCGCTTTCTCCAGGGCAAAGACAAGCAGATGAAAAAGCGGAGCAAGCGATAGAGGCCGTAAATCAATACATCATAAAATGGCAAACCGAGAAATTATTTAGAGACACATATGATCTTGAACTTCCTGAGATCTAAGGGGTTAAGCATGGCCATAAGGAATATATTTTTCATCATAATAGCTAGTTTTATACCATTAAGCCAAGCCAGTGAATTAGTGTATACACCTGTAAATCCTAATTTTGGTGGAAATCCATTAAATACATCGCACCTTTTTGCTGGTGCTAATGCGATTAATGATTATAAAGGTCCACAAGATGATTCATTATTTGAGCAAGAATCGGCGCTAGATCGCCTAACTTCTAGTTTGGAGTCTCGTTTAATAAGTCAGCTATTAGCGGATGTAGGTAATGGTAATACAGGACAGCTTATTACTGATGATTTTATATTAAACATTGTTGATGACTCTGGCGCTTTACTGATTCAGATTGTAGACAAAGAAACCGGTGAAACCTCAGAAATACAAGTGAGTGGTCTTACTCCCGATTAATTTCTAAGCTAAGGAATCAGCAATGAAATATTCAATATTATTATTACTTTTTATTATTTCGGGTTGTTCTAATTCTATTGACGTGCCTGAAACGTCAGAATCGCCAACATTAATGCAGCGTGGTGCAAGCTATGTAGATCTTATTTCTTTACCTAAACCAAGAGGGAAAATTTTTGTCTCCGTATATGATTTTAGAGATCAAACGGGACAGTATAAACCGCAACCAAACAGTAACTTCTCAACGGCGGTACCGCAAGGTGGGACAGCGCTTTTAACAATGGCACTACTGGATTCTGAATGGTTTCATCCGCTAGAACGTCAAGGATTGCAAAACTTATTAACGGAAAGGAAAATTATTAGAGCGGCTCAAAAAAAGCAAGAATCTATTTCTAATCATGGTTCTACGCTTCCATCTTTATTATCTGCAAATGTCATGATTGAGGGAGGAATCGTAGCGTATGATTCAAATATAAAAACAGGTGGTGCAGGGGCTAGATACTTAGGTATTGGAGGTTCAGGACAATATAGAGCGGATCAAGTTACCGTAAATATTCGAGCTGTTGATGTTCGTAGTGGTAAAATTTTAACGAGTGTTACAACGAGTAAAACCATATTGTCTTATGAAGTATCAGCAGGTGCTTTTCGATTTGTAGATTACAAAGAGCTGTTAGAGGTTGAGCTAGGTTATACCAATAACGAGCCTGTAAATATCGCCTTAATGTCAGCGATTGATTCTGCTGTTATTCACTTAATTGTGAAAGGGATAGAAGAAGGACTGTGGCGTCCAGAAAATCAAGACAGTAAAGACAATCCTATTTTCATTAAATACGCTTCAGAAACTCACCAAGTATTATAATGCCGGTATTGTGAGATAATCCGTTTACCATGATGTGATGATAAACGGATTACTTATCTATATTAACGACCGTATGTTTCCATAATATAGGCCTCAAATTCATCACACATTTTTGCGTTTGAATCTGTATTACTTGCTAGTGTTTTAGCGCCATCAATAATAGTGATAGAGGCGTTTAGTGGTGCTACCTCAGCTTGACTTCGAGAAGCTAATTCTGCGATCTTCTCTTGCTCCGATTTCCATGCATCTTCAACCGATAAATTACACTTATCAGCGAGATACTTTGCGTTAAAACCTTCACCAGTTAAAGCAATAATTGACTCATTATGGCTAACGCTGTTACCGGCATTCCAATAATGTTTTGCTAATAATGGACCAATCTTAGGGTTATCGGTTAAGTAGCCAAACTTCTCAGTGAAATAAGCACGAGTTTGATATACCGCCATGTGCGCGAGTAAGTAACCGTGGTACGCACAAGCGGCTTCATCAGAAACCAAGTGTGGGATCGCCATTAATGGGCGTGGGCTGCACGCTAGGCCAAGAATTTTCTTCTCTGTTGCACGAGCCAGTGCTGTAATGTTTTCTGGTGTTAACTCTTCATCTGTTAATTGATAAAGCGCTCGCTCAAAATAAGGAACAACGAGAATGCTGCGTTCTTGATATGCTCGGAAAGGTTGCTTGCTGTCGATCATCGCTTTGATGATTGAATCAGGAACTGAATTACCATTGGCATCGAGCGCATATTGCTTTAACCAATCAGCATCTTCTAGTAGGCTGTCACAGAACATGGATTGCGTCTCAGCATACGCCATTGATGTTGGTGCAAACTCTTGTGAGAAACACGGTGCATTCATTTTTACATTAGAGAAATGTGCAGCATGCCCGCCCTCATGGAATAAGGTGTTCATACCATCATAACCACTGCCTATTTGGTCTGGTTTAGCGTTACTCGTGAAGTTAACTTTTGCAGCAACCCATTCACCTTTTTCATCGTAAAAAGAAGGGATAGGACCATGACAGAAACCATTTGGGTATTTGCCTTTACGATCCAATAAATCAAGGGTTAACTCTGCGTCTGAGAATTCAATGTTCAAACGGCCAAAGGATTCTACCCAACGACGTAATGATTTTGAGAACGGAACATAAGGATCTAGCTCACGCATAACATCGCCAGCAAACGAGAATACAAAATTATGAGCCAGTAACGCATTATCGCCTTTATCTGCAGCTAATTGATTTAAGCTGGCTTGGTTGCAATCACGAGTTCGGATTTCAAAATCATCTAAGATGGAAAATAATTCATCTGCGTTCATTTTTTCTTTTTTGGTTACCGAGTAATCAAAAAAAGTATTAAAACCTTGAGATCGTGCGAATTGATTACGAAGTTTAATTAATTCAATAAATCCGTTTTGTAATAGCCATTGCTCTAAGCCAAGAAACGCTTGGTGTGCAGACTGGCGGGTATTTTCATCAGAGCTAGTGCGAACAACAGAAGCGAGCACAGGAAGAGAGCCTTCAACCGTTTTGCCTTCTTCGTTTACATACGTCATGGTGTGTTTTTGTTTTTTCTCAAACAGCCCAGCTTCAAACTTAATTAATTCTGACTTTAGAGTTTGAGCTTGTTCAGATTCAATTGCATGAGATTCAAACGTTGCTAACCACCCCGTTAACCCAATAAGAGTTTGTTTTTTTTCTTCGATATTTTCTATTGTGTCAACAAGAGCGATTTGTTCTTTAATTGCAGTAATTTGCTCTGCATTACTTAAAAATTTAGTCCATGCAGTCTCGGCTTCTGTTGAGCCCTGATGATCATCACTTAGGCCCATATAGGTGTCCCAAAAGAAGTTTTCTTTGGTGCGATGAATTGATAAATAACGTTGGTTTAAGTCATTAAGATAAGCAGTAGCAGTCATTTTCTTCCCTTTAAATACAGACTTGTAGGAGATGAATTATGACACAGATAAGATAGAAGTTATAAGTGGGCTTTAAAAAGCTCGTTTATTTGAAGGTTAGGATCAGATTTTAAGATGTTATAAAAAATTAGAATATTTTACAGGAATTCATTGCAATACTGAGACGGTAACGATTGCTTATTTATATTTCTCTCAGTTTATGCAAAAATGCGCGCAGAAAATTAACTCCACTTACGGTTACCTATTTTAAGGAATGTTCTAATGTCGCAGGACAATGTACAGAGTACGGCACCACAATCTAATTTAGATAAAAAACTTGATGGCTTTTTTAAAATTTCTGAACGTGGAAGCAGCGTGAAAACTGAAATGATCGCAGGTCTAACGACATTTTTAGCGATGGTTTACTCGGTTATCGTTGTGCCAAGCATGTTAGGTGCCGCAGGGTTTGATACCGGTGCTGTATTTGTTGCTACCTGTTTAGTGGCGGCATTTGGTTCATTGCTAATGGGGTTATGGGTAAATCTTCCAATGGCGATTGGCTGTGCTATTTCATTAACGGCATTTACTGCGTTTAGTCTGGTATTAGGGCAAGGCGTAAGTATTCCGGTTGCGCTTGGTGCTGTATTTATTATGGGTGCTTTGTTTACGCTTATTACGGTAACAGGTGTTCGTCAGTGGATTCTAAATAACTTACCATCAGGTATTGCTCACGGTACAGGTATTGGTATTGGTCTTTTCTTATTGCTTATTGCAGCGGATGGTACTGGTCTGATTGTTAAAAATGCACACGCAGGTCTTCCTATCATGTTGGGAGATATTAAGTCATTCTCTGTAATTATGTCGGTACTAGGTCTTGCTGCTATCTTTGGTTTAGAGAAAAAGCGTGTACCCGGTGGTATTTTATTGGTGATTGTCGCTATCTCAATTATCGGTTTGATTTTTGATCCAAGCGTAACCTACAACGGGTTCTTTGCGCTACCAAGTTTAGAAACAGCAGATGGCAGCTCATTAATCGGTTCTATGGACATCATGGGAGCATTAACACCTGCGATTCTTCCTGTTGTTATTGCTTTGGTTATGACGGCCGTATTTGATGCGACAGGTACAATTCGTGCGTTAGCAGGCCAAGCGAACTTATTAGATAAAGACGGTAAGATCATTGATGGCGGTAAAGCTTTGACGGCAGACTCTGCAAGCTCAATGGTGGCTGGTCTTGTTGGTGGTGCACCTGCGGCAGTTTACATCGAATCAGCAGCTGGCACGGCTGCGGGCGGTAAAACAGGTTTAACTGCGACAGTTGTTGGTGTGTTGTTCTTAGTGATGATCTTCTTATCGCCAGTGAGTTACTTAGTACCTACTTACGCAACGGCACCTGCATTGATGTACGTTGGCTTACTGATGCTAAGTAACGTGTCGAAGTTAGATTTTGAAGACTCTGTTGATGCGCTTTCTGGCTTAGTTTGTGCGGTATTTATTATTCTTTCAGCAAACATCGTAACAGGCATTATGATTGGCTTTACTACTCTAGTTGTTGGCCGTATTTTTGCAGGTGAGTTTAAGAAATTAAACGTGGGTATTGTTTCAATTACGATTGCTTTGATTGTATTTTATGTTGGTGGTTGGGCTATCTAGTCTGCGTTAAAACACCACTAAAAATCAGAGTAAAATAAAAACGGATGGTAGTGATACCATCCGTTTTTTATTATTTTTTTAGAATATTTACTGAACTAGGATTTCAAGGTGTGGAAACCAGAGTAGATCCGAGTAAAGGTAGTAAACCAACAAGCAGCACCAAAGATATAAGCAATAATGGCGAAATGAGCAGGGAACAAACAAATAGCGATAAAGCAGCCAATAGTCTCTGTTCCCTCGGTTAAGCCACTCATATAGTAAAGTGATTTATGCTTATAAACTGGATTATCAATGCCTTGTTTACTTGCCATAACTGCAAAAGCAAGAAAACTACTGCCGCTACCAATAAAGGAGAAAATTAAAAAAGCACCAGCCACCGCATTTTGTTCTGGATTAGCTAATACGAAACCAAAAGGAATTAAAGAATAGAACAGAAAATCGAGGCTAATATCTAAAAAACCTCCCGCATCAGTAATGCCTTGAATCCGCGCTAATGCACCATCTAATCCATCACACACTCTATTGAGTACAATAAACACCAAGGCTACTAGGTAATGCTCTGTAATTAGCGCAGGAAACGCCAAACAGCCTAAAAAGAAGCCAAATAAGGTGGTTTGATTGGCAGTAACACCTAATTTATCAACCAGTTTGGCACTTTGCGCAAGTGGCCAGCGGATCACTTTTATACTAAAACTATCAAGCATGATTCATCTTCCATGGCCAAGTTAATACTCGGCTTCCTTGTGGAACATCTTCTTTGTCATGAGTTACCATTAAGGCTGGAATATTGGCCTCTTTAAGTTGCTCTACCACCCAATCTCTAAATTGAATACGTAAGTCTTTATCAAGTTTACTGAATGGTTCATCAAGTAAAGCGACTTTGGGCTTAGCAAGTAACATTCGAGTAAGGCTAATCCGAGCTCGTTGGCCTCCTGAAATTTGATCAGGAAATGACTCAGCCAGTTTAACGAGAGAGATATGTTCTAGCGCTTGCATAGCTTGTATTTTTCGCTCACTGCCTTTAATTGAGTTTGGTAAAGCAAAAGCCAAGTTCTCCCATACGCATAGGTGAGGAAAAAGTAAGTCATCTTGAAACAGTATTCCTACATTACGCTTGTGGGCCGGTAGTTGGCTTAAATCAACACTGTCGAGCATCACACTACCTGAGTAAGAAAATTCTTCAGAAAGATGACCTGCAATAACATCTAGCAGGGTTGATTTTCCACAGCCACTAGGCCCCATAAGAGTCAGAATTTCACCTCTTCTCACGCTCATGTTAAGTGAAGTAAATAAGGCGTCACTATTGTTTTTTGTAATAGTGAGATTGTCGAGAACAAGACACATTTGTGAGTAACCTTTAGGTTGAAATACGGCGATATTTGCCTTGTACACGGCTGAAAATAATCGCAATGGAAAAGAAAATTAACGGTAATAAAGCCTGCCAAATTGCATAAATAGCAGTGACTCTGCGATCAAATCCACTTGAAAGAGCCACCGCTTCGGTTGTTATAGTATTAATTCGTCCAGCTCCTAGCATAAGTGTCGGTAAATATTGAGCTAGACTGACACTAACACCTACCGCCCACGCAAATACGATTGCAGGCAGAAGAATTGGCATTTTAACTTTTAACCACGCTTGCAGTGGTGACTTTCCAAGACTGAGGGCTGCGCGAGTAAGCCTTGTATCGAAACTTCGCCAAGGTCCATCAAGTGCAAGGTAAACAAATGGGAAAGCGAAAAAGACATGAGCCCAACAAACCCAAAGTAAATATGAATCACTGCTTAAGTATAGCGTAACGACTTGTAAGCCAAATAAAATGGAAAGCTGCGGAATAAGCATTGGAATCGCAATAACATAGCCCGGAATTTGCCATTTGTATTTGATACGATATTCATGAGCTAACAGTGCAAGTACCAGTGTAATCGTAGCGGTGACCACTGCGATAATTAGACTTTGATTAATCGTACTTACAATACTGCCCCATTCGAGTTGCCAAAAATGATTGCTATATCTACTTGGTAAAAGATCGGGAAAGCGCCAACGTTGTGCAAAGCTCCACATTATTATCAGTGGGACCATCAAAATGGTTAGTGAAATTAGGGTGATAAATAAAGATTTACCAGGTAGTGATATCCCGTATCGACCTGAAAATTGCCAACACTTTATTCCTTTGGTAAGTGTCCATTCAACTAAACGAGCAAATGCAATTAAGAGCGAAGCAATAGCAAATAGAATCACAGCTCCAGCAGCAGCTCGTGGTAATAAAGTTAAGTCAGGATCACTAAACCATTGCCAAACTAACACGGCAAAGGTTGGTGGATTTGTAGGGCCAATGATCAGAGCAACATCCACAACGGATAGGCTATAAGCTATCACCGCTAACATTGGAAAGCGAAGTTTTGCAAACCATTGTGGCAAGATGCATTTCCACCACATTTGGTTTTTACTGTAACCTAATGAAGCACTGACTTTCTCTATTTGAGTGACTTTAAGTTGCGCTAATATAGAAATGCTCATTAAGAGTAAAAATGGTACTTCTTTTAGAGCCAGCATAATAATTAGACCAAGCGCGTGAGGGTCTTTAATTAATAGAACGGCATCATTGACGCCTTGCATGCCAGGATCATAGCCAAATAAACTGTGCAGTGCCCTTATGCCCATGCCGGTTGGAGCAAATAAGAAGGCAAAGCCGATTGCAAAAGCGATATGTGGCATAGCTAATAAAGGGGAAAGGGAGAGTTCGATTTTACGCCAAAGTCGAGTACCCCATGTTGCTTGTAAAATAGAAAACGAGATTAAGCATGCGAGATAGCTACTAGCAATAGCTGAGTAAACCGTAAGACTTATTGA
The DNA here is from genome assembly GCF_028765545.1 of Aliivibrio sp. S4MY1. GTDB lineage: Bacteria > Pseudomonadota > Gammaproteobacteria > Enterobacterales > Vibrionaceae > Aliivibrio. The sequence continues at coordinate 99,520 of NZ_JARACP010000002.1, read as the reverse complement.
TCGCCATACACCTTGCCAATCAAACACCATAGCAAAGCCTGAAAGGGAAAAATTATGCATACCAAGCGGAGGAATATAACCAAACGCAGACAGTGCCACACCCAGTAAGCCAGGTAAAGTTGGTAGAATGCAAATTACAATAATGAGGATATATAGAACTCGTAACATCTTAATTAACTTTAGATCGGCTTGTGCGGTATATCATAAATTTTCCCGTGTAATCATACAGTAAAAAGAATTTGTTACGTCGAAGTAACAATAAAGGGATAGTAAGTTATCTATCTCTATTATGCATCTTAATTTGATAATAGATTTAAACAATTACTATCCCTGCTATATCAACATATCTAACGTTAAATTTAGTAGAATGGAGCGATATTACTTCGCTAATTCTTCCATGTTGATGCCTTTTTTCTTTGCAATGTATTTTGGAATAAGAGACATACCAAATAGGATTAAACCTGCAACTGCAAATTTAACCAACAACATTGCAGAGACTCCGTTAGTTGCAATATCACCAGCCATATAAGCGAAAATGAATGCACCTGGAGCCATTGTTACAAGTGAGACCAACGCATAAGTGCTTAAGTTCAAACTAGTTAAGCCGTAAGCATAGTTTTGTAAGCTAAATGGGAACACAGGAACTAAACGCGTCAAAATTAAGAAACTTGTTCCGTTCTTTGCTACACCATCATCAATTTTTTTGAACATTGGATTGTCGCCAAACTTCTTCATAATAGTACTGCGAAGTAGAAAACGAGCAACGATAAATGCAACAACAGCACCTAATGTCGCAGAAAACAGCGCTAAGATCCCACCTTTGATAGGGCCAAACACAATACCTGCAACTATGGTAAATGCACTACCAGGAAGTAAGAAAACACAAGCGAAGACAAATGCGATGACAAATACGGCATAGCCCCACGCACCAAAGCCTGCAATCCACTCTTGAAGGCTCTTAATATCCGTGATGATCTCAAGAATACCTGTTTGTTTAGCGGCGAATAATGCCAGTGCAATTACCGCAATGATAAGAGCAATTTTTACGAATTTCATTTTACATCCCTTTAAATTAGTTAACAGACATACACTTGATTAGACCCGCTTTCGATTTATAGCGGTTGAACCATGATTTAACAGGACTTGCCAATACGTTAACTGGTGGTTCATCACCATTCATTACGACTGGACCAAACATTAAATCAAGGATATGCCATGCTTTAGTACCCACACCCATCATTGAAGCGCGACATGCAGAGCAGTACACCACAACGTGACCTGTTTTAAACTCTTCAACACGACGTTGAATAACACGTTTAGCCACATCAGGGTTTGCAGGAACCACCATGCCACCAAAGCCACAACAGCGTGTGTTTTCTTTAGTGTATTCTGGCTCTGCAATTTGATAACCAAGCTCAGTTAAGATCCAGCGAATACCAGCTTGAAGCTCACTTTCATAACGTGTAGAACAAGAATCATGAATGGTGAACACCACATCACTGTTTTTTGCTTTACCAATTAATTTAGCAGGAAGGCCGATTTGAGGTAGCAATTTCCATAGTGATACTGGTTTTTGACTGCCACCCGATTTTTTAATGACGGCATAGCAGCTTTGACAAGCCACAATCACTTCTTGTGCATCAAGCTTATTGAAATCTGCTTGCAGTTGGCCGTAACGCTCTTTAAATAGTTCCGTTTGACCAATTGCTGAAGTTGGTTTACCACAACATTTTTGAACTGCGCCCATGTCTGGATACACTTCTTTTAGATATTTTGCGATGCTCGCAACGCCTTCAGGCGAGTAGGATGGCAGACTGCATCCTGGCATAAATACTTTACTCATTTTGAACCCACCGTACGTTTAGCCATAGTGAAGAATTTAGAGAAGCCAAGCTTCTGGTGCATATTGATTGCTTTGTGTCCTGGAATTGGAGAGTTACCGCCATTGGCATTAACAAAATCCACACGAGCGCTTAAGAACATCTCTTTCATTGGATAATCTTTAGGACAAACAATCGTACATTGGTCACAGGCATTACATGAATAAGCCAGTAATGGGTCCATCGTTTTGTTGTCGATGAAATCACTAAACAGTGTCTTAGGACAATCTCCAAAGTCATTCATCATCACACATTCGTTCATGCATAATTTACAAGAACACTGCAGGCAGCGAGAGGCTTCTTGTTTGATTTGTTCTTCAGAAAAACCAAGGTCAACTTGCTTAAAATCTTGTTTACGCTCTTCAATGTCACGTAATTGGCCATGTAAGCGAGGAATATCTGTTGTGCCTTTTGGTAAAGGGACATCAAGACGAGAAGTGTAATTGTATTCTTGTTCGAAATTACGGTCTTCAGTTAAAGGACGTTTAGCAAACTGACGTTCAATACTAAGTGCCGCTTTATGGCCTAGTGCCATTGCCTCAACAACAATGTTGCCACCACAAGCATCACCAGCAACGTAAACACCATCAACGGAAGACGCTAAGGTTTGCTTATCAACCACATAACGACCGCCGCGAGTTTGCTCCAGAGCACCATCAGTGATGTCTGCGACTACTTGTCCTGTTGCAAAAATAACGGTATCTACAGCGATTGTGCGGCTTTCATCTGAGTAACTTGGTGCAAAGTTGCCATTTTCATCAAAAATAGAAATGACTTTTTTAAGAACGATTCCAGTTACTTTTCCATCTGTTTCTTCAATTGAAATTGGTCCCCATCCGGCATTAAATAGCACACCTTCTTCTAGAGATTCATCGATTTCAATTTGGCTTGCAGGAAGTTTTGTCATTTCTTCTAATGAACATTGGTGTACTTCATCAGCACCGATACGCCAAGATGAACGAGCACAATCCATAGCAACGTCGCCGCCACCAATAACCATGATACGTTTACCCGCACGAGGGAAGTCTCGCGTTTCTGAAACTTCTTTTAAGTACTCAACTGCAGAGAATACACCTTGGGCTTTGTGACCTGGAAGCGGAATAATCGAGCCTACGTGAGCCCCATGAGCTAATACAATAGCGTCATGAGAAAGGCGAAGTTCATTAAAAGAGATATCTTTACCTATTTCTACACCGAATTTCGTTTCAATGCCCAGCATATCTAAATAGCCGTATTCAAAATCGATAACATCACGTGGTAAACGATATTCAGGAATACCGACACGCATCATGCCACCGTAAACATTCAGCTTTTCATAGATCGTAACTTGGTGACCGCTACGACGAAGTTCAATCGCCGCTTGCGCACCAGCAGGGCCTGCGCCAACGATAGCGATTTTTTTACCACTGTCATTGGCAACGGTTAGATCCCAGTTGCTTTGCTTATCCATTTTTTCAGCAACAAAGCGTTTGATCCCAGCAACACTGATTGGTTGGTTAAATTCAGCATTACGACGACATGCGGCTTCACATGGGTGAGCACAAATACGACCAAGCGTTTGAGGTAAGAAAAGTTTGCCGCGAATTAAATCTAAGGCTTCTTGATAATTTCCTTCTCCTGCTAAACGTACATACTGTTTTACATCCGTGTGCATTGGGCATGCAGTTTGACATGCCGGGTCGGCATCACCCATACAGCCATCTACAATCAGCTGAGCTGTGTCGTAGAGTTTTTGACTAAAAATTACATTGCTCATTTTTATTATGATTCCAAATTAAGATCGAATTAGCTTTGTTGACCGTTGATAACGGTAACGTTCGGCTGTTTTTCTTCATAGTGAGCGTGGCTGTACTCAATCCATGAGCCGTCGTAGTTGTACACTTCTTCTGCACCTAGAACATTTTGTAAGATCATTGTGGTGTGTGCAGAGCGAACGCCTGATTGACAGTAGGCAATGACTTTTTTGCCTTTGATTACATTGCCGTATAAAGCTTGTAATTCTTCTGCTGATTTCAGTGTGGTGTCTTCGTTTACCGCTTTAGTCCAGTTAATGTGAATACTGTTTGGGATTGTTCCTGGGCCAAATGCACCACCAACCGTTGTTGTGCCATTAAATTCGTCGTTACCACGCGTATCGATGATGACCCACTCGTCACTGTTTTGTGCTTGAATCACCATATCTAACGTAGCAAGTGCTGTGTGCTTATGAGCTGGCTGAGATGTCTGATAATCACTTTGTTCAACCGATGGATTTGCATTGCCTGTTGGTAAATCAGCACCAACCCAAGCGTTTAAGCCGCCATCTAGGTAGCGAATATCGCTGTGGCCTAGTGCTTCAATTTGCCAAAACAGACGAGCTGCATCGTGGTGTGATGTTGCTGCATAAACAACGATAGTTGATTCAGGCGTTGCACCGTAAGAGCTTAGAATTTTTTCCATCTCTTCGGTTGTGTTACTCATGCCATCGAACTCATAAGTGCCTTCTTTTGCTGAGTAACCATCACGCCACATGGTAAAAGAGCCTTCGATTGGTGCGTCTGGTTTCATTGGATTTAATGCACCAATAACCACAACATTGTCGCCATTATCCATCATTTCTTTTAGATCTTGAGCTGCAATGAAGTGTTCAGGGTGAGCATAATGAGAGAATTTTTCAGTTAGGTGTTGTTCGCTGATCTTAAAAGAAGGAGCAGAAAACATAGATTTGTAAGTTGGATACCCTATTGCTACTGCAGCGACTAAAACGCTGATGGCAATCGTTGATTTTTTCATTGTGTATTTTCCAGTAAGTTTAAAGTTTTTGTGTTTTGTAAAAACAAAACAGATTGAATTTTTGAACCTAAAACTGGAGGAAGTGGCTGCTAACTTTTTTATTTTAGTTTGATGTTAGAAGTGGCACAAAAGGGTGTTATCCCACTTACCTCTAAGGTAGTAGTGGAATTTTGAGTTATTCATTAAATTGTCACTATTGTGGTAAACCACAATAATGATAATGACTTGATCTAAAACAATAAATTTATTGTGAAAATCGATGATAACTGCATTCCTAAATGTGATGTATAAGGCCCTTTTCATTGAGTGATAACCATTACCAAAAACGACTCTCATTTCTTTTATGCAGTTGTTTATTTGTCTTACTGATTTGTCCTACGGTTTGCTATGCGAATTCAGTAAAAATAAAGCAATATGATGTTGGTGTATTGGCATTAAGAGGGCATTACCACTGTAATATTGCGTGGGAGCCAACGATGAAATGGTTGGAGTCACAAATCCCAAGCAGTAAGTTTGTATTGCACTCTTATAATTTTGATGGGTTAGAAAATGCATTCCAAAATGGCGAGTTAGATTTTTTATTAACCAGTCCAGGGCAAGCAACCACATTTGCAAGACGATTACCTATTAATTGGTTAGCGACTCAGAAAAAAGAGCATGAACTTCCTTTGAGTAAAGCCATTGCTTCTTCTGTGATCGTAAGAGCTGATTCGCCTTATAATTCTTTACAAGATATTGAATATGCAAGAATAGCGGCGGTGTCAGAAAAAGCGTTTGGAGGCTTCATCGCCTTTCACTTTGAAATGGATAAACTCGGTTATTTTAATTCGTCTTTTTTTGATCGTATCCAATTCACTGGCCCACCAACAGATAACTTGATCCGCTTGGTAGACAATGGAGAGTTGGATGTTGCTATAGCCCCAGCTTGTACGTTGGAAGAGATGGTAGAAGAAGGATTTATTGATCGTTCTGATTTTCGTGTTTTAGGCCAACAAGAGCACGATGGATTCACTTGCGCTGTCAGTACACCATTGTATCCAAATTGGACCTTTGCAAAGACGGATCGTGCCTCTAATGAAATTGGTAAAAAAGTAACTCAAGCCCTATTAGCCATGCCTGCTAATGCTATTGCTGCGGAATCAGCAAACAACGTAGGCTGGACTCTTCCAGAGAGCAGTTTAAATGTAGATAAGGTATACCAACATTTTGATATGCACCCATTGCAAAAACCATGGACACAGCAGATGGAAGATTGGCTACACCGTAATCCGTATTTGGCATTAATGTTGATCGCAGTATTATTCGGGTTAAATATCTACCATGTATTGCTTGAGTTGCGTTTTAAACGCAGTAAAAAGGCGTTACGCAAAACGTTAGAAGATTTGCGAGAAAAAAGCACCATGCTTGAACACGCACAACGAATTATGATTGTAGGCGAGCTAGGGAGTAGTTTAGCGCATGAGATAAATCAACCGTTGTCAGCGATTAAAAATTACAGCCAAGGGGTCAAGCTACGTATTGAAAAAGGCAATAAGTCAGAAGACCTTCTTCCTGTGATGGAAAAGATCCAACAACAAGTGACGGTTGCCAGTGATATCATTCAGCGTCTAAGAGATCTTATCCATAAAAAACCGATAGAGAAGCGACGCTTTTGGTTAGGAACTCTAGTTAATGATACTTATCGCTTGATTGAACCTGATTTTCACAGAAGTAATATAACGATAGAGATTAATAGTAATGGTGAGCCTAATATGGTGTCCGCAGATTATACGGGGTTGCAGCAATTACTGCTTAATCTGCTAAATAACGCCAAAGACGCTTGCATCAAAATGGGTAAAATAACAGCCCCTCTTGTTGTGAGAATTGAGTTAATTTATTTGCCTGATCAAGTGCGTATTATGATCATAGATAATGGAATTGGTATTGAAGACGAAACAACACCGTTAGAACAAGCATTTTATACCACTAAAAAAGACGGTTTGGGATTAGGTTTAGCGATTTGTCGAGATGTGATTGAAAACCATGATGGAATTATGAAATACAGCTCAGTTAAACCAAGAGGGTGCAGTGTAGAGGTGATTTTGCCTTATCAAAAGGGATAAAAAGGTAATGGATACGGAATATACCGATTTAAGTACTTCAAAAGTGTACGTGGTTGATGATGAACACTCAGTACGAGAATCATTAGTTTTCATGCTTGAAGGCTACGGCTTCTCTGTGTCTGAATTCAGTAGTGGTCGAGCGTTTTTAGATTCTGTTGATGTATTGGCACCAGGTTGTGTGATTTTAGACAGCCGAATGCCTGATTTAAGAGGTCAAGATGTACATGAATTGCTTAATCAACAGAGCAGCCCTTTAAGTGTAATTTTCCTCACTGGACATGGTGATATTCCAATGGCAGTTGATGCCCTAAAAGCTGGCGCGGTAGATTTTTTTCAAAAACCAGTTGATGGGGAGGTGATATTTACTGCTATTCAAAATGGATTAGCGGCTTCTGACAAACGTTATAAAAGCCAAGATGTTCATCGAGCCTATTTTACGTTAACAGCCAGAGAGCAAGAGGTGCTTAAATTGATTGTTCAAGGAATGAAAAACCAACAAATGGCCGATTCAATGTGTGTATCCTTGCGTACCATTGAAGTTCATCGTTCTAATTTGATGAAAAAATTAGACGTAAAAAGCGTGGTAGATTTGATCATGCGTTACGGAAATAGTATTAGTAATTAAACAAGTAAATAATAATTAATGGACAACTTATGCCTTCATTTATGTTATTAAGCTAAAATTACAATGATAAGAAAAAATACTCAGGAGTAAGTTATGTTTGATTCAGCATCGATCATAATCGCAGGTTCGACAGGATTGATTGGCCACCATTTATTAAATTTCTCATTAAAAAATGAATCTGTTGATCGAGTTTATAGTTTATCTCGTCGAGCACTTGATGAAACAAGTTCAAAATTAGTTCAGATGGTGAGTGATGATTTATCTATAGATAAGCAGCAGATAGAAGAAAGCCCCCCTGAAATTGGTTTTATTGCTTTAGGTACAACCATCAAAAAAGCAGGCAGTAAAGCCGCATTAAAAGCGATAGATACGGATCTTGTTGTTTCTGTTGCCCAATCAATGCGAGAGGTTGGTGTACGACACATTTATGTGGTTTCGTGTATTGGAGCGTCTTCTTCTGCATTCTCGTATTATTTAAAGTGCAAAGGAGAAATGGAAGACAGCGTATCGCTGTTAGGATTCTCTAGTGTGACTTTTATGCAACCTGGACCATTGTCTGGTGAACGAAGTGAAACACGAAAAGATGAAGTACTACTGCAAGGGGTCATGAGTGTTATTAATCCAATAATGAAAGGCTTTTTATTAAATTATAAGCCGATAGAGGGTGAAGTGGTTGCTCAATGTATGCTTGATTTAGCGTTAAGCACCCATCAAGTATCAGGTGTTCATCGTTATACTTCAAAAGCGATGTTTGAAAAAAGCCAATGAGACTGTCATTGGCTTTGGTATAAACATATTAAGAATGGTTATTTACTGATTTAATTAGTAACTATTTGATAGATCATATACTCGAAGTGTATTTTTTAAGGTATCAATATCACCGCCAAGATATTCAATTGTTACTGGTTTTTCAGGCAATAAAGTAAAGCTAGAATCACTAAATCGTCCTTTGCCGTCATGTTCTAAATGAACAAAGAAAGCGGGATTATCAGTATTAAGAGTAATCATTGAGCCTTCTTGAGTGAAGCTAATGTTCGCTTTTTTCATCGATAACTGTTTTAGCTGAGAGGTTGTAAACCACGTATTTTGAAGATATTCACCGTTTACTTGTATCTCAGTAAAGAAAAAGCTATTTGTTGCACTTACATGGAATTTTTGTTTACATAATGACCAAATTACATCGTTACCATCCGCTTCAATAGTATAATTGATAGACCATTGCCCTAATATCTCACCATTAAAATCCATCCAATAAACGGTGCCATCAAGGTGGTTTTCATTACGGCTATCATTAACTGCTCGAATACGTAATTCTGTGTCAGTTTCTTCAAAAGGCACATAGGTTGGTGCGAAAAAACGTTTCGCATGGTAATGAAGTTGCTTCCATCGTCCGCTGTATTCAATACTAGACCATGAACTGACAGGCCAGTTGTCGTTAAGTTGCCAATACAGCATTCCACGACATATAGGACTGATAGCTCTCCAATATTCGCAACCTGTTTTGATCGCAATAGATTGCTGAACTTGGCTTAAATACAGCATATTTTCGAAGCTAGATGGGAAGCGAAAATAACGAGTAAACATTTCGGTGATAATGCTATTCCCGCGTCCGTTCTTTTGATGGCTCTCAAAGGTTGGAGAGGTGACATTCCAATCTTGCTCTGGAACAAAACGTTTTACTTCCGCAAAAGAAGGCCATGACTGAAAACCAAACTCAGAGCAAAAACGAGGCTTGATATCTAAATACGCATTAAAGGATTTACCAGAGTGCCAAACATCCCAAAAGTGCATATCGCCCCGGTTATCATTGTGCCATGCGTCACCAAAATCCATGTCTCCATTGCAAGGTGAGCTAGTCCAGAAGCGACGGCTAGGGTCTTCTTCAGCAATCCATTGAGCAATATTGCGGTTTAGACGGTCATAATTAACCGTGTAGGTGGTTTTGTTATTTTTGGATTCATCGTACCAACCAATGGCACCAATCACTTCGTTATCGCCACACCAAAGCACAATAGAGGGGTGATCTTTTAAACGCTGAATTTGTTGGCGGATCTCGGGTTCGACATCATTTATAAAAGTTTCAGTTGATGGGTATAGTGAGCAAGCAAACATCATGTCTTGCCAAATCATTAGCCCTAACTCATCACAGATATTATAGAACATATCCGATTCATATTGCCCACCACCCCACACGCGGATCATATTCATATTCGCGTCTTTTGCGCTGCTTAATAATTCACGATAGCGATCTTCTGATTCGAGGCCCGGCATTGCATCCATCGGGATCCAATTAGCCCCTTTTGAATTAATAGGAAACCCATTAATAACAAACTCCATCGCAGAACCAATGTGGTCGGCTTTATTATTTAACTCTAATTGACGAAGCCCAATTTTCTTAGATATGGATTGGTTATCAAGTTCAACATTCAGTGTATAAAGCGGTTGTTCTCCATAGCCTGCTGGCCACCAAAGCTTTGGATCTTCAATATGAAAAATCGTGCTACTTTCGCCACTACTATTGCTAAGTAGCGTTTGAGTTTGTTCTGCAAAAGTTATTGTCAATTCGTGATCTGCAATGGGTTCATGCCTAATAGAAACCACAATATCGACACTGCCTTGATGCCAAATTTGTTCTGTGTGCACAGAATGTAAGGCGATAGAGTTAATCACATCAATCGTAATGGGGTCATAGACTCCAGAAACCAATAAACAGATCCCCCAATCCCAACCAGAGTGGCATTGTGTTTTACGGATTAAATTCATATGTGGGATCTGATTATTACCGACAGCCCATGGAATTGGCATTGGTAAGCTTTCTGCTCGTTTCTTTGCTTCTTCATCAACTCGATGTAAATGAATCGAGATCCTATTTTCACCTAAGACAGCAAATGGAGTGATATCAATACGATGCAATTGAAACATATTAGAGCTGCGTAATACGAGTTCATCGTTAATGAAAACATCAGCAAGGGTATCTAAACGGCTTAAATTCAAAAGTAACGAAGAGGCGTTTAGGTTGGATTGAGATAAAGAAAACGTACGAGATAAGTGCCAATCACATTGACTTACCCATTGGACATCTTGTTCATTGGTTTCTTGGTAAGGGTGAGGGATGATATTAGCGTAATAAAGCGCTTGATAATTATCACCAGGAATGACCATAGGAATACAAATCGTTGGGTGCGCGGGAGAGGTTAGTGTCCAATCGCCATTGAGAGAAACTTGCGACATAAAAAATCCTTCTGATGCCGTATTAATTAAGTGAGAATGCCAAGGAGTGTATGTCTGTAATAAAAGAAAATATGTGACTATATTCTCGGATAGGATGGAAATTTTATTATTAATTTTTATAAATTAGAGTGTAACCACAATTATTTTATAGTTATTAATAATGTCATTTGTTAATAAGATTTAATGGAGGCATTTTTGTATACATAAACTGAGTATTGTGAGAGTTAGATCAATTTTTACTGATTTATTGATTGATTGTTTCACTGTAAGTAAATAGATTCATTCATGAGTTTTATAAAGTTTTGTTAACTCTAAATAATAAAATATCACATCCAATTTTAAATCATTTTTGAGACGTTTTATTTAATAGAGGAAACTAGCTATGGCTAAATATCAATTCTTTTGCATTCCCAATAGCAATCGTAAGCAATACACCTTTCTTGATATGGCATCAAGTTCGTTCTTACAAGAGAAGTCTGCGATCTTAGATCAAGGCTTTGAAGTCGAGGATGATGTTATCTATGCAGACTCTTCCAAAGAAGCGGTAGAAAAATTCCAATCAAACTTTATTTATGCAGTTGATGAGTATGGAAAAGCTGATGTTAGTTATGGCTTTGTCGTCTTTCTTCAATCTATCTATAAAATGTTTTTTTCTAAAAAGATTAAATAACTTATCGTAATAATAACAATGCATGAAAAGGAAAAAGCATGGACAAGGTATTATTTGATTCGAAGAAATATCAGCTCACAGAAAGCAGTTTTACCTATCAAGGGCACAAGGAAAAAATAGAAAATATTTTAGGTCTTAATATAATTCAGTGGGGGAGAAAAGAGCGTATTAAGTATGGAATGGGGCTAGGCATATTCAGTGTGATCATGTTCTATACTATTGGCTGGTTTTTAATATTGCCAATCCTTGATGCGTTAAGTGGGAATGAGTTGTCTGATTATTTAGTTGAAGCGGTTACTTCATTGGTTTTCATCTTTTTTAGCGTGTTAGGTTACCTTTCTCGTAAGGGATACACATTAGAGATAGAGAAAATGAATGGAAATAAAGGAACCATAGGAAAAAGTACTCATCGGTTAGACTTTGATAAATTATTAACAGCTTTTGTAAGAGCAAAAAAGTTAAAATAAATCATCAAAAGACAATTGCAGGTGGTGCATCAAGATGATGCCTTTTGAATCTGGCACAATACCATTTACAACAGAAAGGGCGATTGTGTCGGTAATAGGGTAAGTAAATATTAACTGAGGTATTAAATACAAGCTAATGTCTTCATTGATGTAAGTGATGATTTGGTCTTGTTCATAGCCTGTAACTACACCAGCGACAGCCCCTAAATGAACGGAGAGATCGTATACTTTTATCTCATCTTCCATTCGAAACTTCCAGCCGACCAAAGTGGATTTGTTGTGGTAAGAATTAACAAAATGAGCAACACTAAACCCATTATTAATGCTTAAACCTATCAGTTGATGGTTTTCATTATAATCATATTCTCTATCAACATAGTGATTACTGTAACCTAAAAAAGCGACCTCTAGAGAGGTTGAAAAGGCGTTTGTTGTAACAAAAATAAAAAGTAAACCAGGCAGTGAAATCCATTTCATTCAGACTCCTAAAAAGTGAGAGGGTAAGATGTAATGGTAGTCTGATAATATTGATTTTTCTTGTTTATTTATAAATTATTGGGGTCAGGCTATAAAAATGACATAACCACAAATACAGTACCAAATACAGCTTGTTTCACTATAAAACCATTCTTTTTGCTGGCGACAGCATGGGCAAATTAGTTTATCCATCATCTTCTCGTTCGTTGTTTTTATTCTTGTATTTAATTATGGAATTAAATTTTAGTTTAGCAAATCAAAAGGTGAGCTCATGAGACTCATTTAGAGTTAACTTGTGTTTTTATGTAATTGCCAGAACTATCAATAGCAAGGGCTTGAAAAACGAGTTATTAATACTCGGTATTTAGTCATGTTTTTGGCTAACGTCACATTTTGAATGTAAGAAATAAGAGTAGAATAGAATTCTGAAACAGATATTACTCAAGGAGGAGTGATGATTATCTCAGATGGGTTAAGCCCGCTAACAGAGCTTGTTATATGGATGAGTTATGCCGTGACGATAGTGATAGCAGTATTGGCTGTTGGTATATTACTCGAATTTAATAAGAAAGAATAAAACAAAAGACAGCGATATTTATATATGGCTGTCTTTTTTAGTTTAAAATTAATTTTTAATTGGTCTTAAATTGTGACACTTGTTCTTTCATCTCCTCAGCTTGCTCAGCTACCTGTTGCAGTTCAGTTAAACAAGCTTGTGCTGAGTGAATGTTACTGTCAGTTAAATCATTAAGTTCAGTGATAGTTTGGCTTACTTCGTTGGTTGTTGTGTTCTGCTCTTCAATGGCTGAGGCTATTTGAATTGATGAGTCAGAAATGGTCGACATATCTACGATGATCTTATTTAATATTGCTTCTGCACTACGGGCTTTCTCGACAGAGCTTTCACCTTGTTCGCTGCACTTCTCAATATTAGTAACCACTTTATCAGTTTGAGTTTGAATAGATTCAATGATTGATCTTATCTCTTCTGTTGATGATTGGGTTCTTGTTGCTAAAGAACGAACTTCGTCAGCAACAACTGCAAATCCACGGCCTTGTCCACCTGCACGAGCCGCTTCAATTGCGGCGTTAAGGGCTAGAAGATTAGTTTGCTCTGCAATGCTTTGAATCATCTCAACCACACTACCTACTTGACCAACTAAGCCACTTAAGCGCGAAATGTCTGTTTGGCTTAAGATCAGAGTGCTCGATAACTGAGTGATCTCTTGCGATGCGGCATGCAAGGTCTCTTGGCCTTCTGTTGCATGCTGATGTGATTGGGTAGCGTTGCTTGCTGCTGCCTCAGTATTGTTTGCAATTTCAGCGACAGTTAGGCTCATTTCATTGACTGCCGTAGCCATCATCATTGTATGTTGTGACTGTTGGTCAAAATCGCGCAGTACTCCCTCCAATTGAGTTCTCATTGCAGACGCGCTGCCTGCTAAGTGAACTGATTTTAGTTGTGTATCACCGACGAGAGAGTGAATTTTATCTAATAATTGATTAAAACTTAACCCTATTTGGCTGATCTCATCATTGCCCATATTTTGAGCTCGTAATGAAATATTATTAGTATTAGTAATTTCTTTAATGACATTAGCTTGGTTTGAAATACGGCGAACAATCATCAAAGAGAGAGAAATAGACAGAGCAATTAATATGATGATTAAAAGGCCTGATACAAAGTATTTTTGCCAATTTAAATAGGCAATATGTTCATTCACTTTCTCGTTTAACTCTTTAGCTAACAGAGAGAAATTACTTTCAACTTCAGAAGACTCTGTACGAGTTTCGCCTTTTAATCCTTGATCGTATTTTAAGCCTAATGTGATTTTTTGTTGGATAACAGCGTTCGCATTAGAAGCCAATGAAAATAGCTCACCCGTATAATTATTTAAAGTAATAGGGTTACCGTTAGCAACACTTTCATCAAAGCGTAGAATCCCTTCTAATAAACTGATGTTTTGTTGACGAAACGCTTTAGAGAATAATGCCTTTCGATTTTTATGATAATTTGCAAGCAACCCATCTTGCTGAGTTAACCCCAATACTTGGTAGGTGCTCACTAACTGCTGAAAAGTAGTTTGATACTCTTCTAACTCTTTTTTTATCAGATCATTACGCTCAAGTTTAATGTCAAATTCATCAAATGTTTGAGATATATTTTGGCTTTTTTTCATGAATTTTTGAGCGTTTTTATCAAATTTAGCAAGGTATTTTAAATCCATTCTTGCCATGAAATCTTTTTCATTTCGACGCATATTAAGCAAATTAATTTCTAATTCTGCTAAATCTAAACGGGCTTGGTTTAATTGGTTTGCATCTTGGCTTATCTTGTAAGCATACCCAAGGGTAAAGATCATGCCTAGTACGCCGACTAGGCATAAAGAGTAAAGTATGTGTTTAATTTTCATTTAATTTGCTATCCATAATGTCGATTACTTTGCGACCATACCGACTATTTTATGAATTATCAATAGCGTGAATGGTAGATTTAAACTAATCAGATTTGTTGATGTGTATGGGTGGGAAAGGAAATTAATAGATAGAGTTTTTCTACTTGACCTGTCTAAAGCTTCATAGTTTATAGTATTTGTTATCAACCAAGAGGAAAGAGTCTATGTATCGTATTTCTGAGTTAGCGCAGCACGTAGGGTTAAGCCGTTCAACCCTGTTGTATTACGAAAAGCTAGGCCTGATTTCAGCCAAGCGACAAGCCAATGGCTATCGCAGCTATTCAGAAAACGATCTCCAGCGTCTAGTGCTATTGCAGCAACTACAAGCAGGAGGCTTATCATTAAAGGAGTGTCAGGCTTGTTTAGAAGCCAAAATAGACAGAGAGAAGTTGCTGCATAGATTAGATGTACTGGATGATGAAATAGCAAAGAAACAAAAAGCGAGAGAGCTTCTATCCTCAATGCTTGGTATGAATTCAATGAGAGAGTGGCATCAAACCATTGAACAACAAGCGCCTTCAGCGCATTTAGAATGGCTAATAAAACAAGGGTTTGATGAAAAGCAAGCCATGAGATTAAAGTAGTTATCAAAAGATATGAATGAACACGATCGTTATATGAAAGATTTTAACTTGGTATTTGAAGCGTTAGAAACGTGGGGGCCAGGCAGTAAAGCTGACAGGTTGAAAGCATTAAATATAGTACCGAACCAAATTGATACCATACTGGAAATTGGTTGCGGACAAGGTATCGCGACTCAGATATTAGCGGAGAATACTCAAGCGACAATTACAGCGGCAGATAATGAAGAGTTTGCCCTAGACGCGTTAATGCAAAAAATGAAAGCAAAAGGGCTGGATAATAGAATCTCTACTCTTTGCGCCAACATGACAAGCCTGCCTTGTGAGTCTGCAAGTTTTGATCTTATTTGGTCAGAGGGCAGTGCTTATATCATGGGAGTTGAAGCGGCACTAAAAGCGTGGAAACCATTATTGAAAGAAGACGGAGTCCTTGTGTTAAGTGATGCCGTGTGGAGTGTAGATAACCCACATAAAGAGACGTTAGCATTTTGGCAAAACGAATATCCAGATATGACGACGGTAGAAATACGCATTAAGCAGGCAGAAGATGCGGGTTATGAATTGATTGATACTTTCTCACTCAGTGAAGAAGCTTGGCAAGCTTATTACCGTCCATTAGAAGCAAGATTAAACGAGCTAAAAGAAGAATTATATGGTTCTTCTGTGTTGGCTGATATCGAGCGCGAAATCGCAATCTTTCACCAAAGAGCCGGTGAGTATGATTACCAAATGTTTATATTAAAAAATTCAAAGATAGGATAAGACAATGAAATATTCTTTATATACAACAACACAAACAAACGAGATTAAAACACTATTTACCAAAACTTTTTCTGACTCAGAAGGAGAGAAAGAAGGTGAGTTAATTGGTCAGTTAGTAGAAGATCTTATTGGAACTACTAAAGCAGAAGACTTATACGTATTTGTCGCAACAGAAAACGAGAAAATTATAGGCAGTATTTTATTCACTAGGCTGACATTTGAGGCTGATATCACTGTCTTCTTACTTGCACCTGTTGCTGTTCATACTGATTATCAAGGTAAAGGGTTTGGTCAGGAACTGATTAATTTTGGCCTTCAAGAAATGAAAAAAGAGGGTGTCGAATTAGCGTTTACTTATGGTGATCCAAGCTTTTACACAAAAGTGGCTTTCCAACCAGTAACAGAAGCGCAATTTAAAGCGCCACTAACGTTAAGTTTCCCTCATGGATGGTTAGCACAGTCTCTAAATGGTCAAGAGCTAGTAGGGATTGATGGTGATTCATCATGCGTTCCTGCGTTTAATAAACCTGAACTTTGGTGATTGTAGTTTTTGTTATTCGTTAGCGTTAATTTTCTTATGTGATAAATGATGGCAGCCTTATAAAGTTGTGATAGCGTTGCAGTATACCTATCGCGTTTAAACAAGGATCGTCATGAAAATTGGAATTATTGGTTTGGGTGATATTGCTCAAAAAGCGTACCTGCCTATCATCACGCAGCTTGAAAATGTTCAGCCGGTTTTTTGTACTCGTAATCCAGAGGTACTTAAACAATTGGCACAGAAATATCGTGTGGATCAATATTGTGAAAATTACCAAGAGCTATTAACCTTGGGGGTTGATGCGGTAATGATCCATGCGGCCACTCGCGTGCATTTTGACATCGCCTCCTTTTTTCTTAAAAACGGAGTACCTACCTTTGTAGATAAGCCGTTGGCTGATTCAGCAGAAGAGGTTGAGCAACTTTACACTATCGCAGCTAAGCATAACCAACCACTTTATGTTGGTTTTAATCGTCGCCACATCCCGTTATATAATCAATATTTACCTGAGTTGGCAAACGGAGAAGTTGGTCAACTACGCTCACTGCGCTGGGAAAAACACCGCCATGCTTTACCGGGTGATCTTCGCACCTTTATTTTTGATGATTTTATCCATCCGTTAGACAGCATCAATCTAAACGCCCAGTCAACGATAGATGATCTGTATATCACCCATCAAATGCAAGGCAACCAACTAGCAAGATTAGATGTGCAATGGCAAGTTGGAGAAACTTTACTGCATGCCTCAATGGATCGTCATTTTGGTATTACGACAGAGCGAGTATCTGCAAGTTATGAGAATCAAGCTTTCGAGTTTGGTTCTTTTGTTGAAGGTAAAATTTGGCATAACAGTACTGAGCAAAAGCTTTCCCTTAAAGATTGGACTCCAATGCTTACCAGTAAAGGGTTTGAGAATATGATCCAAGATTGGATTAGTGTTGTAGAGAAAGGGAAGTTAGCCACAACAACGGTAGATCGTAATATTGCCAGTCACCAATTGGCAGAACGCATTTATCAAAAGATCCTTGGTAAGTACAAGTAGCATAAAGAAAAAGATAATTATAAACATATATTAATAGTTAAATATATTGATGATAATGATACTCATTTGTCTATCTATAGCTTCCATTACCTTGTATTATTCTTACTAATTGTTATTGCTGTGTTGTAGGAATTGTTATGGTTTTTGATTTTTCGATGTGGGTCTGGGTATCACTTGCTTTAGCTATTGTTCTGGCTTTTGTCCAACAAATGAAAGCGAGCTTTATTTTACTAGGAATAAGTTTAATCGGTGCAATTATAGAGCAGAGATTAAATTTTATAGGATTAACAGGGGTGATAGCTGGCTTAGTCATTGCTTATAAAACACCAAGTTTAGAGCGTAAGTGGCAATATGGCGCTTATGCTTTTATTTTTATTTGGTCGATTGCGTTATTCCTACATTTTATCCCCGGTTTTAATAATGCTAAAGTTTTAGATTCTGTCGTTTCTGGACCGTTAAGTATTCCATTTACGATGTATTTGAATTTAGATAAGCCGCTT
The DNA here is from genome assembly GCF_028765545.1 of Aliivibrio sp. S4MY1. Classification (GTDB taxonomy): domain Bacteria; phylum Pseudomonadota; class Gammaproteobacteria; order Enterobacterales; family Vibrionaceae; genus Aliivibrio. The sequence goes on along the minus strand of NZ_JARACP010000002.1, from coordinate 81,414 downwards.
ATATTTTTTGGATTGTTACTGGCTTATCCTGCTCTATTAGGTAAAAAAGACACCTTCAACAAACAAGCATTAATGCTTATTGCTGTTCCCCTATTTGCTTTGCTGCCTCTTGCGTGGGGATTAGGAGCATTAAAGCCAGAGTTTACAATCCCAAGTTGGTGGTGGGTATTTGCATTAAATAACTTATTACTGACTTGTGTTGCAGAAGAGGCCTTTTTCCGTGGTTTTATTCAACAAGAGTTAGGGAAACGTTTTGGTTGGGTTTTAGGTATAGCAGTAGCAAGTGTATTGTTTGGCTTAGCCCATATTGGCGGTGGTTGGTTACTGGTTGCTTTTGCTACCTTAGCTGGTGTTGGATATGGTTTAGCGTTTCATTACAGCAATCGTTTATGGGTCGCGGTCGGCTTCCACTTCTTGTTTAACTTTTTACATCTAGTGTTTTTTACTTATCCGCTAATGCGTTGATATCATCTTACATTTAGACCAGTATAATAGGCTTTAGTTAATGATTTATAATGTCATTAGTTAACGCCTCTCTATTTAAACAAAGGATTCGTCATGTCTCTGGTTAATCAGCTTTCACTCTTTATTGATGTTGTACAACAAGGCTCGTTTACCAAAGCCGCTGCGCTGCATGATATGGACAATTCAACGCTTTCCAAACAGATCAAAAAATTAGAGACAGAGCTTGGAGTGCAACTACTCAACCGTTCGACCCGTTCCTTTTCTTTAACTCCAGCCGGTGAAGAGATCTTAGAGCAAGCTCATCAACTGGTTAACACCATCGGTCATGTACAAACCATTGCAGACTCTTACCATGCAGAGCCAAAAGGTCGTATTCGGATCACCGCTCCCGTACATATTGGGCAACAATATCTGCAACCTGTGATCAGTAAATTCATGAAATCGTACCCAGATGTAGAGATTGTGCTGCTAATGGACGACAAACGCTCTGATATTATTACCGATCACTTCGATGTTGCTTTTCGCTTAGGCCAATTAGATGACTCTAGCTTAATAGCAAAAAAAATAGCAGATATTCGTGCTGTTGTCTTAGCCTCGCATGAATTCATTGAGCAATATGGCGAGCCAACTACACCAGAAGAGCTTGTCAGTTTGCCTTCTGTTATCTATAGCAATGGCACGTTAACTGTGGATACACTTAGGTTTAGTGAAAGCCCTGATTCAAAGCAGTTTAAAAACTACAAGATGAAGGGTAACTACAAAGTGAATGACGTAAGAACGCTATTGGAAGGGGTAAAAGATGGGTTAGGTTATGCCGCAATTGCGTCTTCTAATTTGGCATGTTCAATTGAAGAGATGAATCTAAAACCATTATTAACAAACTATGCCATTTGCAATAAGGGGCTTGCGGTTTATGCCTTATACCCGCATAGAAAGCAGACCGCGTTAGTGAGAGAGTTTATTGCAGCCGTGAAGGAGCATATAGGCGAACCACCTCGTTGGGAGCAACATATCCCAAACTTCGATACCATGTATCAAATCAATAAATAGAAACAGCTCAATAAATAAAAACAACCCCACTCAAAAGAGCAGGGTTGTTTTAACAAGCAAGAATGATCAAATACTTATGTAGATTGGTATTAGCTCTTAAAGAACCGTAATCACATCTTCCATCGCTAAACGAGCTTTTGGAAGACCGTGGTTATAATCTTCAACTTCTTTGTGGTAACCCAGCGCAAGTGCAAAATCACACACATAACCACCAAGTTCGTTTTTAAACTCTTCGCCAATTAATTGAGCATCAACACCTTCCATAGAAGTAGAAGCAATACCCATACGAGCAAGCGTATGCAATGTGTTACCTAGAGCGATGTAAGATTGTGCTTTAGTCCAGTTGCCATTAAAGCCATTTTCATCAGTATTCAATTCAACAAAACCGTAAGCACCATCAAGCATGTCGTTGTAACGCTCAGCTGGAAGGTGACCAGAACTTACTTCAGCGTCAACCACTTTACGGTATTGGTCTTTATCAAATTTAGGGTTGTGTGCAAATAAAATAGTATGAGACGCTTCTTTTGCGTGCGGTTGGTTAAACTGGAACATATTCGCAAACGTACCGTGGAAACGCTCTTTTGCTTCATCACTCTCAAGAACAATGAATTTCCATGGTTGAGAGTTGATTGAAGAAGCAGATAAGCGGATTGCTTCTTTAATCACATCCATATCTTCTGCTGAGATACGTTTAGTTGCATCGTATTTTTTAGCTGTGTAACGAGAGTTTAAATCAGCAATAATTGGGTGAGTCATATCTATTTCCTAAATTCGGTGAACAAAAGCGTAGAGGAACATCCAATCCACGCGCTGTTGATGGGAGTAAGATAAACAAAACTCGCTAAGAGGGAAATAGCGTAATTACCCAATAACTATGGAAGAAAAGTTCCATAATGATAACGGGAGAGTAATGTTTCTTGTTCATCAGGGCACGTATTTTTCTATAAGATTCGAGCTGTTTTTAAGAATAAGATAAATACAATATTTTAGATTATGCTTTATATATAAGCATTATACCAATCGTAGTAAATAAGTGCTCACTTACTGTGATTGGTATTAGTTGTAACCCAAATGATAGATTTATCTTGATGTTTTATATGTATATACTCTCTGCGGGCTAAACCGAACTAGGTACAAAAGAGTGTGCTTTGATTGGTTAAAGTGTGTGAGATAGGAAGGACAGATGTTAGCAAAGAAAATGGATGCGCCACACGATATGCAAAATGGTGCAAAATTTAAAACCAAAAAGCACGGCTATGTTACCGTGATCGAATACTACAATACGCATACCGTGATTGTAGCGTTTGAGAATACAGGGAACGTTCGTGCGATTAGTGCTGCCAAATTAAGAAGTGGGCAATTGGCTGATCGTTCAGTACCACCAGAATCTATAATGGTAGGAGAGAAAATAGAGTCAGTAAAGCATGGCTTACTCACCATTGTTCAAGTGGAGTCAGAAAATATTGTACTTTTAACCGATGAAAAAGGTGACGAAGTACGAATGCTATTACCTGCTGTGCAAAAAATGAAACTCAAAGCAGGTGAAGGTGAGATACAAAAAGAAGAGCCGAAAATGCCAATGTCATTAAGCGCGCTAACAAAACGAAATAAAAAGACCAAAGACGTAAATAATCTATTGAAAAAAATGCTGACAGATTACGGGAAATAATCGACTAATACTTATTGATTATTTTCACGCACCGAATTAAAAAAGATGCGAAATGAATAGTTTCTAACTCATCTATTTATAAATACAACACCCATCACAGTTTCAAATTCCTCAGAAAAAATTAACAAAGCTTTTTATTAATAAGACCGTGTTAAGCAGATCTGCATCACAATCTCATTTTGGCTTTGTGATTTAGATCTATTTAAATCTTCAATTTACCCATTAAGATTCTCAACATAATTACTAGGGAATGAAATATACATTCCACTTAATCCTACAGAGAGTATATAAAATGAAAAAGATCTTAGTTGTATGTGGTAACGGTTTAGGCACTTCATTAATGATGGAAATGGCAGTTAAAGAAGTGGCTAAAAAAATTGGTTTTGAAGCCGAAGTTGATCACGAAGATTTATCATCAGCAGCATCAAGCACCGCTGATATTTGGGTTGCAGCAACAGATGTAGCCACTCAATTAGAAGCTGCTGGTAAGCAAAATATTATTAGTCTTAAAAATATTTTTGATAAAGTGTCTATTGAAGAGCAACTAAAAGCATTCATGTAAGGTTTTATTATTATGGTTAATTTCTTTGAATTTATGCTTGGCTTATTAAAAGAGCCAGCAATAATGGTAGGTTTAATTGCCTTTATTGGCCTTGTTGCTCAAAAGTCAGATATATCCACCATTTTAAAAGGCACTATTAAAACCGTAATGGGATTTTTAATTCTAGGTTTTGGTGCTGGCGCTTTGGTTGGCGCATTAAATAACTTCTCAACCGTATTTACAGAAGCCTTTGGTGTAAGTGGTGTTATTCCAAATAACGAAGCGATTGTGGCATTAGCACAAGAAGCGTTTGGTTATGAAATGGCACTAATTATGTTCTTCTCATTTATTGTGAATATCGTACTGGCTCGCATTACTCCTTTAAAATATATATTTTTAACGGGTCACCACACCATGTTTATGTCGATGCTTGTTGCAGTAATTTTATCAACAGCAGACATTACAGGTACAACGTTAGTTGCAGTAGGCTCTATCATTGTTGGTTCGCTGATGGTTATCATGCCAGCGATTGCTCAAAAATATACTGAAAAAGTAATGGGCACAGACCAACTTGCAATGGGTCACTTCTCAACACTTTCTTATGTGGTTTCAGGCTATATTGGCAGCAAGTTTGGTGACACATCAAAATCAACAGAAGACATTAACGTACCAAAAAGCCTAATGTTCTTACGTGATACGCCAGTAGCGGTTGCGGTAACTATGGCATTGTTCTTCTTATTGGCTTCTAGCTTTGCTGGTGGTGAGTTTGTTGAGAGCGTATCTGGTGGACAAAACTGGGTGGTATTCACCTTTATGCAATCACTTACTTTTGCTGGCGGTGTTTACATCGTACTTCAAGGTGTAAAAATGTTGATTGCTGAGATTGTTCCTGCGTTTAAAGGCATTTCAGACACATTAGTTCCAGGTGCAAAACCTGCACTAGATTGCCCAATGGTATTCCCTGTTGCTCCTAACGCGGTATTAATTGGCTTCTTATCTTCATTCTCTGCTGGCCTATTAATGATGGGTGTACAAGGCATGATGGGATGGACGATTATTGTTGCTGGTGTTGTTCCTCACTTCTTCGTGGGTGGCGCTTCTGGTGTGTACGGTAATGCAACGGGTGGTTTACGTGGCGCTATCTTAGGTTCATTTACACAAGGTATCTGTATCTCAATCTTACCAATGTTACTGCTTCCAGTACTTGGTGGTTTAGGATTAGAAGCAACAACCTTCTCTGATTTTGACTTTGGTGTGGTTGGTCTACTACTTGGATGGTTTGTATCATGAGTTTATTAGAATTAATTGGTGACGACGGTATTGTTATCACATCTGAAAGCAATTTAAGTGTCGATTCAGCGTTAGCGCTAACGTGTTCAGTATTGCTAAAAAATGGAAAGATTGAACCAAGTTACCTAGAAGCCATCAAACAGAAACATAATGAAATTGGTGCTTACTATGTGCTTGCTCCTAAAATAGCGATGCCACATGCAAGACCTGAAGATGGTGTAAACGAAGCGGCGCTTCAAATTACCGTGTTTAAGAATGGAGTGAACCTAGAGTCAGAAGACAATGGCGATGTGTACTTCTCAGTGACATTAGCCGCCATGGATTCAGACAGCCACATCAATACCATTATGGCGTTATCTGAGTTGTTCCAAAACGATGAAGATATCGAGGCAATCATCAATTCAGATAGCCAAAATGACATCGTTGAGATCCTAAAAAAATACTAGAATTCCCCCTCTAGTAAATCAAACTAAAACGCCGCAGTTAATACCTGCGGCGTTTTTATATTTGTCACTCTAAAGAAAGTAAATTTACGCTTGCATTTTCTTTGGCTTTCTCTTTTTATACACCACGCAGAAATTACCGCGTTTGGTGCGACACTTAGAGCAACGTTCACAATCCACTTCTGCTCTGCTGCCTTCTTTCCAACGCTTGATTAACTGAGGCTCAGCAAGCAAAGGGCGTGATAAAGCAAAATATTGAATATTGGTGTTCTCAGCAATCGCTTCAATCGCACAAATATCGTTAAGACCACCCACAGTAATTACAGGGATAGTAATGTCTTCACTGATTACTGCACCATATTCACGGAAATAGCCTTCGTCTTGCAACGTATAACCATCAAACGATTCGCCAATCATGGTGCTCGCATTGCCGTGAATATTGCCTGAAACGATAATGGCATCAACCCCAATCTCTTCCAGTTTTTTACAGATAAGGCGAGTGTCATCAAAGGTTAAACCGCCTTCAAAAAACTCCGTGGCCGTTAGCTTAACTAAGATAGGGAATTCATTACCCACTAATTCTCTGATTTTGACATAAATATCAATTAAGAATCTCATGCGGTTCTCTAAGCTACCGCCGTATTCATCTTCACGACGGTTGTAATATGGGCTTAAAAATTGATTGATTAAATAAGTGTGCGCCGCGTGAATTTCAACACCATCAAAACCAGATTCTTGCGCTCGACGGCTTGCTTGAGCAAAGGCATCAACAATGTAATCAATCTCATCTTTAGTCATCGCTTTACCAAGAGTTTGCGTGCCTCTTTCGCATACGTCACTTGGTGCAAAGATCACACGCTCGCCGACGTTATACGTGGTCTTTGTGCCACCATACGCCAGCTGCATCGCAATCTTAGAATCATACTTATGCACTAACTCAGTCAGCTTTTGGTATTCAGTAATAAAAGAGTCGTTGTACATACCCATCATGCCTGCGTTAGGTTTTTCTTCCTCAACGATATTTGCATAACCTGTCACTATTAAGCCAACTTCACCTTTTGCTAGCTCTTCATAGATATCGTAAAGTTTGTCTGTCATATGGCCATCTTCAGTCGCCATATTTTCCCACGTTGCACTTCGAACAAAGCGGTTTTTTAGTGTCATGTTGCCAATCTGGGTTTGTGTAAACAAAGTGCTCAAGTGCAATCCTCTAGAAGTGTTCTGTCATGTCGTTGGGATAAAAGGGCGGCAATAGTAGCGCTAAGAAAAGAGCAAAACCTTAATCTATATTAAGAAGTGAGCATATAATTTATGAAGAAAGATGTTTGTCTCAATTTGTGCGATAAATCGCATGATGAAGCCCTTTAAATGGCTTTGCAAAACAATCACATGTGATAATAGCGGAGAGTCTACGGGTCATGCTAAGATAGCTAAGCATCTGAACTGTGGTATTTATTTTGCCAAACTGCAAAAGAGGTTAAATAGGCAGAGTTTTTGATTTATTCGAAACCTAGAAAGGCATTAAACTTTTGGACTATTGAACTCATGATAAATAAGCTTAAAAGTGCTGGAATAACCATCGTAGGCACGCTTGTCGTGGCATTTTTCTTTTCATTATTTAAATCGGAAGGCATTAAGCTTTCTGGTATTGAACGCTATGCAGAAGAAATATCAACACAAGAATCTCGGAAAGTTGGTTTTACTCTATTAAGGAATAAACAATATACCCAAGCGCGAGCGTTTTTTGAACAGGCTGCCAATAAAGGCGATATTCCTAGCCAAGTGACCTTAGCGACGCTTTATTATTATGATACGACTGTTGAGCAACACTTTAAAATTGCTTATCAATGGTTTAGCAAAAATTCAGATCATCCAATAGCGCAGTATTACCTTAGCCTTATGTATCATATGGGGGACTATGTCACTAAGAACCCTCAACTTGCACTGTATTGGCAACAAAAAGCGGCCTATCAATCTTTGCCTGTCGCGCAATATAACCAAGCGGTGATGTATTCAAATAATCAGCAGTACGCTGAAGCATTTATTTGGGCAAGCTATGCCAGAAATAACAACTTCTCAAGAGCACATGACTTAGTGAAACAATCTGAAGGACACCTGACTCCTCAGCAAAAAGCGCTTGCCCAACAGCAATATAATGTAAACAAAAGTAAACACATTTGGCAGGGCGAAAGCAGTAATTCATTCAGTGCCTTGTTAGAAGGGGAATTTTAACTATGTATATCCAGTCTCTAACCTTACATGTAGACGATGACCAAAAATGTTACCCTGGCGTTATTACGAGTAAACGAGAATTAAAAGTAGCTCTCAATGACTTTTTGTCAGGCGTTGATGTTGATTTTTCAGCTATCGGTGAGCAGGGAATTGTACTGCCTTTACTTATAGCAGAGGTGAAAGTTAGTAATGGAAAAATTAAGGTCAGTTATGATCTTATTGATACTGAGAGTGGTCTTCTCACTCTTTTCTATCAAAACAGTAAGGGGAAAATTCGTAAGAAAGAGTTCGGACAAGTAACACGTAGTGAGCTTGAAGAACATCTCGAGCAAGTATTGATATTAGGAAAAAGGGCTTTTATTGAGCAATACTTTCCGCCCGTAGTGTTATTAGAGAAAGTGGCTAATGTAATGGCCATCAGTTTGTTTGTTTTCGGAATATTCGGTGTGGGTTCGATGTTCTTTTTCTCTGATCTAATGTGGCATGATGAAGTGATAGACAGAATGTGGTCAGTTGTGGCGCTGGTTTATCTTATTAGTGGTGTAATGTTGCTGCCAAAAATGCTTTCTAAACAGACCCGAGAACGAGCCAGAATGATGGGGCAAGGCTTGCCGAAGCAAATATTTAGTTTAACGATAGGAAATTTATTACTAACGCTTAGTTTGATGTTGGGTGGCGCGAATGTTTGGCACTTCTTATACGCAAAACCTGCCCAAATTGATATTATTTTTTCCGATAAAGCACGTGATTACTACAGTAAAAACTGCAAAGGCTCGGTGAGTATAGATACATTTTCAGGATCGATTTGTTTAGAAAATAAAGCCTATTGGCAAGTCATTAAACAAGGTACTCAAGCGAAAGCTACTGGACAGCTATCACCAATTGGTTTTGATTTTGAAGCGATTGAACTGAAATAATAGTACAAAGATGGAGTTGAAAAAACGTAACCCCATTGGGTGATGATATAAATAATCAATGTTATTAGAGAGTGAGTCTAAAATATTATATTTTTGAATAACAAATACCCAACACTCCCTCGGCATTAATGTAATTTCAGTTAAGTATTCCAAAATTTTCTTGTTTTACTAAAGATAAGTACCATCATTAACAAAAAGTCATTTCTAGCTCTGATAATAGCGGCAAGCATATAGACATCCATCGATGCTCAACAGGAACCTGCTGTTAAAGGCAATAGAGAAAAATTGCGCTGTTAAGGTGGACGAAATGTTCGATATGAACTCCGTCCCAACATGACTATCATATTTGAAAACTTATGTTACACGGGATTTGCCGCAAATATCTTGGTGTTTTTATGGTTGCTGTGTATGTTTAGCCAATATTAGTGAATAAGTACCAATAGATAAATAATTGATATTTATTTGGGCAACCGTCATAGGGCAGCAGATGAACACGATCAAACAACCTAAAGGGCTATTCCACATTATTGCGATACAAATGTGGGAGTTTTTCAGCTATTACGGCATGCGCTCTTTATTGATCCTTTTCTTAACCGAAAAGCTATTAATGTCAGATCAACATGCTTACGCCTTATATGGAGCCTATACCTCACTGGTATACGTAACGCCAATCATAGGTGGTTACTTAGCAGATAAATATTTAGGTAACTATTGGTCAGTGATCTTAGGTGGCTTATTAATGGTCGGGGGACACTTTGTTCTCAGCATTCCAAGTGGCGATCACACCACACTTTATATCGCACTATCATTAATTATCTGTGGCTATGGATTCTTTAAAACCAACTCAAGCTGCTTACTGGGCGAGCTATACCAAACCAAAGAACAAGAGCACGGACGTGAAGCTGGCTTCTCTATCTCTTATATTGGTGGCAACATCGGCTCAATGATTGCCCCTATCTTATGTGGTTTTGCCGCCATGAAATGGGGCTGGCACATCGGCTTTTCATTGGCAGGGGTAGGAATGCTTATTGGTTTGGGCGTATTTATCTCAGGGCATAAAAACTTTGCCCATGTAAGCCAACCAAACTTTACTGCACTACAACAAAAAAGCGCAGGCATTCCGCACTGGTCTTTACTGATCATCGCCATTGCCGTCGCCACATTAGGTTTGGTATTTGTACTTAAAAATCTATGGGCAGGCTACATCTTGTTCGTGATTTGTTTTATGTCAGTGCTGCATATCATTGGCCTGTATCGTAAAAGTGATGCAGAAGATCGCCAAAAACTAAACTCCATCATGTACTTCATGCTCTTTGGTACCGTGTTTTGGGCCTTTGATCAACAAGGTGGTAGCTCAATCAGCTTATTCATCGAGCGCAACATCAACACCAATATTGGCGGTTTCACCATTCCAACTGCGTTCTTCCAAGCCATTAACCCTGTCGCGGTGATTATTGGTGGTACCGCCGTCGCATGGTTATGGAAAATATTAGACTCAAAAAGCATTTCAGTAAGAACGCTCACTAAATTGAATATGGGCCTTTTGTTATTAACCGCAGGCTTTAGCTTAATTACCTTGTCGTCAAAACTAGCAATGGCAAGCGGCGAGACAACCTTTGTTTGGTTAATGGTTGGCTTATTGTGTATTGGTGTTGCAGAACTGTTTATTGACCCAGTTGCCCTTGCTGCCATTACTCGCTTAAATCCACAAGGCGCAACAGGCACATTAGCGGGTATCTATATGCTTGCAGGGGGCTCTGTGGCCAACTACTTAGCAGCAGATATCGCACAGTTCACTTCAACCAACACAAGCACTAACGCAGATGCATTAGATCTGATTGTCTCTGCAACGCAATACCACCACGTATTCCAAAGTATCCTATTTGTGACTGTCGGTGTATTTGTATTAGGTTTGATTGTGGATTTCAAACACCGTAAACAAGCAGCAATGTAACTTATAGCCATTTTACTCTATGGATATAAAAGCCAGTGTTATTCCTTTTGATTAAAGAGAATACGCTGGCTTTTTTGATCTAGCCTATAAATACGATGAGCAATCTATGTGAAAACACACAATCCAGATTAAAATAAAGGCAAATTTTACTGAGCATTTTAAAAGGACAATAAATGAAAATTAAAGCGGGATTATGTCTACTACTATCAATGCTGTCTTTTACCTGTTGGGCATCAGAGCGCAGTGAACAAGCGTGGGCTCTTATCGAGCAAGGCGCATTATTAATAGACGTACGCACCCCAGGTGAATTTAGCCAAGGACACCTAACCGACGCCGCAAACTTGCCATTAAGCACCGTTGAAACCGCCTTTGCTAATATCGATAAAGACACGCCTATTGTGGTGTATTGCCGCAGTGGTGCGCGCTCAGGTAGAGCGATGAGCTACTTACAACAAGAAGGCTATACCCAAATATATAATGGTGGTGGCCTAGACGAAATGTTATCGACTAAGCCGTAAACCTCAGCTACCACCCTCACCAAAAGCGTTGTCTGTTTTTAAACATAGGCAGCGCTTTTTTCTTTAATGAAGATTGTACCTTTAGTATGGTACGATGATTTTGTTAAGAGATTTTACATTTGGGGTAAAGTTAGTGGACATACAGCAAGATCTTCAAGATACGGTTTTATTTTTACAGCAATTTATTGATCAAGTAGATTTGGGTCTTAGTGTACAAGCTTTAAGTGATGATGATTTTGAGAGTATTGTTCGAGATAACAGAACAGTACTTAATTGGCTTGGCAAGCATGGACATTACTTACATAAAGACTCTTTTCATTTAGGTTTTCGATTAGTTTCTGAATCGCAAATTGATGGAGCAATGCTTGGTGTTTATGCTGCTTTAGATGGACATTTATATATTTTCCTTATTGAATCGCTAGTCAGAGAAAATAGAAAGCATCCCTTGAATGGAAGATTGACAACTCTAGTTGTTATTGCAGCAACTTACTTTCTAGCATTAAGAGAAGAGAGTATTGGTGTATATGTAGTCCAACCACATAGAGATTTGATTCAACACTATGAGCAGTTTGGTTTTGAAGTAACATCAGGTGAAGATTTAGCAATGTATGCGAGTTATGAATCTTTGCAAGATGCTCAGCAGCGAATAATGACTGAGTTGTTAGGCTAAACTTAAATCTTCATTCCTAAATGTACTTAGGCTATAATATAACCATATAGAAGTTCTCTGGAGGAGCCATGAACAAAAAAAATACTAAACGTTTATCTGCTCAGGATATGCGCAAGTTACTCCTAAAAAATGCTAAGACATTGATGTCTGATAAGTATAGAACCTCTGCACCAGAGTTATCTGGTGAGAAGAAACAACAAGTAGTTTGCTCATAATTAAATGTATATACAAACTTATGTGGAGAGTTAAATATGCTACGTTTAGCTAACTCACCAAAAGCGTTGTCTGTTTTTAAACATAGGCAGCGCTTTTTTCTTTAATGCATATTGCGCCTGCATAAAATTCTTACCTACTAAAATACGCACTTGGCTATAAGTCTCATAAGCCAAAAGCTTCCATCTAGGCGCCGTCCAATAACGGTTGTAAATATGCTTAATTGCCGCAATCGCATCAGGCGACGTCTGCGCAAACTGTTTACTTAACTCAATTGCCGCCTCTAATGGTTTGTCGTTAATCTCAGTAATAAGCCCATGATGCAACGCCGTTTTTGCATCTAACTGCGTCGCACACATACTGAGCCTCATTGCTTGGTCTTTAGGCATAATCTCCCTAAGCGTTAAAGACCCTGCCATATCAGAGGTTAGGCCCATTTTTGACTCCATAATCGACAAGTTAGCGCGAGAAGACGCAATTCTAAAATCAGCCCCAAGTGCAATTTGAAGCCCAGCACCCCAACAATACCCATCAATCGCCGCAATCACAGGCACCGAAAGCCCACGCCAATTGGCACTCACTTGCTGTGCCTTATTCGCATTGCCCGGCCAGACTTTTAACAGTAATTTAATCGCTTGAGATTTTTGTTTCATGATCGACTTAAAATCCAAACCCGAACTAAAATTATCACCACTGCCGGTTAAAATTACCGCCCTAATGGTGTGATCACGCTTAACTTTGCGGCTAACATCAATTAACTCCTCAAACATAAGATAATTGACTGCATTTAGTTTCTCAGGGCGGTGCAAGCGAACAATCAGAATATTATCCTCTTGTTCAACCTGAAGATGCTGGTAGTTCATACAAATCCTTTTAATGTTTCAATCCCACCACCAGTATAGTTAAAAAGCCAAAAAGAGCAGGATAAGCGTGATAGATATAAGAGATAGAGCACGAAGCATTGATCTTTGCCATAAAGTTGTGAAAGTTGCTTCACTATTGCTTGACCAGATTAGCGCTTACAACTAAATTTAGAAAAAAGGAAAGCCCATCTGGTATAAATACGGGGTCAGAGGCGATATGAAAGTAGAAGCAATTGGTAAAATTCAAACTGAATCAATAGAAAGAGACAGAAGCCAAGAAGAGCTAAAAAACAGCATAAGTAACATGAAAATGCAGAACGAAGGCGTGTATGATCAACAAGCCATCAACTTCGCCATGAAGCGTGGAGAATTAAGAGAGAAAGAAATCGAATCCAGAGCTAATCGATTAAAAGTTTACATGGATCAACAGCGAGCGCTAAACAATATCGCCTAATCTTAATGACTAAGAAACAATCTCTCGTTCTTAGTCATTAAATTAACCATCACAACTCTTATCTCAATCTAAGCATCTTGCAAAGAAGCACCCTTCGGGCAACCTGCTTTATCTCGCGAATTGGCATTACGCTCATACTTCGCTACACACCAATGGCTCAACCAAGCCACAAAACGCTTCGCTGTGTCTTGGCCCTACGGGTCACAATCAGGGCTAGGGGTTATGCATTTATAGTAGCGGCAGCCTCAAGGCTTTCACTTAACTCATTTTCTTTATGATAAGTAGTTAATAAATTATGAGTTGCGCGGGTCATACCCACATATAGACGACGAATATCTTCTGATCTATCGCTGCTTTTTTTAGGAATATTTGATGAGTTTAGAATGACAACTGTTTTAAACTCAAGCCCTTTACTACTTGGTATCGGTAGAACATTAACAACATTTGTGCTTGGGTTGTATTTTTTCTTATATTCAGATTTAGCGAGCAAAATATAAGGAATATTTTTAGCTTGTAATGCTTCAGATACTTTTTGTCCAATGTGTTTACAAGGATAAATAATGGCAATATCACTCCACGCATAACCATTTTTCTGCCAATGGACTAAACATTTTATTGCATATTCAACTTCTTGGTCCATTGTTGAAAACTTTTTAACAACAGGATGCGTACCAGTAATTCCAGCTGATTCGGGGTGAATTAATGGGATTTCTTTGGCGTCTGAATTTTCAAAATATTGCTTAGCAAAATTATATGAGAAAGACAGGATCTCTCTTGTATTACGATAATTTAAACGTAGTACAGTTGTTCGACCTTGAGCCTGAATACCAACGCTTGCTAGGCTAAAATCTAAATTATTTTTCTTTTTATAGATTGATTGAGCATCATCATAAAGCAGTAATAGAGAATTAGTATCAGGATCAATCATTTGAGTAACTAACGTAAGCCATTCAGCTTCAAAATCATGCCCCTCATCAATTAATAATGCTCCGTATTGTCCTTTTGGAATATCTCCTTTTTCAACACCATTAATAACGGTCTCTACTTGTCGTTCCCAATAGGGTGCATCACCTTTAATGACATCTAAATGATAGGTTTTGATCTGTTGCCCACACCAATCGTGAAAATGATAAACCTGAACTTGTCCTGAAATACCCTTTTCATCAATGAAACTGCGTAATCTTGCCGCTAACGTAATATTAAAACAGAGGACAAGAATTGGCTTTTTTAACTGTTCAGCTAAATGTAAACAGCGGTAGCCTAAGATCAGTGTTTTTCCAGAGCCAGCTACGCCATGAATAACACGGTGTCCGTCGCCTAAACTTCGAGCCAATTGCTCTTGTTGAATATCCATAATTTTAATGATGTCGGGAATATAGGCATTGGTGTTTACTGATTCGTCATCACTGTCTAAAGGTAATAGAGTTTGTTGCTCAGGGCTTGAAATACGAATTTCAGGGAAAAGGTGCCAACGGATTCGATCTACTTGAGGTAATGTTAATTTGTTCCCAAACTGATAATTAAACATATGCCACAGCTTCGATTGAAAAAGCTCAGGATCTATTGTGCTTATCATTTCATCTTTACAGATAACCAAATGATGAGGGAGTATCGAGTCTTGCGCCTCTAATGGAATAGCTCTGTCTAATTGCATTCGAGTAATATTGGTCAATACAACACCATAACCGTAAGGAAGGCATAAGTTGCCTTTGTATTTCCCTTCTTGGTTAATGAGTAATTTATCGCGTTTAAGTTTATCAATTACTTGGTAGCTGCATTGACGAACTTGCTCAATAGGATTACTGGTTGTTTCAATGCCTTTAGGAGTTAGCAATTCAACCCGAGCAGCATCAATACTTTTTATAGTATCGAGCTTCCAGTCTTTAACTTCAAGAAATAGTAACCCACGAGCAGGATGCAAAATGATAAAGTCTGGGTAGCGACGCAGACGCCCTACAGGAATATCATACCAACATATATAATCATCCTCTAACAAGCTCTCTAGCCGTTGTGCTAAACGTTTTTCGCCTGATGTCATTTTTGATAAACAGGTATTTAATGTTGGTATTAACTCAGCCATGTACTACTCAGAATAAGAATTTTGGCCTGATTATAGGGTAATATTCTATTAAGAAAAGTGATGAATAACCAAATAAAGTAACTTTTTGATTTAGTGATGCTTTTCATGTTTTTTTTGTTTATTTACGATAAAATCAGTACATTATTAATAAGTTTAGAATATATAGGATTATTAATCTTATGCTTTTAATCTAACTTAAATCTCTTTATAGGATGAAGTATGTCTGTTGAGTATTATGTAGACAAGTTCCGTAATTTAAACATGAATAGTAGTAAGGGAAAGAAAAGCCCTCATAAAGTATGCATGTTACTTGCTGTTATGGATTTAATACAAGCGGGCTACATCTATGAGAATAAAATTAAACTTGATACTACTTTGAAAAATCGGTTCACATATTTTTTTAATGAACGTAAACAAGGTCAAGATAGAGATACTCCAGAAAACCCTTTTTATCATTTAAAAAGTGAAGGTTTTTGGCATTTATCTTACCAAGAAGGTATTGATGTTTCCCTGATTAAAGGGTATTCAAATAAAGCAGTTGATTATGCTTATTTGGATTGTGAGCTTTTTGATTACTTAAAAAGTTCAATAGTAGTTAATGATTTTAAAGATGCGTTAGTAGAAAATTTATCAGACTTAACTGAGCTTTATATTCAATGGCTTATTGATATTGGTAAATCTGAGAAAACAGCGAAGAATTACTCTCAAGCGATTCGTGGGTCTATTTCTAATTGGATGGTACAAGAGGGGCTTATAGATGCGCCATTAACTGAGGTGAAGTCTTTTCGAGAGTTTTGCCGTCTTTCAGAAAGTGCTCGTTCGCTTGAAAAATTTAAAGAATTTAATGCTAGAGGGAACAGTATGTACAGTGCAGCATTAAACTCATATCAACATTTTCTTTCTGATTTATCCCAAATAGATGTAAAAGCAGATATTCAAGAGATTTTTGAGAATACAAAATTAACCCAAACTGAAAAATCAATAATGGTCAACACCAGAATGGGACAGGGAACATTTAGAAAACAACTTATAGAGATGTGGAAAGGATGCTCAGTAACTGGATATAAAAATACACAGATGTTGGTTGCGTCGCATATTAAACCTTGGCGAGACGCTAATAATGATGAACGGCTAGATAAATTTAACGGTTTGTTATTGCTTGCTAATTTAGATAAAGCTTTTGATCTTGGATTTATTTCGTTTGAAAATTCAGGAAAAGTAATGGTTTCTAGTCACTTGGAAAAACCAGAAATATTAGGTATTACTGACGGAATGTCTTTTCATGTAAATCGAGAACATGAAAAATATTTAAAGCATCATCGAATGACTTTATTTAAAGGGCGATAATAGAGCCTATACTAGAAATATTTTCAAATTGAAACTCTCAATAGGCTAACAAGGCAGTACATAGCACTTATGAAAAACATTCAATTTTATAATCAACATTCAGAAGAACTACTTCAAAATTACACATCAGTAACGTTTGAGAAAGTTCATGCCAGTTGGAAGTTATTTTGGCCATTTTCTGGTGAGAAAATTCTGGATGTCGGGGCCGGTATTGGTCGAGATTCCAAATGGTTTTTAGATCAAAAGTGTACGGTTATTGCTTTAGAACCCGCAAAGGAAATGCGAGATTTAGGCAAAAAACACACAGGTGAACAAGTGCAATGGTTGGATGATTCATTACCTGAATTGAGTCACACCATCGGATTAGGCATGCGCTTTGATGTCATTTTGGTTAGTGCTGTTTGGATGCACATTCCACCAAGTTCACGTGCTCGCGCTTTTAGAAAACTCTCAAATCTTCTTGCTCCAAATGGACGCTTGGTGATCAGTTTACGTCATGGTGATTTCACTGATGGTAGAAGTTCGTATTCATGTTCAATTGATGAGTTAGCTCAATTTTCAAAAGATGCTTGTTTACACACGCGATTAGTTACCGAAGCTGAGCCTGATGCATTAAAGCGTAGCGAGGTTAAATGGCAAACGGTTGTGATGAGTTTACCTGATGATGGTTTTGGTGATCTTAATAAAGTTCGTCGTATCATTGTTAATGACAGCAAAAGCTCAACCTATAAACTAGCGCTACTGCGTGTGTTATTGCGTATTGCAGATGCTCATTCAGGCTGTGTGTTGGATCGCACTGATGGTGAAGTCTCCATTCCATTAGGGTTAGTCGCACTGTATTGGATTAAAGCGTATAAGCGGTTAATTGATGTCGGTAATATCCAACAAAATAGTAATACCCAAAAAGGCTTAGCATTTATCACTGAAGATGGATGGAAAAAACTGGCTCATTTATCGGCTGATGATTTAGCGATTGGTGCTGTATTTTGTGGGGAAGAAGCGAAAGCCTTACAAAAAGCAATGCAAGCAACGATAAAAACCATGAAAGATGGGCCAATTAATTTTATTTATTCGGGCTCTTCAAAAGACAAAAAGCATGAATTTTTAACTGTTGCGCCACCTAAAAGACGTCAAATAGAATCCAGTATTGTGCTTGATTCTACCTTCTTTGAAAGCTTTGGTTCGTTTGTGTTAAAGCAAAACCTTTGGGAATGTTTCCGTCTTTATTATTCTTGGATTGAGCCATTAGTTGTGAATCAGTGGATTTCTGAAATGCAGCGATTTGAGGCGAACAGAGAGAATAATATAACGCTACAAACGTACCATGATTGTTTAGTTTGGTTAGATAAAAAGCATGATACCAATAGGGTGCGCACTAAGGTTGAAAAACTGAGAAATAATAACCAGGTAATTAATTGTGTTTGGAGTCATCAAGCGTTGAAAGGTGAGTATCATGTTGATCACTGTTTGCCTTTTGCTCATTGGCCGAATAACGATCATTGGAATTTATTACCGACATGCAGTAAGTCAAATTTAGAGAAGCGAGATAGAGTCCCTTCGTTATCGAGATTAGATAAAGCCAAACCAGCAATTATAGAATGGTGGCAACAAGCGTGGGATGAGCCTAGTGATCAGCAACGATTCTTTAATGAAGCCTCGCTGTCATTACCAAATATCCCCCCTCAATGCAGAGATTTTGAGGAGGTATTTGATGCAATGGGATTTCAAATCAAAGGGGTTCAGAGTCGCTTATTAGTTAGAGAATGGTAATACTCAGTGGGAGCAACTTACTCCCACTCTTTAATCCTACGTCTTTCCTTCTTGGGTATACCTGTCTTCTTTACTGTTAATCTTAGCTCTCCATCTACTCGCTCTCTTGTCGGTATGGCTAATCTATCGATATCACCTTGTAGGGTGTGGGCTAAATCTTCGGCAAAATGCGTGCAGTGAAAGTGCCAAGAGTGTGTCCAGTTACCTATGTGCTTATCTTCATTCGGTTGTATTAACGCTTGCCAATGGTCGCCACAGTTTACGTTAACCACATTACTTGGTGCATCATCGGGTAGGCCAACGCGTCCGCAGCGTGGGGCTAAGCCTGCTCGCTTTATGTTTGATATTTTTAAGGCGTTATCAAAAGGGCTTTGGTAATTGGTTATGCGACTGGCTTGGGCAAACAGAGGTTTTGATTTGTTATCATCATGGCTGAGTGATTGTCTGGCAATGTCTCCACCTATAAAACACACTTGGCTTACGTTCCAGTGAATGCGCTGTAGGCTGCGGTTTTTACTGGCTTGGTAAAAGGCCTCTCGTATCACATAAGCGCCTGTCGAGTGACCCAGTAAATGCACATCAATATCACATTGGTTTTGGTGCTCTTTAAGTTGATTTATCGCCAGTGGGGTAATACCAGCCGTTACCAATTTCAGTGCGCTTTGGTAGGCGTCCATTCTGTCTTCAAGGTAGTTAAGTGTATAAGTAGCGCAGGGCCAATCAAAGCTGACAATAGTGCCTGTAAACCCATGCTGTTTAAGGTGCATATCCAACAATTTATGACGTTGAATAACCTCTTCTTGGCTGTTGTTATAACCATGTGCAAAGAACAAAATATTGCCAGTTTTAAAGTCTGCAAGTGGGTGCTCACTTGGGTGGTGTCCATTGGTGGCGTTTTGGGTTAGCTTGGTTATCCACTCTGCTTGTGAATATTGATGGCTGTTAATATCGGGGGTTTTGGCATAATCAGGCAAGATCAAATAATGATCATCGCCGGGCTCGTTGGTATGGCGCTTTTGGGTGGGAGTGGTTTCAATGTGTCGCGTACTTAATATGAATATCACTTAACATCCTTATTGCATTCTATCGGGAGTTACAGAATAGGTGTTTTCTTTTATCAAGATAGTCTGGTAACAAAAAGTTGCGAATGAGTATTAATTGAGAGGAAATAAAATGTGCAATTGTCTTATTTTTAAGAGTCACCTATTCATTTTTATTGTTATAAATATCATTAGGTTAAAAAATGGTTGGGTTTGTGATCTGAGATCGCGTATTTGTAAGTAAAATATTTAATTTTGAAAAGTGATACAGCATAATGCCGTTTATAAAGAAGGTAGAGTCAATACTTTAAAAATAATAATAATAACCCAGAAAAAATACAAAATAGTATTACTGGGCTGGGTGACATGGCTTAATTAAATAGAAAGGGTAGCAGAATGCTTAATTTGAGTGGGCAGAGTTCATTCATGATATTTATGGGATTCTTAATCGTAGGGTTGGCGGTAATCATCATTCCAATGGCAATACACACGTTTCGTATATTAAGAGAAAAAGAGTAATTTCTTAATACGCAGTATCAGTTAAACTAGGGCTTTCTTTTTTAGATCGGAAGCCCTAATGTCTCACTATTCACTTATCGATATTCCTTTTAACCTCAGACATACCTGTTGGTTTTGTGGTGAGCCTTCGTTCGATCTCCTCTCTTTTCCTAAATTGTCGCATCAAGTTCGTCAGATAACCCATCAACCTATTGAGTTGCCTGCATGTAAAGAGTGTTTGGCATTGCCATCGGCTGGGGTATCTGAATCTATCTGGTCGTTCCGTGATCAAATTAAACACGCGTTAATGAACAAGTACGCTAAGCATCTGGGCATTGGTTTGCAATGGACCAAAGAAGAGCTAGAGGCGTCTGAGTTTCATGGAGCGATACTTGAAGGCTTTGGTAAAAGTGCATGGCCTATGTATGAAATTGCTAAAGCGCGTGTTGAATACACAGGGTGGGATTTAGCGGTAGATGGCGAGCCTTTAGATGGGTATGACGAAAGCTGTGGTTACGAATTTAATGGCGTGCGTTATTTAAGTATTCAGGCGTGTATTGAGTACCATGTAAAAGCGATGTCGTTGGATTTGGTGTTGCTAGAGACCTTGATTGAAATTGTCGGCTCTGAGCGTTTTGCTTATGCGCTGCGTATTGCTGAGTTAAACCGCGATGTGTCTTATAAAGAGCGTTTAGCTATTATTGATGAGATAAAAAACCAAGAGCAAGATAAGGACGATCTTCGTGAATTGAACGAGGCCGAAAAACTAAGTACAACGCTTCCTCTTGTGGCTGTTGTGATGGATGAAGCAACTGCTCAGCCAGAAGCTATCGAGTGGGCGATTACCCATTCATGCACTACATTAGAGAGTTTAATTGAGCAAGAAGATGCGTTTTTTGATGCGTTCGAGCATTTAGGTGGACCTACGGCCTTTGCCTTGTTCGATGGTTTACAGTGGTATTTGGCGGCGCGTCGAGATGCGGTATGGTGTGAAGAGAGTGATCCTAATGATGAGTTTTGGCGTCAAGTTTAGCTCTGCATCATCAATTGATATTTAACGATATGATACGGCCCCTGTAATTACAGAGGCCGTATTTTTTTATATAGCGTTTTATGCCCAGAAGATGGAAGCAAACACCGTTAAGATAACAATACACACTAGGTTTAGATAAATACCTACGCGCATCATCTCAGATTGTTTTATGTGACCCGAGCCAAACACAATCGCGTTTGGTGGCGTGGCTACTGGCAACATAAAGGCACAAGAGGCTGAGATAGCAATCATAGCTGAAAGCACCACAGGGGAGATCCCTAATGCCTCGGCGACACTGGCAAATACCGGAATAAGCAGCGCAGCACTGGCGGTGTTACTGGCAAATTCGGTTAAAAACACAACGAACGCGGCAACCGTTAAAATGGTAAATATAATCCCTGCTTGCGATAAAATATCACTCAGGCTGTATGCTAAGAAGCTACTTGTGCCTGTTGCTTTTAGGATGTTACTTAGACAGATACCACCACCAAACAGCAGCAGTACGCCCCAATCGGTGGTTTTTTCAATGTCTTTCCACTGTACTACGCGAGCAAAACCAAGCAGCACAATGGCCATTAGCGCTACTAAGGTATCAAATTTAGAAAATCCACCTAACATGGCATTGATTGGTTTACTGAAAATCCATAGCGTAACGGTGAGACCAAAGATCATTAAGGTTACGACTTTGCCTTTATCCCAAGTAACAGGCTCGTGGTTCAGCTCAAATAGCTCGTTAAGGTTGGGTTTTAGCATCACATATAATAGGCCAACTGTGACAGGTAAAAGAATGAGAGTAATTGGTACACCAAACAACATCCACTCTGTAAAGCTTAACCCAACTTCTGCTGCTGCAATGGCATTTGGTGGGCTACCAACAATGGTTGAGATCCCGCCAATACTGGCACAATAAGCGATACCAAGTAGCACAAAGACATAGGTATTGTGGCCTGTTTTCGCGTTGACTTTACTAAGAACGCCCAATACTAATGGCAACATCATTGCTGTAGTGGCAGTGTTACTGATCCACATGGATAAGCCTGCGGTAACGCCAAATAGCATATAGACAGCGGTGCTCATTTTACCATTGGCTAAGATTAATACTTTATCTGCAATGACTTTATCAAGCTCTTGTCTGTGCAAAGCGGCGGCTAATGCAAATCCTCCCAAAAATAAGAAGATGATTGGGTTTGCGAAGTTACTCAGTGCTTTGGTGGTATCAAAAATCTCAAAACCCACGGCTAAAATGGGAACCAATAGGGCGGTAACACTAACGTGTAAGGCTTCGGTTAACCATAAAATAGCAACAAAGACTAAGATACTTAAACCGAGAACGACGTTTTGCTCAAAGGGTAAAAATTTGTATAAAAGAGCAAAAAGAACAATATCGGCGAGAATAATAAAACTGTTTTTACTTAAGAACCATTCCTTGGTGTTGGTGGGTAATGGAATATGTTCGTTTTTGTCTATTTCATTTTTGTGCATGATGAGCTCCATTCTAACGATGAATTTTAGACTTAACTTTATAGTTATTGTAGTTATTGGTTTTTCTACGCACTATTGTTACAGAATATTAACCTCAGTAAATAAAAGGTTATCAAGAGTGTCGTTTTGATCATTTGGACGATTTCATAATTATGTGAGTGCTCACCTTTTAAACAGAATTGAACGTAAAGTTGTTGTTTTTGTGTTAATTGTTATCTGTATTTTCGTTTATTTAACTGTGTGTTTTAATGTTTTTTTTTGCAATCTGGTTAGTTTTATAAAGCAAATAAAATGCAGTTATGAATAAAGCTATGAACCAATTGTAAGCAAGTTTGTACCCGCTTTTTATTTCGTGATTTGACTTCCAGTAACGCATTATGTTTCTCGTTTAGATGTTTATTTTCAACTACATTCCTGCGCGCACAATTTTATCGATAAACCATTCGAGAAAATAGGACGTAAACCTTCAGTCTGTGTGCTAATAAAATTATAATTCTAAAGGAAAAATGATGAACAACTGCTCAACAAAAACAATATTAGCATTATCGCTAATGGCTACTAGTGTTGGTGTGTCTGCCCACGGTTATGTTTCTGAAACAAACGGTGGCATCGCTGGCTCTCGTGCTGCTTTATGTAAATTCCCAACCTCTGATACTCAAGAAAAAAATACTAACTGTGGCTCTGTGCAGTGGGAGCCTCAGAGTGTTGAAGGCCCTGAAGGTTTTCCTGAAAATGGCCCAGCAGATGGTCAAATCGCAGGTGCAGGTTTAGTTCAGTTCTCTGAGTTAAACGAACAAACGTCTGATCGTTGGGTTAAGCGTCCAATGACTGCTGGCGCACAAACGTTTGAATGGACATTTACGGCTAACCACGTAACAAGAACGTGGAAGTACTACATGACAAAACAGAACTGGAATCAAAACGCAGTATTAACGCGTGATTCTTTTGATTTGACGCCGTTCTGTGAGCTTGAATACAACATGGAAAAACCGCCGCTATACCCACAAACATTCTCTCATGAGTGTGTGGTTCCTGAGCGTGAAGGCTACCAAGTGATTTTGGCTGTTTGGGATGTGGGCGATACGGCTGCGGCATTCTATAACGTTATTGATGTGAAATTTGAAGGTGACGGTGGTGTGGTTGACCCAACTTGGACTCAAGGTGGTCAAATTAACCCTACGCGTGATCTTAATGTGGGTGACCGTGTGTTTACTCGCGTGTTCGATGCTTCTGGCGAAAACAGCCGTTTGTCGACAAGCGTGACGATTGAAAATGCAACTCAAGGTCAAGCAAATAACTGGACACACGCATTAGCAGCAAAGATTAACCAAGAACAATCAAACATCGCTGCGGGTCAGCTAAATGATAAAGGGGAGTTTGTCCCAGCCTTTGGTTCAAACCCGGTGTATTTAAAAGCAGGTAGCGGTCTAAAGAGTGTTGAGATTGGTTACCAAATCGAAACGCCAGAGCCAAGCTATGAGTTAGATATTCAAGGCCTAGCGTCTATGTATACCATTGGTGATACGGCGACAGAGTTAGATCTTAGCTTATACGCTGTGGGCGATATGAATGTAGAGCTAACGGTTTATAACCATGCAAAAGAAGCGTTATCGAACGCGGTTGTTGATCTAAAAGATGGTGATGTTAAGTCAGTATTAATGACATTATCTAAATCAGAAAAAGGTCATCATATGCTTGTTTCTCGTATCAAAAATACAGAGGGTGAGTTAATTGAGCAAACTACATCTGATTTCCATTTGATGGAAGAGCAAACACCGCCACCAGCAGGTGATTATGATTTCGTGTTCCCAGAGAACGTAAAAAACTACACAGCAGGTACAAAAGTACTGGCTGAAGATGGCGCTATCTACCAATGTAAGCCATTCCCTTATTCTGGTTACTGTGTTCAGTGGACTGAAACCGCGACAAGTTTTGCACCTGGCGTTGGCTCTGATTGGTCAATGGCATGGGATAAAGTGAAGTAATTACCTCACTATCATTATCACTTAGATAATAATCAGGCCTATTCAGTAATGAGTAGGCCTTTTTTATTTTACTCTTATTAATCGATGCTCTACATTATTATGCGTCAGTACCACTATTTGGGAGCGTTTCATCGCATCGACTTTTTCGATCATTTCAGTGCTGTATTGTCGTTTTACCATCCACTGCATTGGTTCTTGGAAGCTATCTTCATTAATAATGAATGATTCGTCGTTAAGCGTACCTTCATGAATATTGATCACCCAGATACGAGATTGAAACTCGATGACTTCACCAATAGTCTCTTTTATTTGATTAATAGTGTTAGAAAGTGAGTGACGAAAGTTCATAAAATCTCTTTGGTTAAAAATAGAAAAGTGAAGAAAGAAGAGAGAGTAGAGTAGCGATAAAGAAAGTAGGGTACAATAGCGCATTATGAGTAAAATGAGATCATGAGTATAAAGCATGACTAAGTTACGTTATTTAAAAGGCTATCCAGAGCATATTTTGGCACAAGTTGAGCCAATGGTAACCAATGGAAAGTTGGCGGAATGGGTAAAGAATAAATACCCGACTATGCATGATATTACGTCTGAAAAGGCGTTGTTTGATTACACTCAAGCATTAAAGAACAAGTACATTAAGAAATCATCTCCTCTTAGTAAGGTCGTGTATGATCCTAAAATACACATTGTGAATAATGCACTTGGCCTGCATACGTTTGTGTCACGCATTCATGGCAATAAATTAAAAGCTAAAAATGAGATTAGAATTTCGAGTGTGTTTCGGAAGGCGCCAGAGCCCTTGCTGCGTATGCTCGTGGTGCATGAGTTGGCGCACATCAAAGAGAAGGAGCACAACAAGGCATTTTATGCGTTGTGCTGTCACATGGAGCCAGATTACCATCAGCTTGAGTTTGATGCGCGTTTGTATTTGACTTACTTAGAGACACAATCGTCTTAATGTTTTATTTATCGATGCCGTTTTCTTTGCGCTCGACTTCGCACTCGTAAGAGGCCATTTCAAATTCACGGCAGATCCACGGACGATTCTCATAAATAGTGCACATTAGTGTGTCGCGATCTACGGCGGCACACCAACCATCATCCAAACGCAGCATTACTTCGCTTCCCCAGTCATCAGTATCGATAAACTCTTCAGGTACGCCTGTATCGGTAATAAGCATGACTTCTAATCGACAGCAACAAGCTCGACAGGTGTCACAGGTTATACCTGAATCTTTGGTTAATGAAGCACTTGTTAACAGAGATTCTGATGATGGCGAGTCGGTATGAACCGTAATGTCGATTTTGTTGATGGTCATAGTTATCATTATTTATATCAATATAATTTAAGGCTAGCATAGCGCACATTAACAGATAGCACGAACAATAAAGCGTAGAGGCAAGAAAATAGGGAGATAAAAAAGTGATGTTACGCAGGATTTTTCTTTGAAGCTGAACGTTTAAATGTAGTTAATTGATACTATTAAAGATAGTATTTTTGATAAAATAAATCACAAATCTAACTTAGCTCACACTCTGGAATAAATAGATTTAACAAGCTCAATTGGCTTTGCTAAACATACGTCTGAAGGGTATGGATTTAGGAGGTTATTATGTCTATTAATTCTATTGATCACGGTGAAATCACCGACATGAAAGGCAAGTACGAAATAAACGATGAAGTGATAACAAACATTACGGAGTGTCAGAAAAAAGCAGCAGCGCGTCGTCGTATTGAAGCGATGCGTGAGATCAGAGAAAGTGGTCTCACCCTAGAAGAAGCGAAAGACTTGGGTCTTATTCATTAATTTTTGATTTCTACCTTCATACCTTCAAGTGTTTTACTAATGCGCCATTGCTAAAGACAGCAGTTTGGCGCATTTTTGTTTCTGCACCCCAAACTTTGCTCGCTATTGTTAAACAGTGCTAGAAAATAACTCAGTGACACAGTAGACTTTCGTTGTGATTAATTAAATGAGCTTGTTATGCAAAACCTGTCCTTATTACCTCCAAAAGAAAAAAATAAAATTGAACTTGATAAACAAGCGGCATTCTTTGTGTGGAAGGTGAAAAACGCAAAAGCAGGTCCCGATCTTTGGATCGTAGAGGCTGAGAAGATAGAAGATGAGGCAGAACGTCTCTTTTTTCAGCAATCTATTGAAAAATACAAGTCAAAAATGGGCGTAGCGTAAGGTTCCTTGATCTTTACTAGCCTATTCCCTAAGTAATTTGGTAGAATCTGCCGATAATTTTAAAGTCCACAAACATAAGAGAGAATCCCGATGGGAAGAAGTTTTGAAGTGCGCAAGGCCTCAATGGCTAAAACACAAGGCGCAAAAATCAAAGTTTATTCTAAATACGGTAAAGAAATTTACATGTGTGCTAAGAATGGCGGTCCTGATCCAGACATGAACTTGTCTCTAAAGCATCTTATTTCGAAAGCGAAAAAAGATCAGGTGCCTACACACATCATTGATAAAGCAATTGATAAAGCGACTGGCGGCGGTGGTGAAGATTACCAACACGCACGTTACGAAGGCTTTGCACCAGGCGGCGCAAGCGTAATCGTTGACTGTTTAACTGATAATGGTAACCGTACTTTCCAAGACGTTCGCCAATGTTTCGTTAAAACTGGTGCTAAAATTGGTAGCCCAGGCACAAGTGCTCACATGTTCGATCACCAAGCTGTATTCCAGTTTAAAGGCGACGACGAAGAAGCAGTACTTGAAGCGCTTATGATGCAAGATGCTGATGTTTCTGATATCGAACTTGAAGATGGCGTGATCACAGTATTCGCACCACACACTGAGTTCTTTAAAGTGAAAACAGCACTGGCTGCTGAGTTCCCAGATCTAGTTGTAGATGTGGAAGAAATTACGTTTGTACCTCAAAACCCAATGGCGGTTACAGGCGAAGATGCTGAGAAATTCCAAAAATTCTTAGATCTACTAGACGATTGTGATGACGTACAACAGGTTTATCACAACGCAGAATTAGAAGACTAATAGAGTCCTAATTTTACAGAATGAATCAAAGCC
This sequence comes from Aliivibrio sp. S4MY1, assembly GCF_028765545.1. Lineage (GTDB taxonomy): Bacteria > Pseudomonadota > Gammaproteobacteria > Enterobacterales > Vibrionaceae > Aliivibrio. The sequence goes on along the minus strand of NZ_JARACP010000002.1, from coordinate 53,859 downwards.
GAGCCTTAGTTGCTCGGCTTTTTCGTTTTAAACTGCGCTTTAGGATTGAGTAATCTAGAAGTTACTGTATGCTACAGCGCTCGCAGTTTTGCGCTTAATGAACAATATAGAGAACATTTTAGTATGGGTTTTACCTCTTTGGGCTTATCTGCCCCTATTTTAAAAGCTGTAGAAGCACAAGGTTACAGCACACCTTCACCTATCCAATTACAAGCGATCCCTGCGGTAATTGAAGGGAAGGATGTTATGGCTGCGGCTCAAACAGGTACAGGTAAAACAGCAGGCTTTACACTGCCTCTTCTTGAGCGTTTATCAAATGGTCCTAAGCGTAAGTTTAACCAAGTACGTGCTTTGGTATTAACACCAACACGTGAATTAGCTGCACAGGTGCACGAGAGTGTTGAAAAATACAGCGTAAACCTTCCACTAACGTCTGATGTAGTATTTGGTGGCGTTAAAGCAAACCCACAAATGCAGCGTCTGCGTAAAGGTGTTGATGTTTTAGTGGCAACACCTGGTCGTTTATTGGATCTTGCGAACCAAAACGCGATAAAATTCGACCAATTAGAAATTCTAGTATTGGATGAAGCGGACCGTATGTTAGATATGGGCTTTATTCATGACATTAAAAAAATCTTAAACAAATTGCCTAAGAACCGTCAAAACTTACTGTTCTCTGCAACGTTTTCTGATGAGATCCGCCAATTAGCAAAAGGCTTGGTGAATAACCCAGTTGAGATCTCGGTTGCACAACGTAATACAACAGCAGAGACGGTTGAGCAATCTGTTTACGTTGTTGATAAGACGAAAAAAGCACGCGTGCTAACTAAGTTAATTAAAGATAACGATTGGAAGCAAGTACTAGTATTTAGTAAAACTAAGCATGGTGCAAACCGTTTAGCTAAAACGCTAGAAGAGAAAGGCGTTAGTGCGGCAGCCATTCATGGCAATAAGAGCCAAGGCGCACGTACTAAAGCGTTAGCTAACTTTAAGTCTGGTCAAGTTCGTGTGTTAGTGGCGACAGATATTGCTGCTCGTGGTCTAGATATTGAGCAATTGCCTCAAGTTATTAACGTTGATTTACCAAAAGTGCCGGAAGATTACGTTCACCGTATTGGTCGTACTGGTCGTGCTGGTGCAACGGGTAAAGCGGTTTCTTTTGTGAGTGAAGATGAATCAAAAGAGTTATTCGCAATTGAACGTCTAATTCAAAAAGTATTACCTCGTCATACGCTTGAAGGTTTTGAACCTACACTAAAAGTGCCTGAGTCTAAATTGGATACTCGCCCAATCAAAGCGAAGAAACCAAAGAAAGCAAAAGCACCACGTGTGGATCATAAAGATGGTCAACGTTCTGGTGAGAACCGTAATGGTCATAAGCAAGGTGCAAAACCAAGCCAAAGACGCAACACGGAACACAGTGCTGGCGGCGCAAAGAAAGAGGGCGGTAATAATAAAAAACGTCCTGTGGAAGGCGGTAAACCAAAGACCAAAGGCAATGGTGAAAACCGTGGCAATGGCAGCAATTTTGGTGGTGGTAAGCCAAAAGCGGCAGGCAAACCAAAGACAGGTGGTTCATCTGCAACAAGTAATACAAAACCACGTCGTCAAGGCCCACGTCCAGCGCGTAAGCCTCAGGCACAATCATAGTTTTGATTGTTAGCCTTCATTAGAAATCATTAAGAAGCCAGCTAAGTTAGCTGGCTTTGTTGTATCAGCACTGTCCTATTTTTTAGATGATAGAAGTATTAATTTAAAGACGCTGCCTCATTGATAATACTGTTACTAAAATTAACAGTGATTTATTTTTATACAAAATGTATTCATGTACTGTGTCATCATTGAACACTGCTATGAATGTATTGGGGAAAAATGAGGGTAAAACGAATTATTTTGAGTGGCTCATTGTTATTGCTGAGTATCGCTCTAACGTGTGCTGTTTTTTATGTAGTGAAAAATCATCAAAAGCAAAGTCGACTTATTGAAAGTGAATTAAAGTTCAATGCAAATTTTGTGTCGATTTGGCTTCAAACTGCGTTTAATCATTCCAATTTTGTATTAACTCAATTATCTAAAGATTTAACTCAAGATGGCTTTGCTCAATTAGCCCTTTCAGACAACCATTATCAAGAGCAAGCGGAAGTTTTTGAGTTACACTATCAAACCTTAATGAATGCTATTCATGTATTTGCGGTAGATAAAGAGTGCGTATTACTAAAAACCAAAACAATTGGTGGGGTTGATCTTTCATCTCGTGAATATTGTCAGCGATTACAGAATAACAATGAAGAGATAACATCAGTAATTACTGGGCCTTTTAAAGATATACTTAATCGTAATGTGATGGTTCAAGGGGTAAAAATTATGGATAAGAAAGGAGCGTTTGCAGGTATTGTTGGCTTGTTAACGGACTTTACATTTTTTACTAGAGCATTACGTAGCGCGGATTTATCGGAAGGATCGACAATTACGATACTAAGTCGTGATTTTACGGTGCTTGCAACCAGTGTACCTAAGTATTTTCCTATCGGCGAAACGATGGATTTTGATTATGTTCCTTATCAAAAAATCAATGGGTTGAAATATAACCAAGAATTTATGTTTGATTCAAATAAAAAATATAACGGTGCTTATCAAGGCGTTTTTGTTAAAAAGTGTCTGATTTTCCTTTTATTATTTTGGTGACTAAAGCGAAAAATTATTGGTTTACCCCTCTTTATATCACGATAGCTACAGTGCTTTCTTTGCTTTTAGCATTATTGTTTTTTTTGACGAAAAACGCGGTTTATTTTTATAAATTAAATACCAAAGCCGAGCACTATTCTAAGTTAGCTTTATTTGATGACCTAACGGGGTCGTGTAACCGTCGCTGTTTTGAAAGTAAAATTAATGGTTTTATTGAAGAGTATCATTTGAATCAAAAATCATTTTCTATCGCATTGTTTGATATTGATTACTTTAAGAAAATCAATGACACCTATGGGCATGATACTGGTGATGAAGTATTACGTTTATTTAGCCAAGCTTGTGAAGCGCTATGTACATTTGATGATCACTTTGCTCGTTTAGGTGGTGATGAGTTTGTGATGCTATTAGCCAATACAAATGCAATAGAGGCAGAGTTACGACTTAATTACCTATTAAACACGATACGAAATATTGAAATTAGTATTAATGAACAACATGTAAAAGTGACCAGTAGCATTGGTGTTACTGAGGTAAATAATACGATATTTGATTCATGCAAATTGCTTAATAAAGCTGATGAAGCTTTATATGAAGCAAAGCGGCTAGGGCGAAACCAAGTGTCAATTTCTATATAGAGGATGAACATTACAATTATTCTAAATATAGTGAAATAAAAGCACTAGATTTGGATTAGGAAAACTAATCCAAGTAGTATAAAAAATCTCTCCTGAAATAGGCGCAAATTAGATTGCCTGATTTATATAATCGCCTTATCATCTCGCCCTATAAAGGCTTAGCTATATTCATAGTTAGCTTAATCAATTTTGTTGTTAAATATTAACAGGCGTTAATTCCCTTAACATATCTTATTAATACTTTGCTGTTTTTCGGAGAGCAGTCATGCAAAAGTCGTATTCACTTGCGACGTTCAGTTTCCTGATCGTTATTTTAGTTGCTGTTGGTCAAATGAGCCAAACTATGTATGTGCCATCTATTGGCTACATGGCAAGTGAATTCAAAGTAAGTCCTGCTTCGTTACAAGCAGTTATGGCTGTTTATTTGATTCCTTATGGTCTATCACAATTTTTCTACGGCCCAATTTCTGATCGTATTGGCCGTCGTGTGGTGATCTTATCAGGTCTTACTTTATATATTGCTGGCACTATTTTGGCGTTATTTGCTCATGATTATTCGTTATTTTTAGCGGGCTGTTTTGTGCAAGGTCTAGGTATTGGTGCTGCAGGCGTGATGTGCCGTACACTTCCTCGTGATTGCTTCTCTGGTGATGAACTACACAGAACCAATAGTATCATTAGCATGTGTATGATGTTTTCACCACTTTTGGCTCCAGTGTTAGGTGGCTATTTAACAGAAGTATTTGGTTGGCGTTCAAGCTACTTATTCTTGGCTCTGTTTAGCATTGCTGTATTGATCATAATGACAACGTCAATGAAAGAGACGTTACCATTAGAAGTGCGTCGTAAAGAGCCCGTATTAAAGAGTTACCGTCACGTATTATCAGAGCACCGATTTCAAGGCTATTTGATCTGCTTAGTGGCGACTTTTGCTGGTGTTGCTGTGTTTGAGGCGGCAGCAGGGGTATTACTGGGTGGTAAACTTAAATTAGCAGCAACAACAGTAAGTATTCTGTTTATTCTACCTATCCCTGGCTATTTAGCAGGTGCTGGTTTATCAAGTGTGATTGCAAAGCGTTGGTCTGAGAAGAAATCGTTAGATGTAGGTCTTGTGTCTATTGTTTTAGGTGCGGCGATTGTATTGGTTCCTGGTGTTATGGGATTAACCACTGCGCCAACTCTGATAGGTGGTGCCGTATTGTACTTCTTAGGCGCGGGCATTTTATTTCCTGCAGCAACAACAGGTGCTTTATCACCATTTCCACAACACGCAGGAACAGCCGGTGCATTATTGGGCGGCATGCAAAATTTGGGCGCGGGTTTAGCAACAATGGTGGCATCGATGATCCCTGCTAATAGCCAAATGCCAGTAGGGTTAATTATGTTCTTAATGGCATTACTTGCGGTGTATGGTTTACGTAAAGTGCACTCAATTCCACCATCAAGCGAGATGCCATTAGCGGTGTAAAGCTAAAACTTATTGCAACAAAAAAAGGCCGAGTAGAAATCATCTACTCGGCCTTTTTTGTATTATTTGTTTTGTATTCGCTATTAACCGCGCATACGGCTTACACGGAATGTACGCCCTTTCATTTTACCTGTTGCAATCTTATCTAATGCAGCTTTAGCAATTGAGCTGTGAACGGCAACGTAAGCGTGGAAATCAAACACGTTGATTTTACCTACTTTTTTACCGTCAACGCCATCTTTACCAGTTAATGCACCAAGGATATCACCAGGGCGTAGTTTGTTTTTCTTACCGCCATCAATCCAAAGCGTTACCATTTCTGGGTAGTGTGGCTGCTCGCTTAGGTAATCTTCACTTGGTAGTGGCTCGTCATTAATAGTAATGCTCATGTAATCTTCGATTTGAGCAATGTTATTGGTTTCTTTGTTGCTAAATAGGCTTAATGCGATGCCTTTATTACCAGCACGGCCAGTACGACCAATGCGGTGAACATGAACTTCAGGATCACGAGATAATTCAAAGTTGATTACTGCATCTAGAGATTCGATATCAAGACCACGAGCGGCAACATCAGTAGCAACTAGGATAGATGTACTCTTATTAGCAAAACGAACTAACGCTTTATCACGGTCACGTTGCTCTAAATCACCATGAAGCGCGGTTACGCTGAAATCAAAGTGGCGTAATTCATCAGCAACTTCTTGAGTAACACGTTTTGTATTACAGAAGATAACGGTTGATTCTGGACGGTGTTTAAGAAGCAGAATTTGAAGTGCACGTAGGCGATCTTCAAAATCATCAACTTTGTAGAAATGCTGCTCGATAGAGGTATTTTCTACTTTGTCTTCTGCTTTTGCCATGATTGGATCGTTCATGATGCGATCAGCAATAGATTTGATTTGTGGTGGGAACGTTGCACTGAACAGTAAGTTTTGACGCTTAGTAGGTGCGTGATCTAATACCATATCAATCGCGTCTTGGAAGCCCATTTCTAACATACGGTCAGCTTCATCAAGAACAAATGTATTTAGGTTGTCTAGGTTTAAGTAACCTTTACGTAGGTGCTCTTCAACACGACCAGGTGTACCAACGATGATGTGTGCACCGTGCTCAAGTGAACCAATTTGTGGACCAAATGGAACACCGCCACATAACGTCAGAACTTTGATGTTGTGGATAGAGCGAGCAAGCTTACGGATTTCTACCGCAACTTGGTCAGCAAGTTCACGTGTTGGACACAATACTAGTGATTGAACACGAAAACGTTTTACATCTAGGTTAGCCAATAAGCCTAAACCAAACGCAGCTGTTTTACCTGAGCCCGTTTTTCCTTGGGCAATGACATCTTTCCCTTTCAGCATGAATGGTAAGCTTTGAGCTTGAATTGGAGTCATCTCGTTATAGCCTAAAGTTTCTAGGTTTTGAAGAAGAGATGGGTTCAGATCTAATGATGAGAAAGATGTTTGGCTCAAGGTGATTTCCTATAAACAAGTAGAAGCAAAATAAGATTTGCCTAATGGAAAGCAGAGTAAAGAGAAGAGGCCTAAAAAGCAAGGAAGATCACACTTTTTCTGTTTAAAAAAACAGCAACTAAAGGCTCTGTGATGTTTAAATTGATAAAACTATTATTTGAGTTTGTTCGAATCTATGGATGTTTTAATTTTGAGCTCTAATTTTAAATTATTTTCTTTGGAACCTAAAACGAACTTATTAGTTGGAAATACGATTATTTAATACTTAACAATTTGAGCGAAATTGGATTAAGAATAATTAAGGTCAAATGTAGTTAAATTGTATTTTTGTGATGACTTTTGTGAGTAATTGTTTGTTGTGTTCATATATTTGTAAAAAAAACGAGTGCCATTCATATATAATCAATAGATGGTTAACAAATGTTTAATATATTAAGGTAATTATCAATTAGAGAAGGATGACAAATAATGGCATACGATACATTAATAACAATTGGTGTTCTGGTTTTCTTAGTTCTGGTATTAATAGCACTAGGTGTTAAGACTGTTCCCCAAGGTTTCAATTGGACGGTAGAGCGATTTGGCCGTTATACACACACATTAAAACCCGGATTAAATTTAATCATTCCATTTATTGATAGTATTGGTCAAAAAATCAATATGATGGAGCAGGTATTAGATATTCCTGCACAAGAAGTGATTTCAAAAGATAACGCTAATGTAACCATTGATGCTGTGTGTTTTGTGCAAGTTGTTGATGCAGCAAAAGCCGCTTATGAAGTGAGTGATCTTCAACATGCGATTCGTAATTTAACCTTAACGAATATGCGTACGGTGTTAGGCTCAATGGAATTAGATGAAATGCTAAGCCAGCGAGATATGATTAACGTGAAGTTATTAGCTATCGTCGATTCAGCAACCAATCCGTGGGGAGTTAAAGTTACTCGTATTGAGATAAAAGATGTTCAACCACCTGCAGATCTAACCGCAGCGATGAATGCTCAAATGAAAGCAGAACGTAATAAGCGTGCCGATGTTTTAGAAGCTGAAGGGGTTCGTCAAGCTGAGATCCTAAAAGCCGAAGGTCACAAGCAAGCGGAGATCCTAAAAGCGGAGGGTGATAAGCAAGCTGCAATTCTTCAAGCCGAAGCTCGTGAGCGTGCGGCAGAGGCAGAAGCAAAAGCGACTGAAATGGTATCAAATGCAATCGCTCAAGGTGATATGCAAGCGGTTAATTACTTTATTGCACAGGGTTATACTGAGGCTATTAAGTCCATTGGCCAAGCTGAAAACGGTAAGATTATTATGTTGCCGTTAGAAGCGACAGGTTTAATGGGATCGGTTGCTGGCATCGCGGAGATGTTTAAAGTAGATAAAGAGGGTTCTAAATAGGAGTTCATAATGGAATTTTTTGAACAAATGAATCATTGGCATTGGTTAACGCTTGGTTTGCTATTGCTAGCAGGTGAGTTACTTGGTACCGCTGGGTACTTTCTTTGGATTGGGTTATCAGCTGTTGCTGTGGGTGTGTTGTATGCATTAATACCAATGAGTTGGCAAATGCAGTGGCTAAGCTTTGCTGTATTTTCTCTTTTTACGACGTGGCTTTGGTGGCGTTATCAGCATAAAAAAGATGAAAGATCTGACTCTAATAGGCAATTAAATCAAAAAGAGAAGCAATTAATCGGTCAAGTTTCTCGTTTGGAAGAGGATATTATTGCTGGTCCTTGTCGTATTATTATCGGAGACACAACATGGTCGGCAAAAAGTTTACAAGATATTTCAAAGGGAACACTGGTTCATGTAGTATCTGTTGACGGTATTATTTTGACTATTGAGCCTTTTAAAAAGTAATCCTACATTGTGTTAACATGGGTGAGTTATATGTTGCGTGTAATTGCAATTTGTAATTCACCTTTTTTTACTTTATTTTTCTGTTGCTCTGCCGTTAACAAGGGCGTGTAGTTATTTAGTTTAATAACAAGATTTATTCATGGATGAGCTATTATATAGTATGACAGGGTTATAAAGGCTATGAGTTATAAAAATCTAGCAGTACGTAATAAAATTGCCGTTGTGTTTTCGGCGATTAGTTTAGTGATGATAGCGTTTGCTGTTTTCCTATTACAAGAATTAAATAAAGTAGAATCAGAGGTCATTAACTTTACTGATTCGACGGTTCCAAGTGTATTGTCGGTTGAAGATATTTACTTTGAGATGAATGCGTATCGTCGTAATCAATATGCTGCACTTACTTATCGAGATAGTGAGTTAGCAAGTTTATTTTCAACGTTAACGGCACAAAAAAATCAAATAAATAATAAATTAGCGCAGTATGAGGCGACGGTAGCAAGTGGTAACGAACGCCGTGTGTTTGATCGTGTTTTAAATGGCTGGAAAGAATACTTACGTTTATTAAATGGTTTTAATGAGAAAGTAAACAGCAGCGCTAAGGCAGAAGCACAAGCTGAACTTTTGGATTCATTTAAGCAATTTGAAGAAGTTGGTTCAGCAATGGATGCATTGCTTGAGATTAATCTAGGTTTTATTACTAATAACCGCACTAGAATTATGGGTAGTGTTGATAATGTAACTACAGCGACTCAAGTGTCGTTTACTGCGCTTATTGGCTTTATGATCTTTATTACTTTCTTTTTAGCTCGCCAAATTTGTCGCCCATTAAATTTAGTGGTTGAGCAGTCTAAAGCGATTGCTGCTGGTGATTTAACGTTCAATCTTGCACGTAACGAAATTGGTAATGATGAGTTAGGTGAATTAGCCGATACCAATATTGAAATGCAAGATCAGTTACGTGTTCTTATTGAAGATACGATATCAGCAGTAACTCAACTCTCTGCTGCTGTAGAAGAAATGAGCGCGATTTCTGAGCAATCTGCTCGTGGCATGCAACAACAACAATCTGACATTACAACGGTAGCCGCTGCAATGGAAGAAATGAAAGCAACGGTAGCAGAAGTAGCAAATAATACTGAAACCGCGTCTACGTCTGCTTTAGAAGCATCTGAAGAAGCAAAACAAGGTAACCGTGACGTTCAATCGAATATTGACCAAATCCAAACGGTATCTCGCGATATTGAGCAAGCGGGTGAGCTAGTTGAAGAGTTAGAGCGTGAGTCAAACAACATCAGTGTTGTGGTTGAAGTTATTCGCGGTATTGCTGACCAAACCAACTTACTTGCATTAAACGCGGCAATTGAAGCTGCGCGTGCTGGTGAGCAAGGTCGTGGTTTTGCGGTGGTTGCTGATGAAGTTCGCTCTCTTGCGGGTCGTACTCAATCATCTACTACTGAGATTGTTGAAATTATTGAGAAACTGCAAGCAAGTGCAACACATGCAAAAGCCGCAACAGATCAAAGTTGTTCTAAGATCCGTGTTTGTGTAGAGCAAAGCGTTCGAACGGGTCAATCAATCCAAATGATTGAAGAAACCATGATGAAGGTGACTGACACCAGTATTCAAATTGCAAGCGCATGTAGTCAACAGGATTCAGTAACAGAAGAGCTTGGTCGTAACATTCAAAGCATGAGCTTATCAGCAAGTGAAGTGGCACTAGGTGCAGAGCAAACAGCACAATCAAGTGTTGAGCTAGCGCAGTTAGCAACAACACTGCAAATGTCGCTATCTCGCTTTAAAGTATAATTTGATTTAGTTATTGTAAAAAACAGAAATAAAAAAAGGAGATCATTTGATCTCCTTTTTTTTATTTAAATAATGAGGATTAGAATTAAAACTCGCCATTAATTTGAGGATTATTTTTAATTAGTATCTTGAATTGTTCTAACAGCTCAATACTTTGTTTATTTTGCTGACCATCTTTATGTAAGTAAGCCCCAATCGTTGCTTTACTGAAACACTCTTTCATCTGTAAAGGCACAATATCAAAACCACCAAAGTAATCTCTCATCGTCATTGGATAAGGCAAGATCGCATCACTGTTTTGTAATAAATCAATCGCAGTTAACAGTGAGTTGGTATTGTAGATAACCTTTTCTTGCAAATAGTGGCGTTTTTGAAAGGTGGTTAACTCTTCATTTTGTTGTTGAACTAAATGCGTAAATCGTTTTTTTGCCGCCCCTAAATCAACCGATGGAAAGCGAGCGATATCTTCATTGCTACAGACAATCTCTAGTAAAGGGTGACCTTTTCTTACGTAGACTTCTTCACTGCATTGAAAAAGAGGATGAAACAGTATGTCTTCATATTGTGCTAAGCCTAATATCTCATGGCCAACAAAAATACTGATTTCATCACTGAGCAATAAGTTCATTAATTGCAGGTGATTCCCTACATCAACAGAGATATTACTGTGAGGGTAAGTTTCTCTAAACTCTTGCACGCAATCTCTAATGAATAGCTGCCACCATGCATCACCACAACCAATTTTGAGTTCGGTTTGATGTCTGAGTTTATTCTTCTCTAATTTATTGAGGGTGTTTTCATAGAGGTTTTGCATCATTTTTGCTTGTTCGTAAAGTAACTCGCCACTAGAGGTTAGGGTGATCCCTTTTGAGTTACGATTAAACAATTTACTGCCCAGCTTCTCTTCTAACTTCTGCATATTGTGGCTCAATGTCGGTTGACTTAAACAGAGGTTATTCGCGGCTTGGGTGACGTTTTGAGTTTTAGCTACTTGAATGAATTGAATCATTAATTTAAACATAATAGCTCTTTGCTTGAATAAGAAAGAGCTATTTTATGTGGCTTAATATTTGATATCTAGCGATTAGTTCTCGTTTTGATACATGGCGAAGCTAAAGGGTGCCAATGTTAACGTTTCTTCTAATTTGCAAGCAGTATCGTTATAAATATCAGTGACATTATGATTCGATAATACATCAGGTAGAGTAATATCAACCGTGTTGGCGCTGTTATTCATAACCACAGTAATACACTCGTCTTTTAAGACTTTTTGGTAGATAAGACATTGTTTTTCATCATCACTCATTAACCAATTAATGCGATGAGCACACAGTGCGGGGTGCTGCTTACGTAATTTGATGATCTGCATAATATGATGTTTCATGTCCATATCATGCTTAGTTTCATCCCAAATCATGCATTTACGGTTTAATGGATCGGCTCCGCCATCTAAGCCAATTTCACTACCATAATAAATACACGGTGTACCACTGTGGGTAAATTGGAATAAATAGGCCAGTTTCACCTTTTCTTTATTGCCATTACAACGGTGAAGAATACGAGCCGTATCATGGCTATCTAACAAGGAAAACGCCACTTCATTAACCGCAATCGGGTAGCTTGTATTGACATCATTTACCGCATATTTGAACTGATTTGCATTGAGGTTTCCATGAGCAAAAAATCCTATCATTGCATCGGATAATGGGTAATTCATTACGGCATCAAATTGATCTCCAGCAAGCCAGTTCATCGAGTCATGCCACGCTTCACCCAAAATATAGATCTCAGGTTTGATTGTTTTTAACTCATCACGGAAGCGTCGCCAGAAGCGTTGATCAACTTCGTTGGCGACATCTAAACGCCACGCATCGATATTGAAATTACGCACCCAGTAGCGACCAACTTCAAGTAAGTATTCCATCACTTCTGGATTTTCGGTATTTAACTTTGGCATGTTTTGCGCAAAGGCAAAGGCGCGATAGTTGAGATACTCTTTACTGTGCTGATCTTTTTTAGACTCGTCTATCAGTGGGAATTGCTCAACATAGAACCAATCAATGTATTTTGAGTCTTTGCCGTGTTTGATGACATCTTGCCATTGAAGAGAATCGGCACCAATATGATTGAATACGGCATCTAACATGACTTTCATGCCACGTTTATGAGCTTCTGCAATTAGTGTTCTTACCGTGTCGTCGTCACCAAAAGCAGGGTCAACGTTTAGATAGTCAATGGTGTCGTATTTATGATTCGTTTTGCCTTCAGTAATTGGGGTGAAATATAAACCAGTAATACCAAGATCTTGTAGGTAATCAAGGTGGTCAATAACGCCTTGTAAATCACCACCAAAGAAGCTGTTGGTTTTCGGATCTTCAGAGCCCCAAGGAAGTGCATTGCTTGGTGAAATTGAGGGATCACCATTGGCAAAACGCTCAGGAAATATTTGATACCAAACCGTCTCTTTTACCCACTGTGGCGGGCTAAATACATCAATAGGGTTCATGTATGGGAAGCAATAAAAATTGAGTAATTGGCTTAATACTGGGTCTGCATCATCGGTGATGGTGAAAATTTGTTTTTCAGTCACGAGCAATGTTTCGTCTTCTTTGCCTTCAAGAATAAAAGCATAACGAGCACGGAAAAATCGTGGCTGTGCTTCGCAGAACCAGTAATCAAACAATTCTGTTTCACACTCTTTTTCCATCACAAAGTTTTCGCCGCCACTCCAACCCATGGCATCTTCTGCATTTAGGTTGCCGCCGCCACCACCCGATGTCCAATCGTATGGGTCACCAATTCGTAATGTGGCGTTATCGACTTCGCCCTTTGCTGTGCGAATGCGTAAATGAAGCGTTTCTTTATCATAAGTATAAGAATAACTTGAGTGAGATCTATGATAGATCGCTGCTTTTGTAATCATGATTAATACCGTTTAATGAAAGTACCAACCCGAATAACTATCTGACGTAATAGTTACTCAGGTTGGGATAATACCAATCGTAGTAAATAACTGATCATCCTAGCTAGTTAAAATGCTCGATAACTGTGTTGAAATTTTTGATTGTAGAATAACTACTTATCGAAAAATTTCGCCTTGTTCTCAAGCATTTTTCCTGTGCTATTTATGTTCACTTACTTACTGTGATTGGTATAATATTTAAATATGAAATTCTATTTTTGGTGTGTTTGTTCGTAATATTTCACGACACGTAATACTTCACTGACGCTCCACGCTTGGGCGAAACAACCACGAGATTGACTTGGTGCGTAACCATCATAGATTTCAGCCAATTGACCAATACAACCTTCATATAGGCCATCTTGGTTATGCTCAATAAACTGTTCAACAATACGAAGTAAGTCTTTATCCTGTGGGAACTGACGTAATATCCCCATTAAGAATTGACCGATCATAAAGCCCCAAACTGTGCCTTGGTGGTAGGCCATGTCTCGATCAAAATGCGAGCCTGTACATACTGCTTTAAATTCAGAATCACTCATTGCTAGTGATCGTAAACCCAACGGTGAATACAACTCTTTATAAATGGTAAGAATGACCGAACGTGCTCTTTCTTGACTTAATATTGGGAAAGGAAGGCCAACGGCATAAGCTTGGTTTGGGCGAATTTGTTGGTTTACTTCCCCTTCTTTAATCCAATCATTTAAGTACCCAGCATCATTGTAAAACTCATCGTTAAAGGTGGTTTTTACTTGCTCTACCAGTGCTGGTAATTCCGGCATCGGCTTATTCAGTTTTTGATTAAAGAAATCAAGAATAGAGAGCGCATTAAACCAAAGAGCATTAATTTCTACTGCACAACCGTGTCTTGGGGTTGGTACGATATCGCCGTAACGAATATCCATCCAAGTAAGTTGATCAAAACCGCTGCCGCCGCTGATCAAGCCGTTATCAAGCATCTTAATCTCAAAGTCAGTACCGTTACGGTAATGCTGATAAATGTTAGTCATGCACTCGTATGCTTCGTCACGGATAAACTCCAGATCGCCGCTTGCTTGGTAATATTCATATAAGCTAACAATGAAGAGTAGCGATGCATCAATGGTGTTATACATTGGCTCAACCCCAGCTTCAGGGAAAAGATTAGGAAGTACACCACGGCGTTCGTAACGGATAAAAGTACGGAAGATCTGTCTTGCGTCTTCAAATTGATTGGTTGATAAATTACAACCCCATAAGGCAATCATGGTGTCACGGCCCCAATCGGCAAAGAATGGGTAGCCCGCAATGATTGATTTGGATTCTGTTGAGTCACGATCTACCACAAACTGCTCACTGGCACGGACCAATTGTTTTCCAAATAAGCTCTTTAGATTAGCGAGCTTGATGTACTCTTGTTGGCGCTTAATTTCTGCGTTAATCATTTCATCGGCAGTCTGTGCTTCTAGAGAAACGGCGCGATCTTCTTGTGCTTCAAATACTATCGAGAACTGCTCGTGCGTTTCAGTCCCAACAAAAGCAATGGTATGAAGCGCTATTTGAGCATCTGTTGCAGGACGGCCATCGCGAGCATCATAAGAAAAGTACAGACCAGACTCATAGCGAGGGGTATCCAATGCTGAATCAGCACCATTGTGACGATAATTAAGTGCTTGACCGTTACTGGTGATTTTGCCCTCTTGATGCGTAAATTCTTGTTGTCTTGATAGGTTCTGTCCTTTTGCACAGAAGTGATACTTTGGTGTTACATTCAATGTAAATGCTTGTTTCAATGGATTGAATATTTGATAGTTAACCGCAAGACGGTTTACCCCTTGAGCCATCACAATGGTTTTGGTGATTTCAATACCACGGATACGATAAGTAAACTGTGGAAGATGAGTTTGGGTAAAATTATCAAACAGTAGGGTTGAGTCTACCGTGTCATACGGATTTACATTGGCCTGTGAAGAGAGTGGGTAAGGTTCGCCACTTGGTAATGTAATGCGGTCATCCAAATGACGAACAAAATTAAAGCGATTGTTTGGTGCAACAAGGCTTGCCATAAACAACGCATGATCACTTCGACTGCAAGAGCCTGCAAGGGTAAGAGAAGAATAACCGCCTAGTCCATTCGTTAGCAGGTAGTTCGATTCTTCAAGGCGATCCATATCGCGAAAATTTGCTTTAGAAAGAGAGATTTTCATGTGAACCTTACAATTAAATATCAAATGTTATCCCGTGTTTAGCTTACCCACTCTGCAGGTGGTAAATTAACGAGGGAGTTTATAGTTAGCTTTTAATTTCGTTATAAACGAGTAACAGTTTTTGCACTTCACCTTGGGTGTACGCGAGATCTTGGCTCTCTTCGTATCCCCACAGCGAGGTAATTTGGACGTCATTTTTGGTCGGTGTTACTTTGAATGCCGCGATGCGTTCTTGCTCATTATCAGAAATGAAAAACAGATAAGGCTGAGGCTGTGTAAGCAGCGCGTTGTATTGAGAAGGCGTGGTATACACGGCATTCACGGCTTTTACGTTTTGAGTGCCATAAAAGCGCTGGGCTTCTGCTAATACAGGTAATGCCATTTCTTGCAGTTGTTCATAACTGCTTTCTACATGAAACGATCCGCAATCACTTGGGATCTGATCACGCAGTGCTTTGTATTGGGTATTAATGGTTTCTAGCGGCAGGCTTAAATAGTTATTTTCAAACAGTTGTGCTGAGGTAAATAACTCATCATTATTCACACATTGTTTAAAATTTTGCTGCTGCTCAGTAAAGGTTGAGTAGTCAAACGATGGCTTAGGAAGACTGCTGTAAGCAATGATAAAGCCGGTAATGAAAATAACGACAGCGACAGCAATATGAAGCATATAGTCGTGAATGCGTTGAAGTTGGCCGCGAAAATTCAAAATGTGACTCCTTTCTTTACGGTGTAAATATGCTCTATAAGGCATGGCTTATTGCCCTCGATGAGGTGAGAGCAATAAAGATGGCTGTGTTCTATTTCTTAAATTCAGCCGATTTGATTGAGTACTTGATGGATTCTTCCGTCTCAGTATCAAAGAAATGCAGCTTGGTATTATCGATAACTAAGGTGATTTTCTCATCGATATCAACGTCTGGTTCGCCGGTACCCAATGTGCCTACAAACATGTTCATTGGTGCGGCATTAAAGAATACGTTAATCGCATCGCCTAAGTATTCGCTGTTAAGTGCGGTGACTTCAAAACAACAATCAGGGAATGCATCGCGGTATTTCTTGCCAGAACGAATGGCACTAGAGCGTGCGCCCAATGTGACTGATTTTCCGTTGTAACCTGCGTCGTTTAAGATCTGTTGGTCACTTTCATTTAAGGTAATAGTGAAAGAGTGACACATGAACTGGCCGCCTTCGTAGGTTCCTTCAATAAGGTTCATTGATGGCATACCCATGAAAGTCGCTACAAAACAGTTTTTAGGGTTGGTAAATAACTCTTTTGGAGAACCAATTTGCTGAACTTCACCCATCGACATTAATACGATGCGATCCGCCATGGTCATTGCTTCAACTTGATCATGAGTTACGTAAATTGTGATTGCGCCCTTAGCTCTGTGCATACGAGAAATTTCAGTACGTGTTGTAGTACGTAATTTCGCATCCAAGTTACTTAACGGCTCATCCATTAGATACAATTTAGGTGTGCGAACCATGGCTCGGCCTAAAGCCACACGTTGACGCTGTCCACCTGACAACTCTTTTGGTTTACGCTCTAGGTACTCTTTTAAAAATAAATCGTCAGAAATATTATCAACCGAGTTTTTGATCTCATCACTTGGGTAATTACGCAACTTTAAGCCGTAACCAATGTTGTCACGTACCGACATGTGTGGGTACAGCGCGTAGCTTTGGAATACCATAGCGATATCACGATCTTTTGAGCTAACATCGTTTACCACTTCACCATCGATGATGAATTCGCCATCAGTAATGTCTTCTAAGCCTGCAATCATGCGTAGCGTGGTGGATTTCCCACAACCCGATGGGCCGACAAGAACAATGAATTCCCCTTCTTCAATATCGAGATTGAAATCACGTACCGAGCAGGTATCAGAATTTGGGTATTTTTTATTGATGTTTCTTAATGAAATTTTGCTCATTAGCCTTTTACTCCACCAGACGTTAAGCCGCCCACGATATAATCTTGAAATTTATAGAAAACGATAACAGGCGGAATTGCTGCTAAGACCGCGCCTGCTGCGAATACGTTGTAGCTTGATTCTTTGATGTTATTGATAAGACCCATAAGGCCAACTGCCAGCGTTTTTGCTTCTGAATCCATACTTGCAATCAGGAACTTAGGCATGATGATGTCGCCAATTGGACCTAAGAAACAGAAGATAGCGATAACCATGATCATAGGTTTAACTAATGGCAGCAGTATCTCTTTGAAGATCTGCATTTGAGTTGCACCATCAATTTTTGCTGATTCATCTAATGCACGAGGAATCGAATCGTAATAGCCTTTCATTAAAATCGTATTCATTGTGATGCCACCTGTGGTGTAGATGAGGATCATAAAGATATACGTATAAAGTGTGGCGTTGGCAGAGCTGTAAATACCGATAGAGTTCGCAATCGCATACAGAGCAATTAAGCCACTGCCTGATGGGATGATTTGAATGATCAATAATGACATTAATGCACTCTTACGAGATTGGTAACGATAACGAGAGTAAACAAACCCCGAAATTGTTACGATAAACGTAGAAAGGATCATAGTGATTATCGACACTAAGAAGGTATTTCGGTACCAGCTTAAATAAGGCGTATCATTAAAAAGTTGAACAAAGTTCTCCGTTAAACTGAAATTTTCAGGGAAGAACGACGTAGAGTACAGTGAGTTACTGACGTTAAACGCACTCATTAATGTCACTAATATTGGGTATAGAATGATCACTGACATTGAAATTAGAAACGCGTAACTAAAGATAACACCCATATTTTTAGTGATAACGTGACGATTTAAACGTTTCTTTTTAATTTGGCGTTCTAAAGGAATTGCTCTGTCCATTACATAACTTCCTCATTTTTAAAGGCACCCGCTTTTAGCCATGAATACAAGACCACGGCACCGACAACAGTACTGGTGATTAAGGTATATACCGCCGCTTCGTTGTATTTCGCATCCATCATTAATCGGAAACCAAGGGATGAAATAGTATCGAGCGGTTTGTAGATAGACCCTACGGTTTGAACCGTCGCTTCACCCAACATGTATACGATGGTGACGTTGTTAAAGTTGAAGGTAAATTGGGTAATAAATACCGGAGCAACACTTATTAATATCAAGGGTAGAGTGATGTCGAAGAAGTTTGTCCATGCATTACCACCATCGATTGCACTGGCTTCATATAAGTCATCAGGAATGGTTTGTAATACACCTGTCACCAAGATAAATACGTAAGGGAATCCTAGCCACGCTTGAATTAAGATGATGGTAATTTTGGCGTAATCTGCGTTTAGGAAGAAACCAATTGCTGTGCTTACGTCGTATTCGTTACCAGTGAAAAATGGGATGACCATGGTGTTCATGCCACCAACTTTTGAGAAGAACAGTTGGAAAACAAGAATGGTTAAGAAAGCAGGAACTGCCCAAGGTAAAATGTACACAGTTCGGAAGAACTTCTTCCCTCTGATGTGTTTATTGTTAGCGACAACCGCTAGAACTGTACCTAATACAATAGTGAGTGCAGAGGCGCAGAATGTCCAAGTTAATGTCCAAGATAAGGTTTCTTGGAATGCAGCAGCAGTTCGTTCGTTCGTAAACAAACGCTCAAAGTTGGTAAAGCCTTTCCACTCAATAAGAAATGCTGGTGGTAAAACAGGGCGTTTGAAGTTAGTAAAAGCAACAACGATAGAAACAATCGCTGGTAATAAAGCAAAAACAAACAGCAATATGAATTTAGGTGCGGTAATTAGATTTGGTACGATTTCGTGTGATAATCCGCGCACTTTTTCTGTAAAGGTAATCGCAAAACCAGATTCATCTATTTGTCGTTTCACGTCTTTTGCATCGCGAGCAAAGGCGTAGTGCAATGCGAAAAAGACTAAGATCATCATTGCGCCAACGGTTGAACCCACCATGATAAGAAAAGAATCATCCACAAAGCGCTCTGCACCAATAGTGATTTTTCCATTCGGTTGTTCGACAGCTAACAGACGGAAATTAGGAAGGGTGAATTGAATAAAAACCAATATCTCTAAAGCCAATATAGAGAACCCAAATAAAGCCTCTCGCATTCGACGTAGTGCAAAGTGTCCACTACCTGGAATCAGCATAGAGAGCCAGAATACAAACTGTTGACTCATGTAAATAACCTACTTATTTATTAGTGTTGTGTAGATATGTCATGTCTTTGTATTGCACGATGCTGAGTAGCTCGGCACCGTGCAGATAGATTGAAATCGAATAAGAGGGGATTACATGTCTTCGATATCAATTTCGATAGTATCAACGGCTGCATCTAGTACCGCTTTTACATCTTGACCTTGTGCAATTTGAGCAAGACCCGTTTTCATTGGTCCCCATACTTTCATGAACTCTGGAATGCTTGGCATAGGTTGGCCGATATTGGTCGCATCAAAGATAGCTTTGTGTAGAGAGCCTTCTTTGTAATTAACCGATAGGCTAGGTGATACTTCACGTGTGTCTGAATACCATTTGTTTGCATTCTCAGGCGTTGCTAGGAATTCAATAAAGGCACGAGCACCTTCTTTGTTGTCACTGTAGCCGTTAACGGTCATCCCTTTTGTACCTGTTAGGGCTTTATATGGGTGGCTGCCATCCCAACTTGGGATAGGTGCTGCGCCAACATTAACGCCCGCTTTTTCGATATCAGCAATTGCCCATGGACCGTTGATAATGGCTTTTACTTTTCCTTCCATGAAGTATTTCATCATGATGTCATAAGCAACGGTATCATCTTGCATTAGAGTCCAATGGCTCACACCACTTTTATATAACCCTTGAGCAGCTAAACCTGCTTTGATGGCATCTGGCGTATTTAAGCCGATATCTTGTGGGTTATTGTCTTTGAAAATGTAGCCGCCATTAGACATAAATAGGCCGCCAGTGAAGTAGAAATCAGTAAATTTTGCCGCCCACTCTGATGGCGGGATTTCTTTCAGTGTTTTTGGTGCTTCTTTTATCATGTCTTTGTTATACAGAAATAACGTTGTATCTGTAGACATTGGTAGCATGTAGGTTTGACCATTGTAGATTGATGCATTGGTAGCGGCATCGGTATAACCATTAACGGTAAAGTTGGTTGGAGCAATTAAATGTTGATCCGCTAACTCACCGATTCGGTCATTTGGGATCATGAAAATATCAGCAATGTTGCCTTTTTGAGTGGGTAGCGCTGCCAGTAAATCAAACATGCTTGTTGCTGCTACTTCAACCTTAAAGTCTTTACCTTTATTGAACTGCTCTGCAAGTTCTGTGAAGTAAGGGACATAGCTTTTTTCAACGCCAATAACGATGTTTTCTGCAGCCATTGCAGTGTTACTTAGTAATAGGGCAGCTGAAACGGCAAGCGATAACTTCTTAATCATTTTATTGCTCCTGAATAGGGGTAGAGGTTTAAACCGATAAAATCACGTTGGTATATAATTTAATGGTATCAACAGCTTATATTTAGTATTAAGCGGTCTCTCTAGAGTGCTTCCTGCGATACATGTTGACCTGTTTATAAGGCTAACGTCATTGAGATAATCATAGGACTTTGGTGGTATACGGTGAAATGCTATTTATCTTAGGTAGCCATAGATAAAATGCATATCACATAGATAAATGTTATCTACCGCAACGATATCTAAGGTATTCATGGTCTTTGATAAGTGAAAAACGTGAAGGCAATAACAGTCTGTAGGACGAGAGAGTGGAAAAGAAAAAAATGAGTAGGGTAAACAAAAGTAATCTTAGATCACAAGATCAGGTTAGCTAATGACAAAAAGAGAAAAATAAGGGGAGATTAAGTGGCGGACTTACAATAAAAAAGGGTGATAATTATCTTCACCCTTTACGTTATTATGGTTTTCTATGAGGTTATACTTTTGCTTTAACCGCTTTGATTAGTACAGACGTATCCATTCGACCTAACCCTTGTTCTTGCAGGTTTTTATATTCTTGATCGACTTCTTCAGTTAATGGCAGTTTAATACCATGATCTTTTGCTTCATCTAGACAAATGCCTAAATCTTTTCTCATCCAATCAATGGCAAAACCAAAATCGAATTTATCTTGTGCCATAGTGCTTGCACGGTTTTCCATTTGCCATGAACCCGCTGCGCCATGCTTTAGCGTATCAACCACCAGATCGATATCTAGATTGGCTTTTTCAGCAAGAATTAGTGCTTCACTTAGGCCTTTTAACACACCTGCGATACAGATTTGGTTTGCCATTTTACAACGTTGCCCTTGACCATTTTCACCAAGAAGAGTAATCGCTTTAGCAAAGCTTTGGATAACAGGTTTTGCGATATTGAATGCTGCTTCATTACCGCCACACATCACGGTTAATACACCGTTTTCAGCACCGGCTTGACCACCAGAGACTGGCGCATCAATAAATTGATTACCTTGTGCTTCACACGCTCTCGCCAGTTCAACCGCTAGAGTGGCTGATGTGGTGGTGTTATCAACTAAAATAGCGCCAGGTTTTAGGCCTGCAAGTACGCCATCGTCACCATAAATCACGCTACGAACATCGTCATCATTACCCACACAAACAAAAACGATGTCTGAGCCTTCTGATGCTTCACGAGGAGTAGCGGCGGACTGACCTTGGTATTCCGCAGCCCATTGCTTTGCTTTTTCTTCAGTGCGGTTATATACCGTGGTTGAAAAGCCTGCATTTTTTAAATGGCGAGCCATTGGATAGCCCATTACGCCCAAACCAATGAAGCTAACGTTAGTGATTTCCATGTCATTCCTTATTATGTGCTGTTGTTATTAGCGATTAAAACACAGCTTGTAACCATTTGACATAGGTCAATATTGAGATTGCTTGTAATCTTGTTATGAAATTAATTAATGATGCGTTGTGTTTGTTACTGATATTTATTTAGCAAGTCGACAGTAAAATCATCAAGATCAAGCGTAAAGTTCATTTCTGTTGCTTGTTCATATACTTCATTTAAGCTTTTTTGAACTGCTGTAATGGTAAGGGTGTTGTTATCCAAGGTGAAAACTTGTTGTTGAGTAGTGTAGTAGAAAGCGAGAATTAACAAGGAAGTATGATCATTTCTTGCTGCTTTTTCTTTAATTTTTGTCAGCTTACGATAGATACGATTATGGACTTGTTTTAATTTCCATACATACATTATCTCATCAAAATAGGGATGGCTTTTGACTTTATTCATGATAAAAGAGCTTGCTATGACCGCTAAGATAACACCAAGAACATTTAGATGAAAATTGCCAGTAGAACCTGATTCAGTAATGCCTTCTGAGCCAAATAACGCAATAAGAATCGAACCAAATAAAATGGCTAATACGGCAAGGCAGCCAACAAAACCTACCATGACCAAGTTAGTTTTTTTACGATACGTGTCTTTGTCTATAGTTAAGATCTTCATGGTATATCTTCTCGATTAAAGTAAGTAGAAGACGAAGTGTAGTGCAAAACGAAATGAAATTGGAATTAAGAAAGAGTAACCGTTAGTGTCATCAAAGTTTTATCAAGAAATAGATGATGTTAAAGACAAAAAGCCATATCAAATTGAGTGATATGGCTTTGTTAGTATTGCGGATTATTTTTAAGGTACTTAATCTTTAGAAGATAAATTGATACAAGAAGCCCGCACCAATTGCCATACCTAGAATGACCACTAAGAACGCTGCAATCATTTGATTCTTGAAGATAGATTTAAGCAAAATCACTTCGGTTAAACTTGCTCCTGCACTGCCAATGATTAACGCCATTACTGCGCCAAGACTCATTCCTTTTGCTGCTAGTGCTGCACTTAGTGGAATAACCGCTTCAGCACGAATGTAAAGAGGAATACCAATGACTGCCGCGACTGGAATCGCAAATGGGTTATTTTCACTTGCCACGCTAGCAACGAATTCTGTTGGCATAAAACCATAAATCATTGAGCCAAGAGCAATACCACCAATTAAATAAGGCAATACTTTCTTAAAATCAGTCCAAGTACTGTTCCAAATTTTCATCCATTTACTTTGAGGTGCTTTTTTCGCAGCGCCACAGGTTGAACCACAACATTTTGGTTCAGGTGCGATATACGCGCTTTCTTTTACGTATTTTTCAAAGCCCAGTTTTTCTAACGTGTAGCCTGCAATAATTGATACACCCATTGCAATAGCAAAGTAGAACACCGTCACTTTAAGGCCAAACGTTACCGCAAACAGACCAATAATGATCGGGTTTAATAGTGGACTTGCAAATAAGAACACCATCATCGTACCAAAACCGGCTTTAGCTCGTAGTAGACCCTTTAAGAAAGGAATAGTTGAGCATGAGCAAAATGGGGTAATTGCACCAAGCAAACCGGCAACAATATAGCCTTGGCCATTTTTACCACTCAGAATACTTTGGATCTTTGCTGGTGGAATATATTCCTGTAATACACCAACAAGGTAGCTAATTAATAGGAACAGTACGGTTAATTCTGCCGCTAAAAACGCGAACATGTTTAAGGTGTCCATCACCATATCTTGAGTAATTGTAAACATAATTTAAATCTCTATATTTCTGGAATAGTCGAAGTATGCACTTAAGGATTAGCGTGATCAAGTTATTTCTAGTATTATCGAAATATAAATTTAATGAGGACGTATCATGGATATAGAGATTGTTGCTAAAGCACTGAAAGAATTAGGCCATCCCACACGTTTAGCCATTTATAAAAGCGTAGTGAGAGCTGGATACCAAGGAATAGCCGTTGGCGGACTTCAAGAAAAATTGGATATTCCGGGTTCTACGCTGTCTCACCATGTGTCGGGTTTAGCGTCTGCTGGGCTAATTTCACAACGCCGTGAGGGTCGTACCTTATTTTGTGTGGCGGAATATGAGAAGCTGACCTCAGTGATTGGTTTTTTACAAGACGAATGTTGTTTTGATGAAGAATGTTAAAAAGGAATAATGAAATGAATGTGTATACTCAATTTGAAAGCCCGTTAGGTCTTGTGACTGCCAACGCGAATGATGATGGCTTACTTGGTGTTTGGTTTGAAAGTCATGAGATGGAATTAAGTGATTTTGGAACGCAAGCAGATGAGCACCCTATTTTGAAATTGACCGTTCTTCAGTTGCAGGAATATTTTAACGGCGAACGTCGTGAATTTTCTATTCCATTAGCGGCAAATGGCACAGAGTTTCAAAATAAGGTATGGAAAGCATTAACAACAATCCCTTACGGTGAAACCTGGTGCTATAAAGATCTTGCTATTGCGGTAGGGAACCCAAAAGCCTCTCAAGCAGTTGGCGGCGCTAATGGTAAAAATCCAATTTCAATTATTGTTCCATGCCATCGTGTTATTGGTAAAAATGGTAGCTTAACGGGCTATGCTGGTGGAGTTGATATTAAGCAAACATTATTGGAGTTAGAGGCGAAATCGTAAATAAAATAGATCACTTACTCTGTCTCTTCTTTGAGGATCTCATTAGGGCGATCTTGTAGCGTTATCATTGGAGAAGATCGCAATACTAATGTGGGCTCTAATAAGTGCTCTAATGATTTCTTGGCCCCATTCTGTTCTATATATTCGCCTTTAAGAGCATCAAGCATTAATTCAAAGCCACGAAGGGCAATTTGATGCATCGGTTGGTGAACACTAGAAAAGCCGAGTGATTGTGCAATAAAGGTGTCATCAAAACCAACAACCTCAACGAGCTTACCTATATCAGTATTAGTGAGTAGGCTATATAAATGGCTAGCAGAGATATCATCAGAGCAGAAGATAGCTTCTAATGGTGTGACAGAATCCAGTATTTGCTCTTGTACGAAATTTTTTAGAGATTCAGTCGTATAAGGAGTAAGAATATACTCGGCATTCAGCGCTCTATTTTTGCTTAATAAAGTGTTTTTGAAGCCAATAAATCGGTCTGATTGTTGGCTGGTACTGCCAATAAACCCAATGCGTTGATGACCTTGTTTGATAAAGTGTTGAGCTACTAAGTTGCCACCATGCTTATGGTGCGTTCCAATGCTCAAGCAGAGTGGTGAAGTTACCGTTAATAGAATAATAGGAAAGGAAGCGTTCTGAAGAGGACGAATATGTTGATCTTTTAACGAGCGAGGAATAAGAAATACCCCATCCACATTATGATGTTTACACTCCTCTAAAAAAGTCTGCTCAAGCTTTAAATTATTACGACTATTGAACAATAGAATACTGCGCCCGTGCTTATAAGCTTCCTCTTCTAATACATCAATCAATTTAGCGAAAAACGGATTACTCATATTACGTACAATCACACCAAATAGCTTGGTTGCTTTCTTTTTCTTAGGCTCTGGTTTTTGGTAATTTAATTTAGCAATAGCAGCTTCTACTGAGTGCCGTGCGGCGTCAGATACCTTGCCATTGTTATTGATCACTCTTGATACCGTAGCGATAGAAACGCCTGAATATTTTGCAATGTCTCTGATGGTCATTTTCTATCTCTTGAAAGGCGATTTGGTGGTGGCGCTCATCATACGATTATTTGTGTAACAAGTTTTTGTGTTACATCACATAAATTTAGTCAATATGCGTAAATGATAACTTACTTATCTATTGGGTCTTGTTTATAGTTTCTAAAGTGAAGATGAGACTCTATTATCAACTCAACAAGTTAATGATTGGGTATCACCGTGGATTTAGATAAATATAAAACGATTAACGCTGCAACGGATCAAGACAATGAAAATTTTAATGCTATTCGTTGCAATACAGTATATCGACCACAATTACATATTACGCCACCGTATGGATTATTAAATGATCCAAATGGATTTTGTTATTTTAATGGTGAGTATCATTTATTTTATCAGTGGTATCCATTTGGTACTTTTCATGGCATGAAGCATTGGATGCATTTAACATCGAACGATTTATATTCTTGGAATGAACACGGAAGTAAAATAACGCCAGTAGAAAATTATGAATCACATGGCGCTTATTCTGGTGCGGCTTTTGTTGAGGATTCTGCTGCGTATTTATTTTATACGGGTAATGTGAAAAATGGCGAAGAGCGTGATGCAAATCAGTGCGTCGCTATTTTAGATAAAGAGAATCAAGTAATAAAATCAGAGCACAATCCAATTATAAAGTCGTTCCCTAAAGGGTATACGGGCCATGTAAGAGATCCCAAAATCATTAAAGACGGTGACGTTTACTACATGCTACTTGGGGCTCAAAGAGAGGCTGATTTAAAAGGTTCTATCATTGTTTATTACTCTGATAACTTAGTTAATTGGGTATTAAAAGGCGAATTATCAATTGATATTGATGCGGATTTTAATGAAGCTTATATGTTTGAATGTCCTGATTTACTTAAGGTAGACGGCGAAGATGTACTTATTTTTTCTCCACAAGGTATTTCACCAAAGCAAGAGAAGTTTCATAATCGTTATAACGTAGTGTATTGCATTGGTCGCATTGATTGGGGATCACTAACCTTTACTGTAATTCATTGGGATGAACTGGATTGTGGATTTGATTTCTATGCTCCGCAAACAATGAACAACAACCCAAATGAGCCAACATTGATCGCATGGGCTGGAACAGACGATGGTTTACCATCAGAACAATACGGTTGGATTAACTGTTTAACTGCACCAAGAAAACTGTCGATTAAAGAAAATAAACTTTATCAAGAATTAGAACCGATTAATGAATGTAAACTGAATTCGGTATTAATAAATGAAAATATAAAGACTGAGAAAATAATCAAATTAGAGTCATTGTCCTTTTTATTAGATATTGATTTTAGTCAAGCTGAAAATATATCAGTGATTATTTTTGACGATTTTAATAATGAATTTTTATTTACCGTTGATAATCAGAATAAACAATTAATTCTGGATAGAACAAATTATGATCATAATGAGAAAGAGTATGAGTTTGGCTCAGTTCGATCTTGTTCATTAACTGAAAAAAGTAAAAATCTGACGCTATTTTGTGATCAAAGTATTATCGAAATATTTTCAGACCAAGGACGTAATGTATTTACGTCACTGTTTTTCCCATCAAAAGGAAACCAATACTTAAAAATAACTTTTGATGAGCCTGCTGAAATAAAAGCAACCCTACAATATGTGAATGGAATTTAGGTATAACACTATGAATTATGACGCTATTACCAATGAGATACTCGATAGTATCGGTGGAATTGACAACATAAAAAACGCAGAGCATTGTGCAACACGCTTACGTTTAATCTTAAAAGACAATGATAAAGTTAATGTTGATGAAGCCAAAGCGATTGAACAGATCAGCGGTTACTTTTATCAATCAGGCCAGCACCAGTTTATTATTGGCACAGGTAAAGTTACTCACGTTTACAATGTACTGAAGCAGAGACTGGGTGGTACAGCTGAAGGTGGTGATTTTAAGCAAGACGCTTTCTCGGACATGACTGCAAGCCAAAAAGTGGTTCGTACTTTAGCTGATATTTTGGTTCCATTAATCCCAGCGCTCGTGACAACAGGCTTGCTAATGGGGCTGCGTGGCATGCTTCTGCATTCAGGTGTGGAATTCTCACCTGAGCTATTGGCACTGTTTAGCATGTTAACTGACACTGCTTTTGCCTTCTTACCAGTATTGATTGCTTTTTCTGCCTCGAAAAAATTTGGTGGTAACCCAGTTATTGCGATAGTGGTTGGCTTGATGATGGTTGCACCGCAACTGCCTAACGCATGGGCAGTAGCAAGTGGTGGCGCAGAACCGATGATGGTCACTTTATTTGGACTCTCTTTCCCATTAGTCGGTTATCAGGGCACAGTTTTACCTGCTATTTTTGCTGGTTGGTTTACATCTTACCTTGAACGTAATCTGAGAAAGTTTGTTCCAACGAGTATGGACTTGATTGTTACGCCATTTATGACCATCACCATCGCTATTGTGGTTATCTTGTTTGGCTTTGGTCCTTTACTGCAAAGTATTGAGCATGGTTGTACATCATTGGTACGTTTGGCGCTTGATCTTCCATTAGGTATTGGTTACATCCTATATGGTGCTTTCCAACAAATGATTGTAATCACCGGCCTACATCACGCGTTGGGTGTGATTGAAATTGGTTTATTAAATGACACAGGACTGAACCCGTTACAACCATTAGGTACAGCGTCTATGGCTGGTCAATTTGGTGCAGCAATTGCGGTAGCGACACTGTTGAAGAACAAACAGAAAAAGAGCAATGCGTACGGTGCATCAATGTCGACACTGTTTGGTATTACAGAGCCACTACTGTTTGGTGTAAACCTTCAATATGGCAAAGTCTTTATCTTCGGGATGGTTGGTGGTGCAGTCGGTGGTTTGGTTACTTATGTATTAAATATCAGTGCAACAGGTATGGGCATTACCTTTATTCCAGGTATCTTATTGTACTCACACTCACTGACTGCGGTATTAGGATACTTAACGGTAATTGCGAGTGCATTTGTTACTGCCTTCGTATTAACTAGAATTTATAACCCGATTAGAAGAATAAAATAGTAGATTATAAATCCCCTTATAATCCTGTTATTACTTGCCTCGATGGTTTGCCGTTGGGGCCTTTTTGTACGAGTGAAGATGAATATGAATAAAGTTTGGTTAACGGGTGATGCCGTGGTGGATCTTATCCCAGAAACAGCAAATACCTATTTGAAATGCCCTGGTGGTGCTCCAGCGAATGTGGCGGTGGGTGTTGCTCGCTTAGGTGGTGATTGTGCTTTCTTTGGCCGTGTTGGAGAAGATCCATTAGGCCGATTTATGCGTGAAACACTAAGCTCTGAAGGGGTAGATGTCACTCATCTTCAGCTTGATAAAGCGCAACGAACCTCTACCGTGTTGGTTGATCTAGATGACACAGGTGAGAGAACCTTTACTTTTATGGTAAAACCGAGTGCTGATCAGTTTGTTGAAAAATCGGACGTGCCTTCATTTTCATCGGGTGAGTGGTTACACACTTGTTCAATTTCACTGGCTAATGAACCCAGCCGAAGCTCGACATTATATGCGTTGTCTTCGATTAAAGCGGCGGGTGGCTTTGTCAGTTTCGATCCTAATTTACGTGATGAAGTGTGGCAAAATCCATCAGAGATTAAAGATGTCGTGATGAAAGCGGTCGCATTAGCAGATGTGGTTAAATTCTCTGAAGAAGAGTTATTGTTTTTAACTGATACAACGGATTTACAGCAAGGTTTAGCGTTTATTGAGTCACTGAAGATCCCTTTAGTAGCGATCACTTTAGGGGCTAAAGGCGCATTAGTTGTATTTGATGGTAAGCAACAAGTTATCTCAGGCATCTCTGTTGATGTTGTAGATACAACCGGTGCCGGTGATGCGTTTGTATGTGGTCTTTTAGCACAGCTTTCTTTGCATACTGAATGGAAAGAGCAAGCGGTGATCGAAAAAGCGGTGATGTGGGGGAATATTTGCGGCGCTTTGGCGACAACCCAAAAAGGGGCGATGACCGCACTTCCGACCCAACAAGCATTATTAAAGTTAGAAGGTATACGTTAATTTTGTAGTACGCTACACTGAACGGAATTATGGACGATGAAGGAACAACAATGCACGCAATATTAAAAGTCATTGCTAACTTAATTAATAAGCACTTTATGGCGATTAATATGTATACGCTGATGTTTCTTCTTATCAGTTACGTCGCGTTAAGTTGGTTAGGATTAACTGTTGCCAATGAACCTCACCTAACAGATAACCTAGCTAGCTTTTTTTACTATATCGTTACCACCAGTAGTACCGTAGGGTATGGTGATTTAAGCCCAACAACCGATCATGGTCGACTCTTTTCAGCCTTGTTTATTATTCCATGTGGTGTGGGATTATTTGCATTGTCTGTAGGTAGAATGGCGGTGTTTTTTACTGATTTTTGGCGTATAAACCGAAGAGGGAAACAAAATTTGAACTTAGAGAATCACATTATTGTTATTGGTATTAACAGTGCCAGAACCCCTCATTTGATTGAAATGCTAAAGCGTGAAGAACAAGGTCGCCGTGAAGTTGTGGTGGTTTCTTGCGAATATGAAGAGTCTCCATTTGATACTGATGTGCATTTTGTTCGAGTGAATTCATTCACTGATGCGACTGAGATGGGACGTTCAAATTTATCGAAAGCCAGTGCGGTGATTGTTGATACTGATTTGGATGATGCCACCTTAACTATCAGTTTGTTTGTTGCCGAGCAAAACAGTGACGCACACTTAGTGGCTCATTTTGAAGACCCGATTAAGCGTGATTTATTACATAAGTATTGCCCAAACTCTGAGTGTATTTCATCACTATCAACAGAATTAGTTGCAAAGTCAGTGATGGATAAGGGCTCAAGCTTTATTCACTCAGAATTAGTTAGTGCTCACGAAGGACAAACGCAGTATTCGATTAAAGTACCCAGTGGTCTTAATGATTTTACTCTTGAATCTGTTTATTCGCCGTTTAAAAAGCAGTATGAAGCGACGATTATTGCGATTCAGCAGCAAGAACAAGGCTGTAAAGTTAACCCAAGCTTGGCAACACAACTGGCTTCTGGTGATGTGATTTATTACATTGCTGATGAGCGCATTGTGGATCTAAATTGGCAGAAAACCATACTTAATTAAAGGTTACTGAGGGTTTTGTAAAAAGTTCTATTGCACAAGGCTTTACTCAAGATTAGAATGCGAACGATTTTCATTTAACTGGTGAGTAAACGTGTCCCGTATTTTAGTGGTCGATGACGACATAGCGTTGTGCAATTTATTGCAAGAAGTATTACAAGATGAAGGCTACGATGTTGATTGTGTGTATTGTGGTGAAAGTGCTCTAGAGTTTATTCAGAGCCATTCTGTTGATCTTGTTTTATTAGATGTAATGCTTCCTAAGCTTGATGGATATCAGGTGGCACGCCGTATTTGTCAGCGCTTTGCTACTCCTATTCTTATGCTCACTGCTCTAGGTGATGAAGCGTCTATGCTTGATGGCTTGCAAGCTGGTGCCGATCATTTTATCGCTAAACCTTTCAATGTCCCTGAGTTATTGGCGCGTATTACCGCTATTTTACGTCGTGTAGGCTTAGAGCGTCAGCGTCAAAACTATGTGGGTGCAACCGAAGATCTGGCAGAGCAATTCTTACGCTTACCACTCACTGAAACAGAGTCTGAATTGCTCCAATATCTGATCAAGAACGCTGATGTTGTGGTGTCTAAATCTGATCTTCAAATTAATATTCTTAAAAAAGAGCTGTGTCCATTTGATCGTAACCTAGATATGCACATCAGTAATATTCGTCGTAAATTACTTCAATCTGGTTTATCTAAACAACATATTAAAACCGTTCGTGGGCGTGGATATAGCTTTATCAAAACGGTTAATAGCTGATGGGTGACGTTGAATGAAAATGTTTCGTTGGTTTGATGCTTGTCCCTCTTTTGTTCGTAAGCATAAGAATGGATTAGCGTTTCGTCTATTTAGTGCGTTCGCAGTCAGCTTATTTTTGATCATATCGTTACAAAGCTTGGCTGAAATCGCACTAATGAAATCAATGTTGCGTATCCCAGCATCGATACAAACTAAGATGTTAGATTTGGCTGACCAAGCAAACGTAATGATTGAAGATGGGGATATGGATGAATTAGCCGATTGGGCAAGAGCACAAGAGTATTACCTTTTTGTTCTTGATGAAAATAAGCGCCCGATCACTCACCGTGATATGCATCCTCATTTTGCATTCAAACTCAGATATTTACGTCCATTAGATACGCAATTAGATAATGAAGTAAATCGTCCAATTATCGGTATTCCATTAAAAGATGGTTTGACGATAGTGATTCAAATGCCATATCAGTATCATCCCGCAAAAGATTTTCCACTTTATTTTGGCATTATAAAATTCGTTATTTCAGGGCTGATTTTAGGATTATTCTCTTGGGTTATTGCTCACTATTTACAACAACCATTAGCTAAATTACGCGAAGTAAGTCATAAATTAGCGCAAGGTGATTTTGAAGTTAAAGTGGGAGAAGAGATTGGGCATTCGGTTCGAGAGTTTAGCGAATTGGCTCATGATTTCGATAATATGACGCATGAGATCCACTCTTTGGCTGAAAAACAGCAGTGCTTGATCCGTGATGTTTCTCATGAGTTACGAACGCCATTAGCTCGACATAACTTAGCCTTGCACTTGCTAAGAAAGAAAGTAGACAGTGAGCATCATCATTTATTGGATAGGTTAGAAAACGAATCCAATGAGATGAATGAATTAGTGGGTGAAATTTTAGAGTTTAGTCGTTTAGAAAACGCACGTTATTCCACAAAACTAGAAACAGTTATATTAGAGAGTCACTGTAGTGCTCAAGTAGTTCAACGTCGTGTCGATTTAAAATCTAATCAAACCTTAGAAATGACAACCACACAATCTATTCCTACGGTGATGGCAGACCCACGTTTGGTGACTCGCGTTATTAGTAACTTGATTGGCAATGCAATTAAGTATGCAGGAGAAACAGCGATGATTCAGGTGATAATTATGCCATACAGCGATCAAAATAAAGAGTATGTTGCTGTCATCGTTGAAGATGATGGATTGGGTATTCCTGAACATCAATTGTCAGATATATTCTCACCTTTTACCCGCTTAGAGTCAGCTAGAGATAAGCAATCGGGTGGTTATGGATTAGGCCTTGCAATAGTTAAAGAAGCCATGTCAGTGATGAAAGGTAAAGTGGTGGCTGAGAATCGAAAAGAGGGTGGACTGAGGATCTCATTGTTGTTTTCTGTTTAAGATGTATTTGAATTTTTACTATGTAGATTGGTATTACTACGACAGTTATAAGAAATATTGAAGTGAAGATAAAAATAAACCCGAGCACATCATATGCTCGGGTTTGTTGTTTATGGTATGAACTAAATCATATTAGCCATTCATTGGTGGTGTAAACGCGGTTAATGTTGGTGCAACACCGGTGTATTTTTCAATTTTCACAACACCAGAGTTACCACAGTTACCATTACCTAAACGAGAGGTTGGAATATCCATCGTTAGTACGTTTGGTCCGCCGTTTTTACACATACCTGTCTTAGGATCTAAATCAGGCCATGCCCCTTCGTGGATACATACGCTGCCTTTTTTAATGCCATCAGAAACAAAAGCACCAACCAAAACTTGACCACGTTGGTTATAAGCGCGAACTAAATCGCCATCTTTAATACCACGAGCTTTTGCATCTTCTGGGTGAATAGTAATAGGCTCACGATCTTGAATCGCATACTCTTTACGAAGGTCTGCATAGTTAAATTGGCTGTGCAAACGGTGCGCAGAGTGCGATGTCATTAACTGCAATTCACCATCAGTGTAGTTAAACATCCACTCTGTTGGCTCCATCCATACTGGGTGTGGAGGACAATCATCCAGTTTGTAACTTTCGATGGTTTTAGAGAAGATCTCAATTTTACCACTTGGCGTACCTAGTGGATTCATGATTGGATCTTTACGGAAATCACCAAAACGTACAAACTCTGCGTTTTTCGCATTCCATTTCATTTCGATAAGTTTATTCGCTTCCCAGAACTTAGAGAAATTCATCATAGGAATACGTGCGTTACGGCCGCCTTGTTGTGCTGTTTTATAGAAATCACGAAGCCATTCCATCTCCGTTTTGTTTTCCATATAAACGTTTCGGCCACCCGGCTTTAGGTGTTCAGCTATATCTGCAAATACATCAAGGTCATTACGAGCTTCATGCTGTGGTTCAACTACTTGCTTCATAGGAACAAGATGTTGGTTAGAGTAGTCGCCCGTCATCGTCATATCATTACGCTCAAATGAAGTCGTAATAGGTAGAACGATATCTGCGTGTTTAGCTGCTGCAGTCCAGTACGGTTCTGAGATCACGATCAGCTCTGGTTTCTGCCATGCTTTGATCAAACGGTTAGTATCTTGGTGATGCGTAAAGTTAGCACCGCCCGCCCACCAGATCATTTTCAGCTCTGGGAAAGTTAGGGTATGTCCATTGTGTTGATACTCTGTTCCCGGTTTTTCTAAACATTCAACAATGCGAGCAACAGGGAAAGCCGTAACAGAACCTTGAACAGCCCAGTCATTACCACCAGCCGAGCTTCCACCTAGCGATGGAGACATTGCTGGGAGTACGCCTGCATCACGTGTTGGGTTACCGCCATTTGAGTAGTGGTATGAGTAACCAAAACCACCGCCCGGCAGACCAACTTGACCAAGCATAGAAGCTAAAACGGTAAGCATCCAGTGACGTTGCTCGCCGTATTGTTGACGCTGCATACCCCAACCACCCATTAGCATGGTGCGATTTTCTTTGAAGATCTTAGCCAGCAGTTCCATCTGTTTTGCAGGAACGCCACAGATAGCCTCAGCCCATTGTGGGGTTTTCTCGATGCCGTCTTCTTTACCCATCAAGTACGCTTCAAATTGTTCGAAGCCTACTGTGTATTTAGCTAGGAATTCAGAATCATGCTGTTGTGTTTTAACTAATTGATGAGCAATACCCATCATCATCGCGACATCAGATTGCGGGTTAGGTGCGATCCATTCTGCTTTATCACCAAAGAATTCAGCCGTTTCTGAACGCATTGGGTCAATAATGATGATGGTTTTGCCTGATTTTTTCAGCTGATGGAAGAACTCAAGGCCTTGACCATCCGTTGAAGACCAAGCAATTTTTAATGTGTTTAGTGGATTTAAGCCCCATAACACAACTACTTCACTGTTTTCTAAGATCACCGGGTAAGTCGTTTGTTGTTCGTATACTTCGATAGAGCCAACAACGTGCGGCATGATAACTTGAGCTGCACCCGTTGAGTAATCACCTAGGTGACCTGCATAACCACCAGACATGCTCATGTAACGTTGCAGTAGTGTTTGAGCTTTATGTAACACACCACTTGAACGCCAACCGTAAGAACCAGCAAAGATCGATTGAGGACCGTAGCTTTCACGAATACGCATATGTTGTTCATGAATTAATTTGTAAGCGTCATCCCATGATACTTGCACAAACTCATCGCTACCACGAACCCCTTGAGGGTTACTTGGGTTCTCTAAATAGCCTTTACGAACCATTGGGTATTTAACACGGGCTTTAGTATAAACCTGTGATGGACCAGTTTGTTGCAAGCTGTTTGGTACGGTTTGCGCTAAGCCACTTTTGGTTGAAATAAGTTGCCCATCTTTGACTTCACAAAGTAATGGACCCATACGACCAGCGGTTAGAATTAATGAATCTGTACGACCAAGCGTAGAGGCGTTCACAGATAACGGAGCGATTGACGTGATCGCTAATGCACCAGCAGATGCTCCTGCGCCTTTTAAAAAGCCGCGACGAGTAATAGTAGTCATAGTCACTCCCTTATTGATGAGTTGCCACGTCTTTTGCGTGGTTTTGGAAGAATTTAGTTAAGATCTCAAGATTTAGCTCAGAGATATCAGTACGTGCACCCATGCTTTTTGCAACAGGGCCCCAAGAGTTAACTGTGAAGTGATTTGCCGGAATTTTCGCGTGACACGTTGCACAGTAGACATTATCTAGCTCTTCTGCGTAATCCCATAATGGTTGATTAGAGGCAAGAACAGGAGATTCGATTGTGCCAGTCAGTTCAGCGGTGCGCCATTCATTGCCATAAGCATCTGTGTTTGCTTCACCTAATGTCAGCGCTTTGATGCCAGTATCAGTAAGAGTCGCAATGATTGAACGTTGGCCTTCACCCATGTAGATAACCGATTCTGCGCCTTTCATTTGGTAACCAGAAACGGTAACAGTGCGTTTGCCTTCATCGTTACTAACAGTCGTTAGTTCAACGGTAGGATTAATTGTCGCAAGGTCAGCCATTTTGATGCTTTCAATTGGGTAAACTTTTTCAGCATCAGCTTTGGTGTTTTTCGCCATATCGAAAAGATGGTCAAATGCAGACGTATCTAAGGTTGCTTGTGGTGCAAAGTGAGCAACGCCTTTGTGACAATCAATACAAGTTTGGTTGTTTTCTCTTCCGTAAACATGCATTTTTTGTGCGCTTGCTGATTGGTCGTAAGTTTCCATTGCATCAAAGCTGTGACAAGAACGACAAGTAGCAGAATCGTTTGCACGCATTTGTTCCCATACGGTTTCAGCCATCGCTAAACGATGTTCTTCGTATTTCTCATCAGTATC
The DNA here is from genome assembly GCF_028765545.1 of Aliivibrio sp. S4MY1. Lineage (GTDB taxonomy): Bacteria > Pseudomonadota > Gammaproteobacteria > Enterobacterales > Vibrionaceae > Aliivibrio. The sequence goes on along the minus strand of NZ_JARACP010000002.1, from coordinate 17,626 downwards.
AATTTTGCCAGTAACAAATTCGTGATAGATGTCTTTAGACGCACGAATTTTCGTAATTAGGTAATCAATTGGTTCTTCTGGAATATGACAATCAGCACATTCGGCACGGATACCTTTTTGGTTACTGAAATGAACAGAACCTTGATATTCATGTAATGGTTTTTCCATTGTGTGGCATGAAACACAAAATTCAGTGGTTGATGTTGCGTGGAGTACGGCTTGTGTACCGCCCAAGGTTATCCAACCAATGGCAATACCAACGGCAGCGATTAAAGCGATATAGCGTTTGTTCATAATATGATCCTTTAATTAGCCACATTCTTTGTGTGGTCAATCGCAATATTACCACTTTGGGGTTAATGGAATATAAGTAAAAAATAAAATATTTCAAAAAATGTAATCTAATGCTCAAAAATGAGAGTTCTATTAATAAGCTGTTTTATATTTCGTTGCCATACCTATGAAAATCTGTTCATTAATTGTTGAATCTTCAGTTTGATTTTGTTGAAAAGTCTTTTTCATGCGTAACGCCATCTTTACCTTTCTTTACGAATGCAAAGAATGTAAATTTAATGCAAATGGTAACAATTATCATTTATATTCCATCTCAGATTTTTATCACCCTTAAATAAATGTTTGGAGATAATGGAATATGTTTTCTAAAAGTCAGTTAGCTCTTGTTATTAGCGCCGTTTTATCAACGCCTTTTACTTACGCTGAGACAGATGCATCAACAACTGATGAGCACATGGTTGTTACTGGCCGTGACTATGGTTATAAAGCAGATACAAACTCAACATCCATGCGTATGGAAGCGACTCAGTTAGAAACTCCAGGGCAAGTAACGGTTATTGATGAGCAGCTTATTGACGAGCAGCGCGCAAGCACGCTTGGTGAAGTGCTGAAAAATGATGCAAGTATTGGCGCTGGTGCAACAACGCGTAACCGTGAGCAATTTACTTTGCGTGGTTTTGGATTAAGCAGTAGTACTGGTTTCTTACGTGATGGAAAACAACATTGGTCTCATTATCGTCAACCAATTGAATTATTAGACCGTATTGAAATTTTAAAAGGCCCATCAGGGTTACTTTACGGTCAATCTGCACCTGGCGGTTTAGTGAACATGGTTGCTAAGAAGCCGACCTATGAAACACAAGTTAGCGTAAGCCAAGATCTTGGCTCAAATAATAACTCTCGTACAACCGCTGATGTAAGTGGTTCGTTAAATGATGAACAAACATTACGTGGTCGTGCTGTTGTATCTAAGCAAACATACAACTCATGGCGTCAATACGGTGATGGAACGGTACCGTCAACAGAGCGTTTTGTCGGTGGTTTATTTCTTGATTATGATGTAACAGAAGATGTGACAGTTTCTTTCCATTATGACCGTACGATTGATGATGGCAGTGTTGATTCAGGTGCTTATATTAAAGATGGAAAAACGATTGGTGGTGATAAATTCATTTGGGATGCTCAGTGGTCAAGTATCGAAAATGATGTAGAAAATGTCGGTGTTGATATTGCTGCCAATTTGACTGATGTCTGGCGTGTTAATGCTAGCTTTAATCATCAAGATTTTAATCGTCATGATGTAGAAAGCTTCCCTAAAGAAGAGACGTATGACTCTTCAAATGGTTCGTATAAGCAAGGTGGCAGTGATCGTAAAGATAACTGGGTATTTAAAACAGCAAGCATTGATTTAATTGGTGAGTTTGATGCGTTAGGTGTAAGTCATCAAATGTTGTTTGGTAGCAACTGGTTAGGTTATAGCTATGATCGTCTAGAGTATTCATTGAAAGGCTCAACAGTAAGCGTGGGTGGTTCAACACCAGCACCTGAAATAGACCCTGCAAAAAAAGTTAAGGATACTCATTCAGAATACGATGCATGGGGATTCTATGCTCAGGATATGATCACGTTTAATGATTATTGGCAGGTGTTAGCTGGTGTTCGTTATGACCGTCAACTTAAAGAAGGGTTAGCTGAAGATGCTGTATCTCCTAAGTTTGCGGTAATTTTCCACCCTGCAGATACAGGTTCTATCTACGCAACGTACTCTGAAAGCTTTGAAATGCAAGGTGAAGTGTCAGGTAATAATTATGTAAATGATGGACAACAATTAGATCCGCTACGTGGAAGATTGTATGAATTGGGCACCAAATGGGAGTTGATGGATAATCAATTATTTGTCTCTGGTGCAGTGTTTGACATTACGCAAGAAAACTCAACGGTAGATAAGAAATTGAGTAATGGTATGGATGAGAAAACTCAAGCAGGTGAACAAGTTCACCGTGGTGCAGAGCTTTCGGTTCAAGGCTTTATCACAGAGCGTTTCTCTATGAGCGGTTCAGCGACTTATCTAGATGCAGAATACACTGTGCATGAAGATTACCAAGGAAATCGTCCTGCAGATGTGCCTGAATATTCGGCAAGCGTATGGTCTCGCTATGCATTCACAAATAATACCGATGCAAACCTAGGTGCGATTTACGTGGGTGAGCGCTACGGAGATGCAGCAAATACCTTTAAGAAAGACGGCTACACACGTTTTGATTTAGGTCTATCTCATACAGTTAAATATGACCAAGATTTAACGTTTGTTGCGCGTTTCAATGTTGAAAACTTGTTTGATACTGATTACCTAGGTGGTGGTGGTTCAACTGGTGATGATTATGCAAAAAATGGTGCACAGAATGTAGTTATTGGTGAGGGCCGAAACTACATGGCGACACTACAAGTTAAATACTAATTTAGCGCATTAAAAATAAGGGAGGCTTCGGTCTCCCTTTAGTGCGTTTATTCAAATACAAACTTTCTTTTAAGAAATAAAGAACTAAGAAATTGATAAATATGAATATTCTAAAAACCAGTATCGGTATTGCATTAGCTACCGTGATCACAACCGCTCAGGCAACCACGCTTGATCAAGCTCGATCTATCGAAAATAAATCGAATACAGCCTCTGCTGTGAGCCAAGCAAAAATTGATAAAAGCTCAGAAGTAACTTTAGCTTATAAAGCAGAGATTGAGCAGCTTCAAGAAGAAGTGAAAAACCTCGCAGTATACCGTGAACACTTAACTGGTTTAGTGAATAGTCAGCAACAAGAAATGACGAGTTTAGATGACCAAATTGATACTATTAAAGAGACAAGACAAGGCGTTGTTCCTTTAATGTATAAAATGTTATCTGGTCTGAACACGGCAGTTGAACAAGATAAGCCAATTAAAACAGAAGAGCGTTTACAGCGTATTGCAAAGCTTGAACATATGATGACAAGAGCAGATGTAAGCGATGCCGAAAAGTACCGTCGACTTCTTGAAGCTTACCAAATAGAAATGGATTACGGTACAAAGTTAGGAACATACCAAACACAAATTACGGTTGAAAGTAATGAGAAAATTGATGCGGATATGCTGCATTTAGGACGTGTTTCGTTAGTCGCTCGTCGCCTTGATGCTTCTCAATATTGGAGTTGGAATACGTACACCCATCAATGGCAATCATTGGATTCTAAATTTAATGATGAGTTAGCCAAAGCTTACTCTGTCGCTTATAAGCAAGTTGCTCCAAGTTTATTGGTTCTTCCTGTGTCTTTATCACTAAAAGAGGTGCAATAACATGACTATTAAGCCATTGATTTTAGCGATTTCACTGTTTGGTCTTTCTATTAACGCCGCTACAGCAAACTCTGAATTGTTGAAAGAGACACAACAAGCAAGTCATGCACAAAAGCAGCATGACGCACAAAGAGAGTCTGGTTTTAAACAAACAGAACAAAACTTAAAAGCACAACGAAATGCATTGATTGCAGAGCGAAAAAAACTGCAAAAGGAAAGTGATGAATTAAGCGCTATCTTTAGTAAAAATGAAAAAATACTCGCGACGCTAGAGCAGCAACTGCATTTAGAAATGGGCAGTTTAGGCGAGTTGTTTGGTGTGGTAAGACAAACCGCAAAGGATTTGGATTCGGAGCTAAAAAGCTCGGTTTCAGGAGCAGTGAATGTAGATCATCGTCAGTTAATTTCGGACATTGTTGCGGCTAAGTCTTTGCCTTCAATGGCTCAATTAACAGGTTTATGGCAGACCATGGCTCAACAAGTTAATGCGAGCTCAGAGTTAGAATCGACGACGGTAACAATGATTAATGGTTCTGGTCATCGTCAATCAATAAATGCTTATCGATTAGGTAATATGGCACTGGTTGGTGACGATGGTTTCTTGCAGTGGGACAATAAAAAGCAAGTTGCTACTTACTACGCTCAACAGCCAGAACTTATGCCAACATTTGCTATTTTGTCTGAAATGCAAGGGCAACAAACCATCATGATGGCAAGCGATCCGTCTCGTGGCATTATGTTAGAGCAATTAGCTAATACACCAACAATGAAAGAGCGCCTTCAAGCGGGTGGTGTGGTTGGTAAAATCATTATTGGTTTATTACTGATTGGATTAATTATTTCACTCTTTAATGGGGTGAGATTGTTTGTTATTCGCCAACAAATTAGAAAGCAATTAAAACAGCCACAAGAACTGGGTAAAAACCCATTAGGCCGTGTACTTGCTGTTTATGATGCAGAAAAACAGCGTTCAGTAGAAGCTCTGGAATTGCGTTTACTCGAAACCATTGTTGATGAACAACAAGGATTAGAAAAAGGCCTGTCGATGCTTAAGCTATTAGCTGCTTTAGCACCAATGTTGGGGCTTTTAGGGACGGTTACTGGCATGATCGAAACATTCCAAGTGATTACTCAGTTTGGTAATGGAGATCCAAAAGTGATGGCGGGCGGTATATCAATGGCTCTAGTAACCACGGTACTAGGTCTGGTTGCAGCAATGCCTCTGTTATTGACGCACAATATCTTAAGCTCACAAGCTGAAAGCATTCGTACTATTCTTGAAAAGCAAGGGTTAGGGCTAGTGGCTGAACAGGCTGAAAAAGTAGCGCAACCTAACGCAATGGATATGGCAGCGTAATGACGGCTTTTCTTTCACATTTTATGACACAAGGCGGCCCCATTTTATGGTGGTTGGCTGCCATTGTGGCCATGTGTTGGCTGTTGGTGGTTGAACGTGTGTTTTTCTTGGCCTTTACTTTTCCTGCACAGAAAAAAGTCTGGGTAGAGAAATGGCAGCAACGTAATGATCATGAATCTTGGTATGCAAAAACCATTAGAGATGGATGGATAAGCGAAGCGCACCTTCAATTAAACCAATATTTAAATTTCATCAAGGTGCTAGTGGCAATATGCCCAATGCTCGGTTTGTTAGGCACGGTTACTGGGATGATTTCCGTATTTGATGTAATGGCAAACCAAGGCAGTAGTCAACCTAAGCTGATGGCATCGGGAATTTCACTCGCTACATTACCGACGATGGCCGGAATGGTTGCGGCGTTAGCGGGTATGTTTGTTCATGCCCGTTTAGCAAAGGTATGTCGTCGTAAAGAACATCAATTAGAAAAAGCATTAAGGAGTCAGTCATGAGACTTGGCCGTCGATCTTCACATCAAGAAGAAGCACAAATTGATTTAACATCCATGTTAGATATTGTATTTATCATGCTGATCTTTTTTATTGTTACTAGCTCATTTGTGCGCGAATCTGGTGTAGAAGTAAATCGTCCTCAAGCCAGTAACGTATCAAGCCAAAAAGACGCAGGGATATTTGTCGCAATCACAGCTTCCAACGATATTTTTATTGATAAACGTATGGTTGATGCGGAGCGTGTGCAAGCAACGTTAGAGCATTTATTGCTTGAACAACCAGAAGCATCATTAGTGATTCAAGCCGATGAGCATGCATATAACGGTACGGTCGTGAAAGTGATGGATGCTGCGAAAGGCGCTGGTGTTAAAGGCATCGCGTTGGCTGCGGAGAAACACTAATGTGGCGTTTATTTTTAGCCATGCCAATTGCGATATCTATGACGGTTGGTTTATTCACCTTCATGGCGTGGATGGTGGATAACGGAGTTCAGGGTAAGCCAGAGAGCAGTGAAACGATCCGCTTTGATATGGTGATAGCAGAGCAAGAACAAGATGTCCAGCGCCGTCAACGTCGAGTGCCTGAGAAACCAGAGAGCCCAGAGCCGCCACCACAAGCAACGCCAATGGCAGTTCAAACACAAACATCAATGGCGACGCAGCAAAGTTCAATGCCATTAATTGGTTTGGACTCAAGTATTTCTGGTTTAGCCATCAGTGCGCCAAATTTTTCGGACTTTAAGGGTAATCAGCAGGCCATGCCGTTGTATCGTGTTGAACCTCGCTATCCTTCAAAAGCGATGAAAAGAGGTGCAGAGGGCTTTGTTGTGATGTCATTTACCATTGATGAGCAAGGTCGCCCTACCGATGTAAAAGTAACGGACGCAAAACCTAGAAGAATGTTTGAAAGAGAAGCGGTTAAGGCATTGAAAAAGTGGAAATATCAACCAAAAGTATTGGATGGAAAAGCCATTTCTCAAGTTGGACAAACCGTAAAATTGGAGTTTACGTTAGCAAAATGATGAAATTAATAGCCTCTATTTTTAGTGTTGTTTTGATGTTTAGTGAATTCGCACAAGCACAACAACTGACTCAATATAATGCCGCAAAAGTACAGCGGGCCATTCAATTGCAGCAGCAAGATAAAATAATGCAAGCTATTGATGTTCTGGCTGGGCTCTCGCCATCACAGCCTTATGATAAAGCCTATGTGCAGCGAATGTTAGGTGTTTTTCATTGGCAAAATGGGAACAGTAAAGCGGCGGTAAAATATCTTTCAACCGCTGTCAACAGCCAGCAATTAGCCGATGAACAAGCGTGGGTAACACAGCGAATGTTGGCGGATTTACTATTAACAGAACAACGATTTAAAGAGGCATTACCTCATTACTACCAATTAACGAAAACAGTACCCGAAAATCAAAAAGTAGGGGATTTGTGGTTTCGAATTGCCCAAACACATTATCAATTATCTGAATGGAAAAAGGTGCTTAGCGCATTAAAGCAGCATCAACATACGGGTAAATATAAAGAGCGAAATAATGATCGCCAGTTATTGGTTTTAAAACTTGGGGCTCAACTGCAATTAAAGCATTGGAAATCAGCCATTCCAACATTAAATGCGTTGATCGTATTAGAGCCAAATCAAGCGGGTTGGTGGCAGCAATTATCGAGCATTCAATTACGACTAAATCAGCCTAAACATGCATTAGATACGTTAATTCTTGCAGAGCGACAGGGAATAGAATTAAGCAAATCAGAGTTGAAAATTTTGGCTCAATTGTATGCACAGCGTGGTATTCCTGAAAAAGCAGCGCAAGTGATGGCGCAATTAGCAGAGTATGAAACAGATAAAGAAGTCATAGTTACGCAAGCAACTTATTGGCAGGCAGCAAAAGAGTGGGATAAAGCAATTACTGCTTGGCAAAAAGCAGCAAAGTTTGATGATCAATATTATTGGCAGGTAGCACAGCTTCAAATCCAAGAAGGTCATTATCAACAAGGGCTAAAAAGCCTTGATAAAGTAAAGGATTACAATAAAACCGATGACGTAGCATTAGCGAAAACTCGTGCTTATTATAAATTGAATCAATTAGAATTGGCCCTTGTGAATGCAAAACGAGCCAATGACTTTACACCATCCAATGAAGCAAAAGGGTGGATACAATATCTGTCGCAGTTGAGAAAAATGGAAAGTTGATAAAAGATAAAGTGATGGCGAATTTTAGTCAAGATACAAGATATCTAGATTTTTTAGTGTCTTATTGAGTTGTCTTGACTGACTTCATTATAAGCTTCATTCCACGAGATGCTTGCCATTAGCTTCACATGCATATCAATTAAGGTGTGTGCTTCTTTATCCCAAATAGATTGGTCTTGTTGTTGATTACAAAACTCTAAACGTAATACGGTGATATGTTGTAATCGCTTCAAGCCCCAATCTTTTATTTCTATATCTGTTGTTGGAGAAAAGGCGGTCATCTCTAACTTCGCTGCAATATATTGCAGTGTTTGATATGCCTTGTTTGGATCTTGGTATTTTTCATATTCAAACACTCTTAAACAACCATCTAGCCAACAAGCAATGGCTTTACTTTGGTTTTCTGTCAAATGTGGCCCCCACACAGAATCAGGAGCTGAATAGAGTCGTGATTCAAGCATGGTTATTGACCCTGTTCTTCCCATTTGATACCAATCTGAGATTGAAGCTAACCACGTATTTAATGTCATTCCAACCTCTTTTCATCTGCACTTATAAAATAGTTTGGTCTATTTTTGTACAAAATGCCAAGTTGAGTTCACTCTGTATTCGTAATTTTACGGTGTCTTATTTTTGATGCCGCTCATTAAAAAGATAAATTAGAGTATTGACTTTAATTTTATCTCATTTTTGGTATGGTTGGGGTAAGGACAAATTCGAATGGATTCAAAATCAATACAATAACTATAAATAAGGAATGCTGTATGAACAAATTAACAGCGCTACTCGTATTTTGCTTGATGACTCCAGCTTTGGCTACGGCGCAAGATGATGTATCTAAGCGTGCTCTAGCACAGGAGTTAAGCCGTGCTTTTCCACAATTAGAAAACAATTTAAAAAGTACCATTAATCAGTATCAAATGAGCGCTTCATTATCTGATTTATCAACTCAAACTAAGCCTCAACCGCAGGTTCGAACTTTTATGACTGCAATGACCACTGCGAATAAAAGCGAGATCCAAGCGCGTGGTTTAGAAAAATATACTGATGAATTGCTTGAGTTACGTTTAGCTGATCCAAGTATGTTGGCTCGTTGGCAAGCAGGACAAAGCCCATTGTTTGCTTTTGAACCTGAAGGAGCAGAGAGCGAATGGCAATACATTGAAGCTTATGATATTGATGGTAATCTTCACTATTTAGATGTTTACGATATTCCAGAGCGCCCAGTATTAGTGGTTGATACTAATAACCGTGAAGAGCTGAAAGCTGGTCTAGCATTAATGCGTGATGAATTTAAAGCATTGCAATCTAGTGGGCCAAGTCAACAAACGAAGCCAGCGCCTTATGCGATGTTAAGATCTGCTGTGGAACCAACTGAAATTAATACCACTATCTTAAAGAAAATTCAGTTAAAAGATGACCATGAACCTTGGATCTCAGGTAAGGCTGAGATATACGCCATTGTGTCTGGTGTGAGCCCTGAAAGAGACGAACCAACAATTGATGTGATTGAAATGCCTTATTTGGATTACGCAGAGCAATCATACCCTGCAAATCAGATCATGGTTTTTTGGGATCGTTATCGTTGGGGGGCTGCTGATATCATTTTAATGGAGCAAGACGATAAAACGGATTATAAACAGTTAGCACAAACCATCTTAAAAGCAGCCAGTGACTTCTTGGCAACAATACCAGATAAAGAAGCACAAGCGTATTTGATAATTCCTCAAATGACGAGTGCAATTATTGCATTACTTCCTGATGATTTATTCGTTAACGATGACGATTTTGTTGATGTGTTTTATACCATAATGAAAGACACGGAATATACTGATCATTCAGGTGCAGGAAACAACGCAACCGCGGATTTTGCACCGTTAATTATTCAAAAAACAGAATAGTCATTTATTATAATAACAGTGACTTAAAGGCTAACGTTTTTAAGTCACTTTTTATTAATGACTAAGTTCTGCCATGCCATTTAACACAATATTGTTGTAACTCACCATCCCTACTATTTCACCATGCTTAATCACTGGTGCTCGGCTTATTCCAAAACGTTCAAACAATCGAGCGCAATATTTTACGTTCATGTCAGGTGATACTGAAAGTGCTGGCTTTGTCATGATCTCATAGATATTAGTACGATCTGTTGGACGGTTTTGAGCAAGTACTTTTTTGGCGATATCGTTCATTAAGACAATACCGTATTCATCATCATCATGACGTTTTTTTACGATAAGTGCTTTTACTTGCTTCTGCTTAGCTAATTGAATGCCTTCAGCGACGGTCATTAGTCCATCAACCATGACATAAGTGTTGGACATAACATTTTCTACTTTTACTTTATTCATAGCTTTTCCTCTACAACCTTGGTTAATGTTTCAACTTGATGCGCAACGCCGACGGCATCTTCAATGTCAATTTGAACGGCAATGCCTTGACCTGATTCAGTATCAAATTCTCCTATCTCATTAATTTTTTCTAAAATAGAGCGAGCAAGGTGTTCCTCAACGACAAACAATAAAACATCCTTTTGAACCTCAAGAGTTAGGCCAAAAAAGGTTTTCTTCTTATTGAGACCTTCTCCCCGAGCATGATTAATAACTGTCGCACCAGTAGCTCCGGCATTCCGCGCCGCATCAAGGACTGCATCTGTTTTGGCTTCTTCTACAAAAGCGAGTAACAATTTAAAGCGCATAGGCTTTCTCCTAAGTGAATCAATTAATTCGATTTTTCTTGAGATATAGGCTTTGTTTTGGCTCTATAAGCACTAATTTGTGCATAAGCCATAACAGAAATTATGGGAAATAAACTGGCAAAGGCGATTAATCCAAAGCCATCAATCATGGGATTTCGTCCAGGAACTGTAGAAGCTAATCCAAGTCCAAGAGCAGTAACTAAAGGAACGGTAACAGTAGAGGTGGTGACTCCACCTGAGTCATAAGCCAATGGAATGATCATTTTAGGGGCATAAAAGGTTTGAATAACCACAATGACATAGCCCACCATAATGTAATAATGAATTGGGTCCCCAACGACAATTCGATAACTTCCTAGCGAGATACCAAAGGCGACACCTAAAGCAACGGCTATTCGTAGTCCATTAATACTTATACTGCCGCCAGAAACTGCATTGGCTTTTATAGCAACAGCAATGAGTGATGGCTCAGCAATAGTGGTACTAAAACCAATCGTCGCTGCAAAAATATAAACCCAATAGTAATCGACCCAATCAAAGGTTTGGATTAATAAATCTTTCCCTTCATAGATAAAATCAGGTGCGGTTAATTGAGCTGCCATTGATTCACCAAGTGGAAATAGCGCGAGTTCTAACCCCATTAAAAATAGAGATAGCCCTAAAATTACGTAAAAGAAGCCAAGAATGACTTTAGGTAAATTGGCTATTGGTTTTTTCAATACCGCAAATTGGAAGCCAAAAATAATAACGATGATCGGTAATACATCACGAATGGTTGATAGGAAGGTTTCAAAAAATAGAATCAGGCTGTTCATGCTAATACCATCCCATAGATCATGACAAAAATCATAGGTAGTAACGAAGCAAAAGCGATAAGACCAAAACCATCAAGCATAGGATTTCGCCCTTTAATGGTAGAAGCAAGACCAACGCCAAGAGCGGTAACTAGGGGAACGGTAATGGTAGATGTCGTCACGCCACCAGAATCATAAGCAATACCAATAATGTTCTCCGGTGCGAACCATGTAAGAATAACCACCATAATATAACCACCGATAATCATAATATGGATTGGCCAGCCTTTTAAAATACGTAACACCCCAATCACAATGGCAAAACCAACCGAGAGTGCGACGGTCAAACGTAGCCCGTTGGCATAATCAGCCATATCGTTTTCTGTATGCGGGATCATTCCTCCTTCGGCAGCGACTTCAGCAGCCTCGGAAGCAACGGCAGTAAGGGCTGGCTCTGCGATGGTGGTGCCAAAGCCAAGGCAAAAAGCGAATAATAGTAGCCAAGCAACGCTCCCTTTTCTGGCAAAAGCTTGGGCCATTGATTCGCCAATAGGAAACAACCCCATTTCTAATCCAAAAATAAAGAAGGTAAGCCCAAGAACGACGAGTACGAGACCAAAGAGTATAGAGCCTAAGTTGGGCAGAGGCTCTTGAAGTACGACTAATTGGAAGAAGGCGACGACTAAAATAATAGGTAGAAGGTCACGAAAACTTCCAAGCATGGCAATCAACATTGCTTTAATGGCGTCCACTTATTCTCCATTTAAGTCTCGGTATGTATATTCTTTATACTGTACGAATTAAAATAAGAGTGTGATCAAAAGTAGATTTCAATTTATTTTCAAAGAAAATGTTTCAAAATGTTAACTAAGTTAGAGTGGCGGATTTTGCGAGACAGATCCAAAAGACTTTATTTGGTATGAGTGTCGAATTAAATTGGCACAACTTTTAGTTTGATTGAAATATAAGATTCATTGATTGTTTTTCAAACTTTAAATGAGGAGGTTTTATTTATAATAATATTAACTTATTGATTAAATTGAATAATAAAAATGGCATACCTTTGGCAATAGGATTAGCGAACATTAATTCATATTTATTTAAAAGGAAGATAGTATGCCAACTCCAGCTTATATGCGCATCGAAGGCGAAAAACAAGGATTGATCACAGCAGGTACATTTACTGAAGATTCAGTAGGTAACATTTACCAAGAAGGCCATGAAGATGAAGTACTGGTTCAAGGTTTTGAGCATCAAGTTCTATTACCTCGTGACCCTCAATCAGGTCAGCCTACTGGTCAGCGTGTGCATAAGCCAGTACGTATTACTAAGGTATTCGATAAGGCGTCACCATTAATGTATAACGCATTAACTTCTGGTGAGAAGCTGCCAAAAGTTGAAATCAAATGGTACCGTACTTCAGCAACAGGTACGCAAGAGCATTATTTTACGACGGTTCTGCATGATGCGATTATCGTTGATATCACGGCTTCAATGCCAAACTGTCAAGATCCAGCACAAGCGCATTTTACTCACTTAGAAGACGTATTTATGACTTATCGTGCTATTGATTGGACGCACGAAGTCGCAGGTACCTCTGGTAATGATGACTGGCGTACAGCAATGAAAGCGTAACCACTCGCATTTTCGGGAGAGTCAATATCATAAACGTCCCTAGCTGTTTATGATGACTCTCCCTTTTTGTGTTTAAGAGATACCAATTTATTGATGAGTTAAGCAGTTGGTATTACTAAATAAGTGTGTATCAGGATGAATCATTATGCAGGATGCAAACCAAGCTCAATTTGAGATAGCCGTCGCTACCATTGATATTCCATTGCAGGTCTATCAGTTCTCTGGTCATGAACAACTTGGTTCATTGTATCAATTTGATGTCACTTTTGTGTGTGAGGACCCTGCATTAAAATTAGAGGAGTGGTTGCAGTTACCTGTTTGCTTAACCTTACATCACAATAACCAAAATAAGATAGAATATACGCCTAGATATGTTCATGGGATCATCGAATCAATTGAACAGCTTAATACTTCATTTCGCCATAGTACTTATCGACTGTCGTTAGTGCCTATTTTTTCATTACTTAGTTATCGTACCAATTTTCAAGTATTTCAACACAAAACGGTTCCTGACATTATTGCCGAGATTTATCAACAAGCCGGAATTTTAACTAACCATTTTGATATTGAGTTATTTAATGCCCATGAGCCGAGAGAGTATTGTGTTCAATATGGTGAATCTGATTTAGATTTTGTTCAACGATTGATGTCTGAAGAAGGGCTTATTAGTTATTTTGAGCATACTGATATCGGTTCAAAATTGATCATTTCTGATGGACCAGAAATACATACAGAATTAACGCCATTGTGTGTTGTGGCTAATAATGGAATGACCAAAGACAGTAATACCATTACTTCCTTAATAAAAAAACAAAAAGTGAGTACAGGTAAGGTCTCAGTAAAAGACTATAATTTTGAAACACCAACTCGCTCCCCAATTGGAAAAAGCCAGAACGATGATCAAGGTGAATGTGCATCTGAATTAGCGTTAGAGCATTACCAATACCCTAGTAACCAACTGTCATCAGAAAAAGCCACAAAGTACGCGTCATTAAGGTTAAAGCAACAAAGAACAGGCACTGTTGAGTTATTAGGCGAAAGTGATTGTGCGCAGTTAACCGTTGGCTATTTCCAGCCTATTCAAGAACACCCAAATCCAGAATGGAACGATATCTGGTTATTAACACACGTGACGCATTCAGGAAGGCAGCCGCAGGTACTTGAAGAATTAGCCGATGGTGGCTCAGAATACCACGCCTCATTTAGCTGTACGCCTTGGATGATGCCTTTTAAGACGATACAAAAGCCAAAACCACTGATCCATAATGTCGACACCGCAATCGTAACCGGTCCTGAAAATGAAGAGATATATTGTGATGAGCATGGTCGTGTAAAAGTGCAGTTTCATTGGGATAGAAACGGCCAAGGAAATGAAAAGACCAGTTGTTGGTTACGAACTTCTCAAGGCTGGGCGGGCAATCAATATGGACAGTTTATTTTGCCAAGAATAGGGCATGAGGTCATTGTTAGCTTTATCCATGGTGATCCAGATAAACCTATCATTACCGGGTCTCTTTATAATGGCGATAATAAGCCTCCATATACATTGCCTGAACACAAGACGCGCAGCACTTTTAAAACCTCAAGTTCGTTAGGTGGTGAAAACTTCAATGAACTGCGTTTTGAAGATAAAAAAGACGCCGAGCAAATTTATATTCATGCAGCAAAAGACATGGATAGCCAGATCCAAAATGATCACACAATAGAAGTCTTTAACGATGAGCATAAGCTTGTACATAACAATCAATTTAATGAGATAAAAAACAATAGAAATACGACCGTTGGTGGTAGTCAGTTTGAAACCATTAAAGGAGATTCTCATCATCAAGTTAATGGCTCTGTTCATAGCAAAGTAGGTAAAAAACGCTTAGAAGAGATTGGTTCTGAATTGCACTTAAAATCAGGGCAAAAAATAGTGTTAGAGGCTGGAACTGAAATCACCATTAAAGCCGGTGGCAGTGTAGTAAAAATCGACCCAGCAGGCGTTCATCTTATTGGTTCTGCAATTAACCTAAACTCAGGCGGTAGCGCAGGAAGTGGCAGCGGTTATGCTGGAAAAGTTGCGGTGTTACCAATGGGAAAGGAGTTGGGAAAAGCAGGGAGTAATCTGAATACTGCGGTGAACAAAACTTATCATACAGATACGATTTTACTAAAAGAACAAATTAATAATGACACATTGCAACCGACAACTATTCACTGGCTTGAGCTGGATATTCGTAGTGAAAACGATGAGCCAATTGATGGATTAGAAGTTACTATTGTGAATCAAAGTTCAGGATTAACATTATCTAAAATAAGTCAAAATGGCTCTGTTTTATTTGAAGATATAGGTGAAGGTGATTGGCGAGCAACGGTTAAGCAAGAGCAGCTTATCTTCATTGTAGAGCAATTTGAAAGTCGTAAAGATAATACGCCATCGCCTGTTAAATTACGTGCAAACTCAGAAATGGATGCGTCAGGCAATAAGTTGAAAAAATACCATAATATTTCTATTGGTGATTTATGGGATACCGCGCCTGAAGATGAATTTCTTACTCAAGAACATAAAGCGATAGATAGTGGGAAAAATGAAGCTATTGCTGGCTTTAACGTTAAAACAAATTCAACGGTAGTTGTAGAGCTTAAAGCACTGCGAAGCTACATTCCAATGATAGTAGATACAGATGAATTCAGTTTAATTAACAGTTATACGTTTGCATTATTGGCGCAGTTGGCTTATGCAAATGACAAATTTGGTGATTTAAGTAATCCTGAACAACCTAAATTACCTGAAGGTGGTTTGAATCGAATATTAGCAAAACTTAAAATGAAACAACGTCCTGAATATAGCGCTTCTTCAAAAGTGGATTGGTTATTAAAAGAAGTGCCGTATTCGCAATACCTTGAAGTTAATTTTTTTGAAAATGAAGATATTGGTGTAGAGGGCTACATTTTAAGTAATCAAGATATAGCTATTGTAGGCGCTAGAGGTACTCAAACTTCAGTTGGCTCTGAAGGCTATAAAGATGTTATGACGGATTTAGATGCCGCACAAATACCTGTTAGTGATTTAAAAAATAGTTATGTACATCAAGGGTTTTATGAGTATGCGGCAGCATTTTGGTTATTAATTGAACCTGTAATTGATACATATCATGCAAATAAGTCGATTTATGTTTGTGGGCACAGCTTAGGTGGCGCAGGGGCTTTGGTTATAAGTGCATTTATTCATAATGATTATCAACCTAAATCACTGCGTTTATATACTTATGGTATGCCAAGAGCTGGGACTCATTCATTTGTATCTGCATACAGTGATATTGTCCATTATCGCCATGTTAATAACCATGATATTGTTCCACAAATACCATCGAAATGGATGAATACTGCTGATGAAAATGAAGGTTCGTTATTTACAGGTGTTGTTGAGGATATTATAAATTCAGTGACTGACAGTGATGACGACAACTACCATCATCATGGTAACTTAGTGCAATTATTAACGTACAGTGTTAATAAACATGGACCTCAATCAGTAGATCAAGTGCTATTAGCGCCAAAACAAACTCATATTACTAGCTTAACTTTAGCCAGTGACCGAGAGAATGACTCATTCTATTTAGCGGATTCGTTGAGTAAAGAATCGACTCAAATTAATGGCTATATTCATAATGGTTTAAGCTCAGCTTTAGACCATAAGATGACAGAATATGTACCTAACATACAAAACCAATTACAACTTCTTTTAAGTAATTCGCTGTTTGACTCTTATGAAGATGCCGTAACTGAAATATTAAAAGCTGAAAATAGTTTAAATAAAACCTATCAAATGCTAGAAGTCGAGTTAAAAAACAGTCAAGATATTCCATATCATGTTGGGGACGCAAAGCGCTCGGCATTAAAAACTGAAATGAGTATTACAAATAAATTACTCTTCAATAGAGAAAGAGTGAGAAAAGAGTTACAGCTATTACAACAAAAACCGAATCAATATTCTGTACAGTCATTACTCGCAGGGAACGAAAGTATTACCGTTGATATTAAGGAACAATTGAAATGAAACTACCCATAAAATTCATATTAGCAGTAATTTTTCTTGTCATATTAGGCGTTGGAGCAATTTTTTTTACAAAAATATTCAACCCCGCTCCTTTTGGAAGTAATGAAGGTGATGAGTACATTACAATTAAAGGCTCAAAGCCAAAAGATCTTAACGTTACAGCTTGGGCTACTTTTTATGGTGGGGGAGAAAACTGTAACTCTTGGACTTTTAGTGCTGACACGGGAAAAGTAACGAAAGCTGCTAAAGACGTAATTAAGATCGAACATGACTTTTCAGAGAATGAAAATAGTTATGAATTACGCATACCGTATAAAGGTTATAATACAAACTGTGGTATGACATTATATTCAGTAAGCTTTAAAGCAAATAATAAATTTGATGAAGTTTTTGCAAGCTTTAGAACTGCTCGGGGGGCTGAGGTTTCATATAGGACATTACCATCAACAGTTCATTTAGAGTCTCGAAACTGTAATGCAAAAATTAGTAAATCACGGAAAAGAGAGCATTGGACTGGGTATATTATGTGCGACTTCTATATTGATAATAAAAAATTACAAGGTGATCAAAACTCTATAAATATGGATTTTGATTTATTTAATGATTCTACTGTTATTCGTTACGATATTATTGCAGGGAAAGATTACCGATCAGAGCCTATGGATCCTGAGACTGGAATTTAATCATTAAGGCTATTGAAATGAAACTTCTCGTAAAACTCATATTAGCTGTACTTTTCCTTGTAATATTAGGTGTGGGCGCAGCTTT
>NZ_JARACP010000019.1 GCF_028765545.1 Aliivibrio sp. S4MY1 | reverse complement strand
GTAACGATTGAGATAACTTGATTGCTCCGTTGGGAAACGAGCTAATTAAGTATAAAAAAGCCCGCTGGAGGGGTTCCCGAGTGGCCAAAGGGAGCAGACTGTAAATCTGCCGCGAAAGCTTCGATGGTTCGAATCCGTCCCCCTCCACCATTATTTATCTCGTAAGAGATCAAAAAGCCAATTCAGAAATGAGTTGGCTTTTTTTGTGCCTGTAAGAAATAAAACGTCGAATTCCTCTTTTTATTACTTGCCAAAACCACTGTTCAAATATACAGTTACTTTGTTTTCGATAATATAAAAGAGGCATTAAAATGCACATAGTACAAACTCAAAAGCAGCAACAACCTTCACAATGGAAAACCTGTAGCTTATGTAATAAAGAGGCTCTTTGTAACCCATCGACTAGCGTAACAATGGCATGGATAAAAGCGGGCTTTGGGCAACAGAAATGCACATGGCACTGTGAGACATGCAAGCCTACGGCTAAGTTAATGAATTAACTTCTCTATCAAATTAATGGTAATATCGTTGTATTAAAAGATCCTTTCTTCATAGGATTCAAAATAAAAACAAGGACTTTAACCATAATGAAAGTAATCTCATTCAACATAAATGGCCTCCGTGCTCGCCTTCATCAACTTCAAGCGATTATTGATAAGCACAACCCTGATGTTATTGGTCTTCAAGAGATCAAAGTACATAACGAAATGTTCCCTGTCGAAGCCGTCGAGGCGATGGGCTACAAAGTCTACTTCCATGGCCAAAAAGCGCATTACGGTGTTGCTATGCTATGTAAACAAGAGCCTATCTCTGTTCAGTATGGGTTTGATACGGATACCGAAGAACATCAAAAACGTATGATAATGACAACACATCAACGTGAAGATGGCTCACAATTCACGGTTATGAATGGTTATTTCCCACAGGGTGATAACATCAAGCATGAAACTAAATTCCCGTACAAACGCCAGTTCTATAAAGATCTCATGACTCACCTAAACACTCACCATAAGAGCGATGAAGAACTGATCATTATGGGTGACATTAATATCAGCCCTATAGATTCAGATATTGGTATTGGTGAACCAAATGCGAAGCGCTGGTTAAAAACAGGTAAGTGTTCATTCCAGCCAGAAGAGCGTGAATGGTTACAAACATTAAAAGACTGGGGTTTTGAAGATACCTTCCGTAACCTTCATCCAGAAGTGACCGATCAGTACTCATGGTTTGATTACCGCTCTAAAGGCTTTGTTGATAACCGTGGCCTTCGTATTGATGTGGTAATGGCTACACCAACACTTGCAGCTAAATGCACAGAAGCAGGTATTGATTACGAATTACGTGGCATTGAAAAACCGTCTGATCACGCCCCAATCTGGTCTACATTTAAATAACGATTTAAAGCCCTACCTTACATTCTAGCGTGGGGCTTTTTTAATAAGGAAGTAGTATGAAATTATTCTTATTTGAGCATTGTCCGTTTTGTATGAAAGCTAAAATGGTTGCTGGTATTAAAAATCAGCCTATTGAATTCATCTATATGCAGAATGATGATGTAGATAGCCGAATTGAGAAAGTCGGTGCAAACATGGTACCTATTTTAGAGAAAGAAGACGGCAGCTACATGGCGGAAAGCTTGGACATCGCAGAGTTTCTGGATAAGCACGATCATCACTCTGTTATTGAGCAAGCGACTCACGCCGATGAGATTTCTGAGTGGTTAGATACTGCTCGTCCTTTATTCTTTAATCTTACCTTCCCTCGTTGGACTCAACTAAATTTACAAGAGTTTCAACGACCTGAAGCAATTACTTGGTATACAGAGAAAAAAGAAGCGTTTATTGGTATGCCCTTTGAGCAAGCGCTAACTCAAAGTAATGATTATATTAAACAATTAAATCCATTATTGGTTGATGTTAATTTCATTACGCTACCATCAGAAAAAGGCAATAAAATCACATGGGATGATATTAACTTTTTCCCATTTATTCGTAATTTAACTGTCGTTAAAGGATTAGACTTCCCACCTCATTTAAAGAATTATCTTGATGAGGTCAGTGAACTGACGGGTGTTAATTTATTTTTAAATGACGCAATATAGTCATCATTTTAATTAGTGGTTATAAAGTAAAAAAGAGCACAGGACAGTGCTCTTTTTTATACTTAGAACCAACGTTGGTACCAAAGAATTTCGCCATGCTCTATGAAATCAAAAACACTCAAAAACAATGCGCAAATCACGACTAATTTTACTAGCCTTATCAATAAAAATGATAAGTTCATAACCATCTCCTCAAGAGCAAATCTGACCATTTACTTGTTCTATTGATATTAACAAAAAAAGGGCACATCTTGTGCTCTTTTTCTATGTTTAAAATACAGTTAACTTAACGGCCTCATAAATCTAAGCAGTCGAGTTTCTAATTGCTTAAATACAAAAATGATAATAAACGTTAAGCACATATAGAATAAACCAGCCGCTATATATGACTCAAATGGCGCGTAGTATCGCGAATTCACTAAGCGAGCTGCGCCTGTTAAATCCATTAAAGTAACGATACCTGCAATCGCTGAACCATGGAGCATAAAGATCACTTCATTACTGTAAGCGGGAAGCGCTCTACGCAAAGCACTAGGTAAAATAATGCGTTTATAGGTCTGAAATTGACTCATTCCATACGCTTTTGCTGCTTCTATCTCACCTTGTGGTAATCCATTAATTGATCCACGAACAATTTCAGCTGTATATGCGCCCGTATTTAATGCAAATGCCACTAAAGCACAAAATGATGCGTGCTCCCATAGTGTATCTTTCACGGGAAAAAACTGATCCATCCCATAATAAATTAGGTATAGCTGAATAAGTAATGGTGTCCCACGGAAAAAGTAAATATACGCCCAAGCGGGCACCCAAATTAATGGATTATTACTGTTTCTTGCTATTGCTGAAGGGACAGCAATACATAAGCCAACAATAAGAGAAAGAGTCACTAACCAAACCGTAGTCCAAAGCCCTTCTAAATACACAGGTAGGCTCTCAATAATGATTGAAAAATCCATGCTTACCTCATATGAATGCTGAATTTACGCTCAACAAGTTTTAAAGCACCTGTTGATATAGCAGTAAATAGTAAGAAAATACACGCGACGGACATATAGAAAGTAAATGGCATTTTAGTCGTACCAGCAGCCATTGAGCTGACTCGAACCATATCTTCTAAACCAATAATTGAAACCAGCGCAGTGGTTTTTAATAAAACTAACCAATTATTACCAAAACCTGGTAAGGCATGGCGAAGCATTTGAGGAAAGAGGATACGACGAAAAGCCATCGCTCCACTCATACCATACGCTTTTGCAGCTTCCATTTCACCACGGTCAACCGCCATAATGGCACCGCGAAATGTTTCAGCCATGTAAGCACCAAAGATAAAACCAATAGTTAAAATACCTGCAATAAACGGACTGATTTCAATATAATCTGGAAGGTAAGATATCCATTCATGGTCAGGATTAGAGTTGGTCATCCACTCATTAATCCATTCATTAGTTGCGTATAACCCATTATTAAGCAGCATTTGACCGCCAAAAAATAACAGCATCATCAAAACAAGATCAGGGATACCACGAACAACCGTAGTATAGAGAGTAGCAATACCTCTAGCCCAACGATAAGGTGCCATTTTAGCGAGCGCCCCTAATAGACCTAAAAAAACTGCTAAGATAAGAGACAGTATAGCTACTTGAAGTGTAACCATGGCTCCGTCTAAGATGGAGGATTCATATCCTTGTAAATCTAACATACTGCTTCCAAGCTTTCGCTTTAATACTTAAACCAATAAAAATAATTGTCCTTTATTGGTATAAATATAAGTATTAGAAATAGTAGAAGAGACAAAGCTATTGCCTCTTCCCTTTTTATGCTTACCTATTGGCTTTTATTCACCATAAACATCATAGTTAAAGTATTTAGCTGCAATCTCTTGATAAATACCCTTTTCGCGTAAAGATTGAATTGCTGCATTCAGCTGCTTAGTTAAATCTTTATCTTGCTTACGAGTTGCAATACCAAAACCATCGCCAAACCACTTTGGATCCGTTAGTGATGGACCAACAAACTCATAGGCTTTGCCACCTGGTTTATTAATCAGCCCCTCTTCTAATGCTGATGCATCACCAAGAACCGTATCAATACGACCTGCTTTTAGATCCAAATACGCTTCATCAAATGAACCGTAACGCTTAAGATCAACACCTTTACCGAAATTATCAGTTAAATATTTGTCGTGTGTTGTCGCACGCTGAACACCAACAGTGACGCCTTTAAGACCCTCTTTAGTCATGACTAAATCAGTGCCTTTCTTAGCGACAAATTTATTTGGGATCAGTGCGTATTTTTCTGTAAAATCAATTTTCTTTTTACGTTCTTCAGTAATCGACATAGCTGCGATAATCGCATCGTATTTACGAGCCAGCAATGATGGAATAATGCCATCCCAATCTTGCGCTACGATTTTACAGCGCGCTTCCATCTCTTTGCATAAGGCATTTGCCATATCAACATCAAACCCTTTTAGTTCACCTGAAGGCTCAGTCCAACTAAAAGGAGGATATGCTCCTTCAATACCAAATCGAATTTGCTTCCATTCTTTTGCTTGAGCTGCACCAGTGACTGCTGTAGATGCCACAACGGCTGCTAATAACCACTTCTTCATTTCCTTGCTCCTGTAACTAACGATTTTTATATTTATAAGCTGTGTTTCTTTATATTACTCAGCCATCTATCGATTTCTAATAGATAGATGAGATAAACTGCTTTAAACGATCTGATTCTGGATTAGTAAATAGCTTAGCGGGATCACCCTGCTCTTCTACTAAACCCTGATGTAAAAACATCACATGATTAGAAACATCTCGTGCAAACGCCATTTCATGCGTCACTACCAACATAGTTCGGCCTTCTTCAGCAAGATCTCGCATAACCCCAAGAACTTCACCAACCAACTCAGGATCAAGTGCTGAAGTTGGTTCATCAAATAACATCACTTCAGGATCTACCGCTAATGCTCGTGCTATTGCTGCACGTTGCTGTTGGCCTCCTGATAAGTGCCCAGGGTAATAGTCCCTACGCTCGTAAAGACCGACTTGTTTTAAAAGTTGTTCCGCTTTTTCAATAGCTTCGGCTTTCGGCACACCCAAAACATGTATTGGTGCTTCGATTACATTTTGTAACACCGTCATGTGTGACCATAGGTTAAAACCTTGAAAAACCATAGCAAGACGTGAGCGTATTCGTTGAACTTGTTTTTCATTGGAGGGGATTGCTTCACCTAAACGATTGTTTTTCATCTCAATCAATTCACCATTGACCCAAATTTCGCCATGAGTTGGTGTTTCAAGTAAGTTGATACAACGCAGGAAGGTACTCTTACCTGAACCAGATGAGCCAATAATTGAGATTACATCACCCTTATTAGCCTCTAGGGAAATACCTTTTAATACTTCATTTTGTCCAAAATGTTTATGTAAGTCTTTCACTTCTAGCGCGACAGCATCCTTCATGCGCCATAACTCCTAATTCAATACACATTAATCGTTTGCTTTTCACTTTATTCTTAGAATTTAACACTCAAAATTATCACAAGCAACAATTTATTAACCAAAGTATGAATAACGAACAAAAATCAGAAGCGTGAAAAATTTAAATTTAATTTAAAAAGAATATCATTCACTTTTGGCCGTTATTTTACAATTTCTATTCAATTTCACATTAACAATATTAAAACATTTATTTTCTGTGTATTTATGTTTAAGTACAGTAAAACTAGCACGTAGTATATGTACTACATGTAAACGAATTACTGCTATAATTTGTTTTTTATTAAGAATTATTAACAAGTTCAATATTGTTGATACCATTAATAAAATGCATCAAAAACACTGTAGAGGACTGTTATTAAAGGAGAAATTTAATAACAACTCTATCATTAACATAATAGCACCAAAGTATTAACCGTCTCATTTTGTAGTTTTCTTTCATATACAATTATATAGTGATCAAGATCAATCATTGGCTTAATTTTCGTGTGCTACACTCGGCGAAAATAACAAGAACAACATCAATATCTACTTATTGATTTTTTAATACTTAAAATTCTATTATGAGGATTCTATGTCTATAGACAAAGAGCAGAACGAAAAGAGCTATAGCGAGTTACATCGCCCAGCTTCTGAGTTCGATAGCCGTTCAGATTACCTAGATCATGAACTGCAAATTATGAAACCACGCCGCTTTGGTTTAAACCTACCTGGTCGTGACTTCCGCTTTGAACTTGAAGATCTTGTTCCTGCTTTAGCCGGAACTATCGGCATCATTGCAATGTACTCTGCGGTAATGATGTCTTGGGCTGATGGCCTTACTCAAGCATGGCCACACATCAACTTAGGTAAAGAATTTGCCATTGAAGTTGCTCGTGTAGAAATGCTTATCCCTGCTTTTTTATTCTGTATTCTAGCCTCTGGTTTCTTTAACCCTCGCGCTAACCTTGCAGGTAACCATGGCCCAATGATCCCACTTATCGGTGCGATCGCGTTAGCTGGTGCACACCCTCTTGCTCTTGCCATTTTATTAGGTGTATTCGGCTTACTATTGAGTTATTTCAAAGGCGGTTCCAAGTTAGTCAACTTAACCTCTGAAGGGGTTGCTGGTGGTCTTCTTGTCTTCCTTGGCTTCAGTGGAGCAATGGGTCAGATTAGCAATATACAAGCTTGGTCTACTGGTCTTGAAGGCGAGTTAGGCTACATTGGTTTAATCGTATTAGCAGTAAACATTGTTCTATACGCTTATCTTGCTCGTATTAACAAACGCTGGTTAGCAATCCCTGCTTGTGCGTTTGCTGGTTTAGCAGTTGCACTTGCTCTTGGTGCTGGTTTTGATCTTAAGTTTGAAACTGAGATGGGTATCCCTAACCTAAACCCTGTTTACTGGTGGGGGTCAACTGAAGAAGGTTGGATGCTTGGTTTACCAAACCTGCAGCACTTCTTAGCTTCTCTACCTTTTGCTATCCTAGCGGTTGCAATGTGGTCACCTGATTTCCTTGGTCACCGTATCTTCCAAGAACTTAACTACCCTCGTCGTACTGAAAAAGTACTAATGGACGTTGATGACACGATGACAATGTGTTCTATCCGTCAAATGGTAGGTACTGCAGTTGGTGGTGGTAACATCACATCTTCTTGGGGTACGTATATGATCCCAGCAGCAATTGCTAAGCGTCCGATCCCAGGTGGTGCTATCCTTCTTGGTACAATCGTAATGATTATTGCTATCCTTGGCTTCCCTATGGATGTTGCAGTATGGCCACCAGTAATGTGTATGGCTCTATTAGTTGGTGTATTCTTACCAATGCTTGAAGCCGGTGTTCAAATGGTTAAAGAAAACAAAGACGCACAATCTGCAGGTATTTGTATCTTTGCCGCAGCAGTAGCAAACCCAGTTTTAGCTTGGGCTATGACTATGCTTCTTGATAACAATGGTTTGATTGGTGATAAAGAACGTCCTAAGACACTTTCTTTTGTTGACCGTATTGTTATTCCTGGCGGTGTATTAGTAATTTGTTTAATTGCAATGCTTGCAGTTGGCATGCTTGAAGGTCAATACGGCATCAAGGCACTACTATAATAGTGACACCTCACGTATAATACTTATGGGGTAATAAAATAAATTACCCCATTTTATTAAAAAAATTGAAGATTTATTGATTTAGTTTAAGGTTTGCAAAAAAAGTTTAAGGTAGTATTGAAAAATCGAACGGTTAGTCGCAATATAAATGCTTATAGGCTAAATTTTATAATCATTTATATTGTTATTAAATTGAGTGTACTGTTTTACCTCTAACGAGGATGTGGGCAGCTCAAGCCCATTATGAATAGTACGAATTTTTTCTACTAAAAAGGTAGGTATATCATGGCAGAGCAATTTGCTAAAGCTTGGACAGGTTTTGCAGACGGTGAGTGGCAAAACGAAGTTAACGTTCGCGATTTCATCCAAAAGAACTATGCACCTTATGAAGGTGACGAAGAATTCCTAGTTTCTGAAGGTACTGAAGCAACTAACAAGCTTTGGGCTAAAGTAATGGAAGGCATCAAACAGGAAAACGCAACTCACGCACCTGTTGATTTTGATACTTCAGTTATCTCTACCATCACATCTCACGATGCGGGTTACATTGAAAAAGACCTTGAAACAATCGTTGGTCTTCAAACAGAAGCGCCTCTAAAACGTGCAATCATCCCTAACGGCGGTGTGCGTATGGTTGAAGGTTCTTGTAAAGCATACGATCGCGAACTTGATCCTATGGTTTCAAAAATCTACTCTGAGTACCGTAAAACACACAATGCTGGTGTTTTCGATATCTACACTAAAGACATCCTAAACTGTCGTAAATCAGGTGTTCTAACTGGTCTTCCTGATGCATACGGCCGTGGTCGTATCATTGGTGATTACCGTCGTGTTGCACTTTACGGTATTGATTTCCTAATCAAAGACAAACTAGCTCAATTCGCTTCTTTACAAGAACGTTTTGAAAAAGGCGAAGATCTAACTGCTACAATGCAACTTCGTGAAGAAATTGCTGAGCAACACCGTGCTCTAGGTCAAATCAAAGTTATGGCAGCTAAATACGGTTGTGATATCTCTGAGCCAGCAACTACTGCGCAAGAAGCAATTCAGTGGACTTACTTCGGCTACCTAGCTGCTGTTAAATCTCAAAACGGTGCTGCAATGTCTCTAGGTCGTACTTCGACTTTCCTAGACATCTACATCCAACGTGATATCGACGCTGGTCTTCTAACTGAAGAACAAGCTCAAGAAATGATCGACCATTTCGTAATGAAGCTACGTATGGTTCGTTTCCTACGTACTCCTGAATACGATGAACTATTCTCTGGTGACCCAATCTGGGCTACAGAATCTATGGGTGGTATGGGTCTTGACGGTCGTACTCTAGTTACACGTACTAACTTCCGTTTCCTAAACAGCCTTTACACAATGGGTCCTTCTCCAGAGCCAAACATCACGGTTCTTTGGTCTGAGCAACTGCCTGACGGCTTCAAACGTTTCTGTGCGAAAGTATCTATCGATACTTCTTCTATCCAGTACGAAAATGATGACCTAATGCGTCCTGACTTAGCATCAGATGACTACGCAATCGCTTGTTGTGTATCTCCAATGATCGTTGGTAAGCAAATGCAGTTCTTCGGTGCTCGTGCTAACCTTGCGAAAACTATGCTTTACGCAATCAACGGCGGTGTTGATGAGAAGCTAAAAATCCAAGTTGGCCCTAAAGAAGCGCCAATGACTGATGAAGTTCTTGATTACGCTAAAGTAATGGATCGTCTAGATCACTTCATGGATTGGTTAGCAACTCAATACGTTACAGCATTGAACTCTATCCACTACATGCACGACAAGTACAGCTACGAAGCGTCTCTAATGGCTCTTCATGACCGTGACGTTCGTCGTACAATGGCTTGTGGTATTGCTGGTCTATCTGTTGCTGCCGATTCTCTAGCTGCAATCAAGTACGCTACAGTTAAACCAATTCGTGACGAAGATGGCATCGCTATCGATTTCGACATCGAAGGTGATTACCCTAAATTTGGTAACAACGACGCTCGCGTTGATGATATCGCATGTGAACTAGTTTCTACGTTCATGGGTAAAATCCGTAAGCTTAAAATGTACCGTAACGCTATCCCTACTCAATCAATTCTTACTATTACATCTAACGTTGTATACGGTAAGAAAACTGGTAACACACCAGATGGTCGTCAAGCAGGTGCTCCTTTTGCTCCTGGTGCTAACCCAATGCACGGCCGTGATGAGAAAGGTGCTGTAGCATCTCTAACTTCAGTAGGTAAACTACCGTTTGCTGATGCACAAGATGGTATCTCTTACACATTCTCTATCGTTCCTAACGCACTAGGTAAAGACGATGACAACCGTCGTTCTAACCTTGCTGGCCTAATGGATGGTTACTTCCACCACGAAGCTAACGTAGAGGGTGGTCAACACCTTAACGTAAACGTTCTTAACCGTGAAACTCTAGAAGACGCAGTTAAGCACCCAGAGAACTACCCACAACTGACTATCCGTGTATCGGGTTACGCTGTGCGTTTTAACTCTCTAACTACTGAACAACAAAAAGACGTAATCGCACGTACTTTCACTGAAACTCTATAATTTCAGCGTTAATTAAGTAGCATTAAGCCCTGCCATTTTGGTGGGGCTTTTTTATTTCCACTTTCCTCATAATTCCCCCTATTTCTCTCTGGTTTGCCCTACTTAATTGGTCCAAAGTGTAATAAAATGGCCACATAATTATAGTTCGGAGAAATGTCGTCATGTCTGTAGGTCGTATTCACTCTTTTGAATCTTGTGGTACCGTTGATGGTCCAGGTATTCGCTTTATCATCTTTTTACAAGGTTGTTTAATGCGTTGTATGTATTGCCATAACCGCGATACTTGGGACACGCATGAAGGTAAAGAAGTTACCGTTACTGAATTAATTGAAGAAGCAAAAAGCTATCGTCACTTTATGAAAGCATCTGGCGGTGGCATTACCTGTTCTGGTGGCGAAGCAATGCTTCAACCTGAGTTTGTACGTGACTTCTTCCGTGCTGCACAAGCCGAAGGTATGCATACCTGCCTAGATACGAATGGCTACATTCGTAAACACACTGATGTGATTGATGAAGTATTAGAAGTTTCAGATCTTGTTATGCTTGATCTAAAACAAATGAAAGATGATGTTCATAAAGAGTTTATTGGCGTATCTAACACTCGAGTTCTTGATTTTGCTCGTTATTTACATAAAATCGGCCAAAAAACATGGATCCGTTACGTTATTGTCCCAGGTTACACTGATGATGAAGAATCCGCTCATCTACTTGGTGAGTTCATTAAAGACATGGACAACATTGAGAAAATAGAGCTGCTTCCATACCACCAATTAGGTGCCCACAAATGGCAAGCTATGGGACTTGATTACCCTCTTGAAGGGGTTAATCCTCCTTCTAAAGAAACCATGGAAAAAATGGTAGAGATCCTGAGCCAATACCATAATAACGTGAAATTCTAAGCTCTACTTTCACTTTACATTTATTTTAAATGCCCGACTATCGGGCATTTTTATTGGAAACAATTATGTATCAATTAAGCTTTTCGTTAAAAGAATTCCTTGCTGAATATTGGCAAAAGAAACCCGTCATTATCAAAGGCGGTTTTGAAAATTTTCAAGATCCTGTTACACCTGAGGAACTCGCTGGCTTAACGCTAGAAAATGACGTGGATTCTCGCTTTGTTTCTAACTTAAACAACGAATGGAAAGCGGAACACGGCCCATTAAGCGAAGAACTGTTCGATACGCTTGGTGAAACCAATTGGTCTATTATTGTTCAAGCGGCTAACCACTGGCACGAAGGTGCGGCTGAACTATTCAAGCCATTCAAACAAATGCCAAACTGGTTATTTGATGACATCATGATCAGCTATTCAGTACCTGATGGTGGCGTAGGTCCACACATTGATCAATACGATGTATTTATCATTCAAGGTCAAGGGAAACGCCACTGGCGAGTTGGCGATATTGGCGAATATCAAGAAGAACACCGCCATAGTGCACTAAAACAAATCACGGGTTTTGACCCTATTATCGATCAAATCTTAGAACCTGGTGATATTCTTTATATCCCACCAGGCTTCCCACATGACGGTTATGCATTAGAACCATCAATGAGTTATTCTGCAGGTTTTCGTTCTCCAAAAGAACAAGAGCTAGTGAGTAACTTTGCTGACTTCATTATTGAGAATGACAAAGGTGATGTGCATTACCACAATCCAGATCTTCAAGCGCAAAGTCACGGTACTGAAATTAGCACGCAGAGCTTTGAAGATTTAAAAGCAATGATGTTAAATGCTATGTCGGATGAACAAACGCTAAAGCAATTTATGGGTGAATATTTAAGTAATTCACGCCATCATTTAAATATCCTTCCTGATTCTGAAAAATGGACAACTGAGGAATTAATTAGCTATTTACAGTCAGGTCAAGCTCTGATTAAAGTCGCTGGAATTCGAGCTTTCTATCATGAAGTCGAAACATGTGAAGATAACATGACACTTTATATTGATGGTGAAAGCTATGTTTTCCCTTTAAGCGTAAAAAATGATGTGATTGCTTTATGTGAAACGTCAGAATTCACACAACTCGATATTGAGGGTTTATTGCAAGATCCACATTCAGTGGCTAATTTACTGCAATTTGTAAATATCGGTTACTGGTTTGCTGACATTGACGGCGAAGCAGAATAATACCATTCTGGATAAGTAGTTGTTCAGATAATTGCGTAGGAAAAATCGATTAGAGCAAGGCATAAATTGCAGTAACTAGTGGATCTAATTACAAAAGTTATAACGCAGATATAATCGATTTTCACAAGTAAGAATGATCAAATACTTATGTAGATTGGTATAGACATAAAAAAAGCGCGATATAAATAGATTATCGCGCTTAAGCCTGTCACAGGCTGAATGATTAAAAACTGAAATTGCCATCATAATTCATCGAATTATGATGGCTTTTTACATTAGATATCGGTTACCGCTAAACAAGAAACGGCGTGTACATCTGTTCCTTTTAGCTCTGGTTTAGTCTGTGCACATATATCTGTAGCTTGAGGGCAACGAGTACGGAATACACAACCAGATGGTGGATTAATAGGTGAAGGTAAATCCCCTTCTAGCATCTCAATCACTTTTGCTCTCTCAAGCTTTGGATCTGGAATTGGAACCGCTGACATCAGCGCTTTAGTGTATGGGTGCTTAGGGTCACTAAACAACGCATCAGACTCGCCAAGTTCAACCTCATTACCCAAATACATAACCAATACGCGATCTGAGATATGCTTAACGACAGATAAATCGTGGGCAATAAAGACTAAACTTAAGCCAAGCTCTTTTTGCAACTCTTTAAGTAAGTTTACTACCTGTGCTTGAATCGATACATCTAAAGCAGATACAGGCTCATCACAGATGATCATTTTAGGCTTTAGAATTAGTGCACGAGCAATACCGATACGCTGACACTGACCACCAGAGAATTCATGAGGGTAACGGTTAATTACGTTAGGTAATAAGCCTACCTTCGCCATCATCTCTTTTACTCTATCTTTCACTTCTTCTTTCGTTAACTTCGAGTAGAAGGTTTGCAGTGGCTCAGCAATGATATCGCCAACTGTCATACGTGGGTTAAGAGAGGCCAATGGATCTTGGAAGATCATTTGAATTTCTTTACGCTTCTGACGTAGAGGCTCATCTTCTAGCTTAGTTAGATCTTGACCTAGCCAAACTACTTCGCCTTCTGTTGCTTCTACCAAACCGATAATTGCACGAGCAAACGTTGATTTACCACAGCCGGACTCACCTACGACACCCAGTGTTTCGCCTTCATATAAGCGAACATTTACACCATCTACTGCTTTTAAGTTCGCAGGTTTAGCCCATGGCCATACTGATTTTGATGCAATGCTAAAGTGAACTTTTAGATTCTTTACATCTAAGATTAAATTTTTATCTGCTGACATTACCACGTCTCCTGATCAGAAAAACAAGCACGTAATCTATCTTGACCAAACGGCAATAAGATCGGAGCTTCTTGCTTACAACGGCTCATTACTCGATGGCAGCGCTCTTGATAAGGGCAACCCGTTGGTAAACGAAGTAAGTTAGGTGGATTACCAGGAATCGTTGGTAAAATCTCACCTTCTTGATCTAAACGCGGAATCGCTTTTAATAGACCTTCTGCATATGGGTGACTTGGTTCATAAAATATTTCATTTACTGTGCCGTATTCCATTGTACGGCCAGCGTACATTACAAGCACTTTGTCACATGACCCTGCAACCACACCCAAATCGTGGGTAATCATAATAATTGCCGTATTAAATTCACTCTTCAGCTCATTTAATAATTCCATGATTTGTGCTTGTACAGTTACATCAAGAGCAGTTGTTGGCTCATCTGCAATAAGTAACTTAGGACGACATAATAATGCCATTGCTATCATCACACGCTGACGCATACCACCTGAGAATTCATGTGGGTACATAGTAATACGTTTACGAGCTTCTGGAATTTTAACCGCTTCTAGCATTCGGACAGATTCTTCAAACGCTTCTGCTTTACCCATGCCTTTATGTAGCATTAATACTTCCATTAGCTGGTCGCTAACTTTCATGTACGGATTAAGCGATGTCATTGGATCTTGGAAAATCATCGCCATCTGTTCAGCACGAATACTGTTTAGCTCTTTTTCAGGAAGGTTAAGAATTTCTTTGCCTTCAAACTTTGCACTACCCGTGATAATACCGTTTTTAGCTAATAGGCCCATTAGTGCAAATACTGTCTGTGACTTACCAGAGCCAGATTCACCAACAATGCCTAATGTCTCACCTTGTTGAAGTGAGAAGTTTAAATCGTTTACTGCGGTTACGTTACCATCTTGAGTTGTAAACTCTACACGCAGATCTTTTACATCTAATAAACTCATAATTCTTTCCTGCTCAAATTTGTTTAATAATTAACTGTCCACACAGAGAGTTATCTGTCTTTTGGATCCAGCGCATCACGTAAACCATCACCCACATAGTTAAAGCAGAATAAGGTAACGACCATAAATAAAGCGGGGAAAGTTAACTGCCAAATTGCCACTTCCATTGTTTGAGAGCCCTCTTGAAGCAAGGCACCCCAACTTGTCATCGGCTCTTGAACACCTAGACCTAGGAAAGATAGGAAAGATTCAGTTAGGATCATACTTGGAATAAGCAATGTTGAATAAACAGCAACAATACCTAATACGTTTGGTACGATATGGCGAGTGATGATGCCCCACTTACTCACACC
This sequence comes from Aliivibrio sp. S4MY1, assembly GCF_028765545.1. Lineage (GTDB taxonomy): Bacteria > Pseudomonadota > Gammaproteobacteria > Enterobacterales > Vibrionaceae > Aliivibrio. The sequence continues at coordinate 49,620 of NZ_JARACP010000019.1, read as the reverse complement.
ACACACGTGTGCAGCTTCGATAAACTCTTTGCTACGTAAACTCAGTGTCTGGCCTCGAACGATACGAGCCATATCTAGCCAAGCAATCGCACCGATAGCAACAAAGATAAGTACGATATTACGACCAAAGAATGTCACTAATACGATGACTAGGAACATAAATGGAACCGCGTATAAAATCTCAATGAAACGCATCATAACTCGGTCAACTTTACCGCCAACAAACCCTGATGTTGCGCCGTAAAGAGTTCCGATAAGTACCGCAACTAACGCACCTAAGATACCAACCATCAATGAGATTCGGCCACCAACTAAAGTACGAACAAACAAATCACGACCTAAGCTATCGGTGCCAAATAAATGCTCTGCACTTGGAGCAGCATGCAGCGCATACCAATCGGTATCATCATATGCATATTGACTGAACATCGGCAGAAAAATAACCGCTAACGTCATTAAAGTAAGAATAAAAAGACTGATCATCGCCGCTTTATTTCGCATAAAACGCAGACGAGCATCCTGCCATAAACTTCGACCTTCAATCTCAAGATTTTCTGAGAACTTTTCGATCGCTTCTAAATTTTCTTTTTTAGTTAACATACGTCCGTTCCCTATTAATAACGAATTTTCGGGTCAATTATTGCTAGTAACACATCAACAATGGCGTTGAATAAAATGAATAGGAAACCAATTAAGATGGTCACCCCCATTACTAACGAATAATCACGGTTAAAGGCTGCGTTTACGAATAACTTACCAATGCCTGGTAGACCAAAAATAGTTTCGATAACGACTGAGCCGGTAATAATACCTACAAACGCAGGACCCATATAAGAAACAACAGGCAGCATTGCTGGTTTTAACGCATGTTTTAGAACGATATAGCGGTAGCTTAATCCCTTTGCTCGAGCTGTACGGATAAAGTTACTGTTAAGAGTTTCAATCATGCTACCGCGGGTAATACGAGCGAAAGTTGCAACGTAAAGAAATGACATACCCAAGATTGGTAAGAACATGTATTTGAATGAACCATCATGCCACCCACCTGCAGGGAACCAACCAAGTTCAATTGAGAATAAATAAATAAGGGCTGGTGCCAACACAAAGGATGGCATTACCACCCCGACCATGGCGGTGGACATGATACTGTAATCGAGCCAGGTATTTTGCCTTAATGCTGCTAAGGTACCAATAGATACACCAAGTACAACGGTAAAGATAAAGGCAAAGAAACCCACTTTTGCAGATACAGGTAACGCCGCTTCAACCAACTCATTAACTGTGTAATCTTGGTATTTAAATGATGGTCCAAAATCACCTTGCAGAATGTTTCCAAGATACGTTGTGTATTGTTCAAAGACAGGCTTATCTAAACCATACTTTGCATTGATGTTCGCCATTACTTCAGGCGGAAGTGGGCGCTCTGTAGAAAATGGATTACCCGGTGCGAATCTCATTAAGAAAAATGAGATAGTGATCAAAACCAACATAGTTGGGATTGCTTCAAGGATCCGTTTGATAATGAATTGAAACATAATTCACTCTTCCAGTCTGTGACAAAAATAAAATAGAGGTAGATCTAGTCACTACACGCTATCCTGCGTGCAGTGACTTTTTTTATAGTTTTATTTGCTAATGATTAATTAGCTTTGATGTATAGATCTTTTGAGTAGATTTTTTCTTCCGCATTTTCTGCTGGGAAGCCGCCTACTTGTGGAGACAATAGACGAGAACGAACATACTGATAGATAGGTGCGATTGGCATGTCTTCTGCTAAAAGCTGTTCAGCTTGTAGATAGATAGCAGTACGCTCTTCTTCAGATGTTGATTTTAGTGCTTTGTCAATTAATGCATCATACTCAGCGCTTAGGTAGTGTTTACCACCTGTTGTGTTCTTACTTACCATTAAAGTTAAGAAAGAAGACGCTTCGTTATAATCACCACACCAACCGGCACGGGCAACTTCAAATTGACCTTGATCTTTTGAGTCTAGGTACGTTTTCCATTCTTGGTTTTCTAGTGAAACTTCTAGACCAAGCGTCTTCTTCCACATAGAACCAGCGGCAACTGCGATCTTTTTATGGTTTTCAGATGTGTTGTATAGAAGGGTAAACTTAAGTGGATTCTCAGGACCGAAGCCAGCTTCTGCTAGTAAACGTTTCGCTTCAGCATTACGCTCTTCTTGAGTCATCTTACCGTAAGCAGGAAGCTCAGGATTAAAGCCCGCTGTGATTTCAGGTGTTAAGAAGTAAGCCGGTTTTTGACCTTGACCTAAGATAGCACCTGACACGATATCACGGTCGATAGCGTAAGAGATTGCTTTACGAACACGTACATCATCAAATGGTTTCTTTTGAGTATTGAACGAGTAGTAATAAGTACACAGGCTGCCTTCAACAGATACAGACTCTGGTTCTTCTTTTTGAAGACGCTTAAAGTGCTCTGTTGGAAGCGTAGAAGTGAAGCTGATTTCACCAGATAAGAAACGGTTCATTTCAGCTACTGGGTTTTCGATTGGTAAGAACGTTACTTTATCAAGTTTTGTATCTTTATTATCCCAGTACTGTTCGTTACGAACTAGCTCTAAGCGCTCGTTTACAACCCAGTTTTTAACAACAAATGCACCATTACCAACAAAGTTACCTGGTTTAGTCCACTTATCGCCAAATTCTTCAACTGTTGCTTGATGCACAGGCTTCACTGTTGTGTGGCCCATCATCATTACAAAATATGGTACTGCTGTATCAAGCTGAATCTCTAGTGTATTTGCATCAATCGCTTTAACACCTAATTCACTCTTATCTTTTTTACCAGCAATGATGTCTTTTGCATTTACCATCTTAGTATATTCCATATACCAAGAGTATGGCGATGCTGTAGCAGGATCAACAGCACGTTGGAAACTGTATACAAAATCATCTGCTGTTACAGGATCGCCATTTGACCATTTAGCATCTTTACGTAAATGGAAAACAAAATTTTTGTTATCTGTCGTTTCCCAGCTTTCAGCCACACCTGGGATCGTATTACCGTCAGCATCTTGATTTACAAGACCTTCCAGTAGATCACGGATTACGTGGGATTCGGGAACACCTTGCGATTTATGAGGATCAAGCGTTGCAACTTCAGTACCGTTACCACGAGTCAGTTCTTGAACGTCAGCGTAAACAACTTCTGTTGATACTGGTTTTTCAGCAGGTTTTGTTTCTTTCACTGGTTGCTCTGCAGGTTTATCTCCACAGCCAGCTAGTGTTAGTGACAGGCCACCAAGCAAGATTGCTTGTGTAATTTTATTCTTATACATGCATTAACTCCAATACATTCTATTTTGCATCCATGACATACTTCGGGCAGAACGACTTGCCAATCATTTATCATCTAAAAAACGTTAAATACGTCTTAAAAAAGATAAATCCATCGAAGATTCGAGGGCAACATTATCAATCATTGAAGGAATTTGCCACATTTTTGTCACAAAACACCTGATAATTTTTAAAAACATCACAATTAACAGCATAAATGACCAACTTTTAAACTTATTGCGGATTGAATATATAGAAAACTATAAAAATATAGAATCCATCGCTAATCAATCTAAAAAACACTCATTATTTAGAATAAAAACCCAACAAAAATGCTACATGTCGCATTAAAAAACAATATAAATGAACACAAATTAGACAGATATTTATATTTTTAAAAGCGAAATAAGCCTGATGCATCTAATGCAATATTTAAAAATCATAATTTAGAACCACCCTTCAAAAAAAATCATCGCTTACAAATTGACCTCTTCAATACTTTTAGGCTGCTGCCAAACAGCCACAACCAACTGGAAGTTTATAAAATATGAATAATTATAAATAGCACTGCGAATATTTTGCGGTAATCCGTTTTTGGATTCATTATCAAGGATGTTATTTATGTTAAAGAAAAAATTTGGGCTTTGTTCTGGAGCTGTCGCTCTTGCTCTATCAATGCCTACCTATGCTGCAGCACCAGGCCAAGCGATTATCTCTTGGATGGAAACCGATTTTGCCATTATTGAAGTTGATCAAGCCGCAACATCATATAAAAATCTTGTAACAGTAAAAGACTTTGCTGAAGTCCCTGTTACTTGGGATCGTTGGTCTGGTGAATCTGCAGAAAAATGGCGCGTGTTATTAAATGGCGTTGTTGTTCATGAAGAAGCGATTTCTCCTACTGCTTCACAAAAAGCCTCTACAGTTCTACAAGTTCGTCAAGGTGGCCAATACGAAATGACGGTAGAACTTTGTAATGGTTCAGGTGCAACAGAAGAATGTAGCACCAGTGCAGCCAAAGCAATTGTTGTTGCCGATACTGATGGTAGCCATTTAGATCCGCTACCAATGAATGTCGATCCTGCCAATGGAAATTACACCACACCTGATGGAATGGTTTCTGGAGCTTATTTTGTTGAATGGGGTGTTTATGGTCGTAAATTTGCCGTTGACCAAATTCCAGCACAGAATCTAACGCATATTCTTTATGGGTTTGTTCCTATCTGTGGCCCTAACCCTTCTTTAGGTGAAATTGAAAATGGTAATAGCCTAGCAGCATTAAACCGCGCTTGTGCTGGGACGCCTGATTATGAAGTCGTTATTCATGACCCATGGGCTGCAGTTCAAATGCCACAACCTCAATCAGGCCATTCTTTTAGTACGCCTTATAAAGGGACTTATGGTCAAATGATGGCGCTGAAACAACGCTATCCAGATCTTAAAATTGTTCCATCAATCGGCGGTTGGACTTTATCAGACCCTTTCTATGACTTTGTTGATAAATCCAAGCGAGATATTTTTGTCGCGTCAGTTAAACAGTTCCTTAAAACATGGAAGTTTTATGATGGTGTAGATATTGATTGGGAATTCCCTGGTGGTGACGGTGCAAGTGCAACCGGTGGTGACCCTGTTAATGACGGTCCTGCTTACGTTGCTTTAATGCAAGAACTAAGAGCAATGCTTGATGAATTAAGTGCCGAAACAGGAAAAACCTATGAGTTAACCTCAGCAATCGGTGCTGGTTATGACAAAATTGAAGATGTTGACTATGCTGCTGCATCTCAATATATGGATTACATCTTTGCAATGACATACGATTTCTTCGGCGGTTGGAATAATGTTGTTGGTCACCAAACAGCGCTAAACTGTGGAACACATATGTCTCAAGGCGAATGTGATGGTACAGGTCTTGATGATAAAGGCGAACCTCGTAAAGGACCTGCTTATACAATCACTAATGCGATTGACTTATTACTTGCTCAAGGTGTTGATGCTAAGAAGCTGGTTGTAGGTGCTGCTATGTATGCACGTGGTTGGACTGGTGTTACACGTGATAGCATGACCGATCCGACAAATCCAATGACAGGGGTTGGTAACGGTAAAGTTGCAGGCTCATGGGAAGCTGGCGTAATTGATTACAAAGATGTGGTGACTAATTACGTAAATAAAGCAGGCGTTGAAGTGGGTTATGATGATATTGCTCAAGCCGCTTACGCTTATGACCCAAGCAATGGTGACTTAATCACTTATGATAATAAACAATCTGTACTCGCTAAAGGTGAATACGTTCGTTCACTTGGCTTAGGTGGTTTATTTGCATGGGAAATCGATGCAGATAATGGTGACATTCTAAATGCGATGCAAGAAGGTCTTGCTGGCGACGGAACGGTTACGCCTCCTGCAAACAAAAAACCTATAGCTAAAGCCGGCGTAGATCTTTCAGTGACTGCACCTGCATCTGTACAACTTGATGGTTCATTATCATCTGACAGTGACGGTTCTATCGTTTCTTATGCATGGACACAAACTTCTGGACCAAAAGTGACATTAACTGGTGCAGATTCAGTTAACCCAAGCTTTGCTACTGATACCTTTGCTCAATCTGAAACACTTCAGTTCACGTTAACCGTTACAGATGATAAAGGTGCAGCGGCATCTGATTCAGTAGCAGTCTCAGTAACAATTGAAGGTACAGGACCGGTAAATACCGCGCCTGTAGCTGTTATCGTTGCTCCAACATCGGTAAACAAAGGCGATGTTGTTACTCTTGACGCATCAACATCAACTGACGCAGACAATGATCCATTAACCTATTCATGGGTAATCCCTACTGGTATTGATGCTACTGTTATTGGTTCTCAAGTAACCTTTACAGCAGGCTCTTATACTGTAGATACGCCTTTCACCTTCTCTGTAACAGTTAATGATGGTCAGGCATCAGATACTTCAAATGTTACCGTAACTGTTCTGAAAGATGCTGGTGACCCACCATTAACTTGTGACAACGCATGGGATGCTTCAGCCGTTTATACTGGTGGTGATCAAGTATCACAAGCAGGTAAAGTATGGGAAGCGAAATGGTGGACAAAAGGTGATGAGCCATCAAAATCTGGTGAGTGGGGAGTATGGAAAGAAGTCGGTATTTCTACTTGTAACTAACCTTCGACATTAACCTTATAAATAATAAAAAGACCAAGTTCATTCATCTGAGCTTGGTCTTTCTTTTCAAAACAATAGAATTACTTAAGTAAGCTTTACTTACCTAGCGCTTCTTTATAATGCAAACGGCAAACTGATACATACAATTCATTACCACCAATAGCAACCTGATCGCCATCAGCAATAGCAACCCCATGCTCATCAGTACGAATAACCATATTCGCTTTACGCCCACAATGGCAAATCGTTTTTAACTCGACTAATTTATCTGCCCAAGACAATAAGTATTTACTGCCTTCAAACAACTCACCTAAAAAGTCCGTTCTTAAACCATAACACAATGCTGGAATATCTAATTTATCAACCACTTCAGTCAATTGATAAACCTGCTCTTTCGTTAAGAATTGGCATTCATCGATTAACACACAATGAAGTTTCTCTTTTTCATGAAGCGTTTTAATTGCTTCAAATAAATTCATATCAGTATTAAATAAATGCGCATCAGCATCTAGACCAATACGAGAGCTTACTTTACCCACACCGTAACGGTCATCAATCGCTGCGGTAAAAATAGCAGGATTCATACCTCGTTCTTGATAATTAAAAGACGATTGAAGAAGTGTCGTTGATTTACCCGCATTCATTGCTGAGTAATAAAAGTACATTTGAGCCACAAATGTGTCCTCTATTAAAGTTTAAAAATTTATAAAATTGGCAATAAAAAAGGCTGGAAAACCAGCCCCTTTAATAAAATTAGTTAAGATTACTTACGACGCCATGTCGTCCCTTCAGGGCCATCTTCAAGTACAATATTTAGTGCAGCAATTGCATCACGAGCCGCATCAGCAGCTGCCCAATCTTTTGCGGCACGAGCGTCATTACGTGCTTTAATTAACGCTTCAATTTCAGCAACTTCATCATCACTGCCATTATTACCTTGTAAGAAAGCTTCTGGCTCTTGCGATAACAAACCTAACACATCAGCAAGTTCGCGCATTAACGCACCCAATTTAGAAGCGGCTTCTACATTTTCAGTCTTCAGGCGGTTTACTTCACGAGCCATTTCGAATAATACCGAATAAGCTTCAGGCGTATTAAAGTCATCATTCATTGCCGTAGAAAAACGGGTAACAAACTCTTCGCCACCAGCAGGAGTTACCGTTAAATCAAGACCACGTAATGACGTATATAAACGCTCTAATGACGCACGAGCTTGGTTTAAGTTATCTTCACTGTAGTTTAATTGGCTACGGTAGTGACCAGACATTAAGAAATAACGAACCGTCTCTGAATCGTAGTGTGCTAACACATCACGGATAGTAAAGAAGTTACCTAATGATTTAGACATCTTCTCACGATCAACCATAACCATGCCACTGTGCATCCATGTATTTACATACTTAGAGTCATGAGCACAGCATGATTGCGCAATTTCATTTTCGTGGTGTGGGAACATTAAATCAGATCCACCACCATGAATATCAAAATGATTACCCAGAATAGAGGAGTTCATCGCTGAACATTCAATATGCCAGCCAGGACGACCAGGTCCCCAAGGTGATTCCCACGTAGGTTCACCCGGCTTAGACATTTTCCATAAAACGAAATCCATACCACTGCGTTTAACGCTTGCTTCTTCAATGGTTACGCGAGAGCCTGCTTGAAGCTGTTCAAGGTCTTGGCGAGAAAGGCGACCATATTCATCGTATTTTTTCACTTCAAACATTACATCACCATTTGATGCAACATAAGCAAAGCCGCGTTCAATTAGACGATCAACCAATTCAATAATTTCTGAAATGTATTCAGTCGCTCTTGGTTCAACATCTGGACGTTTCATGTTTAACGCATCAAAATCGGCGTGCATATCGGCAATTAAACGCTCAGTAAGTGCATCACATGTTTCACCATTCTCAGCAGCACGCTTAATGATCTTGTCATCAATATCGGTAATATTACGCACAAAAGTAAGGTCGTAACCTAAGAAACGTAAATAACGAGAAATCACATCAAAAGAGACAAACGTACGGCCGTGACCAATGTGGCACAAGTCGTAAATGGTAACCCCACACACATACATACCGACTTTACCTTCGGTAATTGGTTTAAATTCTTCTTTTTGACGTGTAATTGAGTTATATATTTTCAACATGCTCTTTTTTTACTCATTATTTGTTTAAAGGATATATAAAGGCTATTAAACCTATATTAAGTAATGATAGCAAGAAAATTCCCTGTAGATCCTCGTTAATCTTAGGTAAAATCAAATTCTATTTAAATACAATTACAAAGGTAATTTCATGATCATCCTTCACACATCATTTGGTGACATCACAGTTAAGCTTCATGAAGATAAAGCACCAGCAACTTGTGCTAACTTCCTACAATACTGTCAAGATGGTTTTTACGACAATACACTTTTCCACCGTGTAATTGATGGCTTTATGGTTCAAGGCGGCGGCATGACTTCTGGTCTTGAAGAGAAAACAGGTCGTGCTACGATCAAAAATGAAGCAAATAATGGCCTAAGCAATAAAGTAGGTACATTAGCAATGGCTCGTACTATGGAACCGCATTCAGCAAGTTCTCAATTCTTCATCAACGTAAACGACAATAAATTCCTAGATTTTAAATCTGAGTCTATGGATGGTTGGGGTTACTGTGTATTCGCTGAAGTAGTTGAAGGCATGGACGTAGTAAATAAGATCAAAGGTGTTGCTACTGGTAACTACGGTTACGTACACCAAGATGTTCCAGTTGAAGAAGTATTCATTACTGGTACTACAATTACAGAATAATTCTGTTTATGCTGGCTCTTATTTCTTAAGGGCTAGCAACTTCACCACTCCAACAAAAAGCATTCTATGACTATTTTATTTATTTCTGATCTTCACCTCTCACCTCTTCGCCCTGATATTACTGATTGTTTTTTAGACTTTATGAATACAGAGGCTATCCATGCCGAGAAACTGTACGTGTTAGGTGATTTGTTTGAGTTTTGGATCGGTGATGATGATAACTCTCCCTTTAATGTGGTAATTAAAGAGGCATTTCAAGCGTTAACCCAACAAGGCGTTGAGTGTTACTTCATTCAGGGTAATCGTGACTTTTTATTAAATAAACGCTTTTGTAAAGAAACAGGAGTTCAACTCCTAGCCGATCACACGGTGATTGATATCAATAACGAAAAAGTACTTATCATGCACGGTGATACCTTATGTATTGATGATATCAAATATCAAGAGTTTCGCGCTAAAGTCCATCAACCATGGTTACAATGGGTATTTAACCGTATTCCTCTGTTTATTCGCCAACGTATTGTTAAAAATGTGCAGGATAAAATCAAAGAAAAGAAACAGCACAAAAAACTCACGATTATGGACGTTACTCAAAGTGAAGTAGAAAGAGTAATGCGAGAAGAAGGCGTTAAAAGACTGATCCACGGGCATACACATCGTCCCAATGTGCATACTTTTAATCACAACTCAGAAGAAATGACGCGTATTGTGCTTGGTGATTGGTACACTCAAGGATCTATTCTTGAATTTAAGAACAATAAATATACACTTCAGAATAAAAGTTTTAAATAAATCACATTAATTACCGGTCCTTATCTATCCAATAAGGAGATTTATAGTCTTTTTACCGTAAAAAGACTATGATGAAACAAGTTTCGATTCAACACGCTGTAGAGAATAGTTGTTATGTACTCATATGTTGCTCGTCAACCGATCCTAGACTTGAAAAAAAATACGATTGGTTATGAATTATTGTTCCGTGATGGTCCAAAAAACACCTTTCCTGCAGTTGAAGCAGAAGCAGCAACGAGCCGATTACTGTCAGACCATTTTTTAAGCTCTCAGTGTAATGCGACAAATAACAAACTTGGATTTGTAAACTTTCCTCATCAAAGCTTAATCAACTTAGTACCGACACTATTCAACTCTAATAATTTAGTGGTTGAAATCCTCGAAGATTGCATTCCAAATCAAGAACTGCTTGATGCCGTCAAAACATTATCTAAGCGTGGCTATAAACTCGCTCTAGATGATTTTGAACCAAACACACTATGGACACCTTTTTTACCTTATATCGATATCATCAAATTTGATATTCGAGCGATCCCAATATTAAAAGCAAAATTGTTTATTCGCCACTGTGAAAAATATAACATCTCATTTTTAGCTGAAAAAGTAGAAACTTACGAAGAATTCGAACAAGCAAAAGCCGCGGGTTTTACTTATTTTCAGGGCTATTTCTTTAGCAAACCTGAAATGTTGCAACAAAGAGCAATTCAGCCAAACCAGTTGTCTATAATGCAGTTGTACCAAGAAATATCAGCGCCTATTGTCGATTTTAACGCAGTCGAAAAATATCTAGTTCAAGATGTTTCTCTCTCTTATAAGTTATTGCGCTTTGTTAATGCTTCTTCAATTATCGACAAACCGATTACTTCATTTAAACAAGCGCTAGTTTATTTAGGTGAAACTAAGTTACGTCAATTTATCTCTTTAGTTGCCGTTGCTCATGCCACGCAACATAAACCGCAATCACTGTATACATTGTCGATTCATAGAGCGAAATTGTGTGAGCTTATCGTAACAAAAACAAATATTAAACTTGAACCAAGCCAAGCATTCTTAGTCGGTTTATTTTCATTATTAGAACCATTATTAGACCAACCTTTAAATAGCTTAATTCAGCACTTACCTATTTCAACAGAAATAAAACTAGCTCTTACTGAACGCAAAGGTGCACTTGGTATGCTCATTTTAGCAATTGAAAGTTATGAGAAAGCTAATTGGGACATCGTTTCAAAATGCTGTGCCACCTTGAAGATTACTGAAGAAGAATTTACAAATTGCTACAAAGAATCTGCCGAATGGGTAGATGACATGGAAAATTAAAGAGCAAGTATTATCAATGTCTAAATCGAATCATTGCCCGTGTGGTACTAAAAAAAATTATTCTGTTTGTTGTGAGCCTATTCACAACAACCATGCTTTAGCAATAACACCAGAGTTATTGATGCGCTCACGCTACAGTGCTCATGTAAAAAAACTTACTCAATATATTATTGATACTTATCACCCAACTTGTAACGCCGAAGAGTTTAAAGAAGGTATTGAAGATTCAATCCAACTCGATTGGCGTAAGTTAAAGGTAACCTCTGCACATCTGTCTGCTCAAGTCGATAATGAAGGTTTTGTTTCATTTAAAGCAACCTATTCAGAAGATGGTCAATTGCATCAATTGAAAGAGCACTCTCGTTTTTTAAAGGAAGATGGAAAATGGTATTACATTGATGGTGAAGTTGAATAACCTAATTGAACATGCATATTGAAAAATTAACGCCTGATTATTTATCAGGCTTTTTTATGTTTATATAAAAAACGAGAGCCACAAAGCTCTCGTTTCTACTTATTGCTTACTTACTGGTTATCTCAAATTAAAACTTCTTCGAGATTAACGCCGAACCAGCAATGATACCGACACCCAATAACATGATAGGACCTTTGCCACTATCAAATCCAGATGAAATTCCCATGAATGCAACGATTGCAATTGCAACAGGGATAACGTACTTAACTAAAGCGTACCATAAGCCGAACAGTGGGAACTTCACTTCGCCGCCGTTTGTCACTTCATTTTCTAAATCTTCACGCGTCAATCTCCAACCTGCAAAGATACATACCAACATACCGCCAACCGCTAAGAAGATCTTATCTGTTAGAAGATCGAAGATATCGAACGCACCAGTATCAAACAATGTTGGTCCAACACCACCTAAAGATAGTGAAGCAAAGATACATAGAATTGCCATCACTGAACTTGCTGCAATAACCGCTTTAACTCGTGATAAACCTTTCTCATCAATTAAGTAAGAAACCACAACTTCCAATAGTGAAACTGAAGATGTTAATGCAGCCACACTTAAACCAATGAAGAACATCAATGCAAGTAGAAGACCAATAACACCACCCATTTCAGCAAACAGCTGAGGTACAACTACAAATACAAGACCTGGGCCAGCTGTTGGTGCCATACCAAACGCAAACATTGCAGGGAACATTGCTACACCAGCAAGGATCGCAACACCCGTATCCATTGCTGTAACCATTGCTGTTGTTTGAACTAGGTTTTCTTTCTTCTTCAGATAAGAGCCATATGTCATCATACAACCCATACCAAGAGATAATGAGAAGAATGCTTGACCAAGCGCGGCAAGAATAACGTTACTATCAATTTTAGAAAAGTCAGGACTGAACAAGAATTCAAGACCCGCCATCGCTCCTGGAAGCATGAGTCCCTTAACAGAAACAATAATCAGGATAATGAAAAGTAACGGCATTAATACCTTACCCGCTTTTTCAATACCGCCTGAAATACCCTTCATTACGATAACGATGTTTAGAAGTAAATATGCGCCCATCCACATTAACGGTTGAACCGGATCAGAAATGAATCCACCGAAACTATCTCCAATCGCCTCAGGAGCATCTAAAAGACCTGTCCCTACTTTACCGATATAAGCAATTGCCCAACCACCAACAACTGGGTAAAAGCCCATGATCAACAGACCACTCACGACACCTATCACACCAGCAAACGTCCAACGACGATCCGTCGATTTAAATGCACCAACTGCCGATTTTTGAGTACGACGGCCGATAGCAAACTCGGTTAGCATTACGCTAAAACCAATAAAGATCACAAAGAATAGATAAATAGCAACAAATGCACCACCACCATTCTCACCCGCTGTATATGGAAATTTCCAAATATTACCTAGACCAACAGCAGAACCTGCTGCAGCCATTACAAATCCTAATTTTGAACCCCAGGTATCACGGGGCTTAGTGGTATTACTCATAGCCACAAATTCTCCAAATATTCTATATTGTTGTGTATGCACTGTGTTTATATATGAGCATCAAAATGGTGTATAAAATTATGTACACTCTAAAAAATGTTGAATAACGCTCAATATTTGCAAGTAAAACAGTTTGAGAATAAAATTGAAACCCCGTTAGTTATATTTTTTAACGTATAACCCTCTTTTTTAACTTAAGTGTTTACAAAATCATCAATACGCTTTATTTTGTAAATATTTTCCTTATACCCTACTTATTTCCTTCGACTCCTGATTTAATATAGATTCACTTACCACTCTTGCGATCAAGGTTAATGGATAAATTTTATCAAGCGCTTACTCTTATCGGTTTCATCTTATATTGGTTATTAGTAGCAGGTGTAACAATACGTGTGGTTTTCAAGCCAAGACCTGTTGGTGTCTCACTTGCGTGGCTAATGATCATATATATCATTCCTGTTCTTGGTGTTATCGCCTACTTTCTGATCGGTGAGCTAAATTTAGGACGAACAAGGGGGGAGCGTGCAAAGGCCATGTTTACGCCTTATGAGGAATGGTTTGCACAAGTCCACCATTGTCAGCACCACCAACCACAATCAATCTCTCATCGAATTTCGTCAATACATAATCTCTGCTCAAATCGTGTGGGCATACCTGCACTCAGTGGAGACACTTTATCTTTACTTAATACACCATCAGAGATCCTCACCGCTATTGTTCGAGATATTGAAAAAGCTGAACATGAAATCAATATGGAATTTTACATTTGGCACCATGGCGGGTTAGCTGACAGTGTTGCTAGTGCATTAATTAAAGCAGCTAAGCGTGGAGTGACAGTCAACGTACTTTTAGATTCGGCAGGCAGTATCGATTTTTTCAAAAGTCATTGGCCAAAGCTGCTTAAAGATTCAGGTGTTAACATAGTAGAAGCGTTAAGTGTAAGTCCATTTCGTATGTTCTTTCGTCGACTGGATCTACGCCTACACCGTAAAATTGTGGTTATCGATAATAAGGTTGCTTACACAGGCTCAATGAATCTCGTTGACCCACAATACTTCAAGCAAAATTCAGGGGTTGGGCAATGGGTTGACGTCATGATCCGCATTACTGGCCCTAATGTTGCTGTTTTAAATACGATTCATGCATGGGATTGGGAAGTAGAAACAGGGATCCGTGAATTACCAGCCCTGCCTGAATGTCCAATATCGATTGACCCATTCAACCATACGACACAAGTTGTTCCATCAGGCCCTGGGATGCCTGACGATATTATTCAACAAGTATTGATTACCGCGATTAATCAAGCAAGAAAATCAATCACTATTACTACCCCTTATTTTGTACCTAGTGAAATATTGCTACATACGTTACGAACTACGGCTCATCGTGGCGTGGAGGTAAAACTAATTTTACCAAAGAAAAATGACTCTTTAATGGTTAGTTGGGCATCTAAATCATTTTTTGAAACGCTATTAAAAGCTGGCGTTCATATTTATGAGTTTAATGGCGGTCTGCTACATACCAAATCAGTAGTGATTGATGATAGCTATTGTATTATTGGTACCGTAAATTTAGATATGCGTAGCTTTTGGTTAAATTTTGAAGTCAGTTTGATCGTTGATGATCCTGAATTTACCAAACAATTATCATGGGTATTAAACGGTTATCTAGAACAATCTACCCCAATAGAACTCGCGATATGGCAACAGCGCAACTTGCCTCATCGCTTTACTGAACGATTCTTTTCAATGTTCAGCCCGTTGCTTTAAATACATATAAAAAAGCCCGTAACTTATTGGCTAAGTTACGGGCTTTTTACTGTCTATGCTGTCGTAATATCTAGCGGATACCGCTTAAAAACTCATGTCTTGTTGCTGGATTTCTCTTAAATATCCCACCAAGCGCAGTCGTTGTTGTGCTGCTTGTTGCATCCATAACGCCACGAGACTTAACACAATAGTGCGTCGCTTCCATTGTGATAGCGACATCATCACTACCTAATAAGGTTTGCAAAGCCACCAATATTTGCTGAGTCATACGCTCTTGGACTTGAGGGCGTTGAGCAAAGAAGCGAACAATTCGATTAATTTTAGATAATCCGATGATCTTTCCTCGTGGGATATAAGCAACCGTTGCCTTACCATCAATAGTCACTAGATGATGCTCACAAGTACTGGTTAGCGTAATATCATTAACACGCACCATTTCATCACAATTCATTTTATTTTCAATCACTGTGATTTTCGGAAAATTTGCATAATCTAAACCAGAGAAAATTTCATCCACATACATCTTTGCAATACGGTGTGGTGTTTCCTCTAAGCTATCATCACTAAGATCAAGGCTTAATAGCGTTAGAATTTCACGCATATGCTCTTCTATGCGCTCTTTTTTTTCTTCTCGACTAACACCATTTTCTTTCATTGGCGTCTCAAGACCACGTGCAACAAGGGCATCACGCACTAATACGGCTGATTCACTAAGTGATGACATCGTATACTCCAAAATTCCATAATCAATTGAACTTCGCTAAGGATACCTGCTCTGTCAAATAAATACACCCTGATTTTATTAGGTCTATTAGATGTTAAAGGTCAAAATATGGTAATGTTCAATCATTATTACGATTAATGTAGAGAGTACCCTAATGGATTGCTGTGCAACTCAAGGTTTAATTCCAGTAGAAACCGCTTTAGAAACCTTATTATCTCAAGTTTCTCCAGTATCAAAGACCCATTCTTTAGCCCTTGCTGACGCAATTGGCTTTGTATTAGCTGAAGATATTCGTTCTCCTATTAATGTTCCCCCATTTGCTAACTCGGCAATGGACGGTTATGCGGTACGTATTGCAGATTTAGAGCAATCTTTAACCTTACCCGTTGTTGGTAAATCTTTTGCTGGTGTTCCATTTGAAGGTGAATGGCAAACACAAACTACCATTCGCATTATGACAGGAGCTAAAATCCCTGAAGGCTGTGATGCGGTGATTATGCAAGAATTAACAGCAGAATCAGATGCTGGCATTACCTTTGAACTTAATCTTGCAGATGTAAAACCACAGGCGAACATTCGTCCGATTGGCGACGATGTATCTCAAGGTCAAACGGTCCTTGCTAAAGGTCATCGTTTAACGCCACGTGATATCCCATTAATTGCTTCACTAGGCATCAATGATATTCCCGTAGTAGATAAGCCAAAAGTTGCTTTCTTCTCAACAGGTGACGAGCTTAAGCCCCTTGGTCAACCACTAGAAGATGGTCAAATCTACGACAGTAATCGCTACGGTATTAAAGTATTAATTGAACGTTTTGGTTGCGAAGCGATCGATCTTGGTATTATCCCTGACTGCCCAGAAACACTAAAAGAAGTGTTTTTAAAAGCAGATAAAGAAGCCGATGTTGTTGTTACTTCTGGCGGCGTAAGTGTTGGCGAAGCGGATTATACTAAAGATATTTTGGATGAATTAGGTCAGATCGGTTTTTGGAAATTGGCCATTAAACCAGGCAAACCTTTTGCGTTTGGCCAGTTACCTAACGCTTACTTCTGTGGTTTACCTGGAAACCCGGTATCAGCAATGTTAACCATGTATGTACTTGTACAACCAATGCTTGCAAAACTTGCGGGTCATACAAAATGGGAAGCACCAAAATCAATCCCTGCAAAAGCAACATCTACATTTAAAAAACACCCTGGCCGTACTGACTATCAACGTGGCATTTATTCTATTAATGAACAAGGCCAATTTGAGGTATCGACGACTGGTAATCAAGGTTCTGGTGCCTTCAGTTCAATGAGTGTTGCCAATTGCTTCGTTGTATTAGAGCGTGAGCGTGGCCGTGTTGAAGCGGGTGAAACGGTTAACATCGAACTTTTCAACGCATCACTATACTAAGAGCTTATTCATGAGTGAATTAACTGATAATGAAATGCTTCGTTATAACCGTCAGATCATCTTACGTAATTTTGATTTTGATGGCCAAGAAGCATTAAAAGCAAGCTCTATACTTATTATTGGTGCCGGTGGCCTTGGTTGCGCATCCAGCCAATATTTAGCGGCGGCGGGTGTTGGTACTCTAACGCTTGTTGATGATGATACCGTAGAGCTTTCAAATCTTCAGCGACAAGTATTACACAGTGATGAGACCATTGGTGTAAAGAAAGTTGTATCAGCTAAAATGGCGTTAAATCGAATTAATCCCAATTGCCACATTAACACCATTGATAAGCGTCTATCTGATGATGAATTACGAGCTTTGATTGCCTCTCATGATCTCATCCTTGATGGCACCGATAATGTCGATACACGTAACCAATTAAACCGATTATGTTTTGAATCTAAAACACCATTAGTTTCTGGTGCTGCAATTCGTATGGAAGGTCAAGTCAGTGTTTACACTTATCAAAGTGATGAACCTTGCTACCAATGTTTAAGCAGCTTATTTGGCCAACAAGCATTAACTTGTGTAGAAGCGGGGGTAATGTCTCCTGTTGTTGGAATTATTGGCTCAGTCCAAGCCCTAGAAGCGATAAAAGTATTAGCCAATTACGGTCAACCTTTAATCAGTAAACTGCTAATTCTTGATGCCCTATCGATGAATTGGCGTGAAATGAAGTTGGCTAAAATGCCTAATTGCTCTGTTTGCAGTCATTAAAAACACATTTAATTATTTATTTAAAGGCGGTGAAACCATAAAAGGTTACCGCCTTTTTTATTTTCAATATCTATAAATTCTCCAATAAAAACAAATACAAATATAAACCTCCCTCCTCGAAATGGTAAGAATCAGAGTTAACCTTTCTTCTCATGTAATACACATTTAAAAAAACTGAAATATAACTGTCACATAATTTTCCTAAAGTGACCTCGTCAACTTAATTACGGCATGAATGCCAGACAAAGGAAATGAAAATGAAAAAGTCAGTAATCGGCGCACTAGCAATTATTAGTTCAGTAGTAGCAGCACCAACTTTAGCAAAGGAAACCATTTCTGCAGTAGGTTCAAGCAGTGTCACTCCTCTTATGGAAGTGTTTTCTGAAACTTACATGAAAGACCATTCAAACGTATTTATCGAAGTTCAAGGTCCAGGCTCCTCTGCTGGTGTAAAAGCAGCAAAAAATGGTTCTGCTGATTTAGGTATGTCTTCACGTAATCTAAAATCATCAGAAAAAGAGCCAGCACTTAAAGAGCTGATTGTGGCTCATGATGGCATCGCTGTTGTAGTAAACCCAAGTAACAAACTTAAAGGGTTAACATCAGAACAAGTAACGGCTATCTACAAAGGTGAAGTGAAAAACTGGAAAGAAGTAGGCGGCGCAGACAAACCAGTTGTTGTTATCACCCGTGATACTGCATCTGGTACACGTGGCGCATTTGAAGACATCATGAGCCTAAAGAAAAAAGTATCAGGCATGAAAGTATCAGCAATTTCACAACGCGCTCAAGTTGCTAACGGCAACGGTGCACTAAAAACAATGGTAGCAAGTAACCCATATGCAATTGGTTACATCTCTTTAGGTACTGTTGATGGCTCAGTACACGCACTAGCAATTGATAATGTAGAACCAAGTGTTGCTGACATCAAAAACGGCACATACAAAGTATCACGTCCATTCCTTGTTCTATACAAAGAAGGCCAACCATCAGCTGAAGCACAAAAATTCCTTGATTGGATGACAGCTGAAACCGCTCAAAACCTTGTTGAAAAGAAAGGCTACATCTCAGTTAACTAATTTCTACCCTATTGCCTAACCTGCGAAGGTTGGGCATTTTTCCATTTCGAATTTTTCGACATGTGAGTATTTATTATGACCATCGCAATGAATAATCAAAATACAGAAAATCAAGTAAAACCATCTAACAGTCCATTACGAAAAAAGAAACGAGTGGATTGGAGAGAGCGCATTTTCCACGGCTTATTTTTAAGTTGTGCTGTTATTGGTATTGTTTCACTAGCGACTATCGCTTATTTCATCATTAAAGAAAGTATCCCTGCATTTCAGCAAGCTGGCGTGAGTGGCATTGTATTAGGCCAAGATTGGTTACCACCTGCACTGTATGGTGTATTCACCATGATCGTTGCCTCTGTTGTGTCTACTTTTGGTGCAGTATTAGTTGGTGTTCCTGTTGGCATTCTTACGGCTATTTTTATTGCTGAAATTGCACCTAAACGAGTCGCTGACATTATTCGTCCAGCCGTTGAACTTCTAGCTGGCATTCCATCGGTTGTTTATGGTTTCTTTGGCCTTGTTATTATTGTTCCATTAATTCAAGACATATTCCAAGTCCCTGCAGGTAACACTATTCTTGCTGGTATTATCGTTCTTGGTGTCATGATCCTTCCAACGGTAATCACCGTATCAGAAACGTCTATTCGTGCGGTTCCATCAACATACCGAGAAGGTTCATTGGCACTTGGGGCTTCTAAAATATTTACTATTTTCCGCATTCTTCTTCCTGCTGCTCGTTCAGGGATCATGACAGGCGTAATTCTTGGTATTGCTCGTGCATTAGGCGAAACGATGGCAATCATCATGGTAATGGGTAACGCCCCTGCAATGCCGGAAGGAATTTTAGATTCAGCACGAACATTAACCGCAAACATCGCAATTGAAATGTCATACGCAAGTGGTATTCACGCCAACGCTCTGTACGCAACCGGAGTGGTATTACTTGTATTTATCATGTCTCTTAATGGCATTCTTCTTTACTTAAACCGTGAAACGGCGAAATAAGATCATGAATAAATTAAAGAAACAGCGTCAAATTAAAGACCAGATTGCTTCAGGATTCATTTGGTTATCTGCTGCAATTACCGTAGGTTTCCTATTTTGGATTATCTGGTACATCCTTTCGAATGGTATGCAACACGTAAGTTGGTCATTTATTACAGATAATTACACACGAACAGGTGAAGAGCACGGTATCTTCCCTATGATAGTCGCAACCTTATACATGGTGCTTGCTTCTATTGCTGTTGCTGCTCCGCTTGGGATCATGACGGCAATTTACCTAACCGAATATGCAAAGATAGGTAGTAAGCTCGTTAAAGTAATCCGTTTCTGTACTGAATCGTTAGCGGGTATTCCATCGATTATCTTTGGTTTATTTGGTATGACTTTCTTTGTTGGTATTCTAGGTCTTGGATTCTCTATCCTATCTGGTGCTCTAACACTGAGTATTTTAATACTGCCCGTAATTATTCGTACAACAGAAGAAGCGTTAATGGCTGTACCTCAAACCTTTCGTGAAGGTTCATACGGGCTTGGCGCATCAAAAATTTATACGATTTGGCGCTTAATCTTACCAAGCGCAATGCCAGGTATTTTAACTTCCGTTATTTTAAGTATTGGTCGTGTTATCGGTGAATCTGCACCTGTATTTTTAACAGCTGGTATGGTGGCTCGTATTCCTGATTCATTACTGGATTCAGGACGTACGCTAACCGTTCACCTTTATAAGCTAACGACAGAATTATTTACTATCGACGAGTGGAACCAAGCTTACGGAACGGCAACCGTACTTATCGTTCTTGTTCTTGTCATTAATATGCTAACCAAACTATTGGCTCAAAAAATTAATAAAGCATCTTACTAAAATATAACGTTATCAAATTGAATCAGTGGCACGATAATAAGTTGCGGCTGATAAGGAAAATAAAATGAACAAATTTAATATTGAAAACCTAGACCTTTTTTACGGACAAAACCAAGCACTTAAAAACATCAATTTACCAATCCCTGCAAAGCAAGTAACTGCGCTTATTGGTCCTTCTGGTTGTGGTAAATCAACACTTTTACGTTGTTTAAACCGCATGAATGATTTGATTGAAGGCGTAAAAATCACAGGTCTTGTCAGTCTAGATGGTAATGATATCTACGGCAATATTGATGTTGCTGACCTACGCATCAAAGTTGGAATGGTTTTCCAAAAGGCGAATCCATTCCCAATGAGCATTTATGAAAACGTCGCTTACGGTTTAAAAGCACAAGGCGTTAAGGATAAGAAAGAGTTAGATACTGTAGTAGAGAAATCATTACGTAGTGCAGCCTTGTGGGATGAGGTGAAAGACCGTCTAAAATCACATGCTTTTGGGTTATCTGGTGGTCAACAACAACGTCTATGTATTGCACGAACGATTGCAATGCAACCAGACATTATTTTAATGGATGAACCAACATCAGCACTTGATCCAATAGCAACGCATAAAATTGAAGAGCTAATGGAAACCCTAAAGAAAGATTACACCATTGTTATTGTGACTCACTCAATGCAACAAGCGCGCCGCATCTCAGATAAAACAGCTTTCTTCCTAATGGGTGAATTGGTTGAGCACGATGACACTCAAATTATTTTCTCAAATCCAAAAGATGACCGTACACAAGGTTATGTAAACGGTGACTTTGGTTAATTGATTCAAAGAATAATAACAAAGCGATGGAAACTCTTGCCCCTCTAGTTAGGGGCTTTTTTGTTTTCCACATTCTCTTTTATAACCATTTCCTTATCTTCATAATCTAAGTACACTTAATTAAAATTATTATGATGAGGTGTACTCAATGAAAATTCATTCTCTTTTTGGTGCTAGTTTCTGTCTTCTTTCATCCATGTCAGCTAACGCTGCCATTCAATTAACGGTTCCAGACGAAGTTGAACTATTATTAGTTGATAACCAAGAAGTTGAGCTGAAGAGCTCTTTTTTCTCAACCACATCAACCCTTGAGTTAGAGAATGGCGAGCATCAAATTGCATTCCGATACAATCCTGTATTTAAGCAGGGTAAAGACAACATTATTGTATCTAGTGATATTATCATCTCTAAATTTTCAGCTTCAGATAAAGAGTTAGCCTTTAAATTCCCTACGTATAATTCTCCAGAGAAAGCCGAAGCCTTTAATACTGAACTGAATTGGAATTTAATTGACCAAAATGGCGAAACTGTCCCATTTACTCAGGCGCAATTAATTCATCATGGTGTTCAAGTAGGTCGAAATATTCAATTTGAATTAGCTCAATTTAATTCCACTGATGCGCCAGCAGCCTTTAAAGAAGGCATGGTAACGGTAACTCATAAAGAAATTAAAAACGAACAAGGCGAGAATACTGCTGAACAAATGCTGCATTACTGGTATGAAAAAGCAGATAAAGAAACGAAAGAACGCTTTGCTTCTTTTGTGTTAGACGCAAAATAATACCGATACTTCTTTGTGTATGCCATAGGACACGGAGGTTTATATGAAAAAGAAGACTTTTGGTTTTACGCTTATTGAGTTAATAGTAGGTATTGTTCTTATTGCTATTCTAACGATTATTGCCGTGCCTAAATTTCTTAACTATTCCTATAATGCCTACGTATCCCAAGCAGAGGGAATTGCCGCTAACTTTGAACAGTCTGTTATTTTTACGCAATATCGCTGGATAACTAGCGGGAATTTAATTGCAAAAACAGATCTTGAAGGGTTTGCAAGTGAGGACTTAGATGTAAATACATTGGGCTTTCCTCTTGGTATCAAAAAGAATCGAGTTATGGCCCAACCTAAAAATATTGGTAAGGGTAAACAAGGCTGCAATGATTTATGGAATGCTCTTTTGATCGATCCACCAACCGTATCTCATCGCCAGAGGGATGAAACCGATTTTCTTTCAGTTCGTTATCGCAGTGAAGGGCAAAGTTTTCAAGATTCATGTTATTACATTAATCGCTTGTACGGTTTTAATAGCAGTAACCCTGAAGAGTCACAAATTAAAATCTCTTATAACTCCTCCAAAGGAACCGTTGTCGTTATTACTCAGAAATAAAAATAGCCTACCGTGATGGTAGGCTATTCTTTTCACTGCTGTAAAAACTGTTCAATAGCCAATACTGAAGCGTCGTAAATATTATTGAGTGCTTCTGAGCTACACTCTGATAACTCCCCTTGCTTACCACTTTCTTCATAAGCGTGACAAAGAGCATGAAGCTGCATTAACCCTAAGCTCCCAGCTGAACCTTTTAATTTATGTGCTAACTGATTAACTTGATGCGCATTAGCACCATCTATCGCTTCTTGTAATTGAAGGACATTCTCTTTAGAAGACTGTTTAAATAAATTAATGATTTTAAGCATTCGATCTTCACCTAATACCGCTAAATCACTTTGAAGTACTTTCTCGTCTAATATCATTGCTATTGTCTCTTCTTCCACACAATTATTCATTTGAATCACTTTTTCAGACTCAGAAATCTTACTCAATTCTGAAGCTTGATGGGTATCACTCAAAAAACGATTCAACATTTTTATAAGTTGGTTTTCCACCAATGGTTTTGCCAAGAACCCATCAAACCCTGCTGCTAAATAACTCTCAACATCTTCATTAAATACGTGCGCAGAAACAGCCAACATCGGTGTATTTCCTTCAGTATTCTCTTTTGATTTCTCAATATCTCTTAATCTTTTTTGTAATGATACGCCATCAGTGTCTGGTAAATTAATATCTAGAAGTAACATATCAAACTGCGTCTCTTTCACTGCTTTTTCCGCAAGAGATCCTGTATCTACCGCCGTTACTTTATGGCCTAAACGCTCAAGAAAACCAACTGCGACCATTTGATTAACAGGGTTATCCTCAACTAAAAGTAAATGGGCTGGCGCCACAGTAGGTTCTATTCCTTCATCATTAGAGGTTGTAATACTATGGCCCTCTTCTAAATCTAAAGAGAACCAAAAAGTACTGCCTAACCCTTCTTTAGAGTCCACCCCAATTTCACCACCCATTGCCTCAATAAGGCGCTGGCTGATAGCTAATCCTAATCCTGTCCCGCCATACACTTTCTGGCCTTCTTCTGCTTGAGTAAAGGCCTCAAATAAACTATTAATTTCATGCTCAGCAATCTCAACACCAGTATCCACCACTTCAAATAATAAAGTACTGTCTAAAATAGTATGCAACTGGATAGTCACGCTTCCGGTATGGGTAAATTTAACCGCATTTCCCACAAAATTATTAAGAACTTGCCTAATTCGAGTACAATCCCCTAACCACCATGCCGGGATATCAGCAGGCACGTCAAATGATAAGGTTATTCCTTTTTGTTGCGCTCTTGAGCTAAATAAATGATGGACATCGGTGATCATTGAATGGACATTAAAGTTCACCGTTCGGATCGATAAATGACCGGCTTCTATTTTTGAGTAATCCAAAATATCATTTAATAAATCAAGAAGGTTTTCACCACTGCGATTAATAATATCTACATATTGCTTTTGCTGTGCTGTTAAACCACTGCCACGAAGGAGTTCTCCCGTACCTAAAACGCCATTAAGAGGTGTTCTAATTTCATGACTCATTGTGGCTAAAAAAGCAGATTTAGCTCGGTTAGCTTGTTCGGCTAAATCTCGCGCTTTATCATGATTAATGATCTCAACATTTAGTCTTTCATTACTTGATTTAAGCTCTTGTGTTCGCTGAGCAATTTGTAACTCTAAACTGTCTTTATAATCTTGAAGCTCTTGAGCGGTATCGCGAGCAACTAAGATTGATCGTCCCATTTGTGCTAATTCATCATCACCGGAGGTATCTAATTCAATATCAAGATGCCCATTAGCAACATCCGTAATCGCTTGTTCATATTGGTTCAACCTCATGATCACTCTGGCATAGACATAACGCCACATGATATAGATAACTAAACAGAGCCCTAACAAAGTAATAGAGATAAGCAGTTGTTGTACCACTTTAAGAACAAAATTCACATCAGCAACCGCCTGCTGAGTCACATCATTAGCTTGGTCAAGTAGTTGAGCAATCGTAAGGTTTAACTCTTGAAATTTATGTATATTTTCATCACTTAATGCTTTCAATTTTTTATTAATATTAACTAGCTGAATAAGCTCACTAAAAAGACGTTCACTTTTTGTTAGGTTATTTGCCAACATTAACATTTGTTGAGTGCGACTCGGATCTTCAACCGCTTGCACACGACGAGTAATGATGGTCATATCGCGAGTAAAGTCTTGACGCAATTTTTCGACTTTAGCAATATCATTACTGTTTCTTGCATCATCAAGAGTATTAACGACTTTGAACGTCAATAAACGCAATTCATGTAATCGTTCCGCTAGGTCTAGGTCAATTTCAACAAGCGTATCAAGTGCTCTATAAACAGAGTCTTTATCTCCGTTATCAACTAAATCATAAATTTTAACGACATTGGCAATAGTGATGGTATTAGAGTTCAATACTTGGGAGCGAGATAGCTCCTCAAGCTGTAATGCGGCTTTTGTTAGTTTTTTACTTTTTTCTTGAATAAGTCGATGTAAAACAACCTTTTCCCCAACGTTATTTCCCATTGTTGCTAAGTTATCGACAATATCTTGTACTTGATGATCCAACCGTGTCAGTAAGGCTTTATCAAACGGATAAACACCTAACCCTTTTAAGCGGTCGTATAAGCTTTCAATTGAGGTGAATAACTCTTTACCATAAGTTTTTCTCTCTTTTTCAGAATCAACTTGAGAGAGCAGTTGAGAGGTATAAATGATCTTGGTGCTTAAATCTGAAATATATCGCGCTTCAATGACGGCTGGGATAGCAGAATCAATTACGGTTCTTTCGGTTTTTTCAACGTATGAGAAGCCTAAAACCCCCACCACTGACCCAAAAGCCATGAGGGCAATCATTACCATAAAAGTAAGAAACAGCTTGCGACCGATCCCTGTAGAAGCAAATAACATAATCTTGAATGCACTTTAGAAAAGAGAGTAATGCGAGTATCATATCACCAACCTAAAGTCAGTGCGAAGAGACCATGAAACTTACTTTTCATTCAATAGCAATTCTATTACTTTCCATTTTTTTATCCCCTATTGCCTCAGCAAAAGAACCTTGGAAGATATGTGCTATTTATCCCCACCTAAAAGACTCATATTGGTTATCTGTTAATTACGGTATGGTCAAGGAAGCAAAACAAAATAACATTGAACTCACCGTATATGAATCTGGTGGATACCCAAATGTTAACCGCCAAAAAGAACAAATTAAACAATGTGTGACTATTGGTGCAAACGCGATAATTTTAGGTACCGTTGACCCTGTTGCCTTTCAATCAGACTTAAAAAAACTAACTAAAAATATCCCTGTCTTTGCTAGTGTAAACGAATTAGTAAGTTCACTTCCACCTCACCCTCCTCTTCATCTTGGTGAAGTGGGAGTAGATTGGTACAACATGGGGTTTAAAGCCGGCGAGTTTCTAGCAAAGCAGCACCCAAAAGGGTCAGGTATTACCTATATTGGTTGGTTACCAGGACCTAAAACTCGAGGTGGAACAAAACCTGTGACCCAGGGGTTTAACGATGCGATTAAAGACAGTGACATTATCATTAGCGCTACCTATTGGGGAGATAACAGCAAAGAGCTACAGCGCAATTTAATTCAAGATGCACTTGAAAATGAAAAACTCGATTACTTAGTCGGTGGAGCCGTTGCTATTGAAGTTGCTATCAGTGAGTTAGCTAGCAGAAAATGGCAAAATAAAGTCGGGTTAGTTTCAACTTACCTAAGTCATGCAGTATATCGCGGTTTATTGCGAGAACGTGTGTTATTTTCCCCTACAGATCAAATGGTACTGCAAGGTCGATTAAGCATTCAGCAAGCTATTGACTATTTAAACCACCACCCCTTGCCTTTTAAAATATCACCAACGATTGAAACGTTAACACCCGATCATTTACCTAAAAATATATTGCAAGATTCTTTATCTCCAGCGGAATATCGACCTACATTCTTTGTTGCTGCTCAAGATTAGTATGATTGTCATGTAATTGAGATGAATAAACACTAGGCTAGGTTAAAGTTAAAGTTAAACTAAATAAGGAACCTTAATGAAAAAAACAACACGGATTATCCCTGCGCATAAAAATATTGCACTTGTCGCTCATGACCATTATAAGCCAGAGCTACTACGCTGGGTTAAGGAGAACAAAGATGCATTACAGGGACATTTTTTATTTGGGACAGGGACAACAGGAAACCTACTCAGCCGTGAAACAGGACTTGCTATTAAGAGTTTATTAAGCGGCCCTATGGGAGGTGACCAACAATTAGGTGCATTAATCTCTGAAGGTAAAATCGACATGATGATTTTCTTCTGGGACCCTTTAAATGCAGTGCCTCATGACCCAGATGTAAAAGCATTACTACGTATTGCGACGGTTTGGAATGTCCCGGTTGCCATGAACCGTGCTAGCGCAAAATTAATGATCACATCCCCTAATATGACGCAAGAAGTTGAAATTGAAATTCCTGATTACGATGCTTATTTAGCTGAACGCTTATAAATATTAGTGGAAATCAAATACAAAAAATCCCTTACTGCATTAATAGTTCAGTAAGGGATTTTTTATTAGTTTCTAGTTAATTATTCAATGATCACTGGATAATCTTTATCTACTAACTCTTGAACAAAAGGAGAAGGCTTACCATGGTATACCACCCACACTTTTCTTTTTGCTCTAGTTAGAGCTACATAAAATAAACGACGCTCTTCTGCATAACTAAAATCTTCTTCATGAGGAAGCAGTGCGCCATCCAATGACTCAGCTCTTGATTTCATTGGGAACTGGCCATCGGTCATCTCCACAATAAAGACATAATCTGCTTCTGTTCCTTTACTGGCATGACAGGTTTTATATTCTAAGTTTAAGCCTGGATAATACTTTAGCCATTCATCAAAATTATCTGGCTTATGGCTGTGATTGCGCCCTAAAATAACGACATTTTCACCTTTGCGTGCATTTTTAGACAAAGACAGTAACTCTTTTTCTATTGAACAATGCTCAATAACTTTAACTGCCTTTCTCTTCTGCTTAGTAAAACTAATCAGCTCTTTTTTAAGCTGCATAGGGTTTTCTTGAATAAAGCGATTCGCGACTGCACCAATTTGATCATTAAAACGATACGTTGTAGATAAATGTGTAATTTGAGTCGATTGAAAACGTTTCTCAAACCCAGTTGTTAATGATACATCTGCCCCGGCAAAACGATAAATAGCTTGCCAATCATCACCAACAGCAAACAACGTCGCTTTGGTATTGTGCGTATTCTCGTTATGACAAATCGCTTCAATTAAATCCAAGCGTTGAGGTGAAATATCTTGGTATTCATCAACCATAACAAAAGACCAAGGCAAATCGTATTTTTTATCATTAATGTACTGCTTCGCTTTTGATATCATCAATTCATAATCAATCGCATCTTCATGCTTTAACGTTCGCTCATACGCTTTGAAAAATGGCCAAACAATATTTAGCTCACTTTTTAAACGAGCAGCATCTATATGCGTTTCAATTCGTTCAATGATCTCTTTTTTATCAAGCTGTAATGCATTCAATTGGCATATTTGCTTATATAGCCATTCTTGCAATTTCTCATTATGCGATTCTTCTTTTAAATCGACATCCCCTCTCAAATAAGCAATTGGCCACTTTTTAAGATGTTTTTTCCAGCGATTACTTGCTGTCGCATTTTTCCATTCAGAATCAAGTACATGACTAAACCATTCTTTACGCGATTTAACATCCGTTACTAAACAAGAAAGTCTTGGCTGTTGATATTCAACATGGCGAATAATATCCAAACCCAGTTGATGAAAAGTGGCGACTTTTACTTTTTGTCCAATGTCGAATCCCAATTTTTCGATAATACGAGCTGACATTTCTTGTGCCGCTTGACGACCAAAAGCAAGTAATAAAATTTCGTCTGCTTGTGCATGGCCACTTTCAATTAAATAGCGCACTCGTGCTACAAGTACACTGGTTTTTCCAGAGCCTGCGCCTGCAAGTACTAACGTATGGTCTTCATTTAATAATAGCGCGCTTTGCTGAGATTCATTTAATGGCTGAGACTCACACTCAGAAAAGAAGGTTTTCCACTCTACTTTCTGTTCTTCTAACCATACTTCATTTAACTTTTTCAACTGTTCTTCAGGCTCAGTTAACCAATTTAATACTGGTGCAATACTGCCTGGTTGCAGTTGCTCAGCCAATGGTATTGAAAGGCCTGTTTGCTCAAAAAGATCGTACAGTTTTTCGACCATCATTAAGGCTTCGGTTTGTTTAAGAAAACGGCGTTGAGAAACAAAATCATCAACCAATTCCAACATTTGTGGTTTTAATTGATTTAACATTACTATCTTTGATTCTTTCCAATCGGCATACGCATTTAAGACGTTATTAATAATAGCGTCACACTCTTGCCACGGTAGCCCTGAAACTCGCCATGCGACCTGATCATTTCGATTGTAAAAACAAAGAGAACTCCAAACCAACCCTCTTTGAAAAGTCACCTTCCCACTCCATTTATCAAATGGGACTGATACTTGGAATTTATGTGAGGTAAACAACAGCTGCTCTGGTTCTAATTCAAGTTGATAATAATCACCCTGAACTAACCACTGAGCGAAAGTGGTTGCTTTGATCTGCATTATTCAATACTACCTAAAGAAAATTTAACTCGAAGAGTGCCTAGGATATCAGGTTCTTTTTTTGTTGTCCCAGATCAGTATTAAGACAATGATCTTGTCGCTTATACTTTTTTATCGATAGGACTTTGTTATGATAGATTTTTTCCACTCGTTAGATGCTGCTTATTGTGACTTATCGTCAAATTTTTCGCCAATACTGGGCTAATAAAACCATCAATTTTAGTGTTCGTGTACTACTCGCTTTAGTCGGTGCCGTCATTCCATGTTGGTATTTGGAACAAAACACAGCGATTACTCCTTTAATTCTGGGGATCATCGCCGTTGCTTTAGCTGAAACAGAAGATAAATTATCAGGCCGACTTAAAGCGTTATTTTTAACCTTTATCTGTTTTGCTATTGCCGCATTTTCTATCGAGTTGCTTTTCAATACGCCTATTTTATTTGCGATTGGACTCTTCTGTTCAACCGTCTCCTTTATCATGCTTGGTGCATTAGGACCCCGTTACGCCAGTATCGCGTTTGGTTCATTATTAATTGCTATTTATACCATGTTAGGTGCAGCCGACAGCCCAAACCTTTGGTACCAACCAATGTTATTACTGGGGGGTGCTGCTTGGTATTATTCGATATCCCTGACTTGGCAGATTTTCTGGCCTCTGCAACCGGTACAACAAAATCTAGCGACCGTATTTGAAACAATGGCAAAGTATTTAGATATTAAAAGTGAACTGTTTCACCCTGTCACTAACTTAACGCCTCAGCCTTATCGCATTCAAGAAGCTAAGAATAATGCACAAATGGTAACGGCATTAAATAACAGTAAAGCCTCATTACTGACTCGAGCTCAAGGTGGGCATGTTGTCGGTGCTAGCGACCGATTTTTAAAAATATACTTCATTGCTCAAGATATTCATGAACGCGTTAGTTCTAGCCATTATCGCTACCAAGACCTTGCGAACACGTTTAATCGTAGTGACATTCTTTTTCGTTTTAAGCATTTACTTCATAGCCAATCTTTAGCCTGTAAAGAGGTTGCTCGCTGCTTATCTCTAGGTTTACCTTACCAACATGCACAGACGTCCATTTTTGCATTAGATGAACTACAGCAATCTTTAATCGCAATAAAAGAACAACAACGACCTGAATGGCGACTTTCCGTTATTCAACTTGAATATCTGTTTAATAACTTAGCAACCGTTGAGCGTCAATTCGCTAATATTAGTAATCCAGAACGTAGTCTTGATATTGAAGAAGATACGGTATTAGCAGACCAAGGAGCACACACACCAAAGGCAATGTGGCAACGTTTAAAAGCCAATATGACTACTGATTCCGTTCTATTTCGCCATGCTATTAGAATGGCTCTCGCACTTACTGCCGGTTATGGCATTATCCAAGCGTTTGATTTAGAACGTGGATACTGGATTTTATTAACCACTCTTTTTGTGTGCCAACCAAACTACAGTGCAACTAAAGAGAAATTAGTCGCTCGTGTTGCAGGCACGATTATTGGTTTATTGGCAGGAACGGCACTCTTAGTTCTGTTTCCCTCTCTTGATAGTCAACTGGTTCTCATGGTTATCGCTGGAGTGTTATTTTTTGCTTTCCGTCTTGCTAACTATGGCTTTGCAACAGCCTTTATCACCATTTTGGTTTTGTTCTGTTTTAACCAATTAGGTGAAGGTTATGCAGTCATCCTTCCTCGTTTAGGAGATACCATTGTTGGCTGTATTTTAGCGGTTATCGCTGTCACTTATATCCTACCCGACTGGCAATCAAAACGTTTGCATAAGGTAATGGCTGATACAGTGAATGCGCATCAGGATTATTTAGCTAACATAATTTCGCAATATCGAGCTGGTAAAAAAGATTCCTTACAATATCGATTATCCCGCAGACAAGCACATAATAATGAGGCGGCACTCAGCTCTGCCATCAGTAATATGTTGATTGAACCGGGTAAATATCAAACAGCGGTGGATGAGTCATTCCGTTTTCTTTGTTTATGTCATGCCATGCTGAGTTACATTTCGGCACTTGGTGCTCATCGAACCCGTTTAAAAGATGAAGAAACACATCAGTTAGTCGCAGAATCTCATCGCATTATCCATTCACATTTGAACCAAATTCAATGCCAACTCAGTAATACGGATTGTAATGATAAATTGAATATTATTGCTGAAGAAAGTATTGAACAACGCCTCTCAGAATGGCGAGATGAGGATGAAAATTCAGTAAAAATGGTGCTGCAGCAACTGCATTTAATTCATCAAATTTTACCTGAAATGCATTCACTGTCTGAAATACTAAGCTCACGCACTAAAGAGGTAAAAGTAGAGCGATAAAGTTTGAAGTAGATCATTGTCTTACCTCGGTAAGTTGATACTTATCAAACATTTTTCTACTTAGACGTCTACACTAAATAGTAGCTACTCTTTACTATAAAAAGATAATAACTCTGTTGGAGGCGTCACTATGAAAAGTGTATTTATTGCTGCGTTTGTTGGTATTTCTAGCCCTGACTTAATTAAGCGCCTTGCTTCTGTAACTCATGAAGAAGGGGGAAAGTGGTTAGTCAGTAAGGTTCACTATCTTGATGCGCATATTTCAGCGGTCATTAAAATTGAAGTACCTACAAGCCGTAAAAAAGCCGTGCAAGATTATTTTTCTTCTCAAGATGATCTCATCGTTACGTTTAGTGATGCCTTAGAAACCATTGTAGAGCATCAGCACACTCGTCTAAAAGTCGATGCTGAGGACAGAGCTGGTATCGTAAATGACATCAGTAATATACTGCAAAAAGAGTCTGTTGAATTGATAGATATGGATAGCCATCGTATTGGTGTTCCCGCAAATGGCAGCAGCGTGTTTACGGCAACATTAAGTTTAAAACTACCAATCAGCGCCAATATTAATGACTTAGCCGCAGAGATCGAAGCGCTAAGTGAAGATATGGTCGTTACCGTTATCTAATGCTAACCAGCGTAGCTCTTTGATTATTTTTGTTAACTCATAAAAAATGACCGCCTAAAAACGGTCATTTTTACTGTGTTTGATACTTACACCAATTCCATTAATTATCTGATCTATTTAGAATTTACGAGCTTACCGCCCATTGGGATAAAGAACGTTTAAAATCAGTGTAACCAAACTCATTTAATTTTTCGATCTTTCCTGTTGTACGTTCACAGTACACTGATGGCATTTTCAAACCATTAAACCAATTTAGCTTCACCATGGTATAACCTGCACTATCTACTAAGTGTAGCTTTTGACCAATGGCTAACGGTTGATCAAATTGCGTTTCGCAGAATTGATCGCCAGCTAAACATGAACATGAACCAATAAAATAATGGTGCTGCCCCTTCTCTGACGCTTCTAATATTGAGGCTGGTTCATTATAAATTAATGTATCAAGACGATGTGCTTCAGTAGCGGAATCTACAATGGCCGTTGTTTTGCCGTTTTCAACAATATCTACCACACTTACCACTAAGTCTGTCGTTTTGGTAATGATCGCCTCGCCCGGTTCCAGGTATAATTGAACTTGATGTTTTTCAGAAAACGCTTTTAACACCAACGCCAATTTCTCTACATCATAATTAGGCCAAGTAAAGAAGACACCGCCGCCTAAACTAACCCACTCCAAGCCATCCAAGTATGTGCCGAATTTAGCTGAAATAGCCTCTAGCAACGATGAAAATGCATCTACGTCTTTATTCTCACAATTCATGTGAAACATAACGCCATTCAAATTTTCAAACACAAGAGGATCGAGTTGATCAGCTTGTACGCCTAAACGTGAAAATTCACGCGCAGGATTAGCAAGATCTTGCCCTGCATAACTAACCCCTGGATTTAAGCGAAGACCAATCGATGCTTTACCTTCAACTAAGTGGCGATAAGCAGCCAATTGCGACTGCGAATTAAAGATCATCTTATCGCAAATATCGACCACTTCTTTTACATCATCTTCGCTGTAACCCACACTGTACGCATGTGTTTCTCCACCAAAGGTTTCATGGCCTAATTTGACTTCATATGGACCACTGCTAGTTGACCCATCAAGGTAAGGCTTAATGATGTCAAAAACGCCCCATGTTGAAAAACATTTCAATGCTAGTACAAGCTTTACACCAGAAAGATCTTTTAAGCGTTTAGCGACTTCAAGATTAGCGATTAGCTTGCCTTCATCGATCATGAAATATGGCGTTTTTAACTCATTTTTATTTAATTGAGTTGTCATTATTATCTTCTCTAAAAATCGAACAAAGCCAATGTGTAATACATCGGCCTATAAATTATTGATTATTATTTTAGAATATTAACCTTTGGTTGCTCTGGCGTTAACTCTTGCACATGCCAATCTAAACCAATAGTTGGCATTGTTTCTAAAAATGGATCAGGGTTTAACTGCTCCATATTAAATACACCGGCATCAGCCCATTCACCACGGAAGAATTGCAGCGCCGCAGTAATCGCTGGCACTCCTGTCGTATAAGAAATCGCTTGGTGCTCTACGTCTTTATACGCAACTTCATGATCAGCATTATTGTAGATAAATACGCTACGCTCTTTTCCGTCTTTTTGGCCTTGCACCCAAGTACCTATACAAGTTAACCCGGTATAACCCGGAGCTAATGAAGTTGGATCGGGTAATAGCGCTTTTAATACATGCAGTGGTTGAACAACTGTACCGTCCTGCAATGTCAGCGGCTCAGGACTTAACAAACCAATATCGCGCATACAGTTAAAGTAATTTAAATATTGATCACCAAAGCCCATCCAAAATTCAATCCGTTTTGCCGGAATAAACTCTTTCATGGAGCGCACTTCATCATGTGCCATTGAATATACTTTATGGCGACCACAATGTGGGAAATCAAACTCTAACATACGAGTATGGCAAGGTACTTGTTTCCACTCTTCGTTTTCCCAATAAAAAGAATCACCTTGGATTTCTAGCATGTTGGTTTCAGGATCAAAGTTTGTCGCAAACTTTTTACCGTGATCACCATTGTTAATGTCCATGACATCAATCGTTTCAATCTCATCAAACAAATGCTTAACTGCATACGCAGCAAATACACTGACTACGCCTGGGTCAAAGCCTGCACCTAAAATACCGGTAATGCCTACTTCTTTAAACTTCTGACGATAACTCCACTGCCAATCATAAGCCTCGGGTACTTGTTGTCCCTCTGAGCATAAATCCACTGCGACTGATGTATCTAGGTAAGAAACCTTTGCTTGATAACACGCTTCCATGATTGAAATATTAACCCAAGGAGGACCCGCATTAATAACAAGATCAGGCTTAACTTCTTTAATAAGAGTAAGGAGTGCCTCAACGTCATCAGCATTCACAGCTTTTGCTTCCAGTTTCTTAGTCGTATCTTTTAAGTTGCTTTTGCCCTTAATTGATTCGATAATTTTTTCACACTTTTCAATTGTGCGAGAAGCAATCGTAATGTCGCCCAGTGTGTCATTATTTTGGGCTGCTTTATGTGCAATAACCCATCCAACACCACCTGCACCAATTTGTAGAATAGACATTATTGTTTTACCCTTATTTTTTCTTGTTCAATTACTAAGTTATCAATTTGCTTCAATAAAGATTCAAAATCTGACATCTTCAAACATGGATTTAAGATGGTGAGTTTTAACGCGACATTATGATTAACGATCGTTTCGCCTAAAACGGCTATACCACGCGTTAACGCTTCTAGCTTGACCGTTTTATTTAGATCATCTAACTCTTTGACCGTTGTACTTTTAGAGCGGAATAATACGGTTGAAAGTGATGGTTCTGCCAGTAACTCAAACCGATCATTATTTTGAATTAAGGTTGCAACTTGCTTGGCTTGAATTAGCAGATGGTCATACATTTGTCCTAATTGTTCTGCCCCTACATTTTGCATTGTCATAAACACTTTTAAGGCGTCAAAACGTTTTGTTGTCGCGATGGATTTATCGACCAAATTGGGCAGTTCATCATCTTCACGATTTAGATAATCAGCATGATGTCGTAGATAACCGAAATGAGATTTATCTTTTATTAAGATCGCACCACAACTGACAGTTTGATAAAACAATTTATGAAAATCGACACTAAGAGAATCAGCATGTTCAATACCCGTTAATCGCCACTTGTCCTGACTGAATATCAACGCTCCACCATAAGCAGCATCTACATGAAACCACATACCTTCAGCCTGTGCTATGGAAGACAACGTAGATAAATCATCAATAGCCCCATGATCTGTTGTACCAGCGGTCCCCACTAAAACAAACGGAATTAACCCTTCTGCTTTCAATTCACCAAGTGTTTCCTCTAATGAATTGATATCAATAGTGCCATTTGAGTTTATTTCAACACAGCATACAGAACGCTCACCTAACCCTAATAAAGAGGCCGATTTTTGTACGGTGAAATGTGATTTTTTAGAACATATTATACGTAATTTATTTGAATACTCTGGTAAGCCCATTTTTTGAATTGAATGTTGGCTTATTTTGTCAGCTATCCAATCACGAGCGAGTAATAATCCCATTAAGTTACTTTGCGTACCACCACTGCTAAATACGCCGTCTGAGCGTGTACCTAACTGGTATTTCTCACATACCCAATTGATTACCTTTTGTTCTACATAGGTTGCTGACGAAGCTTGATCCCAAGAATCCATTGATTGATTAAGCGCTGCAATCATCGCTTCAGCAGCGATAGATGAAAGCAATGGCGGAGTATGAAGATGCGCAATACAGTTTGGATGCTGAACAAATATTGAGTTTTTAACAACCAACTCTGTTGTTCTATCAATAACATGTCGTAGATCTGATGGTTCACTATCTAGATTTACGCTTTGAATGGCTTTTTCAATCAGCTCAGGCTTTACTCCTGAATACGGTGATTGTACTTTTTCAAATACTGCAGCTAATGTCCGATTAGTATGATTCAACATAGAAAGAAATTCATCGCTGCCCCCCTCACCTGTTTGAATAAAATATTTTTGCCATTTTTCCTTCTGGCTAGGCTCTTTTTGACTATTTTCTTCTACGAATTGAGTTGATAAATGCGATACAGAAATAACAGTATTCGCATCGATAAGTGTGCTCATTTTTATAACCCTGAAAACTCGTTTTCTTTATACTTCTGTGATCTCTAGTTAGGCCTATATGCATTGATATAGTCTAAATAAGAAATTTAAGATGTGGAAATGCTGTCCATAGCACAATAGATATGGATTGATATATGCCATAAAGACAGTAAGTTTTTAAAGGATCAAGGCTCGGTGATGCTCCCTGTTTCTAATACAGGGCATAATGGAAGTATTAAGCAGATTTGAGTGTGTAATTTAAACGTATTCAATGTTGGGTTTCCCATCAATATGACGTTTCCGTCACTAGTATCCCTTCTATCAACAAGCTTTTGTTGATACCTACCCTACGTATTCACTCTTTAAGTTTTAGACAAATATAAAGGTAAAACGCGTCTCCCCCAGAACAGTTCCGAGATTGTGAAGAAAAATAACACAGCTGTTCATATTTTGGAAATTTTTATTCATAATCATGAGATTTTAAACGTAAAAAAGCCTGTTCATTTCTGAACAGGCTTTTTTATTTGGAGCGACACACGAGGTTCGAACTCGTGACCTCAACCTTGGCAAGGTTGCGCTCTACCAGCTGAGCTAGTGTCGCATGCTATATTTTTCAATATAGACTTTTATAGATGGTGCCCCGGGCCGGACTTGAACCGGCACAGCGCGAACGCCGAGGGATTTTAAATCCCTTGTGTCTACCAATTCCACCACCAGGGCACGCAATTCTTTATTGCGATGCTCCTAACCAATGTGTTCTAAAAAGAACGGTTAGACACCATCTTTAAAACAGTCTGCCAATGTTACGTGACTGCCTTTTACAAATTTGGAGCGACACACGAGGCTCGAACTCGTGACCTCAACCTTGGCAAGGTTGCGCTCTACCAGCTGAGCTAGTGTCGCAAAGTCATCTCTAAAAAGAGATTGGAGGCGCCTCCCGGAGTCGAACCGAGGTCCACGGATTTGCAATCCGCTGCATAGCCACTCTGCCAAGGCGCCAATGTATCCTCAATTGGCCAGCCGCTTATTTGCTGCCTTCCTCTTGGGTACGGGATGCATTCTACTGAATCAGAACTTAGAGTCAACACTATTTTTCTGTTTTTGCTCTGTTTGGATAAAATGCGATCAAAATGAATATAAAACAAACGAAAAGATGTATTTCTTGGCACAGATAACACTAGATAAGTTAAAAAATAAGCTCTAATCATTCCAATTAAGAGACAACAAAAGTAAGGAATATCAATTCACTATAAAAAACGAAATGCATTAACATAAAAAAAGCGAACCTAAGTTCGCTTTTCATATATTTAATTCAATCAATCGTCTGCATTAAGCAAATCATCTTTCGCAGCAGCCAAGTATTGGATCATAGACCAGTACGTTAGAATAGTTGCGACATACAAAGCAACATAACCAACCCAAATCATCCAATCATCATAGCGCCAAATTAGCACCCATAGTGCAAACATTTGAGAAACTGTTTTTACTTTACCAACCCAAGAAACAGCAACACTGGCTCTTTTACCAATCTCTGCCATCCACTCTCTCAAGGCAGAAATAATCAGTTCACGCCCAATCATAGTGATGGCTGGAATTGTCACCCAAATCGAATGATAATGCTCTGTTATCAAAATTAAAGCAGCAGCTACCATAACTTTATCAGCTACTGGATCTAAAAAAGCACCAAAGCGAGAAGTTTGGCCTAACTTTCTTGCTAATAGCCCATCAAGCCAATCAGTAAAACCTGCAACCCAAAAAACCATTGCAGCGGCAAAAGCCGACCATTCATAAGGCAGATAGAAAACAACAACAAACACTGGAATAAGTGCAAGTCGGATAAACGTGAGTATATTTGGTATCGTTAATCGCATAATAATTCTTTAGTTTTGGTCCGCTGGGCCTATGGTGCGCTTTTTTTATCCGTGTTTCAACGCATCCTGTATTTTTTCTGCCAAAGAACGGCTAATGCCGGGGACTTTGGCTATTTCTTCAACACTTGCACTTTTTAATTCTTGTAGACCACCTAAATACTGCAATAATGCTTGTCTTCGTTTTGGACCAACACCGTCAATGTTTTGCAATGTACTGGTTTTTCTCACTTTAGCTCGTTGAGCCCTATGTCCACTAATTGCATGATTATGACTTTCATCCCTAATATGCTGTATTAAGTGTAACGCAGGAGAATCACTTGGCATAGAAAACTCTTCACCAGATACTTTGACTAATGTTTCAAGCCCATGTTTACGTGTTACACCTTTGGCTATACCTAACAACAATGGTTGCTTTGGCCAATCAACCCAATGCTTAGAAATGACTTCATAAGCTCGATTTAATTGCCCTTTCCCTCCATCAATAAAAACAATGTCAGGAATTTTATCTACATCAAGCTGCTTACTATAACGACGCTCAAGCACTTGAGCCATTGCAGCGTAATCATCGCCTCCTGTAATACCCGTTATATTATAACGTCGATACTCTGCTTTTACTGGTCCTTCCTGATTAAACACAACACAAGAAGCTACGGTTTTCTCCCCCATAGTATGACTAATATCAAAACATTCCATTCGTTGAATAGAATTTAACGACAGTGCTTCTTCTAATTGCTTAAAGCGTTGATAAATGGTTAATTTATGGTTTGATTTACTGGTTAGTGCCGTCAATGCATTGGTATCAGCTAACTTTAAATAGCGCCCTTTCATTCCTTTAGGGTTTAACTGAAATTGTACTTTACGACCAGAAAGCTCGGTTAATGCTTGCTCTAGTCCTTTTTCATCAAACTCAAAACTGGTTACAACACGATTAGGAATGGTTCGCCCTTGTGAGTGGTTCAAATAATACTGAGTTAAAAAACTTGAAAACACTTCCTCTTTATCTGTCTTAGCCGGTATTTTAGGAAAAAAGCTTCTACTTCCAAGTATCTTACCTTGTCGGATCATTAATAAGTGTATGCAAGCCAAGCCATTTTCAATAGCAAAACCTAATACATCCAAATCATCACCGCTGTCGTCTGATACGTATTGCTGCTCTTGCATACGTCTCATTGCTTGAATTTGATCTCGAATAATCGCTGCTTTTTCAAATTTAAGCGACTGACTCGCCTCTTCCATTTGCCCTACAAGAGTTTGAATCACCTGCCGATCTTTGCCTTGTAAAAACAAACGAATAAACTCAGTTTGTTCTTTGTATTCCTCGTCACTCACAATGCCTTTTACACACGGTGCTAAACAACGACCAATTTGATGCATTAGACAAGGACGAGCACGATTCGAATAAACAGAGTCTTCACACTGACGAATAGGGAACAGCTTTTGAATTAAATGAAGGCTTTCTCGTACCGCTCCAGAATCAGGATATGGACCAAAATATTCCCCTTTCTTTCGTTTCGAGCCACGGTGGATTGAGATCCTAGGATGCTTATGGTTTGAAATAAAAATATAAGGGTAAGATTTATCATCTCGCAGTAACACATTATATTTAGGTAAATATTGCTTAATATAATTATGTTCAAGAATAAGAGCTTCCGTCTCAGTATGAGTTACCGTCACATCAATATGATCAATATGACTGACTAAGACTTTGGTTTTTTCAGATGGGATATTGCTACGGAAATAACTGGATAACCGTTTTTTTAAGTCTTTCGCTTTACCGACATAAATAACCTCAGCCTCAGTGTTATACATACGATAAACACCGGGCTGATGTGTTACAGACTTTAAAAAAGCATTTGAATCAAAAGAAGGCACTAAAGCGTCTCGGCATCTAAAATACCATGACGAATAGCTAGATGGGTTAATTCAACATCCCCACTTATATTCAATTTACTGAATAAACGATAGCGATAGCTGTTTACCGTTTTAGGGCTTAAGTTTAATTGCTCGGAAATATCCGTCACTTTTTCGCCTTTGGTAATCATCATCATAATCTGCAATTCACGCTCTGAAAGCTCCTTGAATGGATTTTCAGAATCAGGTGTAAATTGACTTAATGCCATTTGTTGCGCGATTTCTGGTGATAAATAACGCTGACCACTCTGAACCATACGAATGGCATTAACCATTTCGTCCGGACCAGCCCCTTTTGTTAAGTAACCAGCAGCTCCGGCTTGCATTACTTTTGTTGGGAATGGATTTTCAGTATGAATAGTTAATACGATTACTTTCATATCTGGGTTGAAGCGTAAGATCTTTTTAGTGGCTTCTAAGCCACCAATACCAGGCATATTCATATCCATTAGGACAATATCTGCCTGCTCTGTTCGACACCATTTTACGGCGTCTTCACCGCTGTGAGCTTCCCCTACTACTTTAATTCCACGGACGTCTTCAAGAATACGTCGAATCCCTGTGCGAACCAGCTCATGATCATCTACAAGGAAAACTTTAATCACAACTGACACTCCGATATAAATCTACTGCAACCTCACTTGAGGTTAATTTCAGTACCTATTTTACCTTAAAAAATAAGACTGTCGCATATTGATTATGCGTTAGGACGCAAATTTTTACTATTAAAATCCTATTGACTTTATAAGTGATTGTTAAAACAAACCTAATTGCGATGCTGATAGCTCAGAAAAATCCAAACCAATAAAAGGCAGTATCCCATCAGCAATTGGTTTTAGTTGTTTTTCAACATAATGGTCATAATCGATCGGATTTTTTATATATTCAATGGGCTCAGGGCCTGCTGTTGTTATCACATACTCAATCCAGCCACCATATTGATATTGAGCAGGTTTACCCGCTTGCTGATTATAATAGTCTGCTAATCGAGCAGCTTTAACATGAGGCGGTACATTTTTTTGATAATCGTCTAATTTTCTTCTAAGGCGCTTGCGATAAATAAGTTGCTCGTCCAGCCGTCCTGATTTTGTATCGTCAACATAATTACGAACATACTCTTTTACTTCTTGCTGATGGAATACTTTGTCAAAAAGCACTTTTTGAAAAGTTTGTGATAAAGGAGTCCAGTCTGTACGAACTGTCTCTAACCCTTTAAAAACCATTTTCTCTACGCCATCTTTTCGGATTAAACCTGCATATCGCTTTTTTGATCCTGTTTCAGAACCACGAATAGTAGGCATTAAAAAAGTACGGTAATGGGTTTCATATTCAAGCTCTAGTGAAGACTCTATGGCGTAGGTCGAAAGTAAATATTCGCTCCACCACTCATTAATATGTTTCACTAAATCGAGTCCAATGCTGTCAGCCTCTTTAGAAGATACTTTTTTTCCTAATGTAACAAATGTTGAATCCGTATCACCATAGATCACCTCATAGCCTTTCTCTTCTATCAATTCACGAGTGGTTTTCATTATCTCATGCCCTCTCATTGTGATAGAAGAGGCCAAACGATGATCAAAAAAACGACAACCTGACGAGCCTAAAACCCCATAGAAAGAGTTCATGATAATTTTTATCGCTTGAGAAAATGCTTTCTCATCATTCTTTTTAGCGACATCTCGTGCTGACCATAAAGATTCAATTAAACTCGGTAAGAAATGCTTTGTTCGATGAAAACGTCCACCTCTAAAGCCATCAATTGCTTCGTCTTTTCCAATTCCAACTTCCTGTTTTAGTCCTTCGATAAGGCCGAGAGGATCAATACGAAAAGTTCTAATTATTGAAGGATAAAGTGATTTAAAATCTAGCACCAATACGGAGTCATATAATCCTGGTTTTGAATTCATGACATAGCCACCAGGACTGGCAATCCAATTTTCACTTTCAAGATTAGGCGCAATATAGCCCGAGCGATGTAACCTTGGTAAATATAAATTCGTAAATGCAGCTACGGAACCACCAACGCGATCCAGCTCTACCCCTGTTAGTTTTGTTCTTTCAATTGCAAACTCTAACAAATGGGTTTTATCAAAAATTCGTGACACTAAAATACAATCTTGAAGATTATAATTGGCAAGCGCTTGCTTATCTTCTCGATACATACGGTTAATTTCACCCATACGATCGCTTGGGTCATGTATTGATTTGCCTTCATTAAGTAACTCTTGCGCAACATTCTCTAGAGACCAACTCGAAAAGTGATAAGTCGCTGTTTTTAAAGCATCAATACCATCAAGAACCACTCGACCAGGAAACGAAAGAAAACCTTGCTGGCGATTCTTATCTGAATCCCGCCAATACAAATTACTGTTACTTCGCCCTAATCGAAATGAGAGGTTATGCCATTTAGCACGCTGAATAAGCAAACGAAAATCAAAATTAACGACATTCCAACCAATAACGATATCGGGGTCAAAGGTTTGAAACCAATGCTCTAATGCAAGTAATAATGCTTTTTCATTTTCTACCCATTCAATCGATAACTCTGTTTCTTCTGGCTTTCCAACCATAATGATACGAGTGTCTAAGTCGCTATGTAGAGCAACGGAATACAGGATACCTTTTTCAGAACACTCTATATCCAATGATACTTTACTGAAAGATGGAGTTACCTCGGCGGCTTTAATTTTGACATTTCGATATTCAATATGGTTTTTTCGTTGTATAGGAATGCCTATAAAAGTAAGCCCACCACAAATAAATCGCTCCATTAAATAGCGATCAGCTAATCTAATATCGTTTTCAAAAATGGGTAATTCGGCTTGCTCAAAATACTGAGCGACTTGACGCTTTTGATGTGTACTTGAGAAATAAATAGCAGTGACGGCTTGATGATGAAAAGTACTTAATTGTGTTTCTTTAAGTGTGTATGAGATCTGTTGGCTATGTAAAACACGCTTATACTCAGATAAACGCTCTGTCAAAATAAAAGCGACAGCAAGTTCACTCTCAATTAAAAGGTGAGCAATATGGTCATCACACTTAACCCATAAATCGACCAAGCTTTGTGAATTTATTTCTTTGTTTTGTCGAGTAAGTAAAAAGCCTGTCTGATGTGAATTCAATCTTTAGCCTATTCTTCTTTCTATTTTATTAAATTCACTAACAACCCAACCACCAAACTCTTGTAATAAAGCGATGGTTGAGCGTTTTGGTATTTTACGCCCCTTTAATAACATAACAACACGTTCAATTTCCGTTTGTTTTTCTGGGTAATATTCTAAAAATTTTCTTGCACATAATATAGGGTGATCATACCAACCTTTATCTTTATGCATAACCAGAGAATAACAACTACGTAATAGCTTTTTAGCGATCGTTTTTTGCAGCTCAACTTGTAGATCAATATCTTGGCTAGCTAAGATTTTTTTCGTGTAAGCACCTAACCACTCTTCAATATCCATATTCATATTCTTAGCAATTTCCCAACTTGGTTCAAAATCACCAAATCGAGTCGATAAATCATCGCCAAAAATACATACACAGCAATGACGAAGCCAAAAGCCCCAACTAAAAATAGATTCAAGTTGTAATACATCGTTTGTTTCACCGATATTAAATGTCACGCCAGTAATTTGTGGGTATTTAGATTGAAAACGTACTTTTATTGTATTTATTAAGGTTTGCTCTTTATTTGTTAATGGTACGGTGGTTATTAAAGTTACATCTAAATTTGAACGCGTTGGAATTGCTTCACGTCGTGCCACACTGCCATATAAGTAAATACTATGAACCGATTTAGGGGCTGCTGAGCGAATATGCAGAATAAGATCTCGAATGACAGATTCAAACTCTATTTGAAAAGGAGAATGTTTATCAATAACAGGTAAAGTATAACGAGACACGAAGAACTCCAATCATAAATAACTTAATATAATGATCGCGACTTCATGAATAAAAAGCAATAAAAAACCGGCCATATAGACCGGTTTGTTTATATTATAAATAACACTACGCTGTTACTGCTCGTTTTTTAGACATAACCATTAACCCACCACACACGCAGATGAATGCGGCTGTTGCAGCAATGAATGCCATTAATACTGAAGCAGTAAAGCCAAGTGCGATATAACCAACAGCAGAAACCGCTGCAATTGAAAGAGCATAAGGTAATTGCGTAGCTACATGATCAATATGACTACAACGAGCACCAGTCGAAGATAAAATAGTTGTATCTGAGATTGGAGAACAATGATCACCAAATACAGAACCTGCT
Source organism: Aliivibrio sp. S4MY1 (assembly GCF_028765545.1). Taxonomy (GTDB): domain Bacteria; phylum Pseudomonadota; class Gammaproteobacteria; order Enterobacterales; family Vibrionaceae; genus Aliivibrio. The sequence goes on along the minus strand of NZ_JARACP010000019.1, from coordinate 4,672 downwards.
AATACCGCACCTAACATTGGTAAAATAAGAGCAATGTCTGTCGCGCCAGCCATATCACCTGCGATTGGTAACATAATGCCAAATGTGCCCCATGACGTACCTGTGCTAAATGCCATCAAGCCTGATAATAAAAATAAGATAACAGGGATCCAGTGAATACCAATACTGCCTTGCGCTAAACTAGATAAGTAAGAGCCAGTTTGCATATCACCAATTACAGAACCAATTGTCCATGCAAAGAAAAGGATCAAAATAGCACCGAACATTGACTTTGCACCAATCCACATTGTCATGCCAATATCTCTTGAAGAAATACCTTGACGGAAAACAGTGATAAGCGCAGAGCCTAGGCCGATTAATCCACCGTAACACAATGACGCGCCAACATCGGTATTTTCAAAAGCACCAAGAATATTAAACTCTTTACCATCAGCAATTAATGCTTGTCCACCGGTATAAATCATAAAGAATACCGTTGCAACAATTAACGTGATAATAGGGAAAATAAGATCAGATACTTTACCTGTTTCACTTTCCGTAATATTCAGTTCTTCGTTTAAATCTTTAGATTCTTTATTGACAGTTTGATCATCAAACCCATTACCGCGAGCGGCTTCATTTTCATGATCACGCATTGGTCCTACATCGAGTTGGAACCAAACTACTGCAAATACCATTAATAAAGCAAAGACTGCATAAAAGTTCATTGGAATTAAACGAACATACGCACCTAGTGCAGAGTATTCGGTAACACCATGCGACACCAAAATACCACCAATAATAGTAATGATGTACGCACCCCAACTTGATGCTGGCATTAATACACACATAGGGGCAGCAGTTGAGTCAAGAATATAAGCTAGCTTTGCTCTTGATACATAAAAACGGTCAGTTACAGGGCGGGATATTGAACCAACAGCTAAGCTATTAAAATAATCATCAACAAAAATGAAAACACCAAGGAAGGCGGCAAGAAGTTTCGCACCACGTTTACTTTTAATTCTTGTCTGAGCCCACTCAGCAAAAGCGCGAGTACCACCAGAAAGGGTCAGAAGCGCAGTTGTCATTCCCAATAAAATAAGGAAAGCAACGATACTCATGTTCCAGCTATTAATTGCGCCATCATCGATGAACACGCCTTTAACAGAAGTAAATACATAAGAAGCGGTGCCAGAAATAGAATAATTAGACAGCAAAATTGCGCCTAAAACGATACCAACACCAAGAGAAAGTAAAACTCGGCGAGTTAAAATTGCTAAACCCAATGCGAATAATGGGGGCAATATTGATATCGGAGAATTTGAAAAATCAGCTAAGTTCATGATCTACAACAACCAGTTTGGTTGGAGATCTACTGTTGATACGGCAATGCCGTTAAAGGAAGTGAATGTTAAAACAATTCCCCACAGTAGCGCTCCATAGTTAAAAAATAAAATTGACTATGGCAGTGTTATTCCTTTTCGAAATAACCCCAGCTAACACGTCTGATTAACGTAATTAACTTCGGCACTGACTCCTTTCGATTGCTGTCATCAGAATCACCCTCTAACAATCTACTCTTAGGCAATGCGCCTCTACCCGTTTAGGTGAAAGTCATTGTACGGACTGAACACAATTTTGCAATACTATATCTGAGTATTTTAACATTAACCCATCACCACGATCAGAATGAGATACTTTATCTTGGTGAATAGGCTACAAATGTATTATTAAATCTCACTTTTAATATTTCTATCACTATTAAATTCTTATTTCTTTATTGGAAAGTTTGTTATATTATTTTCTTGTTATATAATAAATGTATTATCAAAATAATTATGGAATAAATCATGTCTGATACAATTAAAACACTATTAAACCTACGTAGCCTTCGTGTATTATCTCGTGAAATGACACTAGAACAACTAGAAGAAGCTCTTGAGAAATTACAATCAGTTGTTGCTGAACGCCAAGAATCTGAAGCTGAAGAACGATCTCAACTTGCTGAAAAACAAGCAAAACTTGAAGAGTTCCGTCAAATGATGCTTGAAAGTGGTATCGCTCCAGAAGACCTACTAGATACTATGTCTTCTACTACCGTTAAAACAAAACAAAAACGTGCACCTCGCCCTGCAAAATACAAATTCTTAGATCATGCTGGTACAGAAAAAACATGGACAGGCCAAGGTCGTACTCCATCAGCACTACAAACTCAACTAGATGCAGGTAAAGCACTAGAAGATTTCTTAATCTAAGATTAATATACTTTTGATTCAAAAAGAGCCACTCATTGAAGTGGCTTTTTTATTTCTACTACTTACTTTATTTTCATAAAAGTATTCTTTTAAATTGTTTCAAAAGTTTAATCATATCAATGTGCTTGATTAAAATACTTCGTTATTGGTATTCAACACGTTACTTGCTCTAAAATACATACGCTATACCAACATTACCCGTCGTACTTGCCGTATGCTCTATCATTGAACTCTTTTCTAAATTACCTTCTAAGTTCACATATCGAAGACCACCAGTTACACGAATATTTGACGTTAAATGAAAATAAGTAGATAAGCCAACAAAGAATTGTCCATCCCAATTGGCATCAAATTCTGCAATACCACTTCGTTGCGCCTCTTCAGCAGACACGCCATATAAATGATTATTTAGGCGCTCACTATTATATGAGTAACCCAATGACGGAGTAATTGCCCAGCCCTTTCTTCGAATTGGTAATTTCCATACTGCTTCTGCATAAATTCCATTATGCGTATTACCAATATCTGATCCTGCACCTATTTCAAATAAGCCAATATGAGTAATTGCTTGATAAGTAACACCTCCTAAAATAGTTGCTTTACGTTCATCCAATTTCTGCATTTGAATATTATCGGAATCTTCAGGCTTAAAGGTACGTGGGTCATAAACAAAACGAAGAATAATATTTTGAGGTGTTCCTACAGGGTAAATACGATATCCACCGCTAAAACCACGTAAAAAAAGGTGCTCTCCCTCATAACCAACAACTGGAATTACCGTTGTATTTGAAGGAGTTTCGTTATAAAAAGAAGGCGAATAGGCTGCTGCTGCACCAATCGACCATTGAGAAATATTTGCACTTACGTTAGCAGCAGCAACTAATGCAGCTCCAACAATCAATCCATTTACGAGTTTATTCACGATAAAAACCTTTTTATTACTTTGTATATTTTAAACACTCTAGAACATAACAAAGACACCATACAGCATGGCGTACCATTTTAACGGTTTTTTAGGTTTATTTTGTAAATTAATCGTGAAAATACAATTATTGTACTCAAATAAAATAACAATCAGTATTAGTTATCCCTTCATTTATCTTCAAATTTCAGATATAAAAAAAGCAGGCTTTTATGGCCTGCTTTTTTTATATTTTTAGCTAATAAATTAACTATCATCTTCTCTAAAGTTACTTGGTAAGTTCAGTTTCATCTCATTCCAAATAAGATTACCTTCCATACCATATTGACGCATTCTTGGCATTACTGCGTCTTTTCTTTCTTCTTCACAAATTTGTTTTAAATCACGGTAAAATTGTAACGCAAGTTCACGTGCTTCTGGGTTTGAAAAGTAATAACTACCAACCCGTGCATATAGCTTTTTAAGTCCGTTAAAAATTAGTCCATAAATTTGGTTTCCAGATTTAAAAGCCACGCCTTGAAATAACATATAATCGTAATAATTAAATGTTTTAGCGATTAAGATTTCTTCACGCTTAGCAGGATCTTTTTCATTATCTTCTTTTACTTCAGCTTTAATTTTAGCGCCAAAAGGTGACTCTTCGATAAATGCATTCCAACTTTCAGCCGCTAAAAGTTGCTCGCATGAATCAATAACACGGTCAAGAGTACGCAATGAACCTTCTTTATTAGCTTTAAAGGCTTGTCTCATGAATATACAACTAATATTAGTTCGAGCGGCTAATAAGTCTTCTACGATTGACGTCGCATTGTTCGCATCAACCAATGTCATTAACGTATCTAAAATATGAAGACCCGATGTCTCCATATAATTATTTACCTTCGTTGGCTTACCATGTTGAATTGTTAACCAACCATCACGAGCTAAACGCTGAAGAACTTCACGCAATGTTGTTCTAGTCACACCTATAAGCTCAGAAAGCTCACGCTCAGCGGGCAAAATCGACCCTGGTGGGAAACGACCGTTCCAAATACTTTCAATAATGTATTTTTCAGCAAATGCTGCTGGACTTTTAGCCTTAATAACCATACAAGTTTACAATCCAATCTTTATATAAAATAACTTCACTCATCATACCACCAGTTCAATAAATTCTTAACCACTTATTAATTTAACTCTCAATGTAGAAACATTTGCTCTATTTCTTAACCCTTACTTACCTTGAACAATCAAGCAGTAGCTATCTTTTTTTTATCGCTTTCTGTCAGTTTTACTCATAAAACCGAGCAAAGGCACATTTTGATCAATTTACCTCTTTTCGAATATTGACTATTAATGATTTAAGAGTAAAGTTCAGGCGTTTGGTATAAGGGCGGATTTATATAGGTAGTTATTTGGCAAAGCAGTAAGGTATTTTTTGTTGTTTTTCTAAATAGTTGTTTATCTTTCAAAAAAAATAATACGTTAGGCGATTATTATCAACTTCCTACACCTCCTTATGTTTATAGAATCAATG
>NZ_JARACP010000018.1 GCF_028765545.1 Aliivibrio sp. S4MY1 | reverse complement strand
TATCTAACCCTAAAATTGCAGATTATAAAGTAATAGACAAACGAACCATTGTCTTATTTGGTCGCTCAGTCGGTGAATCAACGTTTATGGCCTTTGATAGTCAAGGTCAAGAATTAACAAATAGAAAAATCGTTGTGAGCCGCAGCTATTCAGGTATTGAACAACAAGTTAAATTACGCTTTCCAACATCGAAGATTGATATTTACGCCATTGGAACCAATGCCGTTGTGAGTGGAACGGTCTTAAATGAAGAAGATCGCGATAAGATTTATGAGTTAGTCGGAACCTTACTTTTTGATGACAGTGATCTTGACGATCAAGGTGATCGTACTGAACTTACCTACATGGACAAGCTTAATTTTGAAGGTGTTGTGAATCAAATAGAAGTCGCACGGACTAAGCAGGTAAATGTGAAGCTTACGATTGCTGAAGTCTCTCACTCTTTTATGCAAGATTTCGGAATTAAAGTAGGTAGCAATGGCCAAGCTGGTATTTTTGTTGATCAGTTAGTTCATTTTAGTGCGAGCGATATTGTGTCAGTCATTACCGCAGTGGGTACTGATTCGGTCGGACAAGTATTAGCTGAGCCTAACTTATCAGTGATTTCAGGTGAGGATGCAAGCTTTCTTGTTGGTGGTGAATTACCGGTCGTCACTGTGATAGATGGCGCTACAAATGTTCAATACAAAGAGTTTGGTGTGAAGTTAGACCTAACCGCGAAAGTGGAACGCGATGACAAAATCAAATTGGCTTTAGCTCCAAGTGTTAGTTCATTAGACGCGCAATATTCTAACGATGCTTATGATTTACCGTCATTAAAAACACGCAGTGCGAGAACAACGGTTGAACTTGGTGATGGACAAAGTTTTGTTCTTGGTGGGTTATTAAATAGCGAAGAGAGAGAGTCGTTAACTCGAATTCCATTTATTGGAGACATTCCAATCTTAGGTGCGCTATTTAGACATACTGGTACTGAACGAAATCGAACCGAATTAATTATTGTTGCAACGGTAAATCTTGTTCAACCAGTAAAAGCGAATCAAATTCAACTACCAACAATGCAAAAGACAAGTACATTACGACGTTTTCTTGGTATGGGTAGTGATTATGATAGATCTGAAGATAAGTGGGCCAGCGAAATATTAAATGCAGGTGGATTTAGAAAATGAAAAAGACAATAACGATTTTATTTCTATTGTTCCTATCTGGTTGTGCTGATCATATAAATGAGAAGCAAGGAAGCCATATTAATGTGGTTCCAGTTACTTATTCGATATCGATTAATAGCCAAGATTCTGCTGTTGTTCAGAGTGCTATTTCTCAATTTATTGAAAAGCATGGGATTAAAAATAAAAAAGGGTATTGGGTTATTTCTATCGCTAAAAATGACGTGCTGAGATTAGAGAGTACTTATCAGCAATATCTTCAAGAACTCGGTTATGACTTAAATCAGATGAAGACAGAGGCAGTGAGTAATAAAGAGCACTTTAAAGTGAGTCTCTCTTTTTCAACTCAACGAATTGAATATGAAATTTGTGATTATGAACAAATCGATTATTACGGTTCAACAAGTCTTGGTTGTTACACCGAAAGTAATCGTTGGCACTCAATGGTTAACCCTAAAAATGCAATGTAAAAGCAGTATTCAGTTGATGTTATTGGAGTCGCTATGTTTGATTTAGTTGAACGCTTAAATGTAAAAAATGAAGACAGCAATCAGTCTAAAGAGAATTTAAATACTGTACTTTTTTATCAAACTGACGAGTGTCGTTCGTTAATTAATGAGTCTTTTCGTTTTGATGGTAATTCAGAGCCGAAAAATAGTAAGAATAGCGATGATGAAATCCGTCAAGTAGACCTCATTAACCCACCAAATATTGTGATCCTTGAATTAAACACCAGCGCTAATGTTGTTCAAGATGCTCAACGGATCTCACATTTATTACCAAGTAACGTCTCGGTGGTTGTGATTGGGTCTGAGGATGCAATCTCAACGATTCGCTTGCTAAAAGAAATGGGCTTTTATTACTTATTCTGGCCTGTGAGTAAACAAGAGTGTTCAGACTTTATGCGTCATGTTGCGAGTAATCATGAAGAGCATAAAGGCGTTGGTGAAAATCGAAAAGCAAAACGTGTCGCAATGGTCGGCGTTAAAGGAGGGATGGGAACGTCTCTACTAAGCAGTGAGGTGGCTCGCTCGCTCTCATTAGATCGAGGTGTTTCTACGTTATTGGTTGATCATAATTACCATGGCGGGAATCTTGATATCTTTATGGGATTAAAGCAATTTCAAAAACGTTCTTTACAAAAAGGAACGCTTTTTTCTGATATCGATAGTGCTTATGCCTCTGGTCTGGTAAAAAAAATAACGCCAACATTGTCTGTTCTTGCTATTGAATCTGAAGCAATTTCAACTCAAGAATTAACTGAATATACGCAAGCGATACAGAAACAGGTTTTATCTTATTCAAGTGTAATGGTAGAAGATCATGCTCAGCTAATTCGTAATACTACGGATATGAACAAATTGATTGAGAATATTGACGTTATTGTTTTTGTTCTTGATTCTAGCGTATCAGCGCTACGTGAATACAATCGTTTATATCAACTAGCAACGACTCATAATGTTGAGAAAAAAGTGAGAGTTATTACGGTTATGAACTCAATTCGACCTAATAACCCAGCAGCGGTCTCTTTTGAGGAAACCGAGAAATACACAGGGCATAGACCTCATGTTTTTGTGCCTTTTGATAATAAAGCTGCGAAGTATGTTTTGGAAGGCTTACAAATTTTGAAGACAAAGTCAGTGATGGCTCGCCCTATATCAAATTTGGTTTCGTTGATTTTAGGTGAAGAGGTGAAGCAAGAGCAAAATTCTTTATTTCGTTTCTTTTCTAAAGGGTAAATGTAATGAACACTAAAGCATTATATATCCAATTAAGAGCACAAATATTTAATGCATTAGAACCAGAAGCATTAAATAAGTTAACCAAACAAGAGCTAACTCAGCAGCTTTTAAATGCGATCGATTTATTAAGTGATAGAGAGCAATTACCGATCTCTCTCCTAATGAAGAACGAATTTGTAGAGCGCTTGGTTAATGAACTTATTGGGTTAGGTCCTCTACAAAATTTGATGGATGATGATTCGATTACAGACATCATGATCAATGGCCATGAAAATGTATTTATTGAACGAAATGGATTTGTTGAAAAAGTATCCGTAAATTTTATTGATGAGAAACAACTGCTTGATATTGCAAAACGGATTGCGAGTAGGGTTGGTCGCCGTGTTGATGAATCAACCCCCACTTGTGATGCTCGATTAGAAGATGGCAGTCGAGTCAATATAGTTATACCTCCTGTTGCAATTGATGGAACATCAGTATCGATACGTAAATTTAAAAAACAGAGTATTGGTTTTTCAGACCTAGTTGAATTTGGCGCCATGAGTAAAGAAATGGCTCAGTTATTAATGGTTGCTTCGCGTTGTCGTTTAAATATTTTGATTTCTGGTGGTACAGGCTCAGGCAAGACAACAATGTTGAATGCTTTATCTCAGTTTATTTCGGAAGGTGAACGCATTGTAACAATAGAAGATGCTGCCGAATTACGATTACAACAACCTCATGTTGTGAGATTGGAAACAAGAACATCAGGTATTGAAGGAACAGGAACTATTTCTCAAAGAGATTTAGTTATTAATTCATTACGTATGCGCCCTGACCGAATCATTGTTGGTGAGTGTCGTGGGGAAGAAGCGTTTGAAATGTTGCAAGCGATGAATACGGGTCATGATGGCTCGATGTCAACGTTACATGCGAACTCACCAAGAGATGCATTAGCTCGAGTAGAAGCGATGGTCATGATGGCAACCAATAATTTACCACTTCAAGCCATTAGACGAAGTATTGTGAGTGCGGTGGATATCGTCATTCAAATTAGTCGATTGCATGATGGAACTCGAAAAATAATGAGTATCTCCGAGGTTATCGGATTAGAAGGTGACAATGTGGTACTTGAAGAAATATTCAAGTTTCAACCAAGTAAAGTTCAAGATGAAACGAATAAAGTTAAAGGCCATTTTTTAACATCAGGGCTAATGCAACGATCTGTATTAATGGAAAAAGCACGATTTTTTGGTATGGAAGATACTATACAGGCGGCATTTATCCCCTCGTATACTGAGGCGTAAATATGTATTGGATAGCGAATGGTGTGGGTTTATTGCTGGTGTTTTTTTGATAGACAAAAGCCCTGTAAAAAAAAGTCAGTATTTAGACAACGATAACACGACAAAGTTGGTTGGTAGCCTAAGCCACAATAATCAAGCGATTAATCTTAATTCATTAACTGATAAAAAATCGAGACAAAAAATACAGCAAAAATGGCACAAAATAGAGCGTCAGTTAGGTCATTTTGCTTGGTTTAAGGCATTGGTCTTAATCTGTGTGTTAGCGTTCTTTGGCTTTATAATTAACCAGAAAATGCTGAGAGTTTCTAATATAGTCGCAATAATCTTAACGGTTATTCTTGGTCTTATTTTTAGCTATTTATGGCTTCAAGAGCGAGAAAAAAAACAGTTTAATGAGCAATTTCCTGATGCACTTAATATGCTAGTAAGTGCAGTTTCATCTGGCGAGAGTATCACCCATGCTATTCGTTATGTTGGAACTAAATTAGAGGGGAATATAGGTAAAGAATTTAAATTGATGGGAGAGCGATTACAACTTGGTGAGAGTCCTGATGATGTATTTAGGAAATCATGCGTTAGGTATCCGTATCCCTCATTTCAGTTTTTTGTTATCACATTAAGAGCAAATATGAACCGTGGTGGTCAGCTTAAAGATATTATTACTCGTTTAAATCGTTTGATTTTTGATGTTAGGGCGATTGAGCGAAAAAAATATGCATTAACATCAGAAGCACGCATATCAGCAAAGATTGTTTGTGCGACGCCTTTTTTCTTTCTGTTCATTTTGCAATTTTTAAGTCCTGAAAATTATGAGTTTGTCATGTTTAACCCTGAAGGTAGACCTATTTTGTATTACGTTGTTATCAGCGAAATAATAGGCATGTCGATTATTTGGGGCTTACTAAAAAAGGCCAAGTAATGTTTGATATTAACCAGTTCATTTTTGTTACCTTGTTCTCTTCTGGCTTTATGCTTGTTATTTACCTATTCACTACTCGTTTATTTAGAGCTAAGAAGTTAGCTCTTCTTACTAGAGTTAGAAAGAAGAGGCGCGATAAGACGTATATTACTCACTGGGTAAAGGAGAAAACATCAAGCTTGAACAGTAGTGATGCTGATATAAAGAAGAAGCTTCAACAAGCGGGTTTTCTCAATACTCAATATTCACACCTCATTATGCCAATGAAATACGCGGTGGTTGTACTAGGGGAGTTAATGGTTGCGGGTTTGTATTTTCATTCTTATATAAATCTAACGTACTGGGTGATTATATCGGCACTGTGGGGCATAGTTATTATTGTGTTTCCTGATGTTTATTTACAGTCAAAAATTAAATCTCGTATTCAGAGAGTATCAAATCAGATGCCTTATTTAATTGATTTAATGGCGGTATGTGTTCAAACCGGAATGACGATTGAAGCCTCTTTAACTTATTTGGCGAAAGAGATGGAAGGGTTTGATAAAGACTTAATGCTTGTACTTAATAAAATGAATGAACACTCTAGAGTGGTAGGGCTTGAGGCTGGTTTGGAAGAAATGTATCAACAAGTCCCCTCTAATGAAATGCGAAGTTTTGTAATGACATTAACGCAAAGTATGCATTATGGTTCATCAATCTATTCAGTATTAACGACTTTAGCTTCAGATATCCGAGAAGTGCAGATGTTGGAGTTAGAAGAGCGAATAGGGAAGTTAGCTGCAAAAATGTCAGTACCACTGATTGTATTTATTATGATCCCTATTGTTATTTTAATCGCGGCACCTGGTGTCATGAGGCTAATGTTAAATGCTTAAAAAAACACTCTTGATTTCTATCGTTTTATTATTATCTGCGTGCAGTTCTCGTCAATATAGCCAGAGCAGTTTAATTGATTCCAAAATTGATATTTACCAACAAACTCATAATTACGTTGCTTTAGTTGACTTATATAAAACTCAATTAGAAGAAAATGATAATCCTGAGCTAAGGGAAGATTTAGCTGAGAATTTATTAAAACTGGAAGACCCAGATAACGCACTGTTCTATTTAAAATCGAACATAAAAGAGGAACCAAGTGGTAAAACACTTTTCTTACAAGCAAGTGCGCTAGGTGACTTAGGCCAGTACCAAGAGGCGATTTCAACGGCGTTAAAAGCGCTAGATGAAGAACCTGAAAATGCCAAAACAGAAAATTTATTAGGCATCTTGTATGGGCATGAATACCAATATGAAAAAGCGCGTCGTTACTTTAATAAAGCAAAACTGCATTTTTACGACAGTAATACCATCGCAAATAATTTAGCAGTATTAGATATTGCAGAGGGAAAATATAAACAAGCTGCTCGTCGTTTATTACCTATCTATCGTACAGGTCAAGCTGACGAACAAATTATGGCTAATTTAGTGTTAAGTATGGCAAAAGAAGGGAACAAAGAGTTCGTTGAATCGGTTCTTTCTGAGTCACACAATAAACAAGAGATTGAACATATTTACCAGTCCTTACAAAAAGTAGATGGCTTCTCATATGAACAAGTTATTCAAGAGCAGTAATAGTATGAAGTCAAAGCAAAAAGGGGTGGCTTCTATTGAATTTGCGATGGGCTTTCTTGCGTTTTGGTTTATGTGTATGGCTTGGGTTGAAATGAGCTATATGTCATATATTTCTGCGATTAATGATGTGGCTATTTCAGAAGCGTCTCGCAGTGCCAAAAAGGGAGAAGGGGAATATTTAAAAATTATAGATGGTGTTCTTCATCGAGAAAAAAGCATTTGGAACACAGTAACCTCTGCGGATAATTTCAGAATCGCCGTTCATTATTTACCTTCGATGTCTGCATTAGAAGAGGTGGTTGATGGGTGCAAAATTCCTGAAGGGAAAAGAACAAGAGAGTGCGGAGAAGAAACGAATAATGCTCTGGCTATCTATAGAATTGATTATCAATTCACACCTATTTTCTCTTATCTATTTAGTAGAAATGCAAACTTAAGTCGTGAAATGATAGTGGTGCAAGAGTATGAACGGTCTAAATTTGAAATCTAAGCAGCGTGGTGTATTCAGTATTGAATTTGCCATTGTTGGAGTTGTTTTTAGTTTATTACTAGCCTTTAGTGGTGATGTAATTATGAAAATATCGATCAAAGGAAAGCTAGATCGCCTCTCTTACTCTTTAGTTAACGTTTTAAAAGAAAGAACACAATTGTACGGTGCAGATTATCAACTCACAGCAGGTGAAGTTACCTCATTAAATAATATCGCCAAGCATTCATTAGCAAGAACCTTCAATGTATTTGATGAGAGTAATTATGGTTTTTTAGTTGAAGAGCTAAGTTTTGCAGATGTCGATACTCCTAACCCAATTATTAGTGAACAACGTGGCACAATTCGTTGTCGAGTAGATCAATCTATCAATGAGCTTGAAAAATTAACTGTGTTGAGTGTTAGAGGAAGAAAGATGCCTCTGTATAGAGTTGCTATTTGTTATGAAAGTAATAATTGGTTTGGTGGTCTAGTCGGAAAAAATTATACACGAGTTATGTCTGACTCTATTGTGATAGGAAGGTAAGAATGAAGCCTATACAGAAACAGCAAGGCCATGCTGCTATCTTATTTGTAATGTGTATTCCTATTTTATTTGGTGTATTTACGTTGGCTTCTGATGGGGCTAGAGCGCTTCAATCAAAAGCCAGATTAGAAGATGCAGCCGAAGCCGCTGTGTTAGCGGTATCTGCTTATGGTGAAGAAGACGTAACATCGACACAAACAGGTAAAGATTACATCGGTCATTATCTTTATGACATGGATAACTTAGTTGATATCAAAGTAGAAAAGTTAGAGTGCTCAGAAATAGCAGAATGTACCGCAGACGATAATAAACGTCCTTTTGTAGAATATCGAGTCGCAGGACGAACGCAGCATTTATCTTGGTTTCCGGGGAATGACGTGACCATTGGATTTGGAGAGTCATTTGATGTCACGGGTTCTTCAAAAGCGAGAAAATTTCAAAACAGTCAGCCGATGGATATCACGTTTGTTATCGATTTTTCAAACTCAATGAATTGGGATTGGGAGGGGCATGGTCCGACAGGCTCAAACCCTAGCATTGATGGGCCTATGGTAGGTCCTTCACGTCTTAATGAATTAAAAGATGTGGTTCGAATGGTGACAGATGAATTGCAAATTTATAACGACACAACCGCTGGCCCTAAACATCGTGTGGCGATGACAGGTTATAATCGTAGAACGGTGAATAAAGGGAATAATAAACTTATTATCCGAGATCAGCGTATCACGACTTATAAACCAGAGGGGTATGATGCAGGAGATATATTCCATGCGCAAAAAACAATAAATAAGCAGTTTTTTACTAAAGGAAAAGCATCACGAGTTCCTAATGGTGATGAAGAAGCAGAATTTTTTGACATTATGTATACATCTGATTTTTCTTCATTTAATCACGATATAAGTGAGTTTAAGGCTGGCGGTGGCACTGCCTCTCTTCAAGGGATTATACGTGCAAGTCAACTGCTTACTTATCACATAACTGATGATGAAGAGGAAGCAAACCCTAAACAACTGATTATTATTTTATCTGATGGGGAAGATGTTTTGCACTATTTAACTCAAATGCAGAAACTAGTTGATTTAGGGATGTGTGAAAACCTTATTAATGCCGTAGAAGGTGGGCCGATAACCGCTGATGATAATAATGCAGATAAGGTCGATTTTTCTGGAGGGTATAGCATAGGATTACCGACTAACACTGGAGAAGACCCGAGTGCAAGAATTGCGATGATTGGTTTTGGTGATGGGTATGATATTCATGACAATACAGGTTTATTAAACTGTGTCGGTGAAGAGAATGCATTTAATGCAACGGATAAAGAGGACATTTTAAATTTAATCATGTCGTTGGTATCAGAAGAAGTCGGGCACTTAGCTCAATAACGTCGAGAGAAAATAATGAAAAAAATAAGTTTATTGTTGGCGCTAGTGTCGACGTTTAGTATCGCTGGGCAAGAGACGGTAAATACTGCGGATATCAATCAAGCGTTAAACTATTATTGCGCTACAGAACACTCTGAATTTCAAGAGCAAGTTGTCGTAGGTGAAGGTGAGCAGATTCTATTTCACCAAGGACCTTTCATGCAAGTAAGCGCAAGACTGGATTCTGAAAGTATAAAAAGCGCGTTAAGTGAAGAGTTTAAAAACACAACCATTGATACTCAATGCAGTGAATACTTACTCACGTATGCTGAAGTTCAAGACGAAAAGGTGAACCAGAAGTACTTAGCAAGAGTGTTGTTTAATTTCGATAAATACTCGTTAACTGAGCGTTCAAAGTATATTTTAAATCAAATATCACAACAAATAGATCAGCAAGATGATGTGATTCTCTTGGATGGTAATACCGATAATATAGGTAAAAAAAGTTATAATATGGCGCTTGGATTGGCTCGTTCTGAAAGTGTTAAAGCGTATTTAGTTGAGTTGGGAGTTGATGAAGCACTGCTTGAGGTTGGTTCATCGGGGGAGGCGAATGCGATTGAAAATAATGATACCGTTTCTGGTCGTCATCATAATCGCCGAGTTGATATAACAAACGTAGATGGATCTGAAGAATAAACAGAGTTGTTGAAAAAGGAGAATAACAGAAGTTGTTCTCCTTTTTTAATTCTGGTGTGGTAAAAACATTTCTAACCTTGTGCCAGTATCTTGCGCATGAAAACAGATTTGTCCGTTATAACTAGATATAATCTCTTCACATACAGCGAGTCCAATCCCTGTCCCTGGATTTTTTTCATCTGCTCGTACCCCTCGTTGAAATACAGATTTGATTTTGTCATGAGGTAACGCTTCACCATCATTTTCAATATGGATATTGACCCCTTCACTACGCTCAATGATAGATAAAATAATAGAGCTATCCGCAAAGCGGTAACTATTTTCAAAAATATTACCTAACACTTCCATAAGGTCATCATAATTTATAGGAAGAGTTTGATCTTTTGTGTAGTTATGAATAAATTTAATTCCCTTTTCTTGGTGGATTTTATTAAACATTTTCGTTAGCTTTTCTATTATAGGCTCGACTAAAGTATGGTGTTTGCTGATCCCCCTTGAGCCCATTAATGCTCGCTTTAACTGATGCTGAATCACCGAGTCCATGTCATTTAGTTGTTCCATAATATCGGCTATGGGTGGCTTTTTCTGATACAACAATGCATCACAGGTCGCGATTCGAGTTTTAAGACTGTGTGCTAAATCATCCATCGCTTTTTTATATTTACTTGATTGCTCATCTTGTTGTTCAAGTAAGCGATTAATTGTTTGGGCTATAGGATCTAGCTCTTCAGGATAGTGATAGATAAGTTTTTTTTGTTCGTTATCTTTGATGTTCTTTAATTCATTGTGAAGCTTATTTAAAGGATGAAATGAGCGATTGTAACCCCATAAAACCCCAAAGATGGCAATTAAAATAAGAACAGTATAAGAAATAGCTAATTGGATTTTTAGAGTGTGTAGTCGAGATATTTTACCTTCCATGCGACTGAGTAATATCACTCGTCTGGATGGGAGATCATTGTTACTTTCAATGCTCATTGAATGGGAAATAAAAACTGCACCACTTGGCTTTTCAATAAGAATAGGTTTATTCTCATTTTTAGGTAAATCAGTACAGATATTCTCTATATGGGAGGGTGGGCCTTTTTGCATGCTATCCCATAGCAAATTATCATTGTTGTCACAAATAACAATGGTTATATCTTTAGACGATGAATTGTAATACTGAGATTTATTCCCTTCTTGTAATGGCATGATAAAATTCGATGATACCATTTCATTAAAAATAGACGGGAAGTGATAAGCTATATCAAGGGTGTATTCAGTGATTAAATCAGAACGTGCTGTTTGATAGCGAAGGTAACCATTTAGTATTAAAAAACCAACTACCACACCTAAAAAGCTGAATAATATTCGTCGTCGAAATTGATTTTTTACTAAGCGTCTCATTATTATTTAGCCTTTATTTGAAACTGATAACCTTGACCTCTTACTGTACTAATAAGATCTTTATGATCAACCGCTGCAAACTTCTTTCTTAATCGCGAAATAATGACTTCAATATTATTTAATTGAACTTCTGAATCTCGTTGATATAAAGCATCGACAAATTGCTGTTTTGATATGATCTTCTGGCTATTTTTAATTAAATAAGCAGCAATATCATATTCAAATGAAGTTAATTGTAGAAATTGACCGTCTACATGGATGGTTTTTGCTTTTATATCTAATTCAATATTTTCAGCGGTTACTTTTGATTGTGTAAATCCGGCCGCTCGTCTTGCTAGAGCATAAAGCCTTGCTATTAATTCTTCAGATTGGAAAGGTTTTACTAGGTAATCATCAGCTCCAGCCTCAAGCCCTTCGACTTTATCTTGCCAGTTTCCACGAGCGGTAAGTATTAGAATAGGGCTATTAATTTCTTTGCGGCGAATTTGCTTGATGAGAGTGATACCGTCGAAATCAGGTAAACCTAAATCAACAATCATGACATCAATATGTTCTTTTTTCTGTACCGTTTGTAAAAAAGAAGAGGCGGTTCTATCAGAATAAACAACGTGTCCCTGATCTTTTAATTGACTAGACAGGTGGTGGTTTAAGATTTCATTATCTTCAACAAGAGCTATTTGCATAATATACCAGTTGATTCCTTAGGTTTATATAGTCATTAATAACACTTATCATTTTGTTTTTAAATAATAAAACCCATGAATTAATGGGCTTTATTAAAATTAATTCACATTAGCTACCCTAATTCAAGTCGAATTAATACTTCATCAGTAATATCTGCGATTTCACCACAACCGACAATACTTGATAATTCATTTTCAAGTGCTCTAGCATAGTGAATCGCATGCTGTGCAAGTTGGCTTAACTCACTCTCTGATGTGGTTGATAATGGATTTTTAACCGCTGTAGTGGTCACTCTGATTGCTAAAAATTCGCCATGCTCTTTTGCTTTTTTTATAAAAGTTAAACGATCGTTATATGAACTGAATTCCTGCAGCATGCGAGTGAAAACAGATTTTATCTTCCCATTTTTAATAACAACCGCAAGGTAGATTTCGTGATGATGCGAACGTTTATTTGCGGGTGTTTTTAATGGTTCTATCAGCAACTGACGCACCCTTGTTTTAAAAATAGGTTCTAAATTGAGGGTGTTTTCATCCCCTAAATGCTGCCAAATCTTATTTAGGCGATTGAGAGGGAAGTTAACCCCAATACAACGAGTCTTAATTTTATGGTTATCTTTTTCGATAAAAAAAGGTGTTGTCGTTAGTTTGTTAAGCAATAATTGATGCATGATTTTCAGCATCTCCATGGATGGAAGTTGCTCATAATCCATAGGTAATCTTTCAATATTATGCTCGATTAAGCGGCTTAAAAATGCTTTGCTTTTTTGGGTTTTTAAGCTGTCTTCAATATGGAGCTGAATATTAATACCATTAGAAGCGACTTTTAATACATGGTATCCAATACGACTTAATGGCGTATTTTTATCTAAACTCTGCAAATCATTAAATGTTACTTTTACGTCTGATTTTTTTGTCAGTTGTACCGCTTTATCTAATTGAATTGAGAGTCCATTTATTGATATATCTAATGTTCTTCCTGTCACATCCCCAAGCAGAGGGTGATGTAAGGTCACGAGAGTTTGATAGTTAAACCTAGGCTCTGTTCGACGAGGTGCTGAATCAAAATAAAGTGAATGCGCTTGGCTGATTGGTGCCGTGGCATGACGATATGGATTTAATTCTTTAGGCGCAAGCGCTGGTTTATCTGTTAAGAGATAATCCTTCTGTGTTTCTGGCAAGCTGATCTCTGTTAAGATCCCCATGTGCGTTAGAGTTGAAAGTACGCCTTCCATCTCAGGGGCAACGGTAAGCAGACGTTCTTTATCTCCTTTTTCTAGTTCAAAAAGAGAAAGGCGGATCACCTTCCAGCTCTTTCGCTTAGCACCAATATGCCAGAATAGTTGGCGTTCCTGCTGAGTCCCTTCTGAAGACATCATTGAATAGAAAAGTTCTCGATCTTCATGATCATGTTTAAAACTGTAAAAATGTGTGCGACTGGCTTTTAACCCTGGTTTGGTTAAAAACTGCATACGTTCAGCTTTAAATAGGTGATTGATTACTGGTTGATTCTTTTCGTCATGCCAGTGCTTCCAAAGGGATTCATTATGATCAGTAAGGATGGCATATTTTAAGATATCACCAGAGAAGAATAACGGGATGTTAGTGGTATGACGTAAAAAACAGTGCTCGTACCCTTGCGTTCGTGCACGGACAACTTGATCTTTTTGATCGTGCAGAGTTCGACGTTTATTTTTATTCAGTTTTTCATCAATGGCGATAGCGATAATATCGTGGTTAGCTTCCATTTTAAGGCGCAACCAACGATAACTGTCACTTTCTTCACTGTCATGAATACCAAGAATTCGATATGGAAAATCACCATTAAGATCTTTAATGCCTGTTTCTTTTGCAAGAGTAGGAAAGCTAACTTGAATAATTTGACCTAAACCATATTCGAAAGCGGCAGGAACTTTGATTCTGGCACCGGAAGAGGAAAGATCGCTACTCGTACCATGAATTAGGTTGCCATTTGGTAGAAGTACAGTAACTTGCGTTGACATGCGTAAACGGTTTTCGCTTCGTGTTAGATAATGACCAAAACGAATTAGTTTGGTTTTAAATAAACCGTCATCGTTTTTATCTTCAGATGCTGAAATCAGTTCTTTATTTTTATGTAAAACTCGAAAATTATTACGTGTATTGGTTAATGCTTCCCATACACCTTCGGTATAGCTGCCATAACGTTCAATACTTTTATGGTAGGTATTTATGGCGACATCATCTAACCAATGGGTATAGCCATCAAGTTCGTATTGGTGGCATTGTCCTTTTACTCTCCCTCGTAAATCAATGCTTTTTTTACAAGGCGTCATGATACGCTTCAACTCAATTTTGACGATTAAATGAATTGATGCGTGTTCATGAGCCATGATTTGGTTACAAACCAATTCAAAATCTGGTTCGCCAAATACAGGGATAAGTTGTTCAACGTAGCTTTGATATTCTTCTTGCTGCATGATTTCTGGTACAGTAATAACAATCTAATGGGGTTATCGGCAGAGTTGCTAAAATATTTAACACTATATGTTAAATAGTAATACCCATCACTTTAACTATTTATATGTCGGTGATATATGGCAAAAGCAAAACGCGCCTATGTTTGTAATGATTGTGGAGCAGACTTTCCTCGTTGGCAAGGTCAATGTAATGCTTGTGGGGCATGGAACACGATTACAGAGGTTAGACTGGCCGCTTTTCCACAGGTCGCTCGAAATGAACGCCTGTCAGGAGGAGGCTATGCTGGATCTGCGATAGACTCTGAAGTACAAACGTTATCGAGTATTGATCTACAAGAAGTCCCTCGATTTAGTAGCTCATTTAAAGAGTTCGATCGTGTTTTAGGTGGTGGGATTGTTCCTGGTGCTGCAATTTTAATTGGTGGTAATCCAGGGGCAGGAAAATCCACACTACTTTTGCAAACAATGTGTCGATTAGCCGCTGAAATGCCGACGTTATATGTCACAGGTGAAGAATCGTTACAGCAAGTTGCGATGCGTGCATCACGTCTTGGGTTACCAAAAGATAACTTAAAAATGTTGTCTGAAACCAATATTGAGAAGATTTGTCAGGTCGCTGAAAAAGAGCAACCTAAAATCATGGTTATTGATTCGATTCAGGTCATGCACGTAGCGGATGTTCAATCATCACCCGGCAGTGTCGCACAAGTTCGTGAGTCAGCAACCGCTTTAACTCGATATGCAAAACAAAATAATGTGGCTATTTTCTTAGTCGGTCATGTAACCAAAGATGGCACTTTAGCAGGGCCTAAAGTGTTGGAGCATATTATTGATTGTTCCGTATTACTTGATGGTAGCGCTGATAGCCGTTTTAGAACGCTTCGCAGCCATAAAAACCGTTTTGGTGCAGTTAATGAACTCGGGGTTTTTGCTATGACTGGACAAGGGTTAAAAGAGGTGAGTAATCCATCCGCGATTTTCTTATCTCGTGGTGAAGAAGAAACCTCTGGTAGTTCAGTGATGGTGGTATGGGAGGGGACTCGTCCATTGCTTGTCGAAATACAAGCGCTGGTTGATTATTCTCAACTTTCAAATCCGAGACGAGTATCGGTAGGTTTAGATCAAAATCGATTGTCGATGTTGCTTGCGGTATTGCATAAGCATGGAGGTTTGCAAATGGCAGATCAAGATGTTTTTGTTAACGTAGTCGGTGGTGTTAAAGTGGCTGAAACGAGTGCGGATTTGGCGTTAATTATTGCACTACTATCTAGTTTTAAAGATCGTCCTTTACCAAAGGACGTTGTCGTATTTGGTGAAATAGGTCTTGCCGGCGAGATCCGTCCAGTACCAAGTGGACAAGAACGTTTAATGGAAGCTTATAAGCATGGTTTTAAAAAAGCGATTGTCCCAGCGGCTAATATGCCAAAAGGCGGTATTGAAGGTATGCAAATACATGGTGTAAAAAAACTATCAGAGGCAATTGATGCTTTTGATGAGTTATAAAGACAGAATTTATTACTAATTTTTTCCGATTTTTTATTTGAAATCGTGTAAATTCATCTATAATTTGCGCAAGCAGAACGTACGCAGAGCTTATTTGGGCTAAATTCTATCCAAAAATAGAACAAAGCATATACCAATTGGCAGTTTGTGTTATACTCTGCGCGCATTTTCTATCCTATTAATAGAGTAAAACAATGACTGATTTATCTAAATACAGAAATATTGGTATTTTCGCGCACGTTGATGCGGGTAAAACTACCACAACTGAGCGTATCCTAAAACTTACTGGTCAGATCCACAAAACTGGTGAAGTACATGATGGCGAATCTACGACTGACTTCATGGAACAGGAAGCTGAGCGCGGAATTACTATCCAATCAGCAGCTGTAAGTTGTTTCTGGAAAGATCACCGTTTTAACGTTATCGATACTCCGGGACACGTTGACTTCACAGTAGAAGTTTACCGTTCTCTTAAAGTACTTGACGGTGGTATCGGTGTATTCTGTGGTTCTGGTGGTGTTGAACCTCAATCAGAAACTAACTGGCGTTACGCGAACGAATCAGAAGTTGCACGTATTATCTTCGTTAACAAACTAGACCGTATGGGTGCTGACTTCTTCCGTGTTGTTAAGCAAACTGAAGACGTACTAGGTGCTAACCCACTAGTTATGGTTCTACCAATTGGTATCGAAGAAGATTTCGTTGGTGTTGTTGACCTTCTAACTCGTAAAGCACACATTTGGGATGATTCTGGCCTTCCAGAAAACTTCGAAATCACAGATGTTCCTGCGGACATGGTTGACCAAGTAGAAGAATACCGTGAGATGCTAGTTGAGACTGCTGTAGAGCAAGACGACGATCTAATGGAAGCTTACATGGAAGGCGAAGAGCCATCTATCGAGCAACTAAAAGCATGTATCCGTAAAGGTACGCGCACAATGGACTTCTTCCCAGCATTCTGTGGTTCTGCATTTAAGAACAAAGGTATGCAACTTGTTCTTGATGCTGTAGTTGATTACCTACCTTCTCCAACAGAAGTAGATCCTCAACCACTAATGAACGAAGAAGGCGAAGAGACTGGCGAACACGCTATCGTTTCTGTAGACGAAACATTCAAAGCGCTAGCATTCAAAATCATGGATGACCGTTTTGGTGCACTAACATTCGTACGTATTTACTCTGGTAAACTAAGCAAGGGTGACACTATCCTTAACTCGTTCACTGGTAAAACTGAGCGTGTTGGCCGTATGGTTGAGATGCAAGCGAATGACCGTAATGAATTAACTTACGCACAAGCTGGTGATATCATCGCTATCGTGGGTATGAAAAACGTGCAAACTGGTCACACACTATGTGATCCTAAGCACCCAGTAACGCTTGAGCCAATGGTTTTCCCTGTACCAGTAATCTCAATCTCTGTAACGCCTAAAGATAAAGGCAGTACTGAGAAAATGGGTATCGCTATCGGTAAAATGGTTGCAGAAGATCCATCTTTCCAAGTTGAAACTGACGAAGAAACTGGCGAAACAATTCTTAAAGGTATGGGTGAGCTTCACCTAGACATTAAAGTTGATATCCTTCGTCGTACATACGGCGTAGACCTTACTGTTGGTCAACCACAAGTTGCTTACCGTGAAACTATTACTCAACCTGTTGAAGATAGCTACACGCATAAGAAACAATCAGGTGGTTCTGGTCAGTTCGGTAAGATCGACTACATCATGAAACCAGGTGAAGTTGGTTCAGGCTTCTTATTCAAGTCTTCTGTTGTGGGCGGTAACGTTCCTAAAGAATTCTGGCCTGCAATCGAGAAAGGCTTCAAAGGCATGATGGATACTGGTGTTCTTGCTGGTTTCCCTGTTCTTGATGTTGAAATCGAACTTCTAGATGGTGGTTTCCACGCAGTCGATTCATCTGCAGTAGCATTTGAAATTGCAGCGAAAGGCGCATTCCGTCAATCTATGCCAAAAGCTGGTGCTCAACTTCTAGAACCAATCATGGCTGTAGATGTGTTCACTCCAGATGACCACGTTGGTGATGTAATCGGTGACCTTAACCGTCGTCGTGGCATGATCAAAGACCAAATGGCTGGCGTAACTGGTGTTCGTGTTAAAGCTGACATCCCTCTTTCAGAAATGTTTGGTTACATCGGTTCACTACGTACAATGACTTCTGGTCGTGGTCAGTTCTCTATGGAGTTCTCTCACTACGCACCTTGTCCAATGAACGTAGCAGAGCAAGTAATTGCTGATGTTAAAGAAGCTAACGCTAAGAAGTAATTCTGGCTAACGCTCTTTAATTAAAAAAGCCCCGTAAGTGCAAACTTACGGGGCTTTTTGTTTTTAATCGATTGAATATTTCGATTGCGGTTTAAACCAGTAATAACGATTAGATAATTACTGGAATTTGCATTATACCAATCTGCATAAGTATTTGATCATTCTTGCTTGTTAAAATCGATTACATCTGCGTTATAAATTTTGTAATTAGATCCACTAGTTACTGTAATTTATGTCTTGCTCTAATCGATTTTTCCTACGCAATTATCTGAACAACTACTTATCCAGAATGGTATTATTAAGATTAATTTAATTTTTCTGCTTTTTCCTTATGACGTTGAAGTTTCAAATAGATATTTTCTACTCGAACTCGCGCCCACTCGGTTTTTCGCAAAAATTTCAAACTTGATTTAATGGTTGGATCAGATTTAAAACAATTGATATTAACCATGTAGCTTAATTCTTCCCAACCGTAATGTTCAACTAATTCTGTTAAGATTGCTTGCAGGGTCAAACCGTGAAGCGGGTTATTTTGCTGTGTCATAATATCGCCATTTATCTTGAATTAGGGTAAGTATAGCATTCACCCTTAAAGAATATTCATAAAAAAATGGGAGCACAAAGGCTCCCATTGATATCTGATTATTGAACTTCCAATTAACGCTTAAATGAAACCACCTCTGGTTTATCTAAAGTAATGGTCGTTGTTGCTGGTTGAGTTTCTGAAATTACGTTACCTTGGCGAATCGAGTAACGTACAGGTACTTGGCGACGTAGTGCATCAAAACCATTTTCAGCCGGTAAAATAATTAAGTTACCTGGCTTGCCTTCCTCAATCCCATAATTATCTTGAATATTCAAGGTTCGTGCTGACTTGTAGCTGATTAAATCAAGCCCTTGGTTGATTTGGTCATACCCCATAATTTGGCAAACATGTAGCCCCATATGCAGAACTTGTAGCATATTGGCTGTACCTAGTGGATACCATGGGTCAAATACATCATCATGACCAAAACAGACGTTGATATCGCTTGCAAGCATCTCTTTCACACGGGTAATACCGCGACGTTTAGGGTAATCATCAAAGCGGCCTTGTAAGTGAATATTCACTAATGGATTGGCAACAAAGTTGATACCTGACATTTTCAATAAGCGGAAGAGACGAGAAGCATAAGCGCCATTATAAGAGTGCATCGCTGTCGTATGGCTTGCTGTGACTTTTTCACCCATATTAAATTTATGAGCTAGAGCGGCAAGTGTTTCTACAAAGCGTGATTGTTCATCGTCAATTTCATCACAATGTACATCGATCAAGCGGTCGTACTTTTGTGCTAATTCAAAAACGTAATGTAAAGATTCAACGCCGTATTCACGAGTAAATTCAAAATGAGGAATTGCACCAATAACATCAGCACCAAGTTGAACCGCTTCTTCTAATAACTCTTTACCATTTGGGTAAGAAAGAATGCCTTCTTGAGGAAAAGCGACGATTTGGATATCAACCCACTCTTTCATCTCTTCTTTTACTTCAAGCATTGCCTTTAATGCAATTAATGTTGGATCAGATACGTCTACATGGGTACGAACATGTTGAATGCCGTTAGCGATTTGCCATTTAAGTGTCTGCTTAGCACGACTCTTAACATCTTCAATAGTTAGAAGCTTTTTACGCTCAGACCAACGTTCAATCCCTTCAAAAAGTGTTCCTGAGATATTCCAGCTTGGTTCACCTGCAGTTTGAGTCGTATCTAAGTGAACATGAGGTTCACAAAATGGTGCATTAGCAAGACCGCCCTCAGCATCTAGTACCTTGCCTGAATATGAAAGTTGTTCTTCATTTGAAGCGATTTTATTGAATTGACCATCTTGGATTAAGATTTGGAATAACCCTTCTTGATCTCGTAATGTTACGTTTTTAATTAATAAATCAGTCATAAGAATTCTTCTATGCAGCTTCTGTTTCAGAGGCTTTTTCTTTGTTTAAAAGAGGGTTCAGTAGTAGGTAACTTAGTGCGCCACCAAACACAGCATTTACAGGTACAACACCTGGTAGGAAATTACCAGCAGTAACACCAATAATAACCGCAATAATGGCTGCCCAATTAATCGTTTTGAATTTGGCGTTTTCGAAATCCATATAGCGTTTACGGTTCATAAAAAAATCAGCGATGATAACGCCACCAATTGGCGGAATAGCGATAGATAAGAAAGTTAACCATCCAACAAAGTTATTATACAACCATAGGGCACACACAGTACCAATTAAGCCATTTAACATTGAAATGTATTTACTTGGTAGACCAGTGATATTCGAGAACCCGAGACCTGAGGCATATAGTGCATTATCGTTAGTTGTCCAAATGTTTAGCCCGAGCACAATGATTGCAGGAATCAATAAACCTTGAGCTATCATTACTTCTGAAATATCAGACTGGCCAGTCACAGAAGCGCCTGCTGCACCAAAGATAAACATCAGTGAGTTACCAATAAAGAAAGCAATCATAGTAATGGCTACGGCTCCCATTGGCTTTTTACCAAATCGCACAAAATCAGCAGTCAATGTACCAGCGCTTACAAAAGAACCTACAACCATCGCAAGTGCAATTGAGAAATCCATTGGTTCAGTCGGTTGGATTTTTTGTAGTTCAGCTACACCACCAATACTGTCAACGGCAGTCAATACTGAATAACCACCAAGTACTGCGATAGCTGGAACCGCAATCATGGAGAGAACCATTAATGCTGAAATTCCAAAATAAACGGTGACGGTCATTAATAGACCAGAAATTACGATTAAGGCATTGGTGTCAATGCCTGTGGCTTTTTGAACTGGAATTGCAAACATGGCGACACCAACCCCAAACCAGCCAACTTGAGTACCGCCAAGTAAAAGAGATGGGATCCATGAGCCTTTAGAACCGAAAGAGAAACGAGCGAGAAGATGAGTGGAGAGACCAGTTGAAGCGCCGATGTAGCCAAGAAAAGAAGTGTAAATACCGAGGATTAAATTACCAATAAGAACAGCGAGGAAGAAGTCATCAAAAGAAAGCCCAGTACCAAGAGAGCCTCCTGTCCACATACTTGCAGAAAAGAAGGTTAACCCTAGCATTACTAATGTCAGGGAAACCGCACCTTTTCTTGCGGTTTTAGGTACAGCACTCAAGCTGTAATCATTGTCATTCGACATATCCGTTCCTCATCTGTCTTGAATTTCTGGTCAGTTTTTTGATAAACGGACAGGAGTCTAAATGGAATAACAATAATGTCAATAACGAAGTTGGTGTTTTATTTGGTTTGTGATTTAAGTTTTTGAATTATAGATGCTTGTGAGTTTTATTGATTACAATTATCTTCATTGCAAACGATTGTTTTTATAGAATGGGTATGAAAAAGTCTTTTTTGGTAGATAATCGGACTTAAATGCATTTAATTTAAATAAACTTCTAATTTGAATCTGTAAATAAGGTTTTTTATCTCATTATTTATCTGAGTTGGGTGAAGTTGAAATTTTTCGAGCAAAAAAAAACCTCAAACATATAATTTTTCATGCTTGAGGTTGATAGTTTGCTTAGGGCTTTATTTGTTTTTGTTAACTAAGGTTTTTTTATGGGTTATTCCCATATTATTTTTTTATCCTTAGGCCATGATGATGCGAATTCATGGTATTTCTTTTCTAAAATATGGCGTTTTATTTTTAATGTTGGGGTTAAAATACCATTCTCAATTGACCACGGTTCTTTAATCATTAATATCCCTTTTAGTTTTTCATGAGACTCTAATCCACTGTTAATTGTCTCTAAATTTCTAAGGGCTGTTCGCTCATAACGTGCTTGATCAAAATTAGGGTAAGCGTGTGGAATCGCGAGTAAGATTGGTCCTGGTAGGCCTGAACCAATAAGACACATCATTTCTAAATTGCTAAGATCGAAAATGCGTTTCTCAATAGGTACAGGAGCAACAAACTTTCCTTTTGCAGTTTTAAAGGTATCCTTTTTACGACCTTGGATAGTTAAATAACCTTCAGCATCAATAGAGCCAATATCTCCGGTATGTAGCCAACCTTCTTGATTAAACGTTTCTGCTGTTGCTTCATCATTTTTATAGTAACCAACAAAAAGCCCATCGCCTCTTACTAATATTTCTTCATCGTTAGCAATTTTGAGTTCAACGCCTGGGCCTGCAGATCCAACGCTGCCGACTTTATCGGAGCGATAAGGATAATTCAGTGTGCTATAGGCAAAGGTTTCAGTCATTCCCCATGCTTCAGTGATGTTTAATCCAATACTTTCATACCATTTTAATAATCCTGCGGAGACTGGTGCAGAGCCACACCCTAGTACACGAGCTTGGTCTAACCCTAAACCATCTGCCAGTTTGCGTTTAATTAACCCGTTAACAAAAGGGATCTTCAGTAAAATGTTTAGCTTCTTCTGCGGTAGCTTATCTTGAATTCGTTGTTGGAATACGGTCCATAACCTTGGTACTGAGATAAATAGAGTAGGGCGATGCATTTTTACATCATCAATGAAGGTATCGAGTGACTCTGGAAAAGCGGTTTGGATACCACCAAAAAATGCAGAACCTAGGATGTATACACGTTCAGTAATGTGAGCAAGAGGCAGGTAAGAAAATAGACGGTCGCCTGCTTGTATACCGATATGATTAATAAGGTGTTTTGATGAATGACTAAATCCACCAAAGGTGAGCATTGCCCCTTTTGGTAATCCGGATGTTCCAGAGGTATAAACAATAGACATTAGGGTGTTGTCATTATGCTCGGGCCTAAACTCGGATGGTTGGCATTGTTGAATAAGGTCATCAAATTGATATTGGCATTTTGCGGCAGAGTCATAATTAAAAGCAATGGTGCTTATCTCCGGAAGATTTTCCATCGCTTTTTGAGTGGCGTTAACATCATCAAGTTTTCCTACGATAAGGACTTTACTTTCGCTGTGAGTTAAACAGTGTTCAATTGTTTCAAGGCCAGCTGTTGGGAAAATAGGAACACTGACAAAATCACCGAACATTAAAGCGAGATCAGTAATAAACCATTCAGCGCAATTTTTTGAAATTAAGGCAACCCTGTCTTTTGGTTTAATTCCTAACTCTTGCAAGGATGTCACTAGACGGAGTGCTTTATCAACCACTTCAGAAAAGGTGTAATCCACAAATTGCCTATTTTTAATTTGACGAAGGAAAACGTCATCAGGCTTTTTTTCTGCCCATTCAAGCATTGCCTGGTGAGGGAGTTGCGGGTTTGTATTGTGATCTAATACTGGTTGGCTCATAGCGGCATCCTGCGGTTTATCGTTATTATTTGTTGTTAATTTTATGTTAAGTAAATATCCTTTTAATGATCCAGTCAAATTTTAATCAAAATAATGAGAACTTTATAAGTGAGTATTTGCACTAGTTGAGAGGATTTAAAAATAATATAAAAAAGCCCGCTTATCATAGTTCATAAGCAGGCTTTGGATTTTAGTACTGTTTCTTGGTTACAGAAGGGCTTTTAAGCGGTATAGCTCTTCTAGTGCTTGGCGTGGTGTTAAGTCATCCGGATTTACATTAGATAGCGCTTCTTCAACTTCACTCGCTTCTGGGATCAAAGAGAGTTGATGTTCTTCTTTTACTTGCGCGCTTGGTGGTAATACTGACGTATTTTTACCGCTTTCAAGTTGCTGAAGTTTTAGTTTTGCTTTCTTTATAACGGTTTTTGGAACGCCCGCTAAAGAAGCGACAGCAAGACCATAAGATTTATTTGCGGCACCATCTTGAACTGCGTGCATAAAGGCAATTTCATCGCCATGCTCTACAGCATCAAGGTGTACATTTGCTAAGCCATTAAATAAATTAGGTAATTCAGTTAACTCAAAATAATGCGTGGCAAATAAAGTCATGGCGTTAATCTTTGTTGCTAGCCATTCTGCGCTTGCCCACGCTAGCGATAAACCATCATAAGTACTTGTGCCACGACCAATCTCATCCATAAGTACCAGACTATACTTGGTGGCATTATGAAGGATATTCGCAGTTTCTGTCATCTCAACCATGAAAGTTGAGCGTCCAGACGCTAGGTCGTCCGAGGCACCAATACGTGTAAAGATACGATCGAGCAGGCCTATTTTTGCTGAATCAGCAGGGACATAACAGCCAACATGAGCCATTAATGCAATGAGTGCTGTTTGACGCATATAGGTCGATTTACCACCCATGTTAGGCCCGGTAATGATCAACATCTTACGATCATTATTTAAATTTATTGGGTTAGCAATAAATGGGGCTGTCATTACTTGCTCAACAACAGGATGACGACCTCCTTTTATTTCCATACCAATACTTGAAGATAGCGTAGGGCGACAATAATTTAAGGTGTCCGCGCGTTCTGCCAAGTTACTTAGTACATCTAACTCTGAAATTGCATTAGCCATTAATTGAAGTTGCTCTAAGTGCGGAAGAAGTTGATCAAATAGTTCTTCCCATAACTTTTTCTCAATTGCTAGTGCTTTAGATTTTGAACTTAGGACTTTATCTTCATGCTCTTTTAATTCAGGAATGATATAGCGTTCAGCATTTTTCAATGTTTGACGGCGAACATAATGTGCAGGTGCTTTATGACTTTGCCCTTTACTGATTTGAATATAAAAGCCATGTACGTTGTTATAACCGACCTTTAATGTATCAATGTCGTGACGTTCACGTTCTTCTTGTTCTAACTTATCTAAATATTGAGTTGCACCATTGGCCAGATCTCGCCATTGATCTAGCTCTTCGTTATAACCATCAGCTAAAACACCACCATCACGAATGATCACTGGAGGATTGTCTTTTATTGCACGCTCTAAAAGCTCACAAATAGAATCGATTGGTTGTGCTAGCTGGGCTAAGTTTTGTAAATGAGCCTGCTTAAATTCTTGTGCGGTTTGAGCTAACTCTGGTAACTGTTGCAGTGCATTACGTAAGCGAGCAAGATCTCGTGGCCGAGCTGAGCGTAATGCAAGTCGAGCGAGAATACGTTCTACATCACCAATGTTTCTTAACTGTGGAGACAGTTCGTTAAATAACCCTTCATCTTTTAATTCCCCAATAGCGTCAAGACGTTGGTTTAATACATCATGTGTTCTAACGGGTTGATGTAACCAGCGTTTTAAAAGACGGCTACCCATTGCGGTTGCTGTGTGGTCAAGTACTTCTGATAACGTATGGTTGAATCCACCAGCTAAATTTTGGGTAATTTCAAGATTTCGGCGTGTCGCGGCATCTAGGATCACTGAGTCATCTTGATGATCCATTACGATGGATCGAATATGAGGCAGAGTAGTACGTTGAGTGTCTTTTACATATTGAATAAGACAGCCAGCAGCACATAAACCAAATTCTGCTTTTTCAACACCAAAGCCAACCAAGTCACGAGTACCAAATTGTTGGTTCAACTGTTGTTTTGCTGTATCAAGCTCAAATTCCCATACAGGGCGACGACGATTACCATTTCTTTTTTCTAATAAATGAACTGGTTCAAAATCTTCACTGAATAACAGCTCAGTTGGGGCTGTACGTTGCAGCTCGGCAAGCATCGCTTCTTCAGTATTTGGCTCTGATAGTTTAAAACGACCAGAGGTGATGTCTAATGTAGCGTAACCAAAATGGCCTTTATGATGATAAATAGCAGCAATTAAGTTATCAAAACGTTCAGGAAGAAGCGCTTCATCAGTTACGGTACCAGGGGTAATGATACGAACAACTTTACGCTCAACAGGACCTTTACTCGTCGCTGGGTCACCCACTTGCTCACAAATTGCAACCGATTCACCTTGCTGAACTAATTTGGCTAAATAGCCCTCAACAGCATGGTAAGGAAGGCCTGCCATTGGGATAGGTTCGCCTGCAGAAGAGCCTCGCTTGGTTAAAGAGATCTCAAGCAGTTGAGAGGCTCGTTTCGCATCATCATAGAAAAGCTCATAAAAATCTCCCATACGATAGAACAGTAAAATATCCGGGTTTTCAGATTTTAAACGCAAGTACTGTTGCATCATTGGGGTGTGTTTTTCAGTTGATTTTGTTGCCACAACGAGACCTAATGAGTGTTGAAAATATTTGTTGCTAAGAATACGTGAATCAAAGCAGCAATCAAAGATAGAATGGATAAAATTCGAATCAAGATGGAAAGAATCTAATGGATATGGTGAAAAATACGCAACTTGCCCAAAAAGTGGGTGAGTTATTAATGCAACAAGGTAAGACTATGGCATGTGCAGAGTCTTGTACTGGTGGCGGTGTGGCTTTCTGCGCGACAGAAAATGCAGGAAGTTCCGCTTGGTTTGAGCGTGGTTTCGTTACTTACAGTAATGAATCAAAAAACGAATCACTTGGCGTTAGTTTAGAGACATTGCAGCGTTTTGGGGCTGTGAGTGAGTCCGTAGTAAAAGAGATGGCTAAAGGTACTTTGGCACACAGTAACGCTGATATTACGGTTTCAATTAGTGGTATTGCTGGCCCTGGTGGAGGGAGTGATGAAAAACCAGTAGGGACCGTTTGTTTTGGCTTTGCTGATAAACATGACTGGCATTATGAAACTACTGTATATTTTACTGGTGATCGCTGTGATATTAGAAAAAGTGCGATCAAATATGCATTTATCACATTAAAGAATCGCTTGTTAGAACTTAACTAATTCATATGGTTAAGTGTTATTTAGTCGAAATTATATCGAAAGTTAAAGAAAAAATGATACAAGCCTATAGACACTGTATGAATAGACAGTATACTACTGGTTATTAACTGATTACGTGATCTAGAGTAACTGGAGAATCAAGATGGACGATAACAAGAAAAAAGCACTGGCCGCCGCATTAGGTCAAATTGAAAAACAATTTGGTAAAGGTTCAATCATGAAGTTGGGCGATAACCGCACTATGGATGTTGAGACTGTGTCTACTGGTTCTTTATCTCTTGATATTGCACTTGGTGCTGGTGGTTTACCAATGGGGCGAATCGTTGAGATTTTCGGTCCTGAGAGTTCAGGTAAAACAACATTAACTCTTGAATTAATTGCTGCAGCGCAGCGTGAAGGTAAAACATGTGCCTTTATCGATGCTGAGCATGCTCTAGATCCTGTTTATGCTAAAAAACTTGGCGTAAACATTGATGAATTATTAGTTTCTCAACCTGATACGGGTGAGCAAGCTCTAGAGATCTGTGATGCGTTAGCGCGCTCTGGTGCTGTTGATGTAATGGTTATTGACTCCGTTGCTGCATTAACACCGAAAGCTGAAATTGAAGGTGAGATGGGTGATAGCCACATGGGCCTCCAGGCTCGTATGCTTTCTCAAGCGATGCGTAAGTTAACAGGTAACCTAAAGCAATCAAATTGTATGTGTATCTTCATCAACCAAATTCGTATGAAAATTGGTGTGATGTTTGGTAACCCAGAGACCACAACAGGTGGTAATGCACTTAAGTTTTATGCATCAGTTCGTCTTGATATTCGTCGTACAGGCGCAGTAAAAGATGGCGACGAAGTGATTGGTAACGAAACACGCATTAAAGTTGTTAAAAATAAAATTGCAGCACCATTTAAGCAAGCTGAAACTCAAATCTTATACGGAAAAGGGTTTAACCGCGAAGGTGAATTAATTGATTTAGGTGTTAAGCATAAATTAGTTGATAAGGCGGGTGCTTGGTACAGCTATAACGGCGACAAGATTGGTCAAGGTAAAGCAAACGCTTCTAAGTTTATGCGTGATAACGTAGCCATTGCTTCGGAGCTAGACGCTAAATTACGTGAGCTGCTACTAACTCCAGCAGAAGATCAGCCAGAAACACCAGATGTGACTTCTGAAGTAGAAGAAAACGAAGAGTTCTAAATCGCTTTCTTTGAAAGTAAATGCAGACAAAAGCCAAACCACAGTGTTTGGCTTTTTTGTTTCTATTTATTGAGAATCTATCAGTGATATTCTAAAACCCTCCTTATTCCTCATTTGATCACTTTACTTATCTATATTTCGCTTGCATTTGCGTATACAATGTTCGAAATTCTGTCTAAAAAACACTGCTTGTCTTAACTGAGTACAAGAGTGAGTTAACCTACGATTCAATCAGGAATACCTACATGTATATGAGCACTGACGAGATCCGCCGTGCGTTTCTTGCTTTTTTTGAAAGCAAAGGACACCAAATTGTTGAGAGTTCTTCTCTAGTTCCAGCAAATGACCCAACTCTTTTATTTACCAACGCAGGTATGAACCAATTTAAGGATTGTTTCCTAGGTTCAGAAAAACGTAACTATACTCGTGCAACAACGGCTCAACGTTGTGTTCGTGCTGGTGGTAAGCATAACGATTTAGAAAACGTAGGCTTTACTGCTCGTCACCATACTTTCTTTGAAATGCTAGGTAACTTCAGCTTTGGTGATTACTTCAAGCAAGATGCAATCAAGTATGCTTGGGAATTTCTAACAGAGCGTCTAGAACTGCCAGCTGACCGTTTATTAGTCACTATTTATGAAACTGATGACGAAGCTTTCGAAATCTGGAATAAAGAAATGGGTATTCCAGCAGATCGTATCGTACGCATAGGTGACAATAAAGGTGCACCTTACGCATCAGATAACTTCTGGCAGATGGGTGATACTGGTCCTTGTGGTCCTTGTACTGAGATTTTCTACGATCACGGTGAGCACATTTGGGGTGGCCGTCCAGGTTCTCCTGAAGAAGATGGCGACCGTTTCATTGAAATTTGGAACAACGTATTTATGCAATTCAACCGTCAAGCAGACGGTACAATGGAACTGCTTCCTAAGCCATCAGTAGATACAGGTATGGGGATTGAGCGCATTGCTGCAATCATGCAAGGCGTTCACTCAAACTACGAAATCGATATCTTCCAAACACTTATTAAAGAAACAGCAAAAGTGATTGGTTACGATGATCTTTCAAACCAATCTTTACGTGTTGTTGCTGATCACATCCGTTCTTGTTCTTACTTAATTGTTGATGGTGTTATGCCATCAAACGAAGGTCGTGGTTACGTATTGCGTCGTATTATTCGTCGTGCGGTACGTCACGGTAACAAGTTAGGAGCTAAAGGTTCTTACTTCTATAAATTAGTTGGTCCATTGGCTGAGATCATGGGAACCGCTGGAGAGGAACTAAAAAAACAGCAAGCGCTAGTTGAAAAAGTTCTTAAGATTGAAGAAGAAAACTTCGGTCGCACGTTAGAGCGTGGAATGGTAATTCTAAACGAAGCATTAGATAACCTTGAAGGCACAGTTCTTGACGGTGAAACTGTATTTAAACTTTATGATACTTACGGTTTTCCTGCTGATTTAACTAATGACGTTGCTCGTGAGCGTGAATTAACTATCGATGAAGATGGTTTTGAAAAAGCGATGGAAGAACAACGTCAACGTGCTCGTGAAGCTGGCCAATTTGGAACTGATTATAACGCAATCATTAAGGTTGAATCTGAAACAGTATTCCACGGTTATGACTCTACTGAAGCTAAAGCAACAGTATTAGAAATTTTCCGTGAAGGTGAAGCCGTTGAAACTCTTTCTGCTGGTGATGACGCGATTCTAATTTTAGATGTTACGCCATTCTATGCTGAGTCAGGCGGTCAATCTGGTGATGCGGGTATTATTACTGTTGAAGCAGGTAAGTTTGTTGTTACTGACACTCAAAAGGTAGGTAACGCGATTGGTCATCACGGTAAGTTAGTTGAAGGTGTATTATCAACGGCTGATAGTGCAATGGCTCAAGTTGATGAAGAGCGTCGTACTGCTATTACTTTAAATCACTCAGCAACCCACTTATTACACGCAGCCCTTCGTGAAGTACTTGGTGAGCACGTAACTCAAAAAGGCTCATTAGTTAAAGCGGAAGGTTTACGTTTTGACTTCTCTAATCTTGAAGGCGTAAAAGCTGAAGAATTACGTAAAGTTGAGCGTATTGTTAACCAACAAGTACGTTTAAACCATGAGATTGAAACAAACCTAATGGACATTGATGCTGCTAAAGAAAAAGGCGCAATGGCTTTATTTGGTGAGAAATACGACGATGAAGTTCGTGTTCTTTCTATGGGTGAGTTCTCAACTGAATTGTGTGGTGGTATTCACGCATCAAGCACTGGTGATATTGGTTTATTTAAAATTACGTCAGAAAGTGGCATTGCCGCTGGTATCCGCCGTATTGAAGCAGTTACTGGTGAAGCAGCATTAGATGCGATTGAAGCACAACAAAAATCAGCAGATAAAAAGCTGAATGAAGCTGCATCAAAAGCAAAACAACTTGAGAAAGAGATCCAACAGCTTAAAGATAAGCTAGCGTCTCAAGAAGGTGCAAGTCTGATCAATCAAGTTCAAGATATTGCAGGAACAAAAGTACTTATTGCTCAACTAGATGGTGTAGAGAGTAAAGCGCTTCGTGGCATGGTAGATGAGCTTAAAAATCAAATCGGCAGCTGCGTTATCATGTTAGGTAATGTGAATGACGGTAAAGTAGGTTTAATTGCTGGCGTAACTAAAGATCTTATTGGCCAAGTGAAAGCGGGCGAATTAGTGAATATGGTTGCACAACAAGTTGGTGGTAAAGGCGGCGGTCGTCCTGATATGGCTCAAGCTGGCGGTACTGATGCGAATGCATTACCTGCAGCACTAGCTTCTGTTGAAGCTTGGCTAACTGAGCGTCTGTAATAGGTCGTATCGGTGGCATTAATCGTGCAAAAGTATGGTGGTACATCAGTTGGATCCGTTGAGCGGATCCAATCTGTTTCTGAACGCATCATTTCAACCCAGCAGCAAGGACATGATGTTGTTGTTGCTGTTTCTGCTATGGCGGGTGAAACCAATCGTTTAATGAATTTGGCAAATCAAATGAGCGAGGTTCCAGAACCACGTGAATTAGATATGTTGCTTTCTGCTGGCGAGCAAGTTTCTATCGCGTTATTAGCCCTATCTTTAAATCAAAAGGGCATTAAAGCTATTTCTTTAACGGCTGATCAGGCTGGAATCTACACTAACAATAGATTTAATGATGCAACTATTGAGCATATTGAAACCGATTTAATAACTCAGTGGGTAGATAAAGGTTATATTGTTATTGTTGCTGGTTTTCAGGGGCGAGATAAGAATGGCAACATTACGACATTAGGAAGAGGCGGCTCAGATACCACGGCGGTTGCTTTAGCTGCTGCATTAAATGCAGATGAGTGCCAAATATTTACTGATGTTGATGGTGTGTATTCTTCAGATCCTCGATTTGTACCTAATACACGTCGTTTAAAAGAAATCTCTTTTTCAGATATGCATTTATTAGCAAAGTCTGGAGCCAAAGTATTACAAGAACATTCTGTCGCTCACGCCTGGAATTCATCGGTTACCTTACGTGTATTATCATCATTTGACGATGGTGAAGGGACTCTGATTTGTGAACAACCAGTAGAGGGTAAAGGGGTAATCGGTTTAGCGCTTAAGCAGGATTTACTCCTAATTGAGTGTAATGGCTTTTTAGAAGAAGAGTTGACTGAATTACGTAAACAGTACAGGGTTTTAATTGAAAGATGTGATTGTTTTCAAATTGTTGTGCCAAAAGCAGCTTTTTTACAATTGAAACTGGCATTTGGTACAAAAATACGCAATATTAGTAGCTTATCAATTCTGACGTTAGTCGGAGATAAGGTTGAAGGGATGGCAGACTCTGCTTGCAATCAACTAATGGTTAATTGTGTTGATATTTATCAGCATAGTATAGAGCCTAAAAGTTTTTCGGTTATCGTGAATCAAGCTGATTTAGAACGAGCGGCCGATATTTTACATAAAACGTTTGTTATTACAGAGCAATCACAAGATAATAACCTTATGATCGCTGTTTCTTGAGCA
This sequence comes from Aliivibrio sp. S4MY1, assembly GCF_028765545.1. Classification (GTDB taxonomy): domain Bacteria; phylum Pseudomonadota; class Gammaproteobacteria; order Enterobacterales; family Vibrionaceae; genus Aliivibrio. The sequence continues at coordinate 33,564 of NZ_JARACP010000018.1, read as the reverse complement.
AAGACGTTTATGAAAATAAGCGATAACGGACAAAACATACATTTATTATAAAACTGAGATAACTCAAGGAGCATTCGAATGCTAATTTTGACTCGCCGTGTAGGTGAAACTCTTATGATTGGTGACGAAGTAACAGTTACTGTACTAGGCGTTAAAGGTAACCAAGTACGTATTGGTGTTAATGCACCTAAAGAAGTATCTGTACACCGTGAAGAAATTTATATGCGCATTCAAGCGGAAAAAGGTACACCTGCAGCATCGCAAGGTAACTTTTAATTTCGTATGAATAGGGTCAACAGTGTTGACCTTGTTTGTTTTTATTTAGCATTGATGAGTAAAAACAAACAAAACAAAAGGCACAAACTAGGGATAACGTTTTATTTTTGTTCACTTTGGTCGTTTCATAGGCTGTTAAACAAAAAACGTTATTTTTTACTAAGAAAGTCATTGACATATTTTTGGTAAGCCGTAATATGTGCCTCCTCAAGACGGTGAGGTGGCCGAGAGGCTGAAGGCGCTCCCCTGCTAAGGGAGTATGCGGTTTATAGCCGCATCGAGGGTTCGAATCCCTCCTTCACCGCCATTATTGATTCATGTTGATCTTTATGGTCAGCAAGAATAAAAAAGAATTATTGTGCGCTAGTAGCTCAGCTGGATAGAGTACCTGGCTACGAACCAGGCGGTCGGAGGTTCGAATCCTCCCTGGCGCACCATTCTTTCATTGGTAAGTGATTATCAATAATATAGTTATTTAGTAGGTAACTATAAGCAAATTTACACGGTGAGGTGGCCGAGAGGCTGAAGGCGCTCCCCTGCTAAGGGAGTATGCGGTTTATAGCCGCATCGAGGGTTCGAATCCCTCCTTCACCGCCATTATTGATTCATGTTGATCTTTATGGTCAGCAAGAATAAAAAAGAATTATTGTGCGCTAGTAGCTCAGCTGGATAGAGTACCTGGCTACGAACCAGGCGGTCGGAGGTTCGAATCCTCCCTGGCGCACCATTATTTCTTTTTGTAACTGTCTATCGATTACGATATTTAGTTGCAAAAACAATCAGAATTAACTGTGCGCTAGTAGCTCAGCTGGATAGAGTACCTGGCTACGAACCAGGCGGTCGGAGGTTCGAATCCTCCCTGGCGCACCATTATTTCTTTTTGTAACTGTTTATCGGTTACGGTATTTAGTTGCAAAGACAATCAGAATTAACTGTGCGCTAGTAGCTCAGCTGGATAGAGTACCTGGCTACGAACCAGGCGGTCGGAGGTTCGAATCCTCCCTGGCGCACCATTATTTCTTTTTGTAACTGTTTATTGGTTACAATATTTAGTTACAAAGACAATTAGAATTACTGTGCGCTAGTAGCTCAGCTGGATAGAGTACCTGGCTACGAACCAGGCGGTCGGAGGTTCGAATCCTCCCTGGCGCACCATTCTTTTAAAAGAACCCGATCTTAATGATCGGGTTTTTTTATGTCTGAAGGAAATCAAGTTAAGCAATTGATGGCTTTATTAAATATATTGATTTAAAGGTTATTGTTAGGTAATTTGATTGTAATCAGTTTAAGTTTTGGGAAATGGTGGCAGTGTATGGATATATCTTGTCATTTTATTCTTTTTGGAACTTATTTAGATTGTTTCTGATTTGACAATTTCGTTGAGGTCGAGATAATCACTTACTCTTTTTAGAATAAAAGAGCACATTTAACATTGTCACTATCATCAAAAAGGAATAAAAGATGACAGACATTGGAAGTCTACTATTGGAAGCGGCAACCTTAATGCTTACAGGCATGGGGGTTGTATTTATATTCCTTACTATTCTAGTTTATCTAGTTCAACTCATGTCTAAGCTGTTGCCTGTGGAGCTAGCGCCTAAACAGGTACTCGCTGTCCAGAAAAATTCAGATCCCGATCAAACAACAGTGCAGCCTCAAGTGATTGCTGCAATTTCTGCTGCGGTTAAGTTACACCGTCAAAAGCATAAATAATCTGTTTTAGGAAAATTATTACAAGGAGTTTGTAAGTATGTCTAAACCACTTTCTATCACTGATGTGGTACTTCGTGACGCCCATCAATCACTCTTCGCAACGCGTATGCGTGTTGAAGATATGCTGCCTATTGCTGAGCAGCTCGATAAAATTGGCTATTGGTCATTAGAAACCTGGGGTGGAGCAACATTTGATGCTTGTATTCGTTACTTAGGTGAAGATCCGTGGGAGCGTTTACGCTTATTAAAAGCAGCAATGCCAAATACGCCAATGCAAATGCTATTACGTGGTCAAAACCTATTGGGTTATCGCCACTATGCCGATGATGTGGTAGAAAAGTTTGTTGAGCGGGCTCATAGTAATGGTATGGATGTATTCCGTATTTTTGATGCAATGAATGATGTGAGAAACTTTCAAACAGCCGTTAAAGCGACAATTGATGTCGGTGCTCATGCACAAGGCACACTTTCTTACACGACCAGCCCTGTACATAATTCAGATACTTGGGTCGATCTTGCAAAACGTCTTGAAGATCTTGGGTGTCATTCTCTTTGTATTAAAGACATGTCTGGTTTACTTAAACCTTATGAAGCAGAAGAATTAATTACACGAATTAAAGCGTCATGTGATGTGCCATTGGCATTACATAGCCATGCAACAACCGGTTTGTCAGCAGCAACAGCAGTAAAAGCCGTTGAAGCGGGTATTGATATCCTCGATACGGCAATTTCGTCAATGAGCCAGACTTACGGGCATACACCAACGGAAACGGTTGTGGCTATGTTAGAAGGCACTGAGCGAGATACGAATTTAAAACTCGATCAACTAGAACCGATAGCTTCTTACTTCCGAGAAGTACGTAAAAAGTACGCCAAGTTTGAAGGGCAACTAAAAGGAGTCGATTCTCGTATCCTTATTGCACAAGTGCCTGGTGGAATGCTAACGAATATGGAAAGCCAACTTAAAGAGCAGGGTGCTGCTGATAAGATGGATGAAGTTTTATTAGAGATCCCGAAAGTGCGTAAAGATCTTGGCTACATTCCTTTAGTGACACCAACATCACAAATTGTAGGCACTCAAGCCGTGATAAATGTGCTTACGGGTGAGCGCTATAAGAGCATTACAAAAGAAACAGCAGGGGTTCTTAAAGGTGAATATGGCTCAGCTCCTGCTGCTGTCGATGCTGAACTGCAAGCTCGTGTATTAGACGGTGCTGAAGCTATTACTTGTCGCCCAGCGGATCTATTGAAATCGGAACTTCATATACTAACAGATGAATTGCTAGCGAAAGCAAAAGAAGAGAATATCGAACTTGCAGAGCAACAAGTTGATGATGTTCTTACTTATGCTTTATTCCCTCAAGTTGGGCTTAAATTCTTAAATAACCGCAACAATCCAGATGCTTTTGAACCAGCTCCAGGTTCAGAAAAAGAAGGAATGGAAGAGGGAGTGAAAGTAACGCCGGCAAAAGGTAAAGTTGAAGCATATAGCGTTAAAGTTGATGGTCAAATTTACAATGTTGAAGTTGGCCCTCAAGGTGTTATTTCTTCGGTAGCTCCGGTATCCGCTCAACCAATTCCAGTTCAATCACCTCAGTTGTCAGCAGTGGATGCTGAATCAGTAGATGCCCCATTAGCTGGAAATATTTTTAAAGTGCTCGTTCAGCCTGGAACAGAAGTTGCGGAAGGTGAGGTTTTACTCATTCTTGAAGCCATGAAAATGGAAACTGAGATCAAAGCGTCACGTAATGGTACAGTGCAGGATATTTTAACTAAGGAAGGCGATGCGGTAGCTGTTGGCACACCGTTGCTTTCTCTAGCGTAAGGTAAGTTAAACATGGATGGTTTATTAATATTATGGAATGAAACCTCAATCGCTAATTTTAAGTTTGAACAACTTATTATGATTTTAGTGGGTTGCGGTCTTTTATTCTTAGCGATTAAAAAAGGATTTGAGCCATTACTACTGCTACCAATTGGTTTTGGTGCAATATTGGCAAACATCCCAAACGCAGGCTTTACAGAGCCAGGTGGTTTACTTTACTACGTCTATTACGTTGGGATTGAAACCGGAATCTTCCCACTCTTGATCTTTATGGGGGTAGGGGCAATGACCGATTTTGGAGCGTTAATAGCGAATCCCAAAACGTTATGGCTTGGTGCGGCGGCGCAAGTGGGTATTTTTGCTACGTTATTTGGTGCAATCTTACTTAACTTTGTGCCGGGCATGGAGTTTACATTAGCTGATGCTTCATCAATTGCTATTATTGGTGGTGCTGATGGCCCAACAGCTATCTTCTTAGCAAGTAAATTATCTCCTGATTTATTGGGTGCTGTTGCTGTTGCTGCATACAGCTATATGGCATTAGTTCCAATCATTCAGCCGCCGATCATGAAGGCACTAACAACACCAGAAGAGCGTCAAATTAAGATGGCTCAACTGCGTCATGTTGGTAAGGCGGAGAAGATCATTTTCCCTCTTGCAGTTTTATTGATGACGATTCTATTTTTACCATCAGCAACGCCGTTAGTTGGCATGTTCTGTTTAGGTAATTTGATGAAAGAATCAGGTGTGGTTGATCGTTTATCGAATACTGCTCAAAATGAATTGATCAATGTCGTGACTATTTTCTTAGGGCTAGGAGTTGGATCAAAACTAGAAGCTGAAACATTTTTGAATGTTGAAACCTTAGGCATTCTACTGCTAGGCGCGGTTGCCTTTAGTGTAGGCACTGCTGGTGGTTTAATTATGGCTAAGATCTTAAACAAATATTCGAAAGAAGATATTAACCCATTAATTGGTGCTGCTGGGGTATCTGCAGTACCAATGGCTGCTCGTGTTGTGAATAAAGTAGGACTGGAGGCAAACCCTCAAAACTTCTTATTAATGCATGCAATGGGACCTAATGTTGCTGGTGTACTCGGCTCTGCGGTTGCTGCTGGTATCTTATTAGCACTTGTTGGTTAATATTGAGTAAAACTTAACAATAAAAGGGTGCAGTAGCACCCTTTTTTATTTTATGCTTATTAACTATATTTACTGGGTTATCGGGATTTCTTCACCATGTTCGATTGGTTTAATGCGGATTCTGCATTATGGGTATTATTTAGCTCTGGATTTTTAAGTGCCACATTATTACCAGGAGCCTCTGAGGCGAGTTTAATTGCAACATTAAAATTAGACAGTTTTTCTATGTGGACAGTTATTGCTATAGCAACATTGGGAAATACGCTCGGAGGCATAACAAATTATTGGCTTGGTTTGTTACTCCCTGATAAAACTTCTTCACAAAAAAATGGTCATAAAGCCATTCAATGGATAAAAAAATACGGCTATTGGACGTTATTGTTCAGTTGGTTACCTGTTATTGGTGATCCCCTTTGTTTAGCTGCCGGATGGTTAAGAATGAAGTTCTGGCCATGTGTGATTTTAATAGGGATTGGCAAGGCTGCTCGATACGTTCTTCTATCGTTTGCAGTAAATGGAATATTATAGGATTTAAGATGAAAAAATTATTAGGCCTCTCGATTATTTTAGCACTCTCAGGATGCAGTAACTCTGAGTTTGAAGCCCCAAAAACATCAGACCTACCAGAAGGTGTTACTTTGGTTGAGCAAGTGCTACCAAAAGAAGGCACTACAGTAATTCCTTATCAGAAATACACATTAGAAAACGGGCTAACTGTCATTCTTAGCCCTGATCATTCAGATCCTCTCGTACATGTTGATGTGACTTATCATGTAGGCTCAGCACGAGAAGAGATCGGTAAATCAGGATTTGCACACTTCTTTGAGCACATGATGTTCCAAGGCTCTGAAAATATTGGTGATCAACAACACTTTAAAATTATCACAGAAGCGGGTGGTACGCTGAATGGCACCACGAATCGTGACAGAACTAATTACTTTGAAACCGTGCCTGCTAATCAATTAGAAAAAATGCTCTGGCTAGAATCAGATCGTATGGGATTCTTGATTGACGCTGTTTCTCAAAAGAAATTTGAGATCCAACGTAGTACGGTGAAAAATGAACGTGGACAGAACTATGATAACCGTCCATACGGACTGATTTATGAACGTATGGGAGAAGCTTTATTTCCACAAGGCCATCCTTATTCATGGCAGACAATTGGCTATGTTGAAGATTTAGATCGTGTTGATGTTAACGACTTAAAGGCATTCTTTTTACGTTGGTATGGCCCTAACAATGCCGTTATTACTATCGGTGGTGATTTAGATAGCAAGCAAACATTAGAATGGGTAAGTAAATACTTTGGTTCAATCCCTCGTGGTCCTGAAGTTCAAAATGCCCCTAAACAACCAGTAACGCTAACAGAAAACCGTTACATCACACTAGAAGATCGCATTCAGCAACCAATGGTTATGATTGGTTGGCCAACGACGTATCGTGGTGAAGCTACAGAAGCCAGCTTGGATATGTTAGCGACTTTACTTGGTAATGGTAAAACAAGCTTACTTTATCAAGAGTTAGTGAAGACAGGTAAAGTCGTTGATGCTGGCGCTTTTCATGATTGTGCAGAGTTATCATGTACCCTGTATGTGTACGCGATGACAGACTCTGGTGACAATAACAGTTTAGCCACAGCTTATACTGAAGTGATGGATGTGCTTGAAAAATTTGATAAAGAGGGCGTATCAAAAGAAGATCTTGCTGAAGTTCAAGGCAGTGCCGAAGCTGGAGCGATATTTGGATTGCAATCGGTATCAGGAAAAGTATCTCAACTTGCTTCAAATGAGACATTCTATGGTCAACCTAACCAACTTGAAAAACAGTTAACGGAACTAAAAGCAGTAACGCCAGAGAAAGTATCCCAAGCCTTTGATAATTATATTGCTGATAAATATAAGGTGACGTTAAGTGTTGTACCAAAAGGAAAAACACAACTTCAAGTTAAAGAACCAAACTTTATTACGCCAAAAAGAGAGCTACCTGAGTATCAAAAAATTGGTGAGGATGATTTAGAAGTACGTAAAGCAGTAGATGATTTTGATCGCACTATTATGCCTCAACCATCAAAAGCTGTGACGGCAAAAACACCGGATATTTATCGTGCGAAATTACAGAACGATATTGAAATATTAGGCACTGAAGCTATTGAGACACCAACGATTCAATTACAGATAGCAATACCTGCTGGAAATCGCTATGTGGTAAGAGGCAAGGAAGGGTTAGCTGAGTTAACCGCTGCCATGATGGAAGAAGGAACCATCGAGCGTTCCGCTGAAGATATTCAAAAAGAATTGGATAAATTAGGCAGCTCAGTCTCTTTTAATACTGGCAGTTATACGACAACCATTTCAATAGCATCACTGACTAAAAATATTGATCAAACATTAGCCATAGTAAATGACATGTTATTTGCTCCAGCCTTCAAAGAGGCTGATTTTGAGCGATTGAAAAAGCAAGCAATGGAAGGGCTTGTTTACGATCATCAAAAACCATCATGGTTAGCTTCTCAGGCGACTCGCGAAATCTTGTTTGGCGGGACTATTTTTGAACGCTCTCCAGATGGCACGCTAGACTCAGTTAAGGGTTTAACCATTGAAGATGTAAAACAGTTCTATAAAAATAATTACACCCCAGTTGGGACTCAAGTCGTTTCTGTTGGTGATATAACTAAATCAGATCTTGTATCAAAACTTTCTTTTTTAGCAAATTGGCAAGGTAAGGCGCCTCAACTATTAGCGCCACAAAAATTACCTAAATTAGGCAAACAAAAGATTTATGTTATCGATAAACCGAACGCGCCTCAAAGTGTGATTCGCTTTGTCCGCCAAGGTATGCCATATGATGCGACAGGGGAGTTATATCAGACACAATTAGCAAACTTTAACTTAGGTGGTAATTTTAACAGTCGAATTAATCAGAACCTTCGTGAAGATAAAGGGTATACCTACGGTGCTGGTGGCTATTTAATGGGAAATAAAGAAATTGGAATGTCGATTTTTTATGCCCAAGTTCGAGCTGATGTAACGCTAGAATCGATCAAAGAATTCATTACTGAAATGAAAAAATTTGAAACGGATGGCATGACAATGGATGAGTTGAACTTTATGCGCTTAGCTGTTGGCCAACAAGATGCACTGAAGTATGAAACCCCAAGTCAAAAAGCAAATTTACTTGGTAAAATTCTCACCTATTCTTTGGATGAAGATTTCATTGATGAACAGAATGAGTTAATAGCGACATTAGGGCGTAATGAACTGAATGCATTAGCTACAAAATGGTTTGATCCAACGGAATATCAAATTATTGTGGTTGGTGATGAAAAGTCATTAATGCCAAAACTGAAAACATTAGGTTTACCAATAGAGTTACTAACACCTAATAAGTAATGATTGTTAGAAAGACGGCAATATATAAAAAATATCGCCGTTTTTTTTCGTATCCAAGTCTCATTAAAATTTGTTAGTATCTCAGGATATAAATCAACATTATGATGTTGAACTTACCTCAATAGCGAGATTGTATTTTGACCGAATTTATCAACCGATTACAGAAAGTCGCTTCCAATCCTAAGGCCTTTAAGAAAGCGGGTCGAGGAATTGAAAGAGAGACCCTACGATTTACTTTAGGCGCTTCACTTTCGTCGAAGCCACATCCTGTAGGTGTCGGTTCAGCATTAACGCATAAATACATAACCACTGATTTTGCAGAGTCTTTACTAGAGTTTATTACACCTGTATCGAATGACGTAGATACGGTAATCCAACAACTTGAAGATGTGCACCATTATACGGTTTCACATATGGGTGAAGAAAAGCTTTGGCCACTATCTATGCCATGTTTTGTTACTCATGACGACGATATTACGCTTGCGCAGTATGGCTCATCAAATGTAGGGCAGCTTAAAACGACATACCGTGAAGGACTAAAACGCCGATATGGTAGTGTGATGCAGGTGATCTCGGGCGTGCATTTTAACTTTTCATTTTCAACAGAGTTTTGGGATGAATTGTTTGGTAAGCAATCTGAAAATGAAAGAAAAGAGTCAGTATCAGATGCTTACTTTGGTTTGATCCGTAACTATTATCGTTTTGGCTGGTTAATTCCGTATTTCTTTGGTGCGTCTCCAGCACTGTGTAGTTCATTTATTCAAGGCCGTGAAACGGCAATGGAGTTTGAAACATTAGGGAATACGCTTTATCTTCCTTATGCAACGTCTTTACGATTAAGTGATCTTGGTTATACCAATGATTCACAAAGTGATTTGAAAATCAGTTTAAACAGCGTCAGTGAGTACGTTGATGGTTTAAATAAAGCAATACGGACACCATCAGAAGAATTTGCAAAAATTGGTTTAAAAGAAGGTGATAAGCACGTTCAATTAAATGCAAATGTACTGCAAATCGAAAATGAGCTGTATGCCCCAATCCGCCCTAAGCGTGTTGCTAAAAATGGCGAAAGGCCATCAGAAGCACTAGAAAGAGATGGCGTAGAATACATAGAAGTTCGCTCATTAGATGTAAACCCATTCAGCTCTGTAGGGGTTGATAAAGACCAAGTCCGTTTCTTAGACTTATTTTTAACATGGGCAGTGTTGACTGATTCAGCCCCAATGAATGACAGTGAAATGGCATGTTGGAAAGATAATTGGAATAAGATCATTGAAAAAGGTCGTAAACCAGGCTTAGAACTGAAGATTGGTTGCCAAGGTGAACGATTAACTCAAAAAGCATGGGCTGAGCGAGTATTTGATGATTTACTGGTTATCGCTAAAAAAATGGACGCTGCAAATGGAGATGATGAATACCAACAAACTCACCAACGTTTAATAGCAATGATTGAAGATCCAGAGTTAACCATCTCAGGTCGTTTACTTGCAGAGACTAAAAAAGGTGGTGGTATTGGTAAAATAGGGTGTGACCTTGCGGTTCAACACCGCGAAACTCATCTTAATCATCAATATGGCTATTATACTAAAGAAGAGTTAGATGCTGAGGTTGAGCGTTCTATTCAAGCACAGAAAGATATTGAAGCGAAAGATACGCTCTCTTTTTCTGAATATTTAAGTAATTACTTTAGTTATTTAAAGTAATTATTAATAAGAAACTTATAGCACTGTTATTCTATGAATAGCGGTGCTTTTTTTTGAGTGAATTTATGAATTACAAATTAGTCATTGTTGCTGTTACTTTTTCAGTATTAACGGGATGTGCGACAACTCCCCCAACAAAACAAGACAACTTATGTGATATTTTTCGAGAGAAAAGTGGTTGGTATGATGATGCCAAAGACATGACTGAAGAATATGGAACCCCAATAAATGTAGCCATGGCTATTATGAAACAAGAAAGTAGCTTCAGAGCAACGGTAAGGCCACCAAGAACTCAATTACTAGGGTTTATCCCATGGAGTCGTCCAAGTTCAGCTTATGGTTATGCACAAGCTCAAGACCCAGTATGGGGAGAGTATGAAGAAGCAACCGGTGGAGGATCTCGCAGTAGTTTTGATGACGCCATCATGTTTATAGGTTGGTATACTGATGGTACGCAAAAACAATTAGGGATCTCAAAGTGGGACCCGTATAACCAATATCTTGCTTATCATGAAGGTCGTGGTGGTTATAAGCGTAAAAGCTATCAAAGAAAACCACAATTGATTAAGATAGCTCGTAAGGTCGAATCTCAAGCAAAAACGTATGGCTGGCAATTAAAACAATGTAAAGCCGAACTTGAACGACAAAGTAGTTGGTGGTGGTAAGCCATCATTTCATAAATTAAAGGATTAGAATATGCCACTATTAGATAGTTTTACTGTAGATCATACTCGTATGGAAGCACCAGCGGTTCGTGTTGCAAAAACAATGCAAACCCCAAAAGGTGATACGATTACTGTGTTTGATTTACGCTTTACAGCACCAAACAAAGATATATTATCTGAAAAAGGCATTCATACTTTAGAGCATTTATACGCAGGCTTTATGCGTAATCATCTAAATGGTTCAGAGGTTGAAATTATAGATATTTCGCCAATGGGGTGTCGTACTGGTTTTTACATGAGCTTGATTGGTACGCCAGCAGAGCAAACCGTTGCTAATGCGTGGATTGCATCAATGGAAGATGTTTTAAAAGTAGAAGCACAAAATAAGATACCAGAACTTAATGAATACCAATGTGGTACTTACACTATGCATTCATTAGAAGAAGCAAAAGTGATTGCGAGCACTATTTTAGCATCAGGTATTCGAGTAAATAAAAACGATGAATTAGCATTACCAGATTCAATGTTGAAAGAGTTATCGGTTGATTAATTTTAAAATTAACAACTAAAAAGCCCGCATTAGTGTTATCTAATACGGGCTTTTTTTTATGTATTATTTGTCTTCAGGGCTTGGAAATACTTTCACTAAATTAATTTTATTTTCTTCTACTGCTACGATTTCCATATTGTGTTGGTCAATTTCAAGATTAATTTCAGCTTCAGGTATTTCTTCTAGGTGTTCAAGAATTAAGCCATTTAACGTTCTTGGTCCATCGGTAGGTAAATCCCACTTTAACCCTTTATTAATATCTCTGATATTGGCGCTGCCTTCTATCATAAAGCTACCATCGGGCTGAGGTGTAATTTCTTCAGCTAGGCTTGGTGCCATTGAGGTAGTGAACTCACCCACGATCTCTTCCAAAATATCTTCTAATGTGATTAGGCCTTGGATATCACCATATTCATCAACAATTAAGCCGATACGTTCTTTATTGCGTTGGAATTTTAATAATTGTGTATTTAATGGCGTTGCTTCTGGGATGAAATATATCTCATCAGCTGCTCGCAATAAGGTTTCCTTGGTAAATTCATTTTTCTCAAGCATTAATCGATAAGATTCTCGTAAGCGTAACATGCCAACGACTTCGTCGATTTGATCACGGTATAGGACAATACGGCCATGAGGAGAATGAGCCAATTGACGTGAGATAGATTTCCAATCATCATTAATATCAATCCCCGTAATCTCACTGCGCGGCACCATAATATCATTTACGGTTACGTGCTCTAAATCCAGAATGGAAATTAACATATCTTGGTGACGACGCGGGATTAACCCTCCAGCTTCATGCACAACAGTTCTAAGCTCCTCTGAACTCAGATTGTCTTTATCATTATGGTCAGCCCCAAGGCCTAACAGTTTAAGAAAACCATTGGTGATAATATTAACTAAAATAACGAGAGGAGAAAGTATCTTCATTAAAACATTTAATACGATACTGCTGCTGTAAGAGACTCGCTCAGGATACATTGCCGCAAGGGTTTTAGGTGTGACTTCAGCAAAAACAAGGATGATAAGAGTTAGCACACCAGTGGCAATAGCCACACCATAATCACCATAAAGGCGCATACCAAGAATTGTAGCGATTGCAGAAGCGAGGATATTAACAAGGTTATTACCGATAAGAATTAAGCCAATAAGGCGGTCAGGACGACTCAGTAACTTTTCAACGCGCTTTGCACCCTTGTGGCCTTGATTGGATAGGTGCTTTAGACGATAGCGGTTTAACGACATCATGCCCGTTTCAGAGCTTGAGAAGTAACCAGAGATAACAATAAGTATAGCTAATAAAGTAAATAGGGCGCCGGTTGATATGTCGTCCAAGTGTCTTGATCCTCGATTTTAAAGGGTAACTAAAGGTTATTTATCTAATCTGGTAATCAGTCTGTCAAGTTTGAATGCCAAAAGTGAGCGATTACTACAATTTAAGTTAAAACAACCTCTTGAACAAAACGACTGCCAAAGTAAGCCAGAGTCAGTAAAAATGCCCCAGATAAACTGAACCATAATACTTTTTGACCACGCCAACCTCGTTGATAATGACCCCAAGTTAATACAGCATAAATAACCCAAGCAATGAAGGAAAGGATTGCTTTATGAGCCTTACCTTGAGCGAACATATCTTGAATAAATGTGAAGCCTGTCATTAATGTAAGTGTCAGTAGTAATAAACCCACTAAAATAATCTTGAAAAGCTGACGTTCAACCATCATTAATGGTGGAAGGTTTGGATTTAACATTAATGACTTTTTACTTTTTAGTTTATGATCGAGCCAAGCAAGTTGTAAGGCATAAAGTGTTGCGATCATTAACGTTGAATAGGCAAACAGTGCTAAAGAAATATGAATTAATAAACTTGGATGAGACTCTAAGTGAGTAATAAAAGCCCCTGGTAAAAAAGTCGCTGCGATTAAGTTAATTGCAGAGAAACTATAAACGACGGGCAAAATAAACCACACTCTAAACTTGAGCATAGAAACACTCATTACTAGCGATATAATAAAGCTAATAAGAGAAGCCACATTAAGAATACTTAAATTTTGCCCAAAGCTATTTAGGATCAATTCTTTTAATTGCCAGGCGTGCAGAAGTAAAGCAAGTGAAGCACAAATCAGTACTACATTTGTTTGGATCTTATTTTGGCCAGCTAGGCCTGGGATCACAAACCCTAAAGCAAGAAAGTAAAAAAGTGCAGCACTGATTGCTGTAATCGTATCCATAATTCACTGATCATTTAGTTTATCAACATTTTGATTATACCCTTTAGAGGGCAATCTCGGTAGGTGTGATTCAGTTAGGATAAAAAATTTTCATTATAACGTCTCAGATTTAGGTATAATCGAGAAATGGTCGCAAAGTAGGCGCAGGAATATGTTTGATAATTTAACGGATAGACTATCCAAAACCCTGAAAAATATCAGTGGTAAAGGTCGATTAACAGAAGACAATATAAAAGAAACACTGCGTGAAGTGCGCATGGCTCTATTAGAGGCCGACGTAGCTTTACCTGTAGTTCGTGATTTTATTAAGCGTGTAAAAGAAGGCGCGGTTGGTGTTGAGGTTTCAAAAAGTTTAACACCAGGACAAGAGTTCATAAAGATTGTTCAATCTGAACTTGAAGCCGTGATGGGGGCATCAAATGAAGCCTTAAATTTAGCATGTCAGCCGCCAGCGGTTATTTTAATGGCGGGTTTACAAGGTGCAGGTAAAACAACCAGTACAGGTAAACTTGCTAAATTATTAAAAGAGCGTGATAAGAAAAAAGTACTTGTTGTTTCTGCCGATGTTTACCGTCCAGCGGCGATCAAACAGCTAGAAATGTTAGCAGGAGAGGTTGATGTTGACTTCTTCCCATCAAGTGCAGATCAAAAGCCAATTGATATCGTCGATGCTGCAATTGGGCATGCAAAATTGAAGTTTTTTGATGTTGTTATCGTGGATACAGCCGGTCGTTTAGCTGTTGATACTGAAATGATGGATGAAATCAAACAGCTTCATTCTCATGTGAATCCGATTGAAACCCTGTTTGTTGTTGATGCAATGACAGGTCAAGATGCGGCGAATACCGCTAAAGCCTTTGGTGATGCTTTACCATTAACCGGTGTTATTTTAACTAAAATAGATGGTGATGCTCGTGGTGGTGCCGCTTTATCTGTTCGTCATATCACAGGTAAGCCAGTTAAGTTTTTAGGTGTAGGTGAAAAAACCGATGCACTTGAAGCGTTCCACCCAGAACGAATTGCTTCTCGAATTTTGGGAATGGGCGATGTTCTTTCTTTAATTGAAGATCTTGAAAAGAACGTTGATAAAGAGAAAGCAGAGAAATTAGCTAAAAAATTCAAAGAGAAAAAAGGCTTTGATTTAGAAGATTTCCGCGAACAGCTTGGTCAAATGAAAAACATGGGCGGCATGATGGGAATGATGAATAAGCTCCCAGGCATGTCTCAGCTACCAAGTGATGTAAAAGATAAAGTTGATGACAAGATGTTCAATCAAATGGAAGCGATTATTAATTCCATGACAATGAAAGAACGTGAACGTCCAGAAATCATCAAAGGATCACGTAAAAAGCGTATTGCAGCAGGTTCTGGTGTTCAAGTGCAAGATGTGAACCGTATGCTAAAACAATTTACTCAAATGCAGAAAATGATGAAAAAAATGCAGAAGGGTGGAATGAAAGGCATGATGCGTAATATGCAAGGAATGATGGGTGGAATGGGCGGGATGGGTGGCCTTGGTCGCTAACGCTCATTAAACTGATGATATCCTAAAAGTTATATAATTAAGTGCGACAAGCTAATTTAGTGAAAAACATAACCTAGCGCACTTTTTTTTCCCAATTTTTTCATCAATTACAAAAATAATTGGTGAAAAAGTAACTAAATCCCTTGCATTGAAACTCTATAAGAGTAAAATTCCGGGGCTTTAATTTGGCACGAGGGCTCAAAAATTCATCTTTTTGGGCCAATTTAATTTTTATACAAAGCAAAAGAGGACGATATGGTTACCATTCGTTTGGCACGTCACGGCGCTAAGAAGCGTCCATTTTATCAAATCGTAGTAGCGGACAGCCGTTTTAAATCAACTGGTCGTTACATTGAGAAAGTAGGTTTCTTTAACCCTACAGCACAAGGTCAAGAAGAAGGTCTACGCCTAGATCTTGATCGTGTTGGTCACTGGGTTGAGCAAGGCGCTGGTCTTTCTGATCGTGTAGCTAAGCTAGTTAAAGACGCTAAAAAAGCGGCTTAATATTAGTTGGTTAAAGGTAAAGAATTTATGAGTAAGCAAGACGAAGTTATTGTTATAGGTAAGTTTGGTGCTTCCTATGGTATTCGTGGATGGTTGAAAGTAGTTTCCTTTACAGATCAACCTGAAAGCATTTTCGATTACAAGCCTTGGCTTATCCAAGTTAAAGGTGAGTGGGTCGAGTTTTCAGTCGAAAGCTGGAAACGTCATAAAGGTTTGGTGTGCAAACTGGAAGGGTTAGAGGTTCGAGAAGAAGCTCAAACTTATACTAACCTAGAAATTGCAGTTAAAGCAGATGTACTACCTGAGCTGTCAGAAGATGAGTTCTACTGGCGTGAATTGTTTGGTATGGAAGTGGTTACAACGCAAGGCTACGGTCTTGGTGTTGTTGACGACATTTTTGAAACCGGATCAAACGATGTTCTTGTAGTCAAAGCAAACCTGAAAGATGCTTTTGGTAAAAAGGAACGATTGATTCCTTTTATTGATGAGCAAGTGATCAAATTAATTGATCGTGAAGCTCAACGGATCGAAGTTGACTGGGATCCTGGGTTCTAATCCCTAGGTAAAGCGAGGGCACATGTGGGTTGGCGTTATTAGCCTATTTCCTGAAATGTTCCGTTCGGTTACCGATTTTGGGGTAACTAGCCAAGCAATTAAAAAAGGTCTTTTATCTATTGAGACATGGAATCCTAGAGATTTCACTCATGATAAACATCGCACTGTTGATGACCGACCTTATGGTGGTGGCCCTGGTATGTTAATGATGGTACAGCCTTTGCGCGATGCCATTACCGCAGCCAGACAAGCAGCACCAGGCAAAACGAAAGTGATTTACCTTTCACCTCAAGGCAGAACGCTGAATCAAGCAGGCGTTGAGGAGTTGGCAACAAATGAGAATTTAATTCTGATTTGTGGCCGATACGAAGGAGTAGATGAGCGCATAATACAATCTGAAGTTGACGAAGAATGGTCAATTGGGGATTTTGTGCTTACAGGTGGGGAACTCCCTGCTATGACGCTGATTGATTCTGTATCTCGGTTTGTTCCGGGTGTATTAGGTGATTTCGCGTCCGCTGAAGAAGATTCTTTTGCAGACGGTTTGTTAGATTGTCCACACTATACAAGACCTGAGGTTTTGGATGGTAAGGAAGTACCTAGTGTACTTAAATCTGGAAACCATAAAGATATCGCTCGTTGGCGAATGAAACAATCGTTAGGCCGTACTTGGCTAAGAAGACCAGAGCTCCTGGGAAATCTAGCTCTGACTGACGAACAGGAATTATTACTGGCTGAGTTTGTTCGTGAAGAACGCCAGAACAGTAAGTAATTAAGTAAATTTAGTATCAGTTTATTCTAGGATATACAAAAATGAGCAACATCATTAAAGCTCTTGAAGATGAGCAACTAAAACAAGACCTACCTAAATTCTCTCCAGGTGACACTGTAGTAGTTCAGGTTAAAGTTAAAGAAGGTGACCGTGAGCGTCTACAGGCATTCGAAGGCGTTGTAATCGCTATTCGTAACCGTGGTCTACACTCTGCGTTCACTGTACGTAAGATTTCTAACGGTGAAGGTGTTGAGCGTACGTTCCAAACACACTCTCCAGTTGTAAACAGCATCGAAGTTAAACGTCGCGGTGCAGTACGTCGTGCCAAGTTGTACTACCTACGTGAGCGTTCTGGTAAATCAGCTCGTATCAAAGAGAAGCTGGCTAAAAAGTAACGCACACGAGAACGTTCTCAAATGTGCTATGAAGGTGTGCTGTTATCAGCGCACCTTTTTTTATACCTACATTAGGGTGTAATCAATACTTTACATCATGGTTTTTTTGTATTTATTTTATTACACTAATTGATTTTTATTCTATAAATGTTAAATTATTTCTACTTGTCTAAAAAGACTATTAATGGAAATAAAAGTTTACAGGTGTAGAGTATGAAAAAAAGTGAATTAAGCAATATTAATATTAGTGATGAGCAAGTACTTATCACACCACAAGAACTAAAAAATAAAATTCCATTAAGCGATAATGCTCGCCAATTTATTCAACAGTCTCGTCAGACCATTTCTAATATTATTCATAAAAAAGATCACCGTTTATTAATCGTATGTGGTCCTTGCTCTATTCATGATATCGATGCCGCGAAAGAATATGCAAAACGTTTAAAGGTGATCGCGGAAGATCTTAAAGATCAGCTTTATATTGTTATGCGAGTTTACTTTGAAAAGCCACGAACAACCGTTGGTTGGAAAGGTTTGATTAATGATCCTCATTTAGATGGTTCTTTTGATATTGATTATGGCTTACATTCTGCAAGACAGCTTCTGGTTGATTTGGCTGAAATGGAAATTCCATTAGCAACAGAAGCGCTTGACCCAATTAGTCCACAATATATTGGTGATACATTTAGTTGGGCTGCGATTGGTGCTCGTACTACTGAATCTCAGACACACCGTGAGATGGCAAGTGGTTTGTCAGTTCCTGTTGGTTTCAAAAATGGCACGGATGGTAGTTTATCTACATCAATTAATGCCATGCAGGCAGCGGCTTCTAGTCATCGTTTTATGGGGATTAATAGTGAAGGTCAAGTTGCATTATTAACAACCCAAGGTAATCCTAATGGCCATGTGATTCTTCGCGGTGGTAAACAAACGAATTATGACTCGGTATCGGTGACAGAGTGTGAAGAAGAGTTAGCTAAGTCAAATCTTGATGCGGCACTAATGATTGACTGCAGTCATGCAAATTCACGTAAGGATTATCGTCGTCAGCCATTGGTTGCTGAAGATGTGATCCATCAAATTCGAGAAGGCAATAAATCAATCATTGGTTTAATGATTGAAAGCCACTTAAACGAAGGAAATCAACCTTCAGATATTCCATTATCAGAGATGAAATATGGGGTGTCTATCACCGATGCTTGTATCAATTGGGATTCAACTGAGGCACTATTACGCCATACTCACAAAGATTTAACTCCAATGTTGGAAGAGCGTTTAAAAGGATAGAATGCGATGGCGGTAGAACTGAGTCATTTACGCGATCAAATTGATGCGGTAGATAAACAAATGTTGGATCTTTTATCTCAGCGACTGCACTTGGTTGAACAGGTCGGTGAAGTAAAAAGTGCCCATGGATTGCCTATTTACGATCCAAGTCGAGAAGCAGCTATGTTAGCTTCAAGACGACAAGAAGCTGAAAATAAAGGGGTTCCGCCATCCTTAATTGAAGATATCTTACGCCGCACAATGCGTGAATCTTATAGCAGTGAAAATGACTCAGGTTTCAAATGTTTAAGACCAGAATTAAGACCTATTGTTATCGTTGGTGGTCATGGTCAACTTGGTGGTTTATTTGCCAAAATGTTTGCTTTGTCTGGTTACGAGGTTCGTATTCTTGGTAGTAAAGATTGGGATAACTCCGAGCTAATTTTAAAGGATGCAGGAATGGTCGTTGTTACTGTTCCAATTAACTTAACCGTTGATGTTATCCATAAGCTCTCTGGATTGGCTGAAGACTGTATTTTATGTGATTTGACATCAGTAAAGAAAAAACCACTGCAAGCAATGATGGAGATTCATAAAGGCCCTGTTGTTGGTTTACATCCAATGTTTGGACCTGATGTCCCTAGTTTAGCCAAACAAGTTATTGTAATGTGCGATGGGCGTAATAAAGAAGATTACAGCTGGCTTAAACAGCAGTTTGAAATTTGGGGAGCGATTGTTCGTGATATCTCAGCCTCTGAGCATGATCATGGTATGACGTTAATTCAAGCTTTGCGTCACTTTACTTCTTTTGCTTATGGGCAGCATCTTGCTAAAGAAAATCCAGACATTGAACAGCTACTTAATTTAAGTTCACCAATCTATCGTTTAGAGCTATTAATGGTAGGCCGCTTGTTTGCTCAAGATCCTAATTTATACGCGGATATTATCCTTTCATCAGAAGACAATATTGATATGATAAAACGATTCCATCAGCGTTTTGGTGATGCAATCTCATTATTAGAAAATCATAATCGTGAAGGCTTTATTGATAATTTTAAAGAAGTTGAGCATTGGTTTGGTGATTATGCTGAGCAGTTTTTAATTGAAAGTAAAGGCTTACTAAGACAGGCGAATGACTCTATTCATAGAGAACGAAGTTAATTAACCATAAAAAAGGTGAGCACTTGCTCACCTTTTTTATTTGATGCTATTAATATTTTATTGAGTTAACTGTTTTACTGTTTGTAACTCTGTTTTTACGGTGTTAATTGCTTCAACTTGCTCAATTGTGGGTTTTTGAGTAAGTTTTAGTTGTAATTTCACAACGTTGTTAATAATTTCAACCAGCGGTGTCCACTTAACGCTGCGCTCTTTTTCAAATAGACTTTCAAATTTTTCAGGTGTCCAATCAATAAATGATTGTGGATTGAGAACTCGTCCAAGGAAGCGTACTTCATAATGTAGGTGAGGGCCGGTTGAGTTGCCTGAATTGCCACAAGTTGCAATCAATTCTCCTTTCTTAACAAACTGACCTGAACGAACTTTAAATTTTTGTAAATGAGCATACATGGTCATGAAGCCAAAAGAATGCTGAACTTTTAATAAATTACCGTAGCCTTTTTTACTTGCTCGAGCCAGTTCAACGACACCATCGGCAGGGGCATAAATTTCCGTGCCGCGCTTGCAAGTTAGATCTAACCCTAAATGACGTTGTCTTTTACCTGATATTGGATTTGTTCTTTTTCCAAAACTAGAAGAGTTACGAATAAAATCAAGTGGTGTGTCATTGGGGATTAAACGGAACATCGTGGCACGAACCGCAGAGTCAATGGCTGCGACATCTAAACGTTGTTCTAATGTTTTTTCGGCTAATAAATTTTCGTCTTCTGACTGCTCTTGAAGACCAAGAACGGATTCTACATCCTCAACTCTTTGACTAATCACTAAGAACTCATTTTCTTTAGCTTCAAGTTGTTGATTTAATTCGTGATTGTTATTGTTATTTTCAATAATTAACTGATTAAGTTCATTGTTCTGTACTTGAAGTTGAGCGATAGCCAATTCAGAAGTTAGCTGTTTTTGGTAAAAATAGTGAAGACCAAAACCACTCAGAGAGAATGAACCTACCCCAAGTAGCAAAGATAAAATAACAAGTTTTTTCCGTTTTTGGGAAATAGCGAAAAAACGCGTTCCTTTATTATGTGAAACGGAAATTCGAATTTTATCAGGCATAGGAATAAACTTATTTGCTTTAGGTTAAGGTGGTTAACTCAGAGAGTTGGCGTAATAATAAATCACTATTTCCAACATTGAGTTCTACTAGACGTTTAAGGTGGCTAATACTATCAATATCTATGTGGCTTATACAGAGTCTTAGCGTGTTATCTGTTTTATTTATTAGTTTGCATTCAGCACTAATATTAATATCACTCTCATTTAGTGTGAATTGTACGTTAATCTCGTTTTTTTCTTTTATCTCTTCGCTATTTGCTAAATTGATAAGTAATCCATGCAAGGATAAATCAACTAAAGTCCCTTTCCATTGTTTATCATCTTGTTGAAGAGTGATGTTTGCTTGGTACACGACACGTGAGAATTTACGTCGTTCAATCATAATATGATCCTTATATTATAAGTTTAATCCCTAAGTATGATATCTGGTTTTCTGTAAGTCTAATAAAAAGGCCGCTTTAATGCGGCCCTTATGATAAGTATCAAATAATCGTTATTACTTATTTAGTCATACGCTTGTATTTAATACGATGAGGTTCAGCCGCTTGCGCGCCTAATGTTTTCTTAATCCAATCACTGTACTCAGTATAGTTACCTTCGAAGAAGTTCACTTGACCTTCATCACGATAATCTAGAATGTGAGTTGCAATACGGTCTAGGAACCAACGGTCATGCGAGATAACCATTGCACAACCAGGGAACTCAAGTAGAGCTTCTTCTAGTGCTCGTAGTGTTTCAACATCCAAGTCATTGGTAGGTTCATCGAGTAGTAATACGTTACCGCCTGTTTTAAGCAGCTTCGCTAAGTGAACACGGTTGCGTTCACCACCAGACAGATCGCCAATGATTTTTTGTTGATCATTGCCTTTGAAGTTAAAACGAGAGCAGTATGCACGCGCTGGGATTTCAAAGTTATTGATCTTGATGATATCAGCGCCTTCAGAGATCTCTTGGAAAACCGTTTTAGTGTCGTCCATAGAATCACGGAACTGGTCAACAGATGCGAGTTTAACCGTTTCACCTAACTCAATTGTGCCTGAGTCAGGTGTTTCAGCACCACTTAACATTTTGAACAGTGTTGATTTACCTGCACCATTGGCACCGATAATACCTACGATAGCCCCTTTTGGCATACTGAATGATAAATCATCAATCAGAACACGATCACCAAACGATTTAGTTAGGTTGTTCACTTCAAGAACTTTGTCACCTAAACGCTCACCTGGCGGAATGAACAGTTCGTTTGTTTCATTACGTTTTTGGTGATCTGTATTTTGTAGTTCTTCAAAACGAGCCATACGCGCTTTAGATTTCGCTTGGCGACCTTTAGGGTTTTGACGAACCCATTCAAGTTCTTTCTCAATCGTTTTTTGACGAGCGTTCTCTTTTGATGCTTCTTGTTTTAGACGGTCGTCTTTTTGCTCAAGCCAAGAAGTATAGTTACCTTCCCATGGGATGCCTTCACCACGGTCAAGTTCAAGGATCCAACCTGCTGCATTATTAAGGAAATAACGGTCGTGGGTAATCGCTACAACGGTTCCTGAATAATCAACAAGGAAATGCTCAAGCCAAGCAACAGATTCAGCATCAAGGTGGTTGGTAGGTTCATCAAGAAGCAACATATCTGGTTTTTCTAAAAGAAGACGACAGATAGCAACACGACGACGCTCACCACCTGATAGGAATTCAATTTTTGCATCCCATTCAGGAAGACGTAATGCATCCGCGGCACGCTCTAATGCATTCTCAAGGTTATGACCATCTTTTGCTTGAATAAGTGCTTCAAGTTCACCTTGCTCTTTCGCTAGTGCATCAAAATCAGCACCTTCTTCAGCGTAAGCCGCATAAACAGCATCTAAACGAGTTAGTGCACCTGCAACATCAGAAACCGCTTCTTCTACGATTTCACGTACTGTTTTTGATTCATCAAGTACAGGCTCTTGTGGTAGGTAGCCGACATTCAATCCAGCTTGTGGACGCGCTTCACCATCAATATCGGTATCTAAACCTGCCATGATGCGAAGTAATGTTGATTTACCTGAACCATTTAGGCCAAGAACACCAATTTTTGCACCAGGGAAGAAGCTAAGAGAAATGTCTTTCAGGATTTGTCTTTTAGGAGGAACAATTTTGCTCACTCGTGACATTGTATATACGTATTCAGCCATAATCACTTATTAGAGTAGGTTAACGGAAATATCATTTTACTATTTATGATACATAGTTTAACACTCATTCTAGCAGTTACTAGGGTAATATAAGTAGTGAAAGGAAGAAATGAGACGCTTATTTACGCTCATATCAGTACGTCTGTAAAAAAGGTTGGAAGGTTAGGTGCTTAAAAAATCAATTAAATATACACAACATAAGTTAGGAATGATGGCTGCGTTGTGCATTGGGCTGAGTGTACACTCCGTAGAAGCATTATCAATAGATGAATCACGCATTGAATATCAAGAAGCAAAGGAGTTGCTAAAGGATAAAAAATTTGATCAATATGAGGTAGTGAGAGCCAATTTAAAGGATTACCCACTTGCACCATATTTAGATTATCGTCAGTTGCGAATGGATCTTAGCTCAAAGACGCCTGATGATATTCGATTGTTTATACATAATAATCAAACGCTTCCTATTGGAAATTCATTGTCATATCAGTATTTAGTTGTATTAGGTTTGAATGAGCGTTGGTCTGAATTTTTGGATTTTTTTCCTCAAGAGCCAAGCAGCACTAATTTGAAGTGTTATTACTATCAAGCTAAAAATGAGATTGGTGATAAAGCGCTAGCTTGGAAGGGAGCTGAACAGTTATGGCTTACGGGTAATTCTGTTACCTATGAGTGTGATGATTTATTTAAAGCGTGGTCTGATACGGGAAAGTTAACGGATGACTTGATCATTGAACGTATGCTTCTTGTGTATAAGGCTCGTAATAACACGCTATTTCCATACCTAGAAAAAATGTTGAAGTCAGATGAATCTAAAGCACAAGCTAAAGAAATCGTTACGTTATTTAATGATCCTGATTTATTACTGTCTTTTTCTAATAAGAATAAACTGTCTGATTTTACTAAAAAATTAACGCTGATCGCGATGGAAAGAGAAGGACGTATTAATCCAGAAAAAGCGATTGATATGTTACCTAAAATTGCAAAAAAGCAGAAATATTCTAAAGACGAACAAGTGAAGATTACACATCGAATTGTCAGTAGTATTATGTCGACAAATTCAGATGAATTAGCACAATGGCGAGATGCCCAACTTGAAAACCATCCTGAAGATTCGTTTATTGAACGTAGGATCCGTGTAGCTATTCGAGCCGCTGATTGGAATGACGTTGATAAATGGATTGGTTACTTAAGTCCTGAAAGTAAAGCGTCATTACGTTGGCAATTCTGGATAGCTCGCATCGACAGCGAAAACGGTGAGCAGACTAAAGCTGATGAACGATTAAGAAAGCTATTGGGACAACGTAATTTTTATAGTGTCGCTGCTGCTAATATTTTAGGAGAGCCAATTCAGTATCCGATGGACGTAGCACCTAAAAATATTAAACCAGTAAAGGATAAATATAAGGTTGAACTTGCACGTATTAAAGAACTGATAGCTATTGATGAGATCCCAACAGCGAAAAGCGAGTGGGAATATTTACTTAATAGAGCATCTAAAAATGAAGTGAAAGAGCTTGCGAGTTATGCGGCTCAGCATCGTTGGCATCACTTCACGGTACTTGCGACCATTAAAGGCAGAATGTGGGGATATTTAAGTTTACGTTTCCCTATTGCGCATCAGTGGTGGTTTGGGCATTACAGTAAAGAACTTGGATTAGACAAAATTACGTTAATGTCTCTTTCTAGACAAGAAAGCGGTTTATATGCAGAAGCACAGTCTCCAGTTGGTGCACGTGGTTTAATGCAAATTATGCCAGCAACGGCAAAGTATACGGCGAAGAAGATTGATTATGACAAATATGAAGGGGTAGATAGCCTTAATGATGTCGATGTAAACATTCATATAGGTTCAAATTACCTGAAAGGATTGTTAGATGATTATGATGGTAACCGTATTTTTGCATTAGCTGGTTATAACGCCGGGCCTCATCGAGTGAAACGATGGAGAGCGGTATCGGATGAAAAATTAGACGCTTATGCTTTTATAGAAGCGATTCCATTTAAAGAAACCCGTGGTTATGTACAAAATATTTTGATGTTTGAAACCTACTATCGCAGTTTGTTAGGCGAAAAAGGCAGTTTCTTATCAGAGAAAGAACTGAATTTAGAGTATTAATTATTTCTGAATGATCATAAAGTAGGGGGCCTAAGTGTCCCCTTTTTTATTAGTGTAATGAGGAATTTATGTCAGGTTCAGCAAAATATTCAGATTGGTCACAGGTGATGACATTGATAGCTAATGCTGCAGAGCAAGATAAGCATCAATCTTTATTAACCATGTTGATGACGCCTGATGAACGTGAAGCATTAATTGCCCGAGTGAATATATGTCATGAGTTGCTACAAGGGGAGTTAAGCCAAAGACAAATTAGCCAGTTATTAGGGGTGGGAGTAGCAACGATCACTCGAGGCTCAAATGAATTAAAAAGCCATACTCAAGATGAAAAAGAATGGCTTATGACGTTACTTCAAAAAAGCGCTCAGGATGAAGAAAAGGAATAAGAGCAAGAATCAGCGCTTGTTGATAGACTGAACTTCTTGTTAGTAGGTTATTGGTTAATAGACCAATAGCCCCTCCTTTTTGTTTAATATTATCAGTATTAAATTGTTCATCCATTACATCACCAAGCTCCTTTCCTTGATTTACTGCTGTAATTACAGCAGGAGGAAGAGGTAAGCTTGATGAACGAGACTCTCCCACTTGCTTAGTATTATCAATAATCATCCAAGCAAAAGTTGAATTTCCCTCTATACCAGCTTCTAAGCCTACATAATACTCAGCATTAGGATGTTGTATTTTTGCATTATTAACTCTATTTATAGCGCCTTGCTTCGTATCTATGCAACTCATCGGCTGATCTGGTACGCCACTATCAACGGATACACCAATAAAGTTAAATACAGTATCTGGAAACGCTTGATTGAACGCTGCTTCTACTGCACTAATCTTTGCTGGATTTAATGAACTAATAATAACATCCATACAATGCCTCATTATTAAGTTAAAGGGATTGTTGTTGGCGTTACATTTTCAATAGGGTAGCAACCAAGAACTTTTAGATATTGGGTGATAGAGGTCAGTTCTTCGATAGCAGCACTCATTGCATCTGATTTTAAGTGTGCTTGTAAATCAATATAGAACATCTCTTCCCAAGGATTTCCCATAATTGGGCGAGATTCTAATTTTGTCATATTAATTCCATATTTACGAAGAACTAATAGAGACTCTACTAACGAACCTGCATCTTGAGAGGTTGACATAATAAGCGTGGTTTTTGCTGGGATCTGTTCTGACACATCAACTGGCTTTCTTGCTACGACAATAAAGCGTGTTTGATTTTCTGTTTGGTTTGATATGTTGGTGATTAAGGATTGAAGGCCATAAAGTTTACCACTATCAGAGTTACCTATAGCAGCCACTTCAGGTGAATTTAACTCTTTCACTGTAATCATTGCATCAGCAGTACTTGCGCATGAAATAAGCTCTACATTATCTAAACGATTTAAAAACTCACTGCATTGTTCGTGCGGTTGTGGATGAGAGTAAAGTGTTTTAATCGATTCAAGAGAAGTTTCTGTGGTGGTTAATAAGCAATGATCTATCTGTTGAGTCAGTTCACCAACAATATATAAGCTAGTATGTTGCAGTAAATCATAAACTTGGTTTATTGAACCTGAGCTTGTGTTTTCAATTGGTAATACGCCGTAATCAGCATGTCCTGATTCGACTGTTTTTATTACTTCTCTAAAATTCTCACAGCCTAATTCAGCAAGCTCAATGTTCTTTTTACTGAAGTAACGACGACTTGCTAAGTTTGAGTAAGAGCCTTTAGAGCCAAGGTAGGCAACTCGTGCAATTGGTTTTCTGCTTAATTCAGGGTTTGCTAGATTTTGAAAGTACTCTTGTTGAAGTAGAACGGAGTCTTCAATAATGGTGTGAAACAGCTGAGTAATATAATAAGCATCAAGATCGAATGCCTTACCATTCTCTATTAGCTTAACCAATAATTGTTGTTCACGCTTTGGATCACGAACAGGCTTTGAGGTTTGAACTTTACTTTTAGCGACTTCAAGACTGAGTTTACGGCGCTCAGAAAAAAGAGTTAATAGCTCATTATCAAGCTCATTAAGGCGTAAACGGATCTCATCCAGAGAATAACGGGTATCAGTCATGAATATGCAAACCTAGTAAATTAAGAGTTAATTCACAATAAGGAATCGATAAGTTTGCGTCAAGAAAAAACAGCGCTCAAATGAGCGCTGTTTCAGAAAACGTTTGAGTTGACGATTTAATTACTGTTCGTATTCCTCTTCTAAGTCAACTTCTGGCTCTTCAATTACAGGAGCTTGAGCGTGTGTTGCTCGACGAGCTTCGCCTTTATGCTGTAGCTTATCTAGTTGGCGTTCTAGTTTTTGGTACATCTCTCTAATTGCACCAAATAGATCTTCTTGTTCGGCTGATGCGGCAACTTTGCCACCAGCGATAGTCGCCTGTGCTTCTACCTTATGTTTACCATTTGCGCGTTTTGTAACGCTAGCGTGACGTCCAATAATGTCTAGGTTTCTTTTGTCTTCTAGTTTTTTAAACTTCCCTTCAATACGTTCACGGATGCCTGGAGTGATGTCGATGTTGTTACCAGTGATTTCTACTTTCATATTGATTTTCCTCTCTCTTGCCCCGTTTGGCATGTACTCAGATTACGGATCCAGAGTGAAAAATAAAGTGATCTAGATCACCATTCTTAATAGTGTTTCCAATTAGATATGTTGATGTGATCTCAAACAAGGCCTGAGAAATTATATTGAAAAAAAACTTGATGAATTGACCAAAGTAGGTAGATTGAAAGGGTTGATTGCTGAAAACATTCGTTTTTAGGGATTAAGTTCAACCTTTTGTTTCTAATGGTTATTTTTTAATCTCATCCGTTTTTTGAACTTGATCATATCCTTTGTTAAATATCAGACATAAAAAAACCGAGCCTTCTTTTAAGGTTCGGTTTTTTGTTTTCTAATTGATAAGTTACTGAGGATTCAAGGCAATAAGCTCTTCTGTACGAGCAATAGCATCTTCTAATTTTAATTCCTTATAAGCCGCTAACATAATGGTTAATGACTTTCTCGCAGCTTCAGTATCAGGGTAGGTTCGTTGCAATTCTTGGCTACGATTAATGGCTGAAATCCATGCCTCACGGCGAAGATAAAAATCAGCGGTTGCTAATTCATAATCAGCTAAGCGATTTTTCAAGGCAAACATGCGAGTCTGAGCATCTTCTGCATATAGACTATCAGGGTAGCGTTCTAATAAGCGTTTAAAATCTTTAAATGCCGCACGAGCAGGTTCTGGATCTCGATCTGAACGATCGACTCTAAATAAATCATGCATAAAGCTACGGTCTTGAGCCATATGCGTTAGACCGCGCATATATAAAACCCAATCAGCTTTAGGGTGCGTTGGGTTTAGACGATTAAAGCGTTCTATGGTTGCTAAACCTAATGCAAGATCATCATTTTTATAATATACATAGATAAGGTCGAGCTGAACTTGTTCGGAGTAAGCACCAAAAGGGTAGCGAGAGTCGAGTGCTTCAAGACGTTCTGTTGCGCTTGTCCAATTACCCGCTTGTAGAGACTCTTGGGCTTGAGCGTATAATTCTGATGGTGGGATATCAGGGATAACATCATCACTGCTTGAGCAACCAACCAGTAAAGAGACGGCTAATAATGAAGAAAGTGTTAAGCGTTTCATGCTTGAAAATGATCCTTGACTAAAAAAACTGAAGTTATCCATTACGAAATGCGTCGTTAACAGATACAATGGTCGATAGTTTATTTCACTTACAGTGTTGATGATACCAAATATGATGTATTTGTTTGGTAATTAGTACCACTAATTTAAAAAAAGTTCGATATGGCACAACAAATAGAGTTAACAAGTACAGTAAAAGAAAGTCAATTAGGCCAGCGTTTAGATCAAGCTGCAGCAGAGTTGTTTTCTGATTTTTCTCGTTCACGCATTAAAGAATGGCTACTAGCGGGTAAAATAACCGTTAATGGTGAAGTGATCACTAAAGCTCGTTTAAAAATGATGGGCGGTGAAGAGATCACAGTTAAAGCAGAATTAGAAGATGAAGAGCGTTGGTTAGCTCAAGACATTCCGCTTGATATTGTTTATGAAGATGATGATTTATTAGTTATCAATAAACCTCGCGATTTTGTGGTTCATCCAGGTGCTGGTACACCAGATGGTACAGTATTAAATGCGTTATTATTCCATTATCCAAACATTGCTGAGGTACCTCGTGCAGGTATTGTTCACCGTTTAGATAAAGATACGACTGGATTAATGGTTGTTGCGAAAACAGTTCCAGCTCAAACGCGTTTGGTTCGTGCGCTACAAAAACGTAAGATCACTCGTGAATACGAGGCGGTAGTATTAGGTCGTATGACGGCAGGCGGTATGATTGAAAAACCAATCGGACGTCACCCTCAAAAGCGTACGTTAATGGCAGTTCATGAATTAGGTAAAGATGCTGTAACACATTACCGTGTTGCTGAGCATTTCCGAATTCATACTCGTTTACGTTTACGTCTTGAAACAGGTCGTACTCACCAAATTCGTGTGCACATGTCTTATCTACAGCATCCACTAGTCGGTGATACTGCTTATGGTGGTCGTGCTCGTATCCCTAAAGGTGCGTCACAGGAGTTAATTGACATGATCCGTGGATTTGATCGTCAAGCACTTCATGCGGCAATGCTGCGTTTTGAGCATCCAGTGACCGGTGAGGTTATG
The DNA here is from genome assembly GCF_028765545.1 of Aliivibrio sp. S4MY1. Classification (GTDB taxonomy): domain Bacteria; phylum Pseudomonadota; class Gammaproteobacteria; order Enterobacterales; family Vibrionaceae; genus Aliivibrio. The sequence continues at coordinate 3,859 of NZ_JARACP010000018.1, read as the reverse complement.
GAGTTTCATGCGCCAATCCCTGATGACATGATCGCTCTATCTCAAGCATTACGTGATGATGAGCGTTTATTGCATGAGGACGAGTATTAAATGTCGTTATTGTTACCAAAATGGTCTGCTCCTAAAAATATTAACGTAGTTAGTACGACTCGTTTGAATGGTGTATCTAAAGCCCCATTTTCGAGTTTAAATTTAGGTGACCATGTTGGTGACAATCACAATGATGTTGTGCTCAATCGTGAAAAACTGATTACGTTGGCGCAGTTACCGACTGCACCAACGTGGTTAAATCAAATTCATTCGACAAAAGTCATTACTCTTCCTAATTCAGATTCAGTGAGCCCTCCTTCTGTTGATGCGGCATATACAAATACAGCGAATCAAGTATGTTGTGTCATGACAGCAGATTGTTTGCCTGTTGTAATTTGCAATAAAGAAGGAACAGAAGTAGCGGCAGCTCATGCCGGATGGCGCGGCCTTCTTGATGGTATTTTAGAAAATACAGTAAATCATTTTTCTTCTACTGAACTTGTTGCATGGTGTGGACCAGCCATTGGCCCTGAAGCATTTGAAGTCGGTGAGGAAGTAAGAGCTTTATTTTGTGAAAAAGATCCTGAAGCGTTAAAGGCATTTAAACCGAGCCAACATTCAGAAAAATGGCTAGCGAATTTAGCATTACTAGCTACGCAGCGTTTATACAATGCTGGGGTTAAAGAGGTTCATTACTCGAACCTTTGCACTTATTCAAATACTGAACAATTTTTCTCTTATCGAAAAGAGGGAAAAACTGGTCGTCAAGCAACCTTAATTTGGTTTGAATAATCCTTTTTATTTCCTCTTCCATTAGTTGATTTCTCCAGCACTAAACCCCATTTAAGAAGTAATAGTTACTTACTTTTCTTCTCTAGGAGAGGGTTATGCGTTTAGATCGATTTACCAGTAAATTTCAAATCGCCATTTCAGATGCTCAGTCATTAGCATTGGGTCAAGATCATCAATATATCGAGCCAACTCATCTAATGGTTGCTCTTTTAAATCAAGATGGCAGCACAATTAGGCCACTACTGACATTACTTAATATTGATGTAACCCAACTTCGTTCTAAGCTATCTGAAATTCTAGACAAAGCCCCAAAAGTCACAGGCATTGGTGGTGACGTACAATTGTCATCAAACATGGGTGTTATTTTTAATCTGTGTGACAAAATCGCTCAACAACGAAAAGATGCTTATATTTCATCTGAAATATTCATGCTTGCAGCTATTGAAGATAAAGGACCACTAGGTAATTTATTTAAAGAACTTGGGCTTACTGAAGCGAAGATCTCAAAATCTATTGATGAGATCCGTGGTGGTGAGAAAGTTAATGATCAAAATGCAGAAGAAAAACGCCAAGCATTAGAGAAATTTACTGTAGACCTTACTGAGCGAGCAGAGCAAGGTAAGCTTGATCCTGTTATTGGGCGTGATGATGAAATACGTAGAACAATTCAGGTTCTTCAAAGACGAACTAAAAACAACCCTGTCATTATTGGTCAACCAGGTGTTGGTAAAACAGCCATTGTTGAAGGTTTAGCCCAACGCATTATTAATGGTGAAGTGCCTGAAGGGCTAAAGCATAAAAGAGTATTGTCTTTAGATATTGGCGCGCTAGTCGCTGGTGCTAAATTTCGCGGTGAATTTGAAGAGCGATTAAAAGCGGTTTTAAATGAGCTTGCAAAAGAAGAAGGTAATATCATTCTCTTTATTGATGAAGTTCATACCATGGTTGGTGCTGGTAAAGGTGAAGGCTCAATGGATGCTGGAAATATGCTTAAACCAGCTTTAGCTCGTGGTGATCTGCATTGTGTAGGTGCAACAACTCTTGATGAATATCGTCAATATATAGAGAAGGATCCAGCATTAGAGCGAAGATTCCAAAAGGTATTAGTGGATGAGCCTACAGTAGAAGATACCATCGCTATCCTACGTGGATTGAAAGAGCGTTATGAAATTCATCATCACGTTGAAATTACCGATCCTGCAATTGTGGCAGCAGCGACATTGTCTCATCGCTATATATCTGACAGACAATTACCGGATAAGGCTATTGATTTGATCGATGAAGCTGCATCGAGTATTCGAATGGAAATCGATTCTAAGCCTGAATCACTAGATAAACTTGATCGTAAAATTATCCAACTAAAAATAGAGCAACAAGCCTTAGTTAAAGAGAGTGATGATGCTAGCTTAAAACGTTTAGACTCATTAAATCTTGAATTAAGAGAGAAAGAGCGAGATTACTCTGAACTAGAAGAAGTTTGGAAAGCAGAAAAAGCAGCACTTTCTGGAACTCAGCATATAAAAACAGAGTTAGATACAGCAAGAAGCAATATGGACATAGCTCGACGTGCGGGCGATTTGAATCGTATGTCTGAATTGCAATATGGGCGTATTCCAGAGTTAGAAAAGCAATTGGATCTAGCCGCTCAAGCTGAAATGCAAGAGATGAGCTTATTAAAGAATAAAGTAACAGACAGTGAAATCGCAGAGGTTCTTTCTCGTCAAACGGGCATACCTGTTAATAAAATGCTTGAAGGGGAAAGAGATAAGCTATTAAAGATGGAAGGTGAACTACATAAGCGAGTTATAGGACAAGGAGAAGCGGTTGAAGCGGTATCCAATGCCATTCGACGCAGCCGAGCTGGGCTTTCTGATCCTAACCGCCCAATAGGGTCATTTTTATTTTTAGGTCCAACGGGTGTAGGTAAAACTGAACTTTGTAAATCATTAGCTAACTTTATGTTCGATAGTGAAGATGCGATGGTCCGTATTGATATGTCGGAGTTTATGGAAAAACATTCAGTCGCTCGATTAGTTGGCGCTCCTCCAGGATATGTTGGATATGAAGAGGGTGGGTATTTAACTGAAGCGGTTAGACGTAAACCTTACTCGGTCTTATTACTTGATGAAGTAGAGAAGGCACATCCAGATGTATTCAATATACTTTTGCAAGTCTTGGATGATGGTCGACTCACTGATGGTCAAGGTCGAACGGTAGATTTTAAAAATACCGTGATCATTATGACCTCTAATTTAGGCTCAGATAAAATCCAGCAACATTTTGGAGAGCTAGATTATGAGGGAATTAAAGCGTTGGTAATGGAAGTTGTTGGCCAGCACTTTAGACCTGAGTTTTTAAATCGAGTTGATGAAACCGTTGTTTTCCATCCGTTAGGCCAAGAACATATTAAGAATATTGCCTCTATACAACTACAACGTTTGGAAAAACGATTAAATGAAAAAGATTACCAATTAGAGATTTCAAGCGATGCATTGAATTTAATTGCAGAAGCTGGATTTGATCCTGTTTATGGAGCAAGGCCATTAAAAAGAGCAATTCAAACTTATATAGAGAACCCTCTAGCTCAGGATATACTGAGTGGAAAACTAAGAACAGGCGAAGTGATTAAACTTAAAGTAAAGAATGGACAATTGATTACGACTCAAAATGACGACTTTTGATGCGTAAATAAGCAGTCTGAATTAAAAGTGACCACTTGAACGTGTTTTTAATGTTTTTTATCGAAAATAGTTGCATGAAATGAAAGACTCTCTATAATGCCGCCTCACTGACACGGAGTTGTTGAGTTAAATCAACAATAAGTAGTTAGTGAGGTTAGCTTAGTTATTTAGTTTAATTTTGTGCTTGACACATTATTTTAAATCACTATTATAACCGTCCGCTTCAAGAGAAAGTCGAAAGGCTTGAAGTTTGAAGTTTGCTCTTTAAAAATTTGAAACCTATTAATCTGTGTGGGCACTTGTGAGTTGATAATCACTAGTTTGTTTTCACTTTTCGAAGTGATAATAAACAAAAT
>NZ_JARACP010000017.1 GCF_028765545.1 Aliivibrio sp. S4MY1 | reverse complement strand
TTTCGAAAGTAATATCAGATTCGTTCACTAAAAGTTTAGATACTTTTTCAAAAAAGAAGTCAGATTCTAAACTTTGAATTGAAATATTTATTGATACTGGGAAGCTTATGCCAAGGTATTCATAGTACGAATGTCTTTCCAATAGCACTTTCTTTATAACAGAGTAATCAAACAAGGGTTTATTAGTAATTAATGAAATATAGTTTTCTATGTTTGATACGCCAGGGATCCTTAGTAACGCTTCTGCGCCAATCACATTCCCATGTTGAACCTTTGGTTGATATAAAAACGAACATTTAGAAATCAAGAAAATACCCTGAAAAAAAAGTATAATTACACAGTAATGCTAGCTATGAATTTAGCGCATCGATACTGGGGAGAATTTACATTAAATTTTTCAAAAGACAAATTATAGACAATTATATTTTTTATAAATTAAACTTTATTAACAGGTTATATGTAAAAATTACTAATTAATTATTCACTTTAATTGCTGCGAGTACAAAAAAATCCAATTTTCTTTAAAATTTTACTTCCTGCGGGTAAAGTAACAAAGCAAGAGTCACCTAATGAATATATGTTTAATATGTAGTAATTACTACCATCATGGGCATAAACTTGTCCCTGAGATAAGTCATAATTAACAACGAACTCACTTGTGTCACTGCTTATAGCAACAGAGCTGTCATCACTCGAATACGTCGTTAAAATTTCTACTGAATCTAAATACTTTATATATCTAGTGTACTTAACATAATCATTTATAGTAATAGTTCCACTAAGATCAACCCTATAAACATTATGCCAAACTATTATAATTAGAAAGTTTATTGCAGATATTAATAATAATATTTTTGATATTTTATTTCTCATACTTTACATCGAGCTATTTTTTTAGTCAGATTGAGTTCACATTCCTGATTTTTTGTTTTCAAAATGTACTTATTATCTGATAATTTAACAAAATCAAAACCTTTCACTTCGACTATTTCACTTAAAGGGACCAACTCATAAAAAACATGTTTCTTAATGCAATAAATTAGTGATGTCATCGAAAAAACAAATGCAAAAATTGAAAATAAAAATATTGCTAGTTGTTTTTGTTTGATATTTCCATCAGGTTTCAACTTAACTTCTTCTACATTATCTTTTATTATTTCATCTTCAACGCCTGGTTTTTTTTCTTTATAATCAATAGATTGCAAGTTATTAATTTTATATCCCGTTCCTTTTACATTTTCAATAACTTCTCTTTCTGAATCTCTAATTGCAACTCTAGTTCGTTTTATTAATTGTGGTATGCTTTCATTAGATATCCACTGAGTACCCCAAAGTATATTTTTAATATGCTCATTATTACAAACTAAAGGGTATTCCTTAATTAATAAATTAAGTATATCTGATACTAAAGGAGTAGTTGAGCCGTATTCATTTAAATCATTTCTTGCATCTTCTAATGAATTATACAGTTTTTTAGTTTTTGGATTCCAATAGATTTCATTAAGTTTAAAAAGCATAAAAACCTTACTTAATAAGTACCTCATCAATAATGATTATAAATATACCTATTTCCCTTTAATGTCAATATCTTATACTTGGCTAAGTTAACACAATTGGAACAACAAAGAACCAGCCACATATGCAATACAAAACAAATACATAGATATAACAATAAAGATTAAAAGTTACACTGTATGTTACTACTCACCCATTAATGGCTAAAGGATGAGCAATTATGATATTTAGTTATTTAATTGAATATTACAAATTCCATACTTAACGATCACAAAACCAACAAGTGCTGTTTTAATAATGCCCTCCTCTACTTTAAGGAGGGCATAAATAAACGACATATTGCTACGTATGGATTACAACATATAATTCATTACTTAAATGCTAAAATGAATAACTAGCACCGATATGCATCGTTGTCACAGAACCAACATTGGTATAGTCTGATAATTGATAACGGTTTGCTTTAGTAGTGAATTCAGCAAGATCATCACCAAAAATATGTTCAAAACTTACATTAAGTGCCATATTATCAGTCACATTATATGACCCTCCTAATGCTATTTTTGGTAACACTTTTGATTCTTTTTTATTAAAAATACTAGCATTGCTTGAAAGTTCTTGAACAGTATAAGCTGCACCCGCCTTTCCAAATATACTCCATTTTTTATTAAAGTTATATTTAGTCACACCTAAAGCTGCGACGTTATAGCCATCATAGTCAAATCTTAGATTTTCAATTTTTGTTTCATTTGTTGCATATGATGAGTAGCTAACTTCAGCGCCATACTGAAATTTATTATTCATTTCAGTATTAAATAAAACCCCCGAATTAAGCCCCCAAGCAAACTTCCCAGACTCTTGCGAATAGTTCATTCCATCGATATCAGCATCAGGAGCCTCTATGCCTCCTATACCTAAATTAACACCTACATAAGGCGTCATATTTGCTAAAGATGAAGCTGAAAACAAACCAAAAATTAAAGCAGCAAGGTGTATTTTATTCATAATAAATACCAAATAAGTCATAAAAATAATAGTTCAAAGCTTAATTTCAATCATTTACCTATTGAAAGTAAGCAATTAAGAAATAAAATTCTCCCATAAGTTATAGGTATAATTGGTGAGAATTAGATTTCACCAGAAATATACATCAATCCAAAAACCAAGCAAATTATAACAAACGTTTATCTTACAACATAATCTAAATAATCAGAAAACTCAATAAACCACATAGAAAACAATAAGTTAGGGCGCACCTCAACAAGTAACAAAATATATATTTTTAAATAAAGTAACATAATTTTTATTTATTACATTAGCACCACTTGAATTATAATTAACTACAACCTTATTACTTAATTAATAACTATTTTAATTCATGATTTATAATTTTATCGCTCTATTTATCACTCCCCCCCTTAGAAAAGATAATAATATTTATATAACACCTGATTTTTCATTTATTTCTTAAGCAAAAAATACCTTAAAGCACAGTTTTATGAAGTTTTTATGACAGTGAATTTTTATAGTGACTTTATCAATCACTTACCTTATTCTCATGTATCTTATTCAACAAGTTAACTACTTGAATTTCGTCTGGAGAATGGCGATGTTTGACTCATTTGTTTCGATTTTAACGGCTCTTTGGCAACAAGACTTCACCGTACTACAAAATCCAGCAAGTATGACGATGATTTATTTTTGTTTAATTTTATTTATTTGGTTAGAAAGCGCATTCATACCTGCAGCACCTCTTCCTTGTGATAGTGTTGTAATCCTTGCTGGCTCGCTAGCGGCAGCAAATGTTATTAGCTATCCTGTTATTGTTGCAGGTTTAATTATGGCAGCAGCGATAGGAAGCCAACTTGCATTTATTCAAGGTCGTTGGTTACATAAATTTCCAATGATTCAAAAGTGGATCAATGCGGTTCCACCTCACCGATTACAAACTGTAGATTCCTTGCTGGCTAAACATGGTTTGATTGCGTTGTTTGTGGCTCGTTTTATTCCTGTTGTACGCCCTCTTCTACCTTTAATGATGGGCTTAAGAATGAAAAAAGCATCTCGCTTCCATTATTTCGCATGGATGAGTGCTATCATTTGGATTTTATTATTAACTGGTTTTGGTTACTCCCTTTCATTTTTACCAGAGAAATTGTCGAAATACATCACGATGGCTTTAATGGCTGCCCCAGTAATTACTTTAGCGATTGCTGTAGGTAGCTTTGTTAGCGGCTATTGTGTAAAAAGATACCGACGTAAACGTATTATTTAAATTATTCTACTTAGGCATAATACAAATAACACATACAAAAAAGCCCTTAACTTATTATTGTTAAGGGCTTTTTATTAGATATCAATAACTACTAATATATAGCTATTATACGTCGTAAGTTGTTGATGCCGTATTACCGCCTGTACCAGTCCAGTTTGTGTGGAAGAATTCACCACGTGGACGGTCAGTACGCTCATAAGTGTGAGCACCGAAGTAATCGCGTTGAGCTTGAAGAAGGTTTGCAGGAAGACGCGCTGTAGTGTAGCCATCTAGGAACGTAAGTGCAGAAGTCATACATGGCATTGGGATGCCAGATTCCATAGACTTAGCTGCAACTTTACGCCATGCGCCCATACAGTTGTCTAGGATACCTTTAAAGTAAGCATCTGAACCTAAGAATGCAATCTCTGGGTTTGCTTCATAAGCATCACGAATGTTACCTAGGAATGCAGAACGGATGATACAACCACCACGCCACATTAGAGCAACGTTACCGTAGTTAAGATCCCAACCGTTTTCGTTCGACGCTTCACGCATTAGCATGAAACCTTGAGCGTAAGATATGATCTTAGAAGCAAGTAGAGCCTGACGAACAGCATCAACCCACTCTTGCTTATCACCTTCAATTGGCGCAACAGTCTTGCCGAACAGTTTCTCAGCTTCAACACGTTGATCTTTAAGTGCAGATAGGCAACGAGAAAATACAGATTCAGTAATTAGCGTCAATGGGATACCCATGTCTAGTGCATTGATACCTGTCCATTTGCCTGTACCTTTTTGGCCTGCAGTGTCTAGGATCTTCTCAACTAATGCTTCACCGTCTTCATCTTTGTAGCCAAGGATGTCAGCTGTGATTTCTACTAGGTAACTGTCTAGTTCAGTTTTGTTCCACTCTGTAAATACAGCCTGCATTTCGTCGTGGTTCATACCTAGGCCATCTTTCATGAACTGGTATGCTTCAGTGATAAGCTGCATGTCACCGTATTCGATGCCATTGTGAACCATCTTAACGAAGTGACCAGCACCGTCGTTACCAACCCAATCACAACAAGGCTCACCCGCGTCAGTTTTCGCAGAGATTCCTTGGAAGATAGGCTTAACTGCTTCCCAAGCTTCAGGAGAACCACCCGGCATGATAGAAGGACCGAAACGAGCGCCTTCTTCACCACCAGAAACACCCGTACCGATAAAGTGAATGCCTTTCTCGCGAAGAGCAGAAACACGACGGTTTGTATCTGGGAAGTTAGTGTTACCACCATCAATGATGATGTCGCCTTTGTCTAGAAGAGGTACAAGCTTGTCGATGAACGTATCGACAACATCACCAGCACGTACCATAAGCATTACTTTACGAGGTGCTTCTAGTTTTTCAACTAGCTCTTCTAGAGAGTAAGCACCAACAATGTTAGTGCCTTTAGCTGGACCTTCTAGAAACTCGTCTACTTTAGCAGCAGTACGGTTATGAGCCACAACTTTGAAGCCGTGGTCGTTCATATTTAGGATAAGGTTCTGACCCATTACTGCTAGGCCGATTACACCGATATCACCTTTCATTATTTTATCTCCTTGCGGCTATCTGCGATTACGCGATAGCACTTGCTGCATTTGAATCTAGGAACCACTCTGTTTCACCAGTCTTAGACTGGATTTTCGCTGCCGGGTAAGGCAACTCTGAAGCTGGAGTTGTATGAATTTCTTTAACGATTTCAACCTTACCTGTACCAAGAACTAGGTAACTAATTCGTTTTGCTGCCTCTAAAACTTTTGCTGTTTTAGAAACACGGATTTGGCCAGACTCTGGGTGAGAAGCTAATACAGATAAGTTCTCATCTTGGTAGTCTGTTGCACCTGGGAATAGTGAAGCTGTGTGACCATCTGCACCAACACCTAACAGGATCCAATCGAATACTGGAGTACCGTTTTCAGTTGGGATGACATCTGCCATCTCTTTTGCAAAACGCTCTGCTTCTGCTTTTGGTTCATCTTCACCACGGATGCGGTGGATGTTTTCTGCTGGTAAATTTACTTTAGTGAAAAGTAATGTATTAGCTTCACCAAAATTACTCTCCACGTCATCAGGGGCAACACAACGCTCATCACCCCACCAAAAGTGTAGGTTATTCCATTGTATGCCTTCTGCATATGGTGCTTGCGATAACAATTTGAAAAGCATTTTAGGCGTACTTCCGCCAGAAAGTGAAATATGTACAGCTTTACCCTGCTCACTATACGCTTTCATTTCATTTGCTAAGTTTTCAACAACTAGCTCTGGTGTAGCAAAAATTTTGTGATTGATCATAATTCGCAGTAATCCGTGTCTGTTAAATTTTTGCATGGGAAACGCCATGCACGATCATCTCTTTGTAAAAGCTCATCCGCTTCTTGTGGTCCCCAAGTACCACAGGCATATCCAAACAAAGATTGAGGATCTTGTTTAAAGTCTAAAATCGGTTGAACATATTTCCAACACGCTTCCACTGCATCAGTACGAGCAAATAACGTTGCGTCGCCATTTAATGCATCTAGCAATAGACGTTCATACGCAGTAAGCATTTGAGTTTCTTGCAAATCAGCGTATGAGAAGTTCATCTTAACTTCTTTTGCCTTAAATCCAGCACCAGGTTCTTTTAAGCCAAAGCTCATCTGAATGCCTTCATCTGGTTGAATACGGATAATTAATTTATTTTCAGGTGCATTCTGACCAAAAACTGGATGTGGTGTTTGTTTAAAGTGAATAACAATCTCTGTTACTCGAGTCGGTAAACGCTTACCAGTACGAACATAGAAAGGAACACCATTCCAACGCCAATTATTGATATAAGCTTTTAAACCGATGTAAGTTTCTGTTCGAGAATCATCGGCAACGCCATGTTCTTCACGGTAACCGGCTAACTGCTGGCCACGTACATCAGATGCCGTATATTGACCTAACACAAGGTTTTTACGCAAATCATCTTCTTCAAGCGGTTTAAGACATTGAAGAACTTTAACAACTTCATCACGAATCGAATCGGCGTTAATTTGAGCCGGTGGTTCCATGCCTACCATTGCTAATACTTGCAGCAAATGGTTCTGGAACATATCACGAACAGCACCCGAACCATCGTAATAGCCACCACGTTCTTCAACACCAAGGAATTCTGCACCAGTGATTTCAACATAATCAATAAAATTACGGTTCCATAACGGTTCAAACATCGCATTTGAAAAACGAAGAACAAGTAGGTTTTGAACGGTTTCTTTACCTAGATAATGGTCAATGCGGTAAATTTGGTGTTCTTGAAAATGGTTATGAATTTCTTTATCAAGACTTTGAGCTGATTCAAGATCATACCCGAATGGTTTTTCAATAATCAGACGCTTCCAGCCATTAGATTCATCGTTAAGGCCATGAGTCGCTAAGCAAGCTGGAATAACACCGTAAAGGCTTGGCGGAGTTGCTAGATAGAAAAGCGTATTCTGTTGCTCAAGTTGGTACTTGTCAGCCAACAGGTCTAACTTAACAGCCAGTTTACTATAATCATCAACATCTGACGTATTTACCGCTTGGTAATGTAAATGCTCACAAAATGCAATAAGCGTTTCTGGATCTGTTTTTTCCATCTCTAGCAGTGATTTTTTCATCTTTTCACGATACGACTCATCGTCATATTGAGAGCGGCTAACGCCTAGGATTGAAAAAGATTCTGAAAGTTGATTACTCGCGTACAGATGATACAAAGCAGGAATAAGCTTGCGGAAAGTAAGATCTCCCGAAGCTCCAAAAATTACGATGGTATTGTTGTCCGAAATTGTCATTATTTCTCTATCCGATACACAGTAAAGTATGCGCGTATAATAGAAAAAAAAACAATGAATTACTAGTTAGTTTTAGCTATTGAATCAATTGTTAAAACAAATCAATCAATAAAGTCTACAACTTTAAGAAGTAATGCCCTTGTGAATAAAAAAACCACTAATTTATAATATGTTAGTGGTTTTTTTTATAAAAAGACAGTGCTATTTTTTTAAACACATAACGTAATATTGGCCATCTTTTACTTCTGTTCCTTCTGTCTCATGTTCAAATCCTGGGAACTCTTTATCCCAAACCTCTAAACTTCTAAGATAACCTATTTGAGGGCTATCACTGCCACCAAAACTTTCACCTGACATTAACATCGGTATTCCTGGTGGATATGGAATAACCGCATTCGCTGCTACTCTATTTTCTAACTTTGAAGAGGCAACCATCTCAATATTATTATCAACAATTGCCTCGAATGCTGCCCTCGGAGTGATTATCGCCTCAGGTAATGTTGAATATGCAGCATTCAGTTTATCTGATGGTGTATGTTGTTTAAGATAAGAGAACATTTTTTCGCCTAAATCTTTTATTCCCATATGCGCGTAAGTTTCTGGATGTTCAGCAACTAATTCAGGCAGCACTGACTTTAACGCAGTATTGCTATCATAATGCCTCTTAAAGCTCAACAATGTATTAACAAGTGTTGCCCACTTGCCTTTTGTAATACCCATCGAAAACAAAAACATGATTTGAAAATCAGTGGTTCTCGTTGGGACTATACCAAATCGTGTTAAGTATTGAGTAACTATCGCAGCAGGAACACCAGTCTCTAATAAATGGCCATCATCTCCCATACCCGGAGCTAATATACTGACTTTAATAGGGTCTAACATACACCAATCATTTGCAATATCATCAAATCCGTGCCATTTATCCCCAGGCTTCATCTTCCAAAAATCTTGTGTTTCTGCAAGTAAATTAGGATCGGCGATTTCAAATGGAATGTCTTTTCCTGTTTCAGGATCAACAATAGTTTCGGCATTCCACGGTTTAAAAAACCAATCGTTATCAGCTTCGAATTCTCGAAATAATCGCCCCATAGCTTGGCGATAATCAACGGCTTCTCTAATCACTTCTTGAGTTAATGAGTAACCTTTATTTCCAGCCATTTGCGACACAGCAATATCATTCGATGCACTTATTGCATACAAAGGAGAGGTCGTAGCATGCATCATATAAGCTTGGTTGAAGCGTTGGAAATCAATAGCATCCTTGCCATGACGCACATGAATCCATGATGCTTGAGATAAACCATTTAATAATTTATGCGTAGAATGGGTAGCAAAAACCGTTGGTGCATTATCTGACTCAACAGGCTCACCTCGCATTGCAAAATGATTTTCATAGATAGGATTAAAACGAGCGTAACCATACCAAGCTTCGTCAAAATGAAGTCGGTTACTGCTTTTTCCTAATATTTCTTGTACACGTTTAGCGTTATAGCACAGCCCATCATAAGTACAATTCGTTATAACTGCGTAGACAGGTTCTTGGTCTGCATGAACTTTCGTTAATCGACTTTCTTTTGCCCGCGCCTTTATTGCTGCCTGTTCCATTTGTTCTGGATAGATAGGGCCAATAATTCCATATCGATTCCGTGTAGGGAGCAAATAAATAGGAAGAGCACCGGAAAGCATCAAACCTTGTTCTATTGATTTATGACAGTTTCGGTCACAAATTGCCAGACTATTTTCCTTCATACAAATTTGCATAATGGTTCGATTAGCACCAGAGGTTCCAGTAACTAATGAATAAGATTTATTAGCACCAAATACTTCTGCTGCAAATGCTTCGCTGTCTCCAAAATACCCAGTATGATCGAGAAGTGACCCTAACGACCCTCGCTCTATCCCCATATCAGAACGAAATAGTCCTTCGCCATAATAATGATAAAAACGCTGGCCCGCAGGTGTCTTAGTAAAACCTATTCCGCCTTGGTGACCTGGTGCTGCCCATGAATATTCATGAACATCATCATATTTCATCATTGCTGCCATTAATGGCGGGAGTAGCTGTTCTCTATAACGCTCCATCGCTGCTATAGATCGTCCGACAATAAAATCTGCTGTATCTTCAAGAATCCAAGCAAACTCATCCACACGTGACATTAATTCACGGCTGACCGTTAGCGTGATCTTTTTTCTCTCTGCTAATAAAAAAACAGGTACGCCTTCTTGACGTTGATTTAACTTATCAATAAGTTGGAAAAAATGCTCATTCTCTTCTTGCTGATGTCCTGTCATTCTTGACGCTAGCATTAAACAATCCACAGCGATATTTGCATTCAATATTGAATAACAATCATCAAATGAAGAAGCGACAGTGACGTGTACCCCTTCATTATTAAATTCCTCAAGTAGGCGATTTAATGCACTTTGAATGACTCCCCCTTCAATTGAATCATTAAATATTAATACCCTTTTCTGTTTTCCATAGTTCTTCATGCTTTTCTTCCTTCGTCTTAGAGAAAATTTGATTTTTAACGCAATCTTAATGTATTAATTCATATTTTTTTCTTGCTCTACCAATTGATCTCGACTTGCAATAAACCCATAAAATAAGTATCCGAATAGTGCAATAATGACACCATAATAAACAGCTTCAGTTCCGGTCGCGTAAGCGCCATAAATGCTATAAACCACCGCAATAGTTCCTAGGAAAATACTGACGTTATATTCTTTAGATTCAACATTACTTTGACGGAGAATAACGCCTAAAGCAGTCAAAGATAAAATATATGGCACCATATTAATAAATACGGCCAAATCGACTAAAATATTAAACTGTTTCAATAAGGTTGGGGATATGGTCATTATTGCTAAGATTACCTCCAATCCAAGCATAATTAGCATCCCTTTCACTGGTGCCTCAAATCTATTTACTTCTGAAAAGACTTTCGGGAAAAGATTGATTTCAGCGGCAGCTTTTGATACTTGCGCATTGGTAAATTGCCAACCTAAAAGTGAACCTAGACAGGCAATAATAGCTAAAACTGTAATAATATTACCAATAAATGGATTGAACATTTGCGAGAATACTAATCCAAATGGAGCATCAGACTTGGATAACAATTCATTAGGAACGATCCCTTGAATAACCGTTGTTGATGCAATATAGGTGATCGCAGAAAATACAGTTGCAAGCATGCAAGCTAATGGTACATTTCGTTTGGGATTTTCCACTGCTCCTGAATTAGCGCCTGCAGATTCTATACCTAAAAAGGCCCATAGAGTGAGTGCAATACCTGATGATATTGCAGACATGGTTGGTATCTCATGTGGGTTCCAGCCTTCTGAAAAAGTCTTCGTATCAAACCAAAACCAACCAATAATTGAGACCCCTAATACAGGAATGATAACTCCCCAAACTGTCACAGAAGAAATGGCACCTGTTATTTTTGCTCCTCTTATATTACAAAGTAATGTAACGACTAAAATTGTAACCACACCAATGAAGTTATGTATTGGTGTCTCTTTTAACCACGGAAGAAATGTCTCAAGGTAACCAACAGTAGTGACCGAAATAGCGACTGCACTAATAACAAGACACACATAGTAAGTATACGACGCTATAAAAAAACTCGATTTACCATGCGCTTTTTTCGCATAAGCTGACATACCGCCATCTTCAGTACAATACATACCACATTTAGAAAATGTATAAGCTATACAGAGTGCACCAATTGCGGTTATTCCCCATGCTAATAAAGCAATACCTCCGGTTGCAGCTAAACTTGATGGAAGTAATATAATACCAGAGCCCATCATGTTTACAGTCACAATGGTTGTTAGTCCCATTAACCCCATTTTATTTGAACCTGTGCTCATATTATTCGCCCTCTATTTAGATCACTCTCATTATTATATAAATAAATAAACTTAATCATTTAGTTACAATAAAAGCGTAGTTCATAGATTTAAATGTGCAAAAACAAATTCAATAATTTATATTTAATAAAAAACTAGATAAGGTGTTATACAATTCATCAGTAGTAACTCTTAAAACCATAAAATCAAGTAATTAAAGAATATATTCTTTCGTTATAAATAAACTTAATAATAAAGTGGTTTTTCTTGTCTGTCATTATTCCCTGTTATTATTCCCTGTTATTATTCAAATTAAATAAAAAAGCCATTGAATATTTCAATGGCCTAAATTTAAGAGTTGATATTGATATAAAGAGTTTTACTTAGAGCTCAACACCGCTGCAGGATGTAACTGACTTGCCTTTCTTGCTGGATACCACGTCGCAATGGCACTTAAAAATATCGCCGTCGCTGTCACAATAGCGACATCACTCCAAACTAGCTCTGAAGGTAAGAAATCAACAAAATAAATATCACCAGATAAAAACTGATGACCAATCAGTGATTCTAACCCCTTAATCATAGGCGTTAAGTTTAGTGCGACAAATGAGCCAAGTGCCGATCCTGCTAAACTACCTGTCACACCTGAGAATATCCCTTGGCATACAAAGATACGTTTAATTAAACCGTCATTGGCACCCATGGTTCTTAAAATAGCAATATCACCAGAACGATCTTTCACTGCCATCATGAGAGTTGATACGATATTAAAGCAAGCAACCCCAATGACTAAAACCATCACAAGGTACATGATTGAACGAACTAATTGAATGTCTCGATATAAGTAGCCGTATTTCTGCACCCAACTGCGTAAGTAGACATATTCAGTTAATGTTCCCCCTACTTCGCGGACAATATTTTGAGCATCTAAAACACTGCTGACTTGCAATGACACACCTGTGACACTGTCACCTAAATTAATGTACTGCTGTGCATCTTTTAGAGGAACAATCGCTAAACCATGATCGACCTGCCCACCTAAAGACAATAAACCAACCACTTGCAAACGTTGGCGTTTTGGTGAGCGAAGCTGCTTACTTGGATTTTCATCTGGGATCATCGCGGTGATCCAGTCACCAACCTTAACATTTAAGGTATCAGCAACACCCTTGCCTAAAATAACGCTTTGTTTGTTAGCTTCAAACGCCTTCCATGCCTTGTTATCAATATACTCAGGCAATTTAGAAACCGCACCTTCCAATAAAGGTTCAACACCTCGAACTTCAACCGCTTTTAATTTACTGCCTCGTTCAAGTAAGGCGGTAAATCGTACATAAGGGGCTGCACCTGTAACTTTTGGGTGTTTTTGGGCTTGGATCATCATGGTCTGCCAATCTGATACTGGGTTTTTAACCCCTTCAAGCTCAGCATGCGGGATAACAGAAAGCACTCGATTTTGTAATTCACGCTCAAAACCATTCATCGCAGAAAGACCAATGATGATCACCGCCACACCAATAGCGATACCAAGCGTGGATGAAATCGAAATAAACGACACCATTTTATTACGCTGCTTAGCTCGCGCAAAACGGCCACCAATAAAAAGAGAAAGCGGTGAAAACATTACGCCTCCTGCTCTTGGCTTAATGTTGAGCGAACCGTTTCAGTAATAAAGCGGCCATCTTGCATGCTCAGTTGTTTATCTAATTTCGCCGCCAATTCATTATCGTGTGTGACCACTAAGAATGCAGTACCTGATTCTTGGTTCAATTCACGCATTAAATTATAAATATCCAATGCTGTTTTATGATCCAAGTTACCTGTTGGTTCATCAGCAAGAACTAAAGCAGGCTTATTGACTAACGCTCGAGCAATCGCCACACGCTGACGCTCACCACCTGACAGTTCAGAAGGACGGTGTTCAATACGATGAGCTAGACCGACTTTCTCAAGTAATTCGGTGGCACGCTTTATCGCTTCTTTCTTATGTACTCCGCCAATTAACAGCGGCATTGCCACATTTTCTAATGCGCTAAAGTCAGAAAGAAGGTGATGAAATTGATACACGAAACCAATATGCTGATTTCTAATTTTTGCTTGCTTATTGGCATTCAACTTCGTCAATTCATTTTGTTGAAAATGCACAGTACCTGAGGTAGGCTCATCAAGAGCACCAAGAATATGCAATAAGGTACTTTTACCAGAACCAGATGAACCAACAATGGCAACTAATTCACTTTCATTAATTTGAAAATCAACCCCTTTTAGCACTTCAGTTTCCATTGTGCCTTCTTGGTAAACCTTACGAATACCCTGACAAACTAATAATGGATTACTCATATCTTAATGCCTCTGCTGGTTGTACGACTGCCGCTCGATAAGATGGGAATACGGTCGCTAATAAACTTAATAAAATTGCTAGAATAATGACTACGCACACTTGTAATGGTTCAACCTGTGCTGGCAAAGATCCACCAACAGTAAATAACGATAATCCAAGTGTAGAAAGAATAATATTAATATTACTGGCAAATAATGCACCTAACGAGCCACCAACAATGGCACCAATAACGCCACTGCTTGCCCCTTGAACCATAAAGATAGAGAGAACTTGGTTACTCGTCATGCCCTGTGTTTTTAATATCGCGACTTCAGCTTGTTTTTCCATAACCACCATAATAAGTGCAGAAATAATATTAAACGCTGCGATAGCTACAATAAGACCAAGCATTAAGCCCATCATATTTTTTTCCATTTTTACGGCTTGGAATAATTCACCACGTTGATCACGCCAATCACTCCACGTCATATTTTTTTCTAACTGTAATTTAGCTAGCTCAGTCACTTGGAATGGGTCTTCAAAGAATAAGCGCCACCCTGTAATATTGCCTTTTTTCAATTTCATCAAACGAGCTGTGTCTTGAATGTTCGCGACCATTAATTGACCATCAACATCAGAACCCGTACTAAACACACCCACAACTTTAAAGTTACGTTGACTTGGAATACGACCTAATGGCGTGTATTGGCTTGCATTGGTTACCATTATGCGAACTGTATCACCATAACGAACACTCAACTCACGCGCCAATTTTGACCCAAGAAAAATGCCATATTCACCCGCTTTAAGTTGACGAACATTGCCTGAAATTAACTCATAAGCAATAGGGTCATATTCATTTGGGTCAATACCAACAAGCATTCCCGCACTTAACCCTTTTGCGCTTTGAATAATCGCTTCACCGCGAACTACGGGCGTTACTTGAGTAACATGAGGCAAGCTTGCTACGTAATTACGGTCGTCTTCTAAAGGGGCTAACTGGCCATCAATAGTCGATACTACCGCTTGAGGTAATACGCCAAGAATTCTATCTTTTAATTGGGCTTCAAACCCATTCATCACAGACAATACCGTCACTAAGGACAGCACCCCAATAGTGATCCCCGCAGTAGACATGTAAGAGATAAAACGACTAAATCTATCGCCAGAACGCCCTCTTAAATATCGCAATCCTATAAATACTGATACTGGATGAAACATAAATTCTCTCAATCATGCTTTTTGAAGCTATAATAATATATACAGTCTATCACGTAAAATACTGGTATTTATTCCTTTTTTTGCTCTTTTGTTCATCATTGTTACCGATTAAACACTTGCTGATATCCAGTGACTTCGCCATAATTAAGAAATAATAATAGAGGGACGTTTATGTCACATAATGAATACTTTTCGGTTCACTACGATTTAACCATCAATGTTGAACTTCTTCCGAACGATGCTGCACTACCAAACATGGAAACGTTTGAACGTGAAATACCTGCACCATTTCGAGTTGCTCAAGAATGCAGCTCACTTGATGATGTTTCTGAAAATGAACTTTCTTTTCTCAAGCTAGATGATGGCAAACGCCTTGCTAATTATTTAAACAACCAAAATCAAAAACTGAATCTACTATTGTCTTATTTGTTAATTCAACAAGATGATGAGGCTTATCGCCACAAAACCGTAAGCTTTGGAGCGAGTAAATTTACTTTCGAAAGTAAAAACGCATTAAATATAGATCAAAAAGCTAAAGTAAAACTTTTTCTTGAGCATCCACCAGCAGCAATTTACTGTTACGCTAAAGTAACTCAATGCACAGAAACAGAAACTGGCTACCTCATTGAAATGGCTTACGACCTACTTCGTGATATCGACCAAGATTTATTAATCAAAGCCGCACTCTTTCAACAACAGAAAGTGCTTAAACTTCGCGCTCAAGAACGCAACTTAACCTAATAACTGAATATCCTGATGCCTATAAAAAACTTACTGTCATTACCGTTACCAACCAAAGCCAATGATACACGCTCAATTGGTAATCTTACGGGCTCTTCTCTAGCGCTTGCGATTGCAGAGATTGAGCAACAACACACTGGCCCTGTCGTGGTTACGGTTACTGAACCGCAGTTGGCATTTCGTTTACAAAATGAAATCAACCAATTTAGCCAACGTTCAGTAGAGGTTTTTCCTGATTGGGAAACCCTTCCTTACGACAGTTTTTCTCCGCATCAGGATATTATTTCTGACCGTTTATCGCGCCTATATCATTTGCCTCAGCAAAAAAATGGCACGCTAATTGTTCCTGTTAGTACCTTATTACAGCGTCAATCACCGCAATCTTTTCTGCACAAGCATGCATTAGTCGTAAAGGTAGGTGATCGCCTATCGTTTGATAAGCTAAAATTGCAGCTAGAGAAATCCGGTTACTTACACGTTGACCAAGTCATGAGCCACGGTGAATATGCTAGCCGTGGTTCTATTCTTGATTTATTCCCAATGGGTAATGCGCATCCTTACCGTATTGATTTTTTCGATGATGAAATTGACACCATTCGTCAGTTTGATCCTGAAAACCAACGTACGATTGAAGAAGTAAAATCCATAAACCTACTTCCTGCTCATGAATTCCCAACCGATGATGTCGCGATAGAAGATTTCCGTATTCGCTGGCGTCAACGCTTTGATGCTCGCCGTGAGCCAGAGTCTGTTTATCAACAAATCAGTAAAGGCGCTTGGCCTGCAGGTATTGAGTACTGGCAACCACTGTTTTTTGATGAAACCGAAACGTTGTTCGACTACCTACCAGATAACACATTACTGGTTACTATTGGTGATATAGAAAAAGCAGCCAATGATTTCTTGGCCGATGCCGAGTACCGTTACGATCAACGTCGAGTTGATCCACTTCGTCCGCTGTTGCCGGTAAATGAACTTTGGTTAAATACCTCTGATATGTTTGGCTTATTCAAACAATATCCGCGTGTAAAACTGGCAAAAGAACCAGAGATTGAAAAAGCTGGGCGTTTTAATCCTGATTTATTAGAACTTCCAGAAATTGCAATTCAGCACCAAAATAAAGAACCATTTGCACAGTTTCGTCAATTTTATGAGAAATTCAGTGGCCAGGTTATTTTCTCTGTTGAATCTGAAGGTCGTCGTGAAGCCCTTCTTGAATTATTAGCACGTATTAAATTAAAACCTGCCATTTGTGATTCAATGAAAGACGCCGTTGGACATAAAAATAAAGCAACGTTAGTGATTGGTTCTGCTGAACGAGGCTTTATTCTTCAAAATCCATGCGTTGCTTTTATCTGTGAAAGTGACTTATTAGGTGAGCGAGTAATACAACGTCGCCGCCGCGGTGACAATAAATCAATTAACAGCAACACCTTAATCCGCAACCTTGCTGAACTAAAAATTGGTCAGCCAGTGGTTCACATTGATCACGGTATTGGACGTTACATGGGGCTTCAAACGTTAGACGTTGGTGATATGCCAGCCGAATACATGATGTTGGAATACCTAAACGAAACAAAACTGTATGTTCCTGTTTCATCGTTAAACCTGATCAGTCGCTATTCTGCAGGTGCAGATGAGACAGCACCAATCAGTAAATTAGGCAGTGACGCATGGAGTAAAGCACGCCGTAAAGCAGCAGAAAAAGTACGAGATGTTGCCGCAGAACTGCTTGATGTTTACGCTAAACGCGCAATTAAACCGGGCTTTTCTTTTAAACAAGATCGCGACGCTTACGCCGATTTTAGAGCCAGTTTCCCGTTTGAAGAAACGCATGACCAAGAAATCGCCATTAACGATGTGTTATCCGATATGTGTCAAGCTAAAGCCATGGATCGCCTAGTATGTGGTGATGTGGGCTTTGGTAAGACAGAAGTCGCAATGCGTGCTGCATTTTTAGCAACACACAATGAAAAACAAGTGGCAGTATTAGTTCCAACGACCCTACTTGCTCAGCAGCATTTTGAGAATTTCCGCGACCGTTTTGCTAACTTCCCAATACGAGTGGAAGTTCTGTCTCGCTTTAAATCAGCCAAAGAGCAAAAAGAAATTTTAGCGGCTACTGCTGAAGGCAAAGTAGATATCCTAATCGGTACTCATAAATTACTACAAGACAGCATTAAATTTGAAGATCTTGGTTTACTGATCGTAGATGAAGAACATCGCTTTGGTGTCCGTCAAAAAGAAAAAGTAAAAGCGATGCGCTCAGACGTAGATATTCTAACGTTAACCGCAACGCCAATTCCAAGAACGCTGAATATGGCGATGAGTGGCATGCGCGATTTATCAATCATTGCAACACCACCTGCTCGTCGATTAGCAATTAAGACTTTTGTTCGTGAAAAAGCCGATGATGTTATCAAAGAAGCGATTCTTCGTGAGATCAAACGTGGCGGCCAAGTGTATGTTCTGCACAACAATGTAGAAACTATTCAGAACGCAGCTGAAGAGATTGAAAAACTGATCCCAGAAGCGCGTGTTACCTTGGCTCATGGTCAAATGCGCGAGCGAGAATTAGAACGCATCATGGGTGACTTTTATCACCAACGTTTCAATGTACTTGTATGTACAACGATTATTGAAACCGGTATTGATGTTCCAACTGCCAACACTATTATCATGGATCGTGCTGATAAGCTTGGTTTAGCTCAATTACACCAATTACGTGGTCGTGTTGGCCGTTCACACCACCAAGCTTACGCCTATTTACTGACACCACATCCAAAAGCATTAAGTAAAGATGCAAGAAAACGTTTGGATGCGATAGCTTCTCTGGAAGATTTAGGAGCAGGTTTTACTCTTGCAACTCACGATTTAGAGATCCGTGGAGCGGGTGAATTATTGGGTGATGGTCAAAGTGGCCAAATTCAATCCGTTGGTTTTACTCTCTATATGGAAATGCTTGAGCAAGCAGTTGAAGCATTAAAAGAAGGTAAAGAACCATCGTTAGATGATTTATTGCGTGAACAAACAGAAGTCGAACTTCGCCTACCAGCATTAATTCCCGAAGATTATATTCCAGATGTAAATACCCGCTTATCTCTCTACAAACGCATTGCAAGCGTTTCAGACAATGGTGAATTAGATGAACTTAAAGTAGAAATCATTGATCGCTTTGGTTCATTACCTGAAGCGGCTCAAACATTATTAATCAGTTCTGAAGTTAAAATGTTAGCAGCATCATTGAAAGTGAAGAAATTAGAAGCTCACGGAAATGGCGGTTACATTGAATTTGAACCTACCGCTGACATAAACCCTATGTTCCTTGTGTCATTATTACAAAAAGATCCAACAGGTTTTGCGTTAGATGGACCAACAAAGGTTAAATTTATAAAAGACTTAACTGAGAGACAAGTGCGAATTAAATACGTAATGGGCTTGCTCAAATTGTTTTACGAAAATAGAATCTAACTATTAGATTTACATAATAAGAAAGTACTAATGTTTAGTCTTAGTTATGGATAACTAAGACTTTATAGAACCATCTCACTGGAGTTTGAATGAAAAAAATAATTTATGCGTTAATTTTACTAGCAAGTTGGCCTTCTTTTGCTCGTCAATTTGACGTCGAAGTCATCATTTTTAAGCGCAATGTTGAGCCATCTTCTTATCAAGAATCTTGGCCTGATATTCTTGCGCCTATCAATTTAGATCGTGCTTTCTCATACCGCGATAAAAAAATGATGAGCAGTAATGGTGCATCGCTACTTCCTTCTGGTTACTACAAATTAAATGAAGCTTATACTAAACTGCAAAATCACGCTGGATTTAAGCCATTAGTACATGTTGCTTGGCGCCAAGGGGATTCTGGAGCTTCTCGTTCTCCTATTTTCCACATTCAAGCAGGCCAAGATTTTTCTGATCGCTTTGTTGCAGATGGCCGAACTATTGAAGATGCAAACGCTGATTTATCACTAGTTCCTTTAGATGCACCAAAACCAGCGCTTATTGAAGACACAGATACTCTTGAAGCTGATACAACGGCAGCAACGTCATCTTCAGGCCCTCTTCTTGAATTAGATGGCACAATGCAGGTTTACGTTCAGCATTACCTATACGTAAATACGATTTTAGATCTTAAGGTTCCTGGACAACACGAATTTATCGTTAATACACCAACAGCAGATAAAGAAGAAATGATGACTGAAACAATTTCTTCTAATGACTCTGACATTCAAGGTGATACCACTGAAACTAACGCTGTCCTAATTGAAGATCCAAATGCGGATGTTCAGTTGGGTCACTTAGAAGATGTAACACCAGAAACTGAAGTTAAAGAATTTTTAAAATCTTATCGTATGGAAGAAAAACGTAAGATGCGAAGTGGTGAAACTCACTATATTGATCATCCATTAATGGGTATGATCATCCAAGTGCGTAAAGTGTAACGCCGTAATTTCTTTACATAGTTTTACTAAATAGGACAACATTTGTTGTCCTATTTTATTTCTACTTACTTCATTTCATGCTATTTTCATTCGAAATCATAATCAATGAGAATCAACATGAAATCTATCATCAAACCATTATTGCTTGTCCTTTCTTCAGCCCTTTTTCTTACAGCTTGTGGTGACACTAACGAGCCAAAAGAAGGCGTTCAATACGAAGTACTTTCAACGACTTTACAAAACGACTCATTAGCACCAGTAACTGAAGTATTTGCCTTATCTTGCGGTCACTGCCGTAACATGGAAAACTTCTTACCTGTAATTAGCCAAGAAGCAGGTACTGACATCGGCAAAATGCACATTACATTTAACCAATCAGCACATGTTGCTGCTATGTTCTACTACGCTGCAGAAATGCAAGTAGATGGCACGCCAGATCATGCGTTTATGGAAGACTTATTTGCAGCAACTCAAATGGGTGAAGGTACAACATTAACAGAGCAACAAG
Organism: Aliivibrio sp. S4MY1; assembly: GCF_028765545.1. Classification (GTDB taxonomy): domain Bacteria; phylum Pseudomonadota; class Gammaproteobacteria; order Enterobacterales; family Vibrionaceae; genus Aliivibrio. Next base: position 51,464 of record NZ_JARACP010000017.1, on the reverse strand, counting down.
AAGCATATTCTAAAGCGTTTACCTCTCGTGGCCTGACAAGCCCTTACGAATTTAATGAAGAGCAACGTGATATTCTTATTCAAAAAGTAGATACTGCTAAACTGCTTTCTGAGCAATCAGGTATTAGCTCTGTTCCTACTTTTGTGGTTAACGGTAAATACAACGTATTAATTGGTGGTCATGATGATCCTAAGAAAATAGCTGAAACTATCCATTACTTATTAGAAAAATAATTCATTCGTATGAGTATACATATGAATAAATCATACTCATTAAATTGGTGTCTTAATATAAGGAAATAATGTGTCTAAAATTATCATCACCCTTGCTATTATCGTTCTTGGTTACATGCTGTTTCAGCACTTTGTAAACAATCCAAAAGCAGCAAAAGCCAATATCGAACTTGGTAAGGCTTTCTTAGCAGAAAATGCAACGAAAGAAGGCGTTCAAACTACCGCTTCTGGTCTTCAATACCTAGTACTTGAGGAAGGTACAGGCACAGAGCACCCTACAGCAAAGAGCAAAGTTAAAGTTCATTACCACGGTACGACTATCGATGGAAACGTATTTGATAGCTCAGTTGAGCGTGGTGAGCCAATTGAGTTTGGTTTAAATCAAGTAATCAAAGGTTGGACTGAAGGCGTTCAATTAATGGTTGTTGGCCAAAAGATGCGTTTCTTTATCCCTAACGATTTAGCTTACGGTAATCGTTCAGCAGGCTCTATCCAACCGGGTTCTGTATTAATTTTTGAAGTTGAACTGTTAGATTTTAAATAATCATTTATCAGCTTAAAAATTCAATATCATATAATGAAAATGGCGGTTCACTTTGAACCGCCATTTTTTGTTTCTAACTGTCGATAAATCTAACTTAATTTATACCAATCACAGTAAGCAAGTGATCAGAAATAGCGCAGGAAAAATGCTTGAGAACAAGGCGGCACTTTTCGACAAATAGTTTCGATAAGTAGGTTATTCTACAATCAAAAATTTCAACGCAGTTATCGAGTATTTTAACCAGCTAGAATGATCAGTTATTTACTACAATTGGTACTATACATCACGATTGTAAAATCTTCATCTGCATAGTCATCTATCAATTCACAATTAGGACACAAGCTTAAACAATAATTAAGAACCTGCTGCGGGTCATGTGCTTCTAGTAAATTGGTTTCTTTAAAATGATGGTGGTTTAATAAATTGAAGACAACGGCCTCTTCAGCCTTCTCATACATGGCTCTAATCACCTTTGCATGATAGGTTTTATTACGAGCTCGATAATTAAGAGAACCACTTGCCACCACGATATCCGCCGTTGGTAGCTTAGTTGCTGAAAAATCCCCTTTAATAAACGCACAATTATGTTGATGTTCAAAGTGTTTCTTTGCTTGTTTAATAAAACTCCCCTGCTGATCAACACCGGTATAGGACTCTACACAACAACTCATATCAAGAAAGGTTTTAAAATCACCATAACCACAACCTAAATCTAATACTCGTTTACCATCAAAATTAACGGCTTGAGCGATGGTTTTAAAACGTAGAAATTGAGATTCAGTCGAATTCCAACCTAATGATCTCGCATGATCACCTGCATATTGTTTCAGTCTTTCATCATGATAAAGACGAATACTCAATCTATCTAATAAGTGCATATGTTGTTTTAACCATTTTTATTCTTAGAATTATACAGTTTGAAGTGTACTCCTGATAATTCTAGTTTTCATCTACTTATCGTTAGCTACTCTGTAAAATAGTATTAAATTATTCAAATCGCTCTCATCCGTCATATCCTCTCAGAATTGGATGTTTAATAGTCAATAATTACTCTTTTGATCACAACTCCATTACACTCTACCTTGCTTTAACCTATAAAAAAGATTATCTATTTGAATATACATATTAACTTGTCCGCTAATTTATATAGGCAAATAATCATGGATAGAATTTTTACCAATCTTAAACTCGTCACAATGACAACAGATCTATCTGCCCAAAATAACGGCTATCAAGTAATAAAAAACACGATGATTGGTATAACTAATGGCAAAATTGAGTATGTTGGTCCTGCTTGCTCTGACATATTTCATGGTCATCCAGACGTGATTGATTGTGGCCATGCTTTAGTCACTCCCGGTTTAATTGATTGCCATACCCACCTTATCTTTGCAGGCAATAGAGCCAATGAGTTTGAGCAACGCTTACAAGGCGTTCCATACGAAGAGATCGCAAAGCAAGGTGGAGGGATTTTATCTACCGTATATGCCACTCGTGAAGCAACAGAAGATGAACTTTATCACTTAGGCATTCAACGCTTAGAAGGCCTAAAACGTGACGGCGTCACTACTATTGAGATTAAATCAGGTTATGGCTTAACGCTTGATGATGAAATCAAAATGCTCCGAGTCGCCAAACGTATTGCTGAATTACCAGATATAAAAGTCTCTACCACATTGCTTGCTGCACATGCCCTTCCTCCTGAATATAAAGATCGTCCTGATGATTACATTAGCTTAATTTGTGACACAATTATTCCTCATGTTGCCAAACAAAAATTGGCAGATCATGTTGATGTCTTTTGTGAAGGGATTGGGTTTTCTACTACACAGTGCGAACATGTATTCAATGCTGCATTAGAGCATGGTCTAAAAATTAAAGGTCATACTGAGCAGTTATCGAATCTTGGCGGCAGTGCATTAGCTGCTTCAATGGGCGCTTCCTCAGTGGATCATATTGAATACCTTGATGAAGATGGGGTCAAAGTATTAGCACAGAATAATACCGTAGCTACTCTTTTACCTGGTGCCTTTTATTTCTTACGAGAAACCAAACTCCCACCGATTGAATTACTGCGTAAGTATCGCGTTCCAATGGCTATTGCCACCGATTTCAACCCCGGTACGTCACCTATAGCTTCGCTTCGAACCATGATGAACATGGCTTGTACTTTATTTAAATTAACACCTGAAGAATCCTTACGGGGGGTGACTTGTAATGCAGCCCAAGCACTTGGATTGCAAGACTCACGCGGAACGATTGAAGTGGGCATGGATGCTGACTTTGCACTTTGGCAATTGGACTCTCCTGCTGAACTCTCCTATCGATTAGGTGTTCCCGATCTTATTGCTCGAGTGATTAATGGTAACGTTTTTTATACTAAGGAAACTTATGAAAAATAATACCTTAATCGACATGACAAGTTGGACAGGCAGAGTCGATCTTGAAGATGGTGAACTCGGTTTGCGTTGGCATCAAAAAATCAGTGAAGCGACAAGTTCAAGTATGAATGGGATCGTGTTGCTTGGTTTTGCTTGCGATGAAGGAGTTTATCGCAATAAAGGCCGTATTGGTGCTTATTCTGCTCCACAAATCATTCGACGCGCCTTATCCAATTTAGCTTGGCATCATAATAAAGCTGTTTTTGATGGGGGGGATACCTGTTGTGATGATGCTGATCTTGAATTAGCACAGCACCAGCTTGGTGATAATGTTGAACAAGCCCTTGCTAACCATAACCAAGTGATTGTTTTTGGTGGCGGTCACGAAATTGCATGGGGCTCCTTTCAAGGCATTGCGCGTCATTTAAAAAGTATCACTGAATCAAACCAACAAAAAACACCACCACGCATTGGAATCATTAACTTTGATGCACATTTTGATCTACGAAATCCACCACAAAAAGAACACTTATCTGAAGAATCAACAGAACAACAGTTTGGTAGTTCAGGCACTCCCTTTCATCAAATTTCTCAATATTGTGAAGCGAATGGATGGCCATTTAATTATGCCTGCTTAGGATTAAACCGAGGCAGTAATACTCAAGCTCTTTACCAAAAAGCGGATGATCTGAGTGTACTTTATTTTGATGATACAGAAATGACACATGCTAACTTGCCATTAATTCAACAAGACTTATCTCACTTTATTGACCAAAATGACTACCTTTATCTCACGATAGATATTGATGTTTTTCCGGCATCAGTTGCTCCAGGAGTGAGTGCACCTGCAGTTCGAGGTGTCCCTCTTGAGATCATTGAAACCCTTATTTTTGATATTTTGGCAGCGAAAAACCCCCAAGGTATTTCCAAATTGCTCTTGGCTGATATGGCTGAGTTTAACCCTAATTTTGATATTGATAATCAAACAGCACGCTTAGCTGCAAGACTCGCTTGGACCATTGCTCATGGAATGAAAGCGTAATGCTTTTATTTTCAGAGCTAGTAATTCACAAGCACTTTTAATGTTAAAAAACAGTCACCAATACTATTAACTCGCAAGGAGAGCAACAATGACACATGCATCGCCATCTAACCCTAGATTGGATGAGACTCGTACTATTATTGCCCCAACAGGTACAAAACTCACTGCTAAATCTTGGCTAACCGAAGCCCCACTTCGTATGTTAATGAATAACTTACATCCAGATGTAGCTGAACACCCACATGCGTTAGTGGTTTATGGTGGCATTGGTCGTGCTGCACGAAATTGGCAATGCTATGACAAGATTGTCGAAGTGCTTACTCGCCTTGAAGATGATGAAACCTTAATAGTGCAATCAGGCAAACCCGTTGGTGTATTTAAAACTCACACTAATGCACCACGCGTGTTAATTGCTAATTCAAATTTGGTTCCTCACTGGGCCAATTGGGAACACTTTAACGAGTTAGATAAACAAGGGTTAATGATGTATGGTCAAATGACCGCTGGCAGTTGGATATACATTGGCTCTCAAGGCATTGTTCAAGGAACCTATGAAACCTTTATTGCAATGGCAAAACAGCATTTTGATGGCAAGGCTCAAGGTCGCTGGGTGCTAACTGGTGGGCTTGGTGGCATGGGTGGGGCTCAACCTCTTGCAGCAACCATGGCTGGTTTTTCTATGCTTGCGATTGAATGTGATGAATCTCGTATCGATTATCGACTCCGCACTGGTTATGTCGACCGTAAAGCCACCACATTAGATGAAGCCCTTGCCATTATTGAAGATGCAAAACAAACAGGAACACCAATTTCAGTGGGTTTACTCGGTAATGCCGCTGATGTTTACGCAGAAATTGTTCAACGCGGTATTGTGCCTGATGTAACAACCGATCAAACCTCAGCGCACGATCCTCTCAACGGCTATCTTCCTCAGGGGTGGTCAATGGAGCATGCTGCTGAAATGCGTTTAAAAGATGAATCAGTAGTCGTATCAGCGGCTAAAAAATCAATGGCAATTCAAGTTCAAGCTATGCTGGATTTACAAAAATCAGGCTCTGCAACTGTCGATTACGGTAATAATATTCGTCAAATGGCCTTAGAAGAAGGTATCGCCAATGCCTTTGATTTTCCGGGTTTTGTACCTGCTTATATTCGTCCGCTATTTTGTGAAGGGATTGGTCCTTTCCGTTGGGCTGCCCTTTCTGGCGATCCAGAAGACATCTATAAGACCGATCAAAAAGTAAAAGAACTCATTCCAGATAATCCACATCTGCACAACTGGCTTGATATGGCGCGAGAGCGTATTCAATTCCAAGGATTACCTGCACGTATTTGTTGGGTTGGCTTAAAAGATCGTGCACGTCTCGGTAAAGCCTTTAATGAAATGGTAAAAAATGGAGAGCTAAAAGCACCGATTGTCATTGGTCGAGATCATCTTGATTCAGGCTCGGTTGCCAGTCCAAACCGTGAAACCGAAGGCATGATGGATGGCTCTGACGCAGTATCTGATTGGCCACTATTAAATGCCTTACTAAACACGGCTTCGGGTGCGACTTGGGTATCTCTGCATCACGGCGGTGGTGTGGGTATGGGGTTCTCTCAACATTCAGGCATGGTGATCGTGTGTGATGGCAGTGATGATGCCGCTGAGCGTGTTAGTCGAGTACTTCACAATGATCCTGCCACTGGTGTTATGCGTCATGCGGATGCAGGCTATGACATCGCGATCAATTGTGCCAAAGAGCAAGGCTTAGATTTACCCATGCTATCTGAATAAAACTAATAGACATAAACTCTACATTTCAATTTTAAAAATAATTATAAAGAATACCAACCTAGCGACACGAGTTGGTATCACAACCATAACGAGAAACGAACTATGTATTCATTAGAAATTATTCCAGGCAAGTTATCTCTAAAACAATTACGTGAAGTTAGCCGTCAACCAACTCAACTGTCATTAAGTCCAGATGCATTGCCCGATATGCTGACCAGTGCCGAAGTGGTTGCTCAAGTGATCCGTGAAGATAAAACCGTCTATGGCATTAACACTGGTTTTGGCCTGTTGGCAAACACTCGAATTGCAGAAGAAGATTTAGAAACCTTACAACGCAGTATTGTTCTCTCCCATGCTGCTGGTATTGGGGAATTCATGAATGATGCCACCGTGCGCTTAATGATTACGCTTAAAGTAAACAGTCTTTCGCGTGGTTATTCTGGTATTCGCCCATCCGTCGTTAATGCATTAATGCAATTGGTCAATTCAGAGGTTTATCCGTGCATTCCTAAAAAAGGATCTGTGGGTGCTTCTGGTGATCTTGCTCCTTTAGCACACATGAGTACCGTTTTGCTAGGCGAAGGTGAGGCTCGTTATAAAGGTGAAGTAATTTCAGGACAAAGGGCTCTAGAAATAGCAGGATTAGAACCAATAACACTGGCACCAAAAGAAGGATTAGCACTACTTAACGGAACTCAAGCTTCTACTGCATTTGCTTTAGAAGGCTTATTTGCGGCTGAAGATCTTTACGCAGCAGCCACCGTGTGTGGAGCTATGTCTGTAGAAGCCGCACTCGGTAGTCGTAAGCCGTTTGATCCACGAATCCACCGTGTGCGTGGTCATCGTAGTCAAATGGATGCAGCTTTAGGTTATCGTCACTTATTAGGTCAAAGCAGTGAGATCGGTCTTTCCCATCAATGCTGTGAACGAGTACAAGACCCCTATTCATTACGCTGCCAACCCCAAGTTATGGGTGCTTGTTTACAGCAAATAAGAAATTCGGCAGACACACTAGAAGTAGAAGCAAACTCAGTATCTGATAACCCATTAGTCTTTGCCGATGATGGTGATATTATCTCTGGTGGTAATTTCCATGCCGAACCTGTTGCAATGGCAGCAGATAACCTTGCTTTAGCAATTGCTGAAATTGGCAGTTTGTCGGAGCGTCGAATGGCGCTTCTTATCGACAGCGGTTTAAGTAAACTCCCTCTATTTCTAGTTGATAATGGCGGTGTAAACTCAGGATTTATGATTGCTCAAGTTACTGCTGCCGCACTAGCTAGTGAAAACAAAAGTCTTGCTCATCCAGCCTCTGTTGATAGCTTACCGACTTCTGCAAACCAAGAAGATCACGTATCAATGGCAACCTTTGCCGGTCGTCGCTTAGGGGATATGGCTGAAAACACTCGCGGTATATTAGCGGTAGAGCTATTAGCGTCAGCACAAGGTCTCGATTTTAGAGCGCCAAATAAGAGTTCAGAACGTATCGAAGAAGCCAAAAGCATGCTACGTGAACGTGTCGATTTTTATGATAAAGATCGTTACTTTGCACCAGACATTGCCAAAGCAAACACCTTATTACTTGAGGCTAAATACAATATGTTAATGCCTGAATCCCTGCTTCCTAGCATCTAAAAGTAATAGGCATTATTCAAATAAACATAGCCACATTTTATTTATGATTAATAAAATGCGGCTATGACATAAACTCTTCTTCTATTCTCACTCATGCATTTGAGTCTTGCTCTATAATCAGTACAATGGCCGACCAATACTTTTAGAGCACCTTTTTAATCATGCCAAGTATTTCTCTCTCAAAACAGCTTTTTCAAATGACATGGCCAATGATGTTTGGTGTTCTTTCTCTAATGAGCTTTCAATTAGTTGATAGTGCCTTTATCGGCCAACTTGGCATACTTCCTCTTGCTGCCCAAGGCTTTACCATGCCATTGCAGATGGTCATTATTGGTTTACAAGTCGGCTTAGGCATTGCTACAACAGCCGTAATCGCACGAGTATTAGGCGCTCAACAAATTAAAAAAGCCAAGCAGCTTGCCGGATTAGTTCTCACTCTAGGCGCTGGTATGGTATTTATCATGTGCTTACTCATTTGGTTCTCTCGAGGTTTATTACTTAACCTATTGGGCGCAGAAGCCAATGTATTTCCCGTCATCGATAGTTACTGGCCAGTATGGTTAGCAAGTTGTTGGGCTGGTGCAATGATCTATTTTGCTTACAGTTTGTGTCGTGCCAACGGTGATACTAAACTACCGGGCTTAATGATGATGGCGACCAGTATCCTAAATATGATCCTTGATCCTATTTTCATCTTCCAATTTAACTTAGGCTTAAATGGTGCGGCTTGGGCAACGATAGTCTCTTTCACTATTGGTTTTTGTATCATTCTGCCCCCTATTTTTAAGCGTAATTGGATCTCTTTTTCATGGCACGATCTTAATATTCTGCAATCCATTAAAGAGCTAAACGCAGTAATGGCTCCTGCAATGATGAGTCAGTTACTGCCACCCCTCTCTTCTATGATGGCAACGAAAATTATCGCAGGTTTTGGGGCTGCTGCCGTTGCGGGTTGGGCGATGGCTTCTCGTATCGAATTCTTTGCTATTGTTGTCGTACTTGCTCTTACCATGTCTATTCCGCCAATGGTTGGTAGAATGTTAGGGGCTAAAGAGTTCGACGAGATTCAAAAACTAATCAAAATCGCGACTAAATTTGTTCTCTGTTGGCAAATTGGCCTTGCGGTTCTTCTGTTTATTATTGCCAAACCACTCGCAAGCCTATTAAGTACCGACAGCAATGTCATTGATGTTATTTACCATTATTTATTATGGGTCCCAATTAGCCTTGGCTCTTTAGGTATCTGCATGTTAATGGTGTCAACCTGTAACGCCCTTGGTGTGTCTATGCGCGCATTAGTGATTTCAATTCTCCGCCTGTTTATCTGTTTCTTACCTATGATATGGTTAGGCTCAAATTTATTTGGTTTACATGGCATCTTTATGGGTGCATTAATTGGCAATAGTCTCGCAGGACTCATGGCATGGGTCATGTATAATCAAGTGATTAATAAAATTCAAACAGACAATCAAAATTAAGGGAATACCATGAGCACAATGACTATACCTAAAAATAAACGTGATGAGCTTGTACAAAAATTCCAAGGTTATTTTGAACAAGAACTAGACACTGAACTTGGTCAATTTGATGGTGAGTTCTTATTAGATTTTATAATTAAGCAAGCGGGGCCGGTTTTTTACAATCAAGGATTGGCTGATGCTCAAACGATTATTGAGCGAAAAACACAAGATATTGCTGATGAAATCTATGAAATCGAAATGGCTGAAGATTAAGGGTAATTTCCTCTATTTCCAGCAACATTATTATTTAAAACAATAATGCAACCGGTAAATACATATTTAAGGACAATATTAATTATATTAATTTACATTTGCCATCGACAAAAGTGTGACAAAAGTCTAGAATTCGAGAATTAATAAATAAATTTCCTTTATTTCTCACTTTCTCAAATTTAAGAGGCTTTGATGCAATTTTCTTTAAAAAATACGTCAATACGTATTCAAGTTCTACTACCCGTAATTCTTACTGCACTAGCACTGTTCATTTCTTTAGGTTTTACTGCCTCTAGCCTTGAAAAAGAACAAAATATAATAGCAAGCAATACTGACTCTTTTGTCTTCTATAAAGACCAACTTGCAAAAGTTGATGATGAAGTATATCCCCTACGTATAAGCGCTGTTTATGCAATTTACGATACGGAGCGTCGTGCAAAATTCACGACTGAATTGCGAAACAAAGTAAATGACATCAATGCATTACTTGATGAGTTAGAAGCAAGAAAAACATTTGCTAAAGAAGTTAACCTCGTTCGCACTAACATCAATAACTACGTTCAGTTTTCACACCAGGTTATTGAATACTTAAATAAAAAAGAAAATGGTCAAACCGTTTCTCAAAGTTACGATACGCTTATCTCGCAATACCGAAATATTGGTAATAGCATGGTTTCTTCTATCAATACCCTTTCCCAACGTGTAAATGAGTTTTCTGATATCGCAATGAAAGAAAGCTATGAGAAAAACACTCAGGTTAAAACCACAGCAGGTTTGACTATTTTAGCTGTCTTTATTATATCGATGCTCACTGCGTGGTGGTTATCAGGTCTTATCGTAAACCCAATTAAAAAAATTCAATTAACTATCCGTCGCTTGGCTGAAGGTGATTTAACGGTTCGTGCCGATGCTGATGGCGATAATGAAATTGCTGTATTAAGTAAAGATATCAACACAACTGCAATTCAATTGCAGACCACTGTTGAAGCATTGTCTCGCATCAGCGAAGACGTAGCTGCCGCATCAACAGAGCTTGCTGCTGTTATGACGGAATCAGAAACTAACTCACAAAAAGAGTTAAGCGAGATTGAACAAGTTGCCTCTGCTGTTAATGAGCTATCAAGTACTGCTGATAATGTAAGTGACAATGCGTTGTCTGCCGATCAAACAGCCCGAGATACCAATGAGCTTGCTCGCTCTGGTTTAGATATTTTCACTCAAAGTAATCAAGCAAGCGAAGACATGGCAAACTCTTTAACTGATGCAGCAGTTGTGGTTAACCGCTTAAAAGAGCAATCAGAACAGATCAATAATGTGGTTGAAGTGATCCGTGGTGTTTCAGAACAAACTAACTTATTAGCCTTAAATGCTGCTATTGAAGCTGCTCGTGCGGGTGAATCTGGGCGTGGATTTGCAGTTGTTGCTGATGAGGTTCGTCTGCTTGCTGCTCGTACTCAAGAATCAACCAAAGAGATTCAAACTATTATTGAATCACTACAAGAGCAGTCAGGTTTAGCAAATGATAGTATGCAAACAAGTATCGATAAGCTTGAATTAAACAAAGAGTTAACCGCAAAAGCGGGTGATGCATTGGTCAGCATCACTGAATCAATTACTGCAATTAATGATATGAACACTCAAGTTGCTACTGCTGCCGAAGAACAATCTCAAGTAACTCAAGATATTAACCGTAATGTGGTGAATATGTCTGAGCTTGTAAATCAGAACGTAACAGGTATTAGCCAAAGTGCGAGTGCAAGTAACGAATTATCTAAATTGGCAGAACAACAAAAAGAGCAACTAGCATTCTTTAAGTTGTAATTTCCTCTAAAAATAAGCGGTAAGAGTATTTCTTATCGCCTATCCCTTCTTCACTTAAACCTTCAAGCTATAAATCTCTTATAAACCGACAACAATCATAACTAAAACCCATATAACAGAAGAGATAAATACATAAAACAAATAACACAAACATCAACCAATTTAAAAGCAAGTTAAAATACACATTTAGTTACAATTACTATCGACAGGAGTGTGATGTGAGTCTATATTTCGAGAAAATAACAAAAGTACACGAAATTGCACTGTACTTTCTAGAAATAACAAAGGCTGAAGATGAATTATTCACTTAAAAACACCTCTATACGCACCCAAATCTTACTTCCTGTTTTATTGACTGCATTAACTTTATTCGCCTCTTTATCATATACAGCTATTGCACTGGATATAGAACAAGACACAATTGCAGACAACACAGCCTCATTTATTTTCTATAAAGATCAATTAGCAAAAATTGATGACCAAGTATATCCATTACGCATTGGTGCTGTTTATGCCATTTATGATCCTGCTCGCCGTGATGCATTTTATAAAGAAATGCAATTAGAAATCGATACCGTTGAGCAACTACTTAGTGACATTACTCAAAAACAAACGTTCAGCTCTGATGCAGCCAAAGTTAACGAAAGTATGAGCGCTTATGTCGATTTTACAAAAAGAGTAATTAAGTACTCAGAAAGAAAAGAACAGGGCCTTCCAGTCACAGAAAACTACAATACATTAATCGCAAATTATCGTAAGACTGGTAATGACATGGTAGAGACAATTAATCATCTATCTGAAAAAATTAACCACTTTTCCGATGAAGTAATGAACGAAAGCTATGCAAAAAACAACCAAGTTAAAATGACAGCTGCCATTACAATTATTTCTGTGTTTATTCTTTCTTTACTAGCCTCTTGGTGGTTATCAGGATTAATCGTTAACCCTATTCAAAAGCTACAAACCATCATTCGTAAATTAGCTGAAGGTAACTTAACAGTACGTACAGAAGTTGATGGTGATAATGAAATTGCTCAACTAAGTAAAGATATCAATACTACCGCGATTCAACTTCAAAAAACCATTGAAGAGCTGAATAACATTAATGAAAGCGTGGCTTCTGCATCGACTGAACTTGCTGCTGTAATGAATGAAGCTGAGCTTAACTCTCAAAAAGAACTGTGTGAAATTGAACAAGTGGCTTCTGCGGTAAACGAACTATCTAGTACTGCTAACAACGTAAGTGATAATGCATTAGCTGCAGATAAAACCGCTCAAAACACCAGTGATTTAGCTAAAGCAGGCTTAGATATTTTTGCTCAAAGTACAGATGCAAGTGATAAAATGGCTATAGCATTAACGGATGCAGCCGTTGTTGTTAACCATTTAAAAGAACAATCAGAACAAATTAATAATGTCGTTGAAGTTATTCGTAGTGTCTCCGATCAAACTAACTTACTTGCATTAAATGCTGCAATTGAAGCAGCTCGCGCTGGCGAGTCTGGTCGTGGCTTTGCTGTTGTTGCTGATGAGGTACGTTTACTAGCAGCTCGAACTCAGTCATCAACTCAAGAAATTCAAACGATAATTGAAGCACTTCAAGAGCAATCTGGTTTAGCTAACGACAGCATGCAATCCAGTCTTGATATGTTAGAGCTAAATAAAGAGCTAACGGCAAAAGCAGGCGATGCGTTAATTGGTATTACTGAATCAATCAATGCCATTAACGACATGAACACTCAAGTTGCGACGGCAGCCGAAGAGCAATCGCAAGTAACTCAAGATATTAATCGTAACGTCGTTAATATGTCTGAATTAGTGAACCAAAACGTCACAGGCATCAGCCAAAGTGCTATTGCAAGTTCAGAGCTGTCTCGACTAGCTGAAGAGCAGAAACAACAGCTGTCATTCTTTAAGTTATAGTTTTTCTCTTCATAAAAGAAAGCGGTAAGACCACCCACCTTACCGCTTTTTCATATTATGCAGGTAATACCTATTCCACTAATTATCTGATCTATTTAGTGGCATTGATATTACAATGTAATTTTTTTCACCATACCTGCTTCTGCATGCCCTGGAATATTACATGCAAATCCCACATTCTTATCACCATGAAAATGCCAAATAATTTGTTTTGCCTTTCCTGGCTTAACAGTTACTGTACTACCACTGTCATGTGCGTGACCCGATGTCATCTTCTTCATCATCTCACGATGTTCTAATTGCTCTTTTTCATTACCAATTGCAAATTCATGATCAATTTTCCCTGTATTCATAATAACAAATTGGACAATATCATTAGGTTGTATATCGACTTCTTTCTTAAAGGTAATTTTCATATCATCTGATAAAATCACATGCACAACTTTATCTGGTTTCATGCCTGTTGCAGGCATACCTACTGCGTTCATCTCTTTCATCGACATGCTGTCTATCTTACTCATGTCCATGCTTTTCATATCCATTGAGCTATGATCCATTTTACTGTGGTCCATTTCTGCCATTGCTGAGCTTGCGAGTAATGATAATGCGATTGCTAATACTGTCTTTTCCATATTATTTTCCTTCTTATTTCTTAATTGATATATGGCTTACTACCTATTTCGTAAGCCATTAATAATGGGTTTGAGCACCAATAAAAATGCTATAAACCTTATTTACACTGCGATTGTTTCCATAATTTAAATACAGCGGGCAATACAAGTAGCGTTAATAACAAAGCTGACGCCATACCTCCAATCATTGGAGCCGCTATTCGTTGCATCACTTCAGAACCAGTGCCTGAACCATACATAATTGGGATTAAACCGATAATCACGGTTAATACCGTCATCATTACCGGACGTACCCGTAAACCAGCGCCATCCTCAATTGCATGAGTTAAATCTTGCTGAGTTAATGCGCTGTTTAGTTCTTGGACTGCGATCTGCTTTTCATGCCATGCCTGATTCAAATAAACCAACATGATCACGCCAATTTCAACAGCGACACCGGCCAATGCAATAAAGCCAACACCAACGGCAATTGAGAAATTAAAATTAAGTAAGTGCATCAACCAAAGTCCACCAACCATTGCTAACGGTAGTGTCCCCATGATAATTAACACTTCACCAAATCGTCTAAAACTCAGATACAGAAGCAGCATAATGATGCCAATCGTAATTGGGACAACTGTGGTTAGACGTTCTTTAGCACGCTCCATATATTCATATTGCCCAGACCATCCCAAAGAATAACCAGCAGGAAGATCCAGTTGGTCATGTACTGCTTGTTGTGCTTCATGAACGTATGAACCAAGATCCCTTCCATCAATATCAACAAATACCCAGCCATTTGGACGTGCATTTTCAGTTTTGATCATTGGTGGCCCATCTTCATAACGGATCTCCGCCACATCACCTAGAGCAATTTGAGCTCCACTTGATGTAATAAGAGGTAAGTTTTGTAATTTAACGACTGAGTCTCGATATGATTGCGGATATCGAACGTTAATTGGATAACGCTCTAGGCCTTCGATGGTTTCACCAACATTCATCCCACCAACGGCTGTTGATATAACTTGCTGAATATCTTTAATATTTAGTCCATATCGAGCTGCTTGACGACGTTTAATATCAATCGTGACATAACGACCGCCAGCAACCCGTTCAGCGTAAACAGAAGTTGTTCCTTGAATATTATTTAAAATCGGTTCTAACTCAGCACCTATCTTTTCAATTACGTTAAGATCGGGGCCTGCTACTTTTATTCCGATTGGTGTTTTAATCCCTGTCGCCAGCATATCGATACGAGTTTTAATCGGCATGACCCATGCGTTTGTAATTCCGGGAAATTGAATCAGTTGGTCTAGCTCATTTTTAATTGATTCAGTTGTGACGCCGTCACGCCATTCATTTTTGGGTTTAAACTGAATCACCGTTTCGATCATTGTTAAAGGTGCAGGATCCGTTGCCGTCTCTGCTCGACCAATTTTTCCCCACACGGTATCTACTTCAGGTACAGTTTTGATTAGCTTATTGGTTTGCTGCAATAGTTCACGCGCTTTACCAATGGATATGCCGGGATAAGTCGTGGGCATATACATTAAATCCCCTTCATCTAATGGAGGAATAAACTCACTCCCCATCTTAGATATTGGATAATAAGCGGAGCCCATTAGCACCATAGCAACAAGTAACATCGTTTTAGGGAAACGCAAACTCACATTAAGTAACGGTCGATATAATGAAACCAATGTTTTATTAATCGGGTTCTTACGCTCAGGTAAGATCTTTCCGCGTACAAAATACCCCATTAATACGGGTACCAATGTAATCGCTAAGCCAGCAGATGCAGCCATCGCAAAGGTTTTAGTAAAGGCTAACGGAGAAAACATTTTTCCTTCTTGCCCTTCAAGAGCAAATACAGGTACAAAGCTTAACGTTATGATAAGTAATGAGAAAAATAATGGAGGACCAACTTCTTCTGCCGCTTTACCAATCACTTGCCAACGGTTTTTATCTGTTAATGGCGTTTTCTCTATATGTTTATGAACGTTTTCGATCATTACGATCGCTCCGTCCACCATTGCGCCTATTGCTATCGCAATACCACCTAAAGACATGATATTGGCGTTAATACCTTGCCAATGCATGACGATAAAAGCACTCAAGATCCCAACAGGTAAACTTAATGCGATAACCAATGAAGAACGTATATGAAATAGGAACAGAGCACAAACAATGGCAACAACGATGAACTCTTCAGCTAATTTCTCCCACAGGTTCTTCACGGCGTGATCGATTAATGTTGAGCGATCATAAGTGGCTTTTATTTCAACACCATCTGGTAAACCCTTTTGAAGTTGAGTTAACTTTTCTTTCACGTTAGCAATAACTTCACTGGCATTCCTACCAAATCGCATCACAATCACACCACCAACGGCTTCACCTTCGCCGTTAAACTCAGAGATCCCTCGGCGCATTTGTGGGCCTAGATTAATATCCGCAATATCACCTAATAACAGTGGTGTACCTTTATCTGTTACTTTTAGTGGTAAGGATTGAATATCCTCAATACTGCTTAAGTAACCTGATGTACGTACCATATGTTCAGCTTCTGCAATCTCAACAACAGACGCGCCAGCTTCTTGATTTCCCTCTTTGATGGCTTTATTAACCTGTTGCAAGGTTAAGTTATAGGCTCTCAACTTATCAGGATCAATTTCAACCTGATACTGCTTTACCATTCCGCCTACCGTAGCGACTTCCGATACACCATCAACCGTTTGCAATTCATATTTTAAAAACCAGTCTTGTAAACTGCGCAGTTCTGCAAGATCATGTTGACCGGTTTTGTCTTGTAATACATAGCTATACACCCAACCTACACCAGTAGCGTCTGGCCCTAATGTGGGTTTTGCTTCTGCTGGTAACTTAGGTGCAACTTGACTTAAATACTCTAAAACACGCGAACGTGCCCAGTACATGTCAGTATCATCGTTAAAAATAATATATACGTAAGAATCACCAAAGAATGAATAACCTCGAACCGTCTCAGCTCCGGGTACAGCTAACATGGCCGTCGTTAAAGGATAAGTCACCTGATCCTCCACCACTTGTGGTGCTTGTCCTGAATAACTTGTTTTGATGATCACCTGTACATCTGAAAGATCCGGCAAAGCATCAACAGGCGTATTCTTTACACTGTAAATTCCTGCAACAACAAGGGCAAAGGTAGCAACTAAAACTAAAAAACGATTTTTAATAGACCAACGAATAATGGAAGGGATCATAGTGCTTCCCCTTCTTTTTCAATGTCTAATAATTTGAATTCATCATTGTCTCTCTGTACTAAAAACTGAACTGATTCACCTTCACGAAATGAGGAAAGATCAATCCCCTCCTCAACTGAGAAATTCATTTCCCCTGCTTTCCAATCCCATTGTGAAACAGCTTTATGCTCAAAAGTCACCATCCCAAAATCAGCCATTAACATAGTGATATCACCCGATATCCAAATACTGTTTTCAGGGCCATTGATACGACTTAATTCTGCGGTTTTGCTTGACTCAGAATCCAATAAGAATTGAGCAGATGTCACTACTTTATCGTTTTCTTTCAATCCTTTAACAACTTCTGTCTTATTCCCTGCTTCTCGTCCTACCACAATTCGAGCAGAACGATATTTACCATTTCCCTCATCTAATACAACGCGTGTCATACCGCCAGCACGAATAACAGACTGACGCGGAATCGTTAATACTTCCTCTTTGGTTTTAGGTTGTATGGTTATATTGGCAAACATATTTGGTTTTAATGCACCATCTTGATTATCAAACTTCAAGCGCATACGCATAGTACGTGTTTTTGGATCTAAAATGGGATAAACATAATCCACTTCACCTTCCCATGTTTTTCCAGGAACCGCATCCAATGTCATTACTGCTTTATTACCTGAAGATAACCAATGAGCTTGACGTTCAAATACTTCGGCATCAACCCATACGTCCTCTAATGGGCCAGCGGTTATCACGATTTGTGAAGGTGATAAATACCCCCCTTCACGAATATTAAGACTCGCAATCACACCATTTGAAGTTGCTTTTATCTCTATGTTTTTATTCGCTTTACCGGCTCTAACAATAGAGTTAATTTGGACTTTATCAACACCTAATGAATACAAACGCTCTCGAGCGCCTTTTACTAATCCTTTACGTCCTGTTCGATACGCATTCAATAACTCTTCTTGAGCTTTAACTAACTCTGGAGAATAAAGCGTAAATAACACATCGCCTTTATTTACTCTCTCACCAATCGCGTTAATGTTAAGTTTTTCAACCCAACCTGCAGCTCGTACGTTCACTTGCCATAATTTACTTTCATCAAAAGCAATGTAACCTACGGTATCGATATTTGGTGAAAGAATGGTTTTCTCTACAAATGCGCTTTTCACTCCAAGATTATTAACCACACTTGGGTCAATCGTAACTGTCCCTACAGGTGATTTATCTCCTTTAGCATCATCAGTATATACAGGAACCAAATCCATACCCATTGGTGATTTACCGGGTTGATCTCGACGGTAATTTGCATCCATCGGAGCTACCCAATACAAAGGCTCATTATTCGAACTGGCTGATATACTATCGGAATTCATCGACACCATGTCCATTGAATGCGCTGAATATAAGTTCATGCTTCCAGCACCAATAACACCGCCAATAACCACCGAAAGCGCGACAATTTTTAATGATTTCATGTTTTATTCCTTAATACTTAGACGGTGACACTTGTGGAGCAGATACGTGATAATTAAAACCGTTTAGATAAAAAGCCAAATTACTGTTTGTTTTATCTAAATCACTCATTAACCGTTGTTTTTCTAACTCTAAACTCAGCTCATCATTAGAGGCTAAAATGACATCGTTAAATTGTGCGGTATTATTTTCATACCCTCGCTCAACCGCTTTTGTTCTCTCCTTTGATTGAGGTAATAACGTTTCATCATAACGAGTAAGACGCTGCTCTAAATTACTTTTATCCACTAATAATGCGTTCACTTTCGCGTTCATTTGACGCAATAACACATCACGTTGTGATTTCGCTGACCCCACTTGATACTGAGCAGCGGCATAATTTTGGTCTTGTCGTTTATCTGTAAATAAGGGAATGTCCATGGTGACATAAGCGCTAACTAAATCTGATGCTGGTTGACCTCCCATACCATTAGCTTGACGATAGGCATACATCACTTCTACACCGAACTGAGGCGAATAAGATTCATCAGCAATATCAACTTTTGTTTTGGTTGCAACAATGGCCAATTCGCTCATTTTTATGGTTGGATTGTTTTTTAATAATTCATAAAAATCAGTAGTTTTATGGGTATTTGTCGCTAGAATTTGCTCTAAATAATCCCATTTAAGAGGCTTAATTTTATTTAACTGTTGTTGTGATAGATTCGGTAACCATTCCGTTAACTGTGCATAAATTCGCTCTTGAGATTGCTTGTTGGTTTGCACTCTTTCATCTAAGCGAGTAAGTTGCAATTGCGCTTGCAATAAATCTTGGCTCTCACTTTTAGCAATGGAATAATTAGTACTAATATAAGATTCCATCTCGCTCAGCAAACGACGATTTTCATGCAAGATCACTTCGGCTTTTTGTAAAAAACCAAGTTCAATCCATAGCTGACTAATTGCATTGGCAACGTCGAGTTCACGAACTTGCACTTGCATCGCTAATACATCCGCTTGTTGCCCCATTTGTTTTTGCTGTAAATCCAAGCTCGATCCACGGCCAAATTTCTGCATTAATCCTACAGAGATATTCGTCATTGGATCTTCATCAAACTTAAAGCTATCAACAGGTAAACCGCCAAATCCTACTTTTAATGTTGGATCTGCCAATGTTGAGCTAGCAATACCTGTCGCTCGCATCGCCTGAGATTGCTCATATATTTGCTCTCTGCTCGCATCAGAGGATAACGCTTGTTCAATTAGTTGCGTTAACTGGTTCTCCGCCATCGCTTGATGAGATAACACCACTGAAATAGCAGAAACCAACCACGCTTTTTTAAAACGTATAAGTCGTAATTTTTTCATGAGTTTATTCCAATAATGACGTGACCCAATAAGCAGATCACCGCCATAATTAAACCGATAAATATAGATAAAAAACTATTTAGCTAATTGATTTAATGAGTTTTAATTGGAATTAAAGAATTGGAGGTCGAAATAAAGAGGAGGAAATAAATGAGCGAGGCAGCTCATTGTATTGAGGATAGTGAACTGCCGATACTGTTGAGTTTATATAAGCATGTAAATTTGAAGGCAAAGCGAAAACAGAAGCAATACAAACCGTCTTACAGCAAGTTTCCCCTTTATCTGAACAATGATGAACGGAATTCATTGTCATCGTGTTCATATTACAGTCTGTAGTGTCACTTTGTGTTGAATGACAATCTGACGCCATCATCTCTTGATGTTGTGCCATATCCATCTTCATCACTTCCATTTTCATCGGGTAGCTGTAAGCAACACTTGATAGCACTAATGCTATCAGCGTAACGCTCGTCACTAACCATTTAGAAAAAGAAGTAATCACAAATAAACACTCAATATTATAGAATTAACTTAATACTAAGGCTTCCACTTAGGGGAAGGTCAATGCGTTTATCAAATAAATTCATTTTTAAAAGTAAAGGTTATATGTGAAAGCAATCTCAATTTCGTAAACATCTTACGTTCAACCACTACAAAATTAATCTATCTCATATTTTATTCAAAAACAGATTGGTAGATTGTCGAAAAATTTATTGGTACTCATTATGGAAAATTCAAATAAAATCGCAAGCTTAGAGCTAGGACGCCTTCTCGCTATGTTCGCGATCATCGCTTTGCACTCACAAGTTTTCATGACTTATCTACTTATGGATGACTTCCCAGTTTTCGGCAATATATTTAACCAGCTAACCCGTTTTGCGGTTCCTTTCTTTTTCATTTTATCTGGTTATTTTATTCAACCTAAATTAACGCATGCTCCTTTAAAAACAATTCAATCTTACTGTGCGCCTTTATTGAAAATATGGATAGTATGGAGCATGTTGAGTTTAGCTTTGCCTTTTCATTGGAGAAAAGTCGCTGAAAATGGGTATCTAGCAGAGCGCACGGGGTACTGGAATTGGTTAACGCAGAACCCATTAAACGCTTTGTTTGAAGGTGGTATGGTGCACTTATGGTTTATCCCCGCCCTTATTATCGCAGTGTCTATTATTGGGTTACTCGTTCACTTTAAAAAGGCGACATGGCTTATCCCTGTAGCTGTGACCTTATATGTATACGGCCTTGCTGGCGGTAGCTATCAAACGCTTACAGAAGTTTGGACTCCATTTTTTACTCGAAATGGTCCTTTCTTTAGTACCTTAATGGTGGTCATTGGGTTTGAATTAAGAAGAAGAGACATTACCCTTTCATCAACTAATGCTATGATCTTATTACTGGTTGGTTTTACTATTCATTTTAGCGAGGCTTATTGGTTGACTCAGTTTGATGTGCCTTTTAATTTACATGACTTTTTAATCGGTACACCTTTAATTGGAATTGGCGTATTTTTCCTATTGTTATCCAAACCACAACTTGGACATCACCCTATCACTTTCACATTAAGTAAGCATGTGTTGGGCATTTACGTCTGTCATTTGCTATTTGTGGTCGTGTTCTTAAATATCACCGCAATGATGGAGATAACATTAGCAATGCGAGATTTTGTCATTGTATTTGGCACCGCAACCGTATCTACATTGTTTGTTTTGATCATGGATAAAACACCATTTAAACGAATTTTATTCAGATAATAAAAAAGCCGATGCATACTTCAATTCTATGCATCGGCTTCAACATTACTTTATTATTTATCTTAACGCATCAAAGGCTTTTTTAGCCTCATCACTTGCCATTACACGTCCATGACCCAAACCTATTGTTGGATATAAAGTTACTCTTTTAATTTGATCCGATGCCGCTTTTGAAAGCTCAAAGCTAGTAAAACGATCTTCTTTATCATGTACGATTATCGTCTGAGTTTCTCTTTGTTGTAACCGTTGATATGGGTTAAAACTGTCGATGGTTCTCTGATATTGATCTTCAATATCTCCAACAATGGCTGTAAATAATTTCATTGAGTAACCTGAGCGCTCAATGCTATTAAACAAATTCTCTGTATAGTTCAAAACGGGGGCAATCAAAAGCAAGGGAGTCTGTTCTAATTTGTAATGATGGCATTCTAATACTGCTGCCGTCCCCATACTATGGGCCACTACACCCACCACATCATCACAAGAATCCAATATCGCATTTAACCCTTCAATAAACGCAGGTAAATGAGCATGTTTTCCCTCACTTCCACCATGAGCGGGATGATCAAAAGCAACGGCAGTAAAACCTTGAGAAGCAATATATTCCATTAACGGATAAAACTGACTCGAATTCCCAGACCAGCCATGGGCCAATACCCAAGTCGGTCCAGAACCAAGCTGATAAAGGCTAAGTTCTCCTTCAGATGAGTTTAACTTACTCTTTATTAACCCTTCTGGTTCAGAGTTTTTTGGTTTAGTTCTTACAGGGGTTAATAGTAATTTACGCCCCATCTTCTTCGCGTGACTTGGAATTAATAAGTGATGCAAACGCGTTACTGCATTTAAAGTACTGCGTTTAAAGCTAAACTTGTTCTCTGTACCAAAGTAAATTTCCTGACTCATGAGTACGTCCATTTATATTTTTTATCTGTTCATCTTAACTAAAGTACTCTCTTTGTCGATAAATGACTTTAAAATTTAACAATTAGATCACAATCTCTATTGTGTAATCTAAAAATACACCCGCAATATAACATGCATAAAAAATACATGTTATTGGATTTTATTTCAGTTATACTTATTTTGTCCTTACGAATTGAGAAAATCTTATGATGAATATTACAGATAAAGCTGTCGAAGAAAGAATTCCACCTATACTGCGTTTAGGGTTTCGACCGTTTTTTTTATTAGGTAGTATCTATGCCATTATTGCTGTCACTGTATGGGTTTGGGCATTTCAAACAGGCCAACCTACCTACCTAAACGTGCCTGCTCTTTGGTGGCACGTACATGAAATGTTGTTTGGGTTTTCAATGGCTATTGTTGCTGGTTTTGTGTTAAGCGCTGTTCAAAATTGGACAGGAGTTAAAGGAACTTCAGATAAACGTCTCGGGTTCATTGTCTTATTATGGCTGTTACCAAGAGTGTTATTCTGGACTTCAGCACCACTCTGGCTAATATCAAGCATAGAGGCACTATTTATACTCGCAATTGCTTATGAAGTAGGTTTTCGCGTAATCAAAACTACAGGGGTGAGAAACTTCTTTTTTATTCCATTATTTTTAGTCGCAATTGCTGCCAATTTCGCCAGTTACGCTACGATTAAAGGCATGCCGCCATTTACTTCTGCTGCGGTTTGGGAATCTATGCTTTGGTGGTTTACGCTATTAATTTCAGTAATGGGCGCTCGTGTTATACCTTTCTTTACTGCACGTCGCTTTCAATTTGAAAAAGCTCAGCCTATTCTTTGGTTAGATGCGTTATGTAATATACCATTAGCTATGCTGTTTATTTTGAGCTTCTTCTCTTTAACCTCAGAGCAAGTAAGTCCATATTTAATGATCATTGCTGGCGTTGCTCAGTTAATCCGAATGATCCGTTGGAAAGGATATAAAACACTGAGTGAACCGCTGGTTTGGTCTCTTCACGTTGGTTATCTTTGTATCCCTTTTAGTTTATTGTTACGTGGCTTAAGCACCGATTACTTTATCTCTCATACAGGAATTCATTTATTTGCTATTGGTGCATTAGGCGGCGTTATTTTAGCTATGATAGCTCGTGTGACTATGGGACATACTGGCCGCGAAATCTACAAAGGTCCATCTATGGGACTGGCTTATAGTGCAATCATCTTAGCGGCGTTTATCCGTTCATTTGGGGTTATTTTGTTTCCTCAATATATGATGGAGTTAATCAACATCACTGCTGCTCTTTGGGCTATCGCATTTGGTTTATTTGTTTGGTATTTTGCTCCTATGCTATGGTCAAAACGCGTAGATGGGCACCCGGGTTAATTTACTTCTCGAATTAATTAGATCTCACTCACAATTTGATTCTTAAAGTGCCAACATTAACTATAGTTAATGTTGGCACAATCTTTCCTTAATCTTCCCCTCTGTATCCTTACCTTAAATTAAAAAATACAAAATTTTACTTTAAGGAATACAATATGAATGTATTAGGTTACATGCAAAAAGTAGGTAAAGCGCTGATGGTTCCTGTCGCTACGCTTCCTGCTGCCGCGATATTAATGGGTGTTGGTTACTGGATGGACCCAACGGGTTGGGGTGCCAACAGCGTATTCGCTGCGTTTTTAATTAAATCAGGCGGAGCTATCATTGATGTGATGCCAATGCTCTTTGCCATTGGTGTGGCGTTTGGTTTAAGTAAAGACAAAAACGGTTCCGCGGCACTCGCTGGTTTCATTTGTTTTACCGTTGTTACTACCCTTCTTTCTCCTGCGGTTGTAGCCCAGCTTGAAAACATCCCTTTAGATCAAGTTCCTGCGGCGTTCGCTAAAATCAACAACCAGTTCATCGGTATTATTGTTGGTATTATTTCTGCTGAAATTTACAACAAGTATTCTACGGTTGAGCTACCAAAAGCATTAGCTTTCTTTAGTGGTAAACGTCTAGTTCCAATCTTGACATCAATTGCAGGTATGGCTCTATCATTCGTACTTCTTTACGTATGGCCTGCTATTTTTGATGCACTAATCTCGTTTGGTACTCAACTTCAATCAATGGGTGCGGTAGGTGCAGGTCTATTTGGTTTCTTTAACCGTTTAATGCTAAGTGTTGGTATGCATCATGCGCTTTACCCTGTGTTCTGGTTTGATGTTGTGGGTATTAACGATATTCCAAACTTCTTAGGTGGTGCGCAATCTATCGCTAATGGCACTGGTATTCCTGGTCAAACCGGCATGTACCAAGCGGGTTTCTTCCCTATTATGATGTTTGGTCTTCCTGGTGCTGCACTTGCTATTTATCACTGTGCAGAGAAGCGCAACAAAGCCGCGGTATTCTCTATCATGCTTGCAGCAGCAATGGCGTCATTCTTTACAGGTATCACTGAACCACTAGAATTCAGCTTCATGTTCCTTGCTCCGTGGTTATACCTGATTCATGCAATCTTAACGGGTCTATCTCTATTTATCGCTGCAAGCATGGAATGGATGGCTGGTTTTGGTTTCTCTGCAGGTCTTGTTGACTTTGTTCTTTCAAGTCAAAACCCACTAGCTGTAAAATGGTACATGTTGATCCCACAAGGTCTTGTATTCTTTGTTCTTTACTACACTATCTTTAGATTCGCGATTAAGAAATTCAACTTCTTAACTCCTGGTCGTGGCGAAGATATGAATAAAGATGACTCTGTAGAAGAAAATATTACTGATGTAACGAATGCCTACATTGAAGCCATTGGTGGTGCAGACAATATTCTAGAAGTAGATAACTGTATTACTCGCCTACGTTTAACAGTAAAAGACTCTGGCCTTGCTGACAAAGATAAACTGAAATCAATTGGTGCAGCAGGTGTGGTTCCAATGGGTAAAGGTGGCTTACAAGTTATCATTGGTTTAGGAAAAGTTGATAAAGTTGCTGCCGAAATGAAAGTAATTTTAAAAGCAGAATAGCAATCTAATTAAGTACGAACCATATTTAGTTAAATTGGTATAAGTCCCATAATATTCGTACCAGATATTATGGAGTACAACTCAAGAGTCTTAATTCTTCCCCCTTTAAGACTCTTTATGATGTATTCCTATTTCATTTAATAACTCTTTTTCATTATTTATTTATCTAATTCCACTTCTTTCTTGTTACACTAAATTAATCAAATAGTTGAGATAGATTTATGAAAATACTGGTTATAGAAGATGATCAAACTACTCGCGATTTCATTGCTAAAGCTTTAGAGCAAGAAGGCTTTATTGTCGATAGCTCAGGCGATGGTAAAGAAGGCTTAATGATGGCAATTAGCTGTGAATATCAGTTAATTGTGTTAGATCGCATGCTTCCTAACCTTGACGGCTTAAAAATCTTATCTGCCATTAGAGCGACGGACAACAATACCCCCGTTCTTATTCTTAGCGCACTAGATAGCGTAGACCAGCGTGTTGAAGGTTTAACCGCGGGCAGTGATGATTATCTAACTAAACCTTTTGCTTTGGCAGAATTGCTAGCACGTATTAATATTATTCTTCGTCGTAATCGTCCAGTTGAGAATACGTTGAATGAAATACAAATAAACAATCTAACTATTAATCTTCGCTCTCAAAAAGTCACGATAAATAATTCCCCTATCGCATTACAAAATAAAGAATTCATTTTACTTCGCTTTCTTGCTGAGCATGTTGATGAAGTTGTCTCTCGTATGCGATTATTTGAAGCGGCGTGGGATTATCATTTTGATCCTAAAACCAACGTCATTGATGTTCATATCGCTAAATTGCGTAAAAAGCTAGAACACGGTGGCGCAGTAAACCTGATCGAAACAGTACGTGGAGCAGGTTATGTTATTAGACAAGCGTGATGAACTCTATCGTTCATCCATCTTAAAGCTATTAATCTGGTTTGCGGTTGGCTTATTCTTGATGATGGCGTTATTGCTATATCAACTTTATTCAACCTCTTTACACTTATACAGCCAAAACCTTGATGAATGGTTACGTGGAGAAACTTCACAACTTCAAGCTATCGCAAGTGCAGAAGGCATTGAGGCTGTTCAGCAAAGCATTAATAATAGCAAAGAAAGTAATCGTTATATTTACCATATTGCCAATCATGCAAGTCCTTCACCAACAGACACTTCAGCAACGTCCTACCCTGTTATTGCTCAAATAAAACAATATCAAGCCTATAAGGATTTACCCAATATGCGGGCAACGACAGTTGAGCTTCCTGATGGTTCTGAATTAATTATAGGTATTGATCAAGAGCGTTATTTAAGCTTTAAAAAGAAGCTAGACTCCTCTGTTATTTGGGGTACTTTTTTCCCCTTTATCGCTTTATGCTTAATCGCAATCCTAATTGCCGTATACATTCTTAAACGATTAAACCTTGTTAATCAAACCATGAACCGAGTGATGCTAGGTGAGCGCAACGTTCGTTTAAAAGTGGGCCCAGACATGAATGAATTTGATTTATTGGCTCTGCATTTAAATAATATGCTAGAGCAAATGGAACAGAGTGAATCTAAACTTAAATCATTGACTGTCGATATTGCTCACGATTTAAGAACCCCAATGGGACGCATTAAGTTACGTATTGAAGACCTTTTATATGATAATACCGTAAGCGATTATCATCAGGATAAATTAGAAAATATACAATCTGATTTTTCCCTTCTGCTTGATACTTTCAATGGCATGATGGAGTTATATCACTTAGAAAATGGCGGAACTCCCGTTAATAAACAGCAGTGTGAGCTAAGTAAAATAGTTCAAGACGCCATTGAATTTGCAGAGCCTACCGCATTAGACAAACAACAAAAGTTATATTTGACCATAGAGATGCTCTGCCCCTTATACGCTAACCCAAGCCTGCTTTTTCGTGCTGTATTTAATATCATCGACAATGCGATTAAATATACCCATGAAGGCGGAGTAATCGAAGTTATCGTTGATTGCTTTGGTGTCGTTGTTGCTGATAATGGTATGGGAATAAAACCAAAAGACAGAGAGCGAGCGTTAGATCAATTAGTGCGTTTAGATCCTAGCCGAACAGAGCATGGCTTTGGTTTAGGCCTTGCTCTGGTAAAAACAGTAATGAAGATACACAATGGAAAGATCAGCCTAAGTGACAACTACCCAGGCCTACGAGCACGCTTACTATTTGATGACACCGTAAAGAGCACTCATAAATGATTAACGCAGTACATTCCAAGCTTCACACATTACTCTAAACTTATCAGCATTACCTGTTACTCTGTCTGGATGATGTTTCATCGCCAATTTTCGCCATTGCTTTCGAATATCTTTTGCAGTGGCGCTTTCTGACAAACCAAACAATTTTAACGCCTGAATCCGATCAATTGAGGTAATAGCACTAGAACCACCTAAATAACGACGATAGTTACTCCAAAATTCATTCAATAAACGCTTAACTTCGTCTTCTTCTACTTGATAATTTGTCCACTCTAAATAATATTCTCGAAGTGGATGTGTGGTATCAATAGCGTATGTTGAACCTTCTGTTTCTGCTACTAAAAACAGTTGTATATTCATGGCTTCGACTTGCAACCATTGTTCAGGATACAACTCAGTTTGAAGTTGATATAGGGCATTCATGATCAAAAAATTACGCTTAAACAGATCTTTATCTGGGCTTTCATCAAGCTGTGTTAATAAGCCTTTTTCGATCAAATGCGAAGATAGCGTATGAACTTTCCATTCTTGCCCTGCTTCTTGTAATACCTCAAACAACGGCCATACCAATGGATTTTCAAACTGGCCGTCTGATTTATCTAAATGCCTATCCATTACTTCTTATGCCTCATTCGTTCAATTAACATAATAATCATAAAAAATGGCAGCCATTTCTGACTGCCATTTATTCACAAACTTAACTCACTATTCCGCAATCTCTGCTTCTTCTAGCGTTGGTTGAGTACGACTTGCTGCCAACTCTTGCCCGAAGCCTTTAAGACCGACCACATGAACGTGTTCGCGATCTTTAAAGATCTTACGAACCAGTTTATAAGTTGTCCCCTTCTCTGGGCTGATGTTCTCTGGTGCTGCAATAAGAAGTTGCATGTCCAGACGGTCACACAATTCAAATAGCGTAGCGATAGATTTACCATCCAGACGTGCCGCTTCATCCAAGAACAGTAGACGACAAGGCATAATGTCTTTACTACGAAGACGACGAGACTCATCTTCCCAACTTTGGATAACCATTAGTAGGATAGCTTGACCCGTACCAATCGCCTCACCTGTTGATAATGCACCCGACTCTGCTTGTAACCAACCATCAGCACCACGGTTTACTTCAATGTTTAGCTCAAGGTAGTTACGGTAATCCAGTAACTCTTCACCTAGTGTTTGTGGTGAACGTTGGCCAACATCGATATGTGGGTTAATTCGTTGGAACAGTTTCGCAATTGCTTCTGAGAACGTAAAGCGTGGATTACCAAACAGGTCTTGATGCTGTGCTTGATGCTCAGACAGACCCGCTAATAATGTCGCGTGCGTTTCACGAATACCAACATTAAGGCGAACACCCGTAACTTGACCAAAGCCAATTTGAGATAGACCTTGGTTTAGCATACGAATACGGTTTTGCTCACGCTGAATGGTCTTACGAATAATGTTCGCAACACTTTCAGAACTCAGCGCCAAACGGTTTTCACGAGACGTCAGTTCTTCAGTCAGACGACCAAGCTCAGTTTCCATCTCTTCAATTGCTTCAACTGGATCATCAGTATGGATAATATCTTGACGAATACGCTCACGAAGATGTTGGTATACAGCAATGTAGAACAGAACTTTACGCTCTGGCTTACTTGTATCTTCAGAAGCACGTAATGAATCACGTAGGTCTTCATTATCTGCAACTGCTAGACGAAGTGCACCTAATGATTTATCCGACATTGAACGCAGTTCTTCTGCACTTAAATACGCCAATTCACGCTTATGTAGGCGACGCTCAACATCATTTTCACGAGCTAAACGTAGAACTGAACACCAACCTGCTTTTGCGTTAACCACAAAGGTACGTAGCTCTTTGTACAGTTTTTCAACTTTACGAGATTGCTTAACTAAACCTTTGATCTCAAGCTCGTTTGATGTGATGCCTTTTTCTAGTTCACTCTTACGGCCACGAGAACTGTGTAGACGCTCGTTCAATTCACCCTTACGTACTTCAGCACGCTCTAGTGCGCTTTGATCTGCATGAACACCAAACTCTTGCAGTTCACGCTTAAACTCTTGAACCGTTTCTTGTTTCGCTTGATGTGAACTCTTAAGCGACGCCATGACTTGGTTGTATTGGTTTGCTTGAGATTGAGCTTGTTTCTGCTGCTCTTTCGCTTTAGTACGCGCTTGCTCTGCTTGTACTAATTTCGCTTTAAGTTGTTCGTTTAGCTCACTGCTCTTATTAAGTAGTGCAACGGCATCTTCATAACCAAAGTGATGACGACGTTCAACCAAATCAGAAATTGCAAACAATTGGGCTTTAATGCTTTGTAGCTGCGCATCGATTTGCTCATGCTCTGCTTTTAGTGCATCAAATTGCTCAGGGTCTACTTCTAATGCACGTTGCAATGTTTCTAGCTCTGCAATCGCTTTGCCATTTTGACGTAAGAAACTTTCTGCTTCTGATACTTGCTCAACTTGAACACTGATCTCTTCAAAACGCTCTGTGATGGTTTCATCTTCAAGCACATTGATATGAGGTGCGATTTTAGCAAGTTGAGATAACGCTTCTTTAGACGCTGAAATTTGTGATTTATGCTGCTGCTCTGTCGCAACTAATTCTGTTAACTGACGGCTAACTTGTGCTAGTTGTTCACGAGCATGTTTCAATTCAACTTCTGGATCCGCATCAAATGCCACAGCAAGGTGTGTTGATACAAAGCCATTGAAGCTTTGGTACAGACGCTGTAATTTTTGTGAATCAAATGCCGCTTTTGCGTGTTCTTCAACTGCAATCTCACGTTCTTCACGTAACGTATCTAAACGCTGTTCACGAGCTGCACGACCAAATAATGGTAATTCAGGGAAACGAGAGTAACGCATTTGGCGATCATTTAGATGAACGCAAACCGCATTTTCCATTTCATCTGCATCAAATACACTGTCATCAAACGCATCGATATCACCTTCAATGATGTAAAGATCATCCGGACAATCTTCAAGATCAACTAGTTTATCTTTAATACCTGATAAATCAGAAACAACAATAGCGTGACGAGCTGGGCCGTAAAGTGAACTGAAGTATGGCGCATCACTTAACGTAATATCGTCATAAATCTCAGAAAGCAATACACCACCTAGTGTATCAGCAAGACCTTTAAGGCGAGCATCACCACTACCACCAGGGGCAGCTAGACGCTCAATTTCAGATTCTAACTCTTCTTTACGAGCAGCTAGACGATCTTTGTTTGTCGACAATACACGCTCATTTTCTAGCGTTTCTTGCATTTGGCTGATAACCATTTGGCTATCTTCTAGTTCAACACCACATTGATCATTCAGTTTGTGTAGAGCGTCATTTGCTGCAATCCATTTAGGTGCAATAGACTCTAAACGATGAGATTCTGAACGATATTGTTGCTCTTGACGCTTTAGCTCTGAGCGTTTATCAACGATGTTTTCTTGTTGTTCTTGAACCGTTTCAAGCATCTCTTCATGACGAGCTTGCTCTTCTTCAAGTACGATTTCAGAATCAATCGTGATATTGAAACGTTTTGCGTATTCTTCAGCCAGTTCTTGAGCTTGACGTTGTAGTCGAACTGCACGCTCAAGATCTTTGTATTGTGCTTTAAGTTGCTCTGCACGCTCTGCAATATTGTTGAACTGGCGAGCTTGTTCAATTAAAGCTTTTGCCTTATCTGATGCTTCATTACGCTCAACATGACCTGCAATCGAAGTTACTAATGCTAAGCCGCGTTCAAACAGTTGAACTGCCGCAGAAGAAAGATCTAACTTATGTTTAATCGCAAGTAATGCGGTAGTTTGAAGTTCTTCTTTTGCTTTTAATTCGCTTTGAAGATCAATGGCATTATCTTGAGTTAACGAATCATTTGCTGTTAATTGCTGCGCTTTTTCAAGTGCTTTAACCGCTTGTTGGTATTGAAGCGCACGAGTTTGCTGCATATCCAACGCTTGTTGGTAATCAGCAAGTTGCGTTTTAAGGCTATCAACTTCTTCTTCTGTTAATAGCGCTTGCTCTTCAGCCATTGCAAGTTGTTCAGCGGCTTCTTCCACCACCATCACTTGCTCTTCCAGACGCTCAGTTAGCTCTTCTAGATCTTCTGAGTAACGTTCAATCTTCTCTTGTTGACGAACGGCCGTTTGTACTAATTGAAGATGATCTGACGCTGCTTGATAATCTTGCTCAAGACCAGATTCAGAATCAGTCAGTAGCTCTAGTTCACTCTGCATATTATTTAATACAGAAGATAAGCCTACTAAGCTACTTTGTGCATTCATTAATTCAACACGGTGCGTTAATGTTTGCTCGACTTTATTACGACGATCATTCGCATGACGCATGTAATCTGAAGCAACATAATTCGTTGATTCTGTGATTAGGTGCTTGAATAGATCACGATCAGACTGAGTCGTCTTAATCGCTTCTAATGTCATACGGTTTTCACGCAGTGCTGCTTCCATATCTTGGAAGGCTTTCTTAACACCACCATTTTGTGGCAATAAGTAATCACGTAATGAACGCGTGATCGCACTTGAGATACCACCGTATAAAGAAGCTTCGATTAAACGATAGAACTTAGAACGATCGCTTGTGTTACGAAGTTTCTTCGGTAATACACCGTAATCAAACATTTGAGCGTGATAATCCGTTACAGAATTAAACGCTTTAAATTGAACACCTTCGTACTGTGAAACAATGTCTTTTACGTCATTGATTTGACGAACACGAGCTTGATTATCAGAAACAGATTCAATCATTAAATCCGTTGGTTTTACATGACTTGGTAAACCAACAACAATAAATGGTTTGATGTCTACTTTCTTATCTCGACCAGCTACTTGCTGTAATTTAACCGCAAAAAGTACACGTTGCTTACGAGAGTTAACAATGTCTAGCGCAGCATAACATGCACCCGGTTTTAATTTACCGTGCAGACCTTTATCACGAGAAGCTTGTGAGCTACCTGCTTCAGTTGTGTTACGGAAATGCAGTAGTGATTGATCGGGAATAAGCGTTGTAATGAACGCCGCCATTGTGGTCGACTTACCCGCACCGTTACCACCAGAAAGTGTGGTTACTAGATTATCAATGTCAAAAGTACGGGCGAAAAAGCCGTTCCAGTTAACCATGGTGAGTGATTGATATTTACCACGTTCAACCATACTCATAGATCACCTTCCAATTCTAATTCATGTTGCTCTTCAGCCGGTTTTTCGTTGTTATCTATATCAAGATCCAAACTAGATTGGCTTGCTTCTTCTTGATGAACAACTACCGCTTCACCATCACGGATTAAACGTAATTGTGCTTCTTTCATGTCATCGCTTGTACGTACATCGGCACCAAAACGGAAAACAGCTTCACTTATACGAAATTTACCTTGTTCACCCACTTGAATGATCATACCTAGACGCTTTAAACGGCGCAGTGAAGTACGAACTTTATCAAACAGCTTTTCTTTATCTAAATCAGAGCCAGAAGCACGGTTTGTTACCAACTTCATCAACTTTTGTTCGTCAGCTAATACTAATAGCTCATCGAACAATTCTTGGTTAGTAAAGATACCCTCGTGAGCCAAACGCTCTGGACTTAGATATAAGAAACACAATACTTTACCAACAAGCATGTCGATTTCAGCCAATACACTACGCGCAATAAAAGACGTTGAACGTGGACGCAAATAGAAAAAGCCTTCAGGAGCTTTTACAAGTTCAGCGTTATAGCGTTGATAAAATAGGCCTAATTCATGTTCAAATTCACACAGTAGTCCATGATTATCTAAATCTTCACTGGCTATATGACGACCAGAACGTAATAAACTGTCTAGCTCTGGAAATAATGGATTAGCAATTGCTTTTGCTAACTTCTCAGGCATAAATTCTTCAATATTTGTCAATGACATTTGCTTGTACCTTCGCACCGAATTCGTTAATAGACTGCCAATCAGGTTGAACGGCTTGGAAATCGGCTTCTGAATAACCGAGGCGCACCGCTTGATCTACCACTAGGCGGGCAAGATCAAAGTGCTGAGAATGTGGGTATGTAGCCAGGTAATTCTTAAGAATAGTACCTAACTCAATCGCTTCACCCGTATCTTTGTGATGTTGAAGCATCTCTGCTACACGCTCTGCAAGAATATCGGTGATAACACTTAATTCTTCGTATTCCATTTCATCTGGAACAATACCGGTTACTTCATCATCACGCAGCATCAGTGCCTCATCACGCATATCACGTAAACGGGCAGCATCGGCATAAGTCAGTAACCAAGGTCCATCAAAGTAACCTTTAACAGAATCACGTAAACGCTGACTAAATGCTCGGTTCTTATCCATATCAATAGCGGTACGGATGAACTTATGAACATGTCGATCATAACCGATCCAAAGATCAATCGCTTGCTGACCCCAACTTACGATACGGTCTAACTTCATTTGTAATGAATACAACAGAGCATCAATAAACTCAAGTTCTTCATTACCATAAACAATTTCTTGGATATTCAACAATTCTGTTTGTAACTGATCGCCCGCAGCCTGCAATGAATCTTGCAGTTCACGTAAGTTACCGGATGTCTCATCAAGCAGCTTTTCACAGCTAGAAATCGCTTCACGCCAATTTTGGTTTAAAAGTTCCGCAATTTCTTCTTTTACTGATTGCTGTTGTTCATCCATAACACGTTGGTTTAAATCGATACGATCAAAGATCTCTCCCACTGAGTATTTCAGAACACCATAAACGTTTTTACGCCAGTGTTTTGCTTCACCGCCCTTTTCCGCCGCTTCGGATGCTTTTTGGATCTCTTCTGCTACCATCGCCAATTGAATAGAAAGCTTCAATTTAGAGAATTGGCGGTGGCGCACATAATAATCAGTGATCCCAATAGCTAATGGCGTAAGACGATAGATATTCATTCCATCAGTACTTTCACCACTAAAGCGGCTAATTAAACGTTGTTTTACTAATTCATTGATTGCATTGTTCGCACGAAAAGCAATGGTGTCATTTGATTGCCCAAATAACCCACTGATGATTCCAAACGCATCGTGAAGCTCTCCTTCACCCAGCTCATCATCAAATCTTTCATTACTGAGAACAGCAATGGCCAACAAAAATGCCAAACGCTCGGTTGGCAAATTCAATGAGAAATCGTGCTGTTTTACCCAACCAACCAGTTCATCAACTGTTTGGTCTGTAACAGCATTAGAAAACTCACTCATTGTGTATCCTTTGTGTACATCATTATTATTTTCTCTTCGCCCATACGTGAATATAACGGCCAAGAGAGAGATAAGGTTCTTGACGGCATAACTGCTCTTCGAGCTTTAGTACGTCTTCTATTTGGTAATCGCCCATGTATTCCATATTACCTATGTAATCATGAAATGAACGAATACCCGATTTTCCTTTAATTTCATAACCAGCATCTTCAATCCACTGATACACGGCATTAGGCATTAGACCTTTTTGAGGCTGTAACTTAAACCTTTTTCGATGAGGCATACCATCTAAAACATGTGGAATATTACCACAAATCACATTTTTGAGCACAAGACCATGATGGTTATAAAACATGATGGAGGCATACCCACCCGGTTTAACCTGTTTTAAAAGAATATCTAATGCTTCTTTTGGGTTATCTAACCATTCCATAACCGCATGAAATAGAAGAATATCAACCTCCCCGATATTATACTGTTCAATTTGTTGTACAGCAGTATGAATAAATTGATATTGCGGCAATAAACCATTGTCTTCGACTGCTTCTTTCGCTAATTTCAACATTTCTGAAGAAATATCACATAACGTGACAGAATGACCACGTTTTGCTATTTGCTGAGAAACCTGCCCTATTCCACCACCAGCATCTAAAACGGTTAGTGGCTCAGATTTTGCATTATTTTCAGCTAAGATAGTTTCCATATCTTGCCACACAATTGTTTGGCGGATCCCACCCTTATCAGAACCATAGATGTTCTTGGCAAATTTGTGGGCGATGTCATCGAAATTACGGTCTTTATTCACAGTGGTTAAGTTATGATATTATCTATTGGAAACACGCATTGTCGCATAAGAGCTCAAGGAAGTAACAGCATGACGCTGTTTTTTGCTCTCAAGTGGTGATTTTTCATTCTATATCATCGGTAATAGTCAAAAAATATGTTTGAGTTAAAGAAGTTTTTATCATCCATGTTAATGCCCCTCCCGGGTTTACTCCTAATAGGGTTCATTGGATTAATGATTTTATGGTTTTCTAAAAAGAAAGGGGTTGCCTCTTTTTTATTAACATTATCACTTTTGGGCATTTTCTTGCTCTCTTTTCATCCAATCACAACACCATTATTAAAGTCAACTGAACGAATTTACCCTTCGTTTATTGCGCCAGAGACACCAGTTGAGTACGTACTTGTTCTTGGAAATGGTCACGTTGTTGACGATGAAATATCCCCTATTTCAGAGCTATCTAGAGCCGCTGTCATGAGATTGACAGAAGGGATCCGTATTTATCGTATGTATCCTGGTTCTAAAATGATTCTATCAGGCTATAACGGTGGAACAACAGTCAGTCATGCTCGAATGATGGCACGTGTTGCGCTGTCATTAGGGGTTAATAAATCTGATATTTTATTACTAGAAAGTGCTCGTGATACGCATGAAGAAGCAATGCAGACATTTAATGCTGTAGGTAATAAAACGGTAGTTCTTGTCACTTCAGCAAGTCATATGCCACGAGCTATGGCAGAGTTTAACTATCTAGGAATGACTCCAACACCTGCTCCTACCAATTATTTAGCGCATTCTGAAATAAAACAGCCATGGGATAAATACGCCCCTAAGGCGAAATACTTAGAACAGTCTGAACGTTTTTGGTATGAGCAAATGGGCCGTTGGTTTATGCAGCTTAAAGATCTTGTTATGGAAAAAGAAAAACAAGCGCAAGAAACACCACAACTTGATATGGAAGACGTGATAGACAAAGTCGATGAGATAAAGAATTCACTGCCTCTACCAGATAAAAACAAATAAGATTTATGCACTTAATAAAAAAGCCCGAAGCTATTAAAATAGATTCGGGCTTTTTTTGTATTTAAAGAAGTATTTATTTAAGAATAGCGCGTACTTTCTCTAAATCTTCTGGGGTATCAACTCCTGCCGCAGGTGCTTCTTTTGCGACTGCAACATGGATTTTTTCACCATACCAAAGAACACGAAGTTGCTCTAAACATTCAATTTTTTCAAGAACACTTGGCTGCCAATTAATATAGGTATTAATAAAACCAGCACGATACGCATAAATACCAATGTGACGAAGTAAAGGATTTGCTGTTAATGTTTCACCTTGAGCGAAAGCATCACGATCCCATGGGATTGACGCTCGGCTAAAATACAACGCATAACCTTCAGCATCGGTAACGACTTTAACTGCGTTAGGATTAAACACATCGTCTTCTTCATCAATGGTCACTGCTAGTGTTGCCATTGGTGCAACTGAGTCTGACAAGTTTTGAGCCACTTGTTGAATGATACTTGGTGGAATTAATGGTTCATCACCCTGTACATTTACAACGATCTCATCAGATGAAATTCCACATTTTTCAATCACTTCAGCAAGGCGTTCTGTACCTGATTCGTGGTTTGGTGACGTCATGCATACATCACCACCAAAACCTTTCACTACGGCTTCAATACGGCTGTCATCAGTTGCGATAATCACACGATCTGCACCTGCTTTTGACGCTTGTTCGTAAACCCATTGAATCATTGGCTTACCACAAATATCAGCCAACGGTTTACCCGGTAAACGAGTTGATTGATAACGCGCAGGGATTATGACTGTGAACGACATAACTCTACCTCTTCCATAGTCATGTGACGCGCTTCAGGCTCAAGCATTACAGGAATGCCTTCTTTAATTGGGTATGCAAGGCGATCAATTTTACAAATAAGCTCTTGCTTATCTTTATCGTAGTTCAGTTTTCCTTTACATACCGGGCAAGCTACGATTTCAAGAAGACGATAATCCATATTATTCTTTTACCTCAATAATTTTATTTAATATTTGTTGTGCTTTTTCTTCTGGGAATTGTGCATCAACAGGTAAATACCACCATGACGATTGAGCAAAAGACTGACATTTTACTGCATCTTTCTCAGTCATAATTAACTGATCGCCATATTTCATTAATTGTTCTATTTCTGTCTGTACAAACGCTTTATGATCTTCAAAACCTTGAGTATGAACCACATTTGCTTTCAGCTGATTCAGCGTTTCAAAAAAACGTGGCGGATGCCCTATTCCAGCAAAAGCAACCAAATTAGACAATGAAGAAACACTGCGTCTTTCACCTGTAATTAAATTAATTGCTTCACTTGGCTGAAGTCGCATCGACACCTCATTTTCTTGAGGCTCTCCACCATTACAAATTAAGAAATCAACACTAGATAAACGCTCTACTCCCTCTCTTAATGGGCCAAGAGGAATATAATGCTGATTACCAAAACGACGTTTACCATCAATAATAATAAACTCTATATCTCGTTGAAGTGCATAGTGCTGTAGACCATCGTCGGTAATAATAAAGTCAACCCCCTGTTGCTCAAGCATTCTAACCGCTTCACTACGAACTGGCGCAACAGCAACCTCAGCTTTGGTGCGTTGTTTAATTAAAACAGGCTCATCACCAGAAATATCTGGCGTTGTGGTTTCGGTTAATAAATAAGGATAATACGGAGCTTTACCACCGTAACCACGAGAAGCAACCCCTACTTTATAGCCTTTTAATTGAAGCTGTTCGACAAGCCATACAACAACCGGCGTTTTACCATTTCCACCAGCGGTGATATTACCAACGACAACGACAGGAACCGATGAGCGATAGCTTTGCTTTTTGCCGCTTTGGTAATCTGATTTTCGCTTTGTTGCGATCCATTTAAATAAGTAACTAAGTGACCACAATAATGGCCACAAAAGCTTTCCTAAAAAATGGTTCTCAAACCAAATTTTTTCAATCATTAATCACCAAACTGAATACGATGTAATTGAGCATAAGCCCCATCATGAGCGATAAGTTCTGCATGATTACCACGTTCAACCACTTCACCTTCATCAACAACTAAGATCTGATCGGCATTTTCAATCGTTGATAAGCGGTGAGCAATAACTAATACCGTTTTGTCTTTTTGAAGCTCATCCAATGCTGATTGAATTGCTTTTTCAGATTCGGTATCAAGTGCAGATGTTGCCTCATCAAGAATTAATACTGGTGCGTTTTGTAATAATGCTCGAGCAATCGCAATACGCTGGCGTTGACCACCAGATAAGCTCGCGCCATTTTCACCAATCATGGTGTCAAAGCCATTGTCCATCTTATTAATGAAATCAGATGCATAAGCAAGCTCTGCCGCTTTTTCTATTTCTAGTCGCGTAAACTTACCTTCAGATGCGTAGGCGATGTTATTTGCGACAGTATCATTAAATAGATGAACATTTTGAGAGACTAAAGCAAAATGTTTACGTAAGTTTGGTAAGCGATAATCTTCAATCTTATCGCCATCAAGGCTAATCTCACCTGAATCGACATCATAAAAACGAGTAAACAAGTTAGCGATGGTACTCTTACCTGAACCTGAACGGCCCACTAATGCGATGGTTTTACCTTCTGGAAGATCAAAACTTACACTACGTAGTGCTGGTGCATCCGCGGTTGGATAAGTAAAGGTCACATTATCAACTTTGATATCACCTTTTACGGTGTCTCTTTCAATATTACCGTCGTCTTTTTCTTTATCCATGTCCATCAATTCAAACAGCGTCTGACATGCCGCCATACCGCGTTGGAAATCAGAAGTAACGCTCGTTAATCCTTTTAATGGGCGTAATAAACCAAACATTGCAGAAAATACAACGGTAAAGGTACCCGGTGTCAGCGTCTCTTTAATCGAATCTACACTTGCTAAATAAAGCACAGTAACTAGAGCAAACGAAGCGATCATTTGAATAATAGGGTTAGCTAGACCTTGAGCTACCACCATTTTCATGCCTTGCTGACGCATGTGGTTACTAATGTTATCAAAACGTTCAGATTCAACTTTTTGACCACCGTAGCTAAGTACTACTTTGTGTCCCTTTAGCATTTGCTCAGACGTTGCGGTTAAAGAACCCATCGCCGTTTGCATATTTTTACTGATCTTTCTAAAACGTTTAGAAACAAAACTAATGGCAAAAGCAACAATAGGAGCAACAACGACCAGTACAAGAGATAACTGCCAGCTGTTCCAAAACATCAAACCAAGTAAACCAATAATACTGGCTGACTCACGTACAATATTAACTAAGGCTTTACTGGTTGCCGACGCTACCTGCTCTGAATCATAAGTAATTCGAGATAATAAACGGCCGGTTGATTCTTGATCAAAATAGCTTACCGGCATATGCATAAAATGGTTAAAGATTTGACGACGAATACGCATAACCACGTTACTCGCAACCCAACTCATGCAATAGCCAGAAATAAATCCACTCAAACCTCTGATAAACATCATGGCTAGAATAATAAATGGCATTTTCTTTAAGAAATCAGAATCTGCGTTGCCAAAACCATCATCTAAAAGTGGTTTTAGCAAAGAGATCATGTAGGTATCGCTTAACGCATTGATAATCAGTGTTACAACGGCAACGGCAAGACCCGCTTTA
This sequence comes from Aliivibrio sp. S4MY1, assembly GCF_028765545.1. Lineage (GTDB taxonomy): Bacteria > Pseudomonadota > Gammaproteobacteria > Enterobacterales > Vibrionaceae > Aliivibrio. The sequence goes on along the minus strand of NZ_JARACP010000017.1, from coordinate 11,114 downwards.
TATAGTGAGATATGTGGCCATAAACGCTTAAATGTTGCCCATGTAGATTCGTCTTTTTCAATAGTCATAAGTACTTATTCTTCATATACAATTATCTATATTCTACTCTGAATTTAGATTATCGCCAAATAGCTTTCTGTACCAAGTATTTTGATTGTGCAGTGAATAACCTTCAATTGATAACTTTCCATCTTTTGAGCTTAGACTTATTTGCCCTAATTGAGCAGTATCTAACCAAAGCACCTGATTATCTAAGTGCCTATCTTTAATCTCTGGATTAGGTAAATTCCAAGGAGTAAACCTTCCAGCAGATACTACACCAACCTTCCCTTCCATTACTTTTACCCACCGCTTGGTTGACGAAGTATTAGAGCCATGATGAGGAACCAAAAATACATCGATATCATCAAATGTATTTTGATTTAAAATCAACATCTCTGAAATGGCATCAATATCGCCAGTTAATAAAAAAGACCACTTATCTATACTTAGTTTTATAACGCATGAGTGAGGATTATACGCACGGCTTACCATTTTCGGTGGCCAAATTGCAGTAAAATGCATTCCTGCTACTTTCCACTCTTCACCTTTAATACATGGTTGATGATTACTGCCTTTCTCACTTGCTCTGACCCAATTAGGACTGAAAGCATCTATTAAATAATTTTTCCCGCCTGCGTGATCGTTGTCTGAATGACTTAGGATCAAACCATCAATGCGTCTTATTCCTCGATGATGCAAAATAGGCTCAATAACACTCTCAGCAATGCTGCCAGTCCGCCACCTCCCTCCAGTGTCATAAACAACGGTATGCCCTTGATTAGATAATAGTAGTGATAAACCATGCCCCACATCTAAAAAATCAACTTGCCACTCTCTTTCTGGCTTAATAAACAGTGACCCGATAAATAAAAGCATAATTGGTTGAATGAAAAAACGTATGGGAAGTAACAATTTAAGAGATAAAAGAAAAATAATAGCGTACAACAACATATTAATATGATTTGGTAATACAACCCATGATTGTTCCGCATGTTTTGCTAACCACCATACCGGAGATATAGATAAACTAGCCCACTCCCATCCAATTTTTGCAATCTCATTACTGAATTGCTCCATAATAACCGTAGCTAGACTTAACGGTACCGTAAAAAAACTGACCCAAGGTACAGAAAGAAGATTAATGAATGGTGACAAATAACTTACACCTGAAAAGAAAACACCTTGAATCGGCGCTAATAAAATAAAAAGAGCAAACTGTATAAAGATGACTTGTTGCCACTTTCTAAATAATGGCTGGTCTTTGGCGTAAACAAAGATCTGATAAAAATGAAGAGACAGAAAAACTACGCATACCGCACTAAATGAAAGCCAAAAACTCATAGAAAGGGAGGAAAAAGGATTGAGTAACAAACATAGGAATAAACACCACAATAATAATTGATGTTTCGGCCAACGTAACCGGTATATCAATAAAATAGATACGATAAAACAGGCAATCAAAGCCCTAATCGTCGGAAGTGAAAAACCCGCCAGCCACGCATAGAAAACAGCAAACAGACAACCGAGAATAATAGGCAACCAGCGCTGGCTCTTTTGAGAAAAAACAAGACGAGCCCCCTTACCTAGCCACCAACCAATCGCAAAAACAAACCCAATATGCAGTCCAGATATTGCCATTAAATGCGCCAAACCAGAGTTACGGAGCACACGCCACTCAGAGGCACTTACCTCTCCTTTGTAACCAAAGGTCAGTGCTAGGAGTAAAGATTGATGCGCTTCATTAACTGTATTCTCATAGACTTTTTGAAACCATTGAGTTCGATAGGAGGGCTTATCTTCTAATAAGGTCGCATTACTTATTTTACCGTATGATTGTATTCCTTTAGCTAGTGCATAATCTTCAAGCTTATAGCCTACTTCATTATGTCGGCCAATGGGCGGACGTAGCTTTACACTCATTTCCCACAACTGACCTTGTTTAAATAGAATGGTTTCTGGCTCTTTGCTAAATTGCTTCTGATAATCTCGAATTGATAGCCTTAATCGTGGTAAATCATAAAACTTCATTGAATGATTATTAATACCTCGAACTTGGACTAAAATTGAAGATGTTCTATTGTTAAATGCAATTAGACTTTGAATTTCACCTTTGATGGTAATATCATGACCTTGACTATAAAGTAACTGATTAAGAGTTTTATAGTAAGTTATGTGTGAGGAAGTGATGACTAATCCCAGAAGGATGCCTTGTAATAACTTTGCTTGGGGAAATTTTAGCGTAATAATTATATAGCTAAAAACACACAATATAAATGCAAGCGACGGCAGGTTTGTTGGCCAATAGGCTGATGATAAAAGAATAAGAATTACGACAACGAGTTTGACTCGTATGTCTCGAAGAAGAAGCATTAACTCATGCCAAGAAAGTTCATTAAACGTTTTTTACCAAACCACGAGACAATTAAACGCCAGAAAGCATTAAAGATATTTGGCAACGTATTATATAACCCGAATCTATGGTGCTTAAACCGTCGTTCTGCGGCTGGGGCTTTTGCTGTCGGCTTATTTATGGCGTTTGTTCCTCTTCCAAGTCAAATGATTATGGCAGCAGGCTTAGCTATTCTTTGTAGCGTAAATTTACCTTTATCAATCGCTTTAGTTTGGGTGAGTAATCCCGTCACTATGCCTGTGTTATTTTATGGCGCTTATAAAATTGGTGCTTGGACATTATCAACACCTACCCAACATTTTCATTTTGAGCTTTCTTGGGAGTTTATTGGTTCTCAGATGTCCACAATTGGCCCCCCTTTCCTATTGGGTTGTGCTATTTGTGCTGTCGCCTCATCTCTTATCGGTTACTTTGGTATACGAGGACTCTGGCGTTACTCTGTAGTGCGAAGCTGGCAAAAACGCACATTACGATTAAAATAGCAAAATCTAATCTACCCTTATCTTTGAGCTTCTACCTATAACTGACAGTAAAATTTTGCTGTCAGTTCACAAAACTTCCCTCGCGAACAAACAGTATGCTAGCTTTAATGTAATATGTTTGTTGGTATCTTATTAATAAAACAACGTCTTTAGGCATTGTCGTTCATTATAAGATACTCATACTAATCACGGTAAGTAAGTGATTGGTATAACTCATAATACTAATAAGAAACAAAACTATACACTTACAGCTTGCTTAAGGAACTTGATATGAATGAATTAATTGAATGCCCAAAATGCCATTCTGATGAATTACTTATATCAGACAGCGAAACCACGGTGCTTTGTTCAGAATGTGGAGTAATAAAAAGAGATGGGGTTTGGCTTATTGAATCACCAAAAATAGTAGAAACAACAGCCTAGAAGAGAAAAAGCCCATACTTCACAATATGGGCTTTTTATTTACCTAACTGGCTTTATATCAAAAAGATTAAGCAAACACGTCTTGTAATTGAGGAACGACTTGTTTCTTACGGCTAAGCACGCCATCTAGCCATACACGGCCGTTTTCTGTCGCTTTACCGTAAGCTTTAGCTGTTAGCTCTTCATTATCACTAACGACTAATAGTTCTGAACCTTCTTTCATAATGTCAGTTAAAAGTAAGATCATAGTATGACGATTACCTTCGACTTTCATTGCTGCGATATCCGCTTCTAATTCTTCTTTAATTTCATCAAACACGGCAAGATCGATAACTTCAAGTTGGCCGATACCTACTAGCTCGCCATTCATATTGAAATCTTTAAAGTCACGCATTACAAGATCACGTACAGGTGTACCTTCTACTGCAGATTTTACTTTAAACATTTCCATGCCAAGTGCTTTATAATCTTCAATTCCAGCGATCTCTGCTAGTGCTTCAACACACTTGATATCAGCAGTTGTGCAAGTTGGTGACTTAAAGATTACTGTATCACTTAAAATTGCGCATAACATGATACCAGCCATGTCTTTTGGAATTTCAACATTGTAGAAATCATACATCATTTTAATGATTGTATTACTACAACCAACAGGGCGGATCCAACACTCTAATGGTGTTGAAGTTGTTAAATCACCCAGTTTATGGTGATCAACAATACCGACAATTGTGGCTTCAGCAATATCGTCTGGTGCTTGTGTTAATTCTGAATGATCTACAATGTAAACCTCTTCACCAGCATAGCTTAATTTTAATTCAGGTGTTTCTACGCCAAACTTTTCAAGGATAAATGCAGTCTCAGGAGACACTTCACCTAAACGAGTAGGAGTTGCTGCTTCACCGATTTGATTTTTTAAGTAAGCTAGTGCGATCGCACCACAAATTGAATCTGAATCTGGGATCTTATGACCCACTACATACATTGACATTGTATTACTCTCCTTTAAATATGGCGCTATTCTAACAAATTGAGACGATTTGAAAACAGAAAGTATCTATAGATACATAAACTATTGAGCGTACAAATCAAGGTAAGAAATTGTAAATAGCAAAAAGCCCCGACATTTCTGTCGAGGCCTTTGAATATGGCAGGGGTGGAGAGATTCGAACTCCCAACACGCGGATTTGGAAAACGAGCAAAGTATAAATAAAAACAATAAGTTACTTTCGTGCGGTGGTACATTTCGTGTTATTTCATGCTATTTCATGCTATTTCGTATTATTTTGCGTATTTAATCATTTAAACATTATCACAATGAACGATCTATCACTATTCATCAAAGTGAATAACGAATGCATATCATTGAAATTATTACAAATTATAATTATAAAAATCAAAACTATAACCAAAGTTGACTTTAGCAGTGAAGCTCACTACACATGTCGTTGTGTTGATTAAATTACATGCTTCAGCGTCGAAAATTGACGAAACGCATTGACTTTATATTCATGAGTAAGCTAATGTTAAGTAACTGTAACGCTACCTCTATTTAAAGCTATACGTAATTTAAAGGGAGATGCCATGATGAGTTGTATTATGAATTTTTTCAAAGAGCTATTTCAGAAAGAAAGCGCTCAGCAATCGAATAAAGAGTACCCTACTCTTAAAATGATTAATCCTGATGTGGTAAAGGTGGATTTTGAGGCATTTAGAAGAAATAAAGGGATTCAGAGTCAAGCAAAAGCGGCTAGTGAAAACTTTAGCGCTCGGCCAAAAGCACAAGCTTAGTAATTTTTTATCAAAGGGCTAATATTTATTAGTCCTTTTTTTATGAGTTAAATTTAAATGATTAAACCTTCCGTTTTTTTTGTCTTGATTCTCTGCATAGCAGGTTATTCTTTTGCAAAAAATTACCATAAAACACACTATAATTTAAAGCGTAGTAGTGGGTACCATACCTTTCTCATGTCAGCGGTTTTAGGGGCTATTTTATTCTCAATCTCCACTATCGTATACATAGTAGGATTGCAAATTGGTAACACTACCGGTCTTGATGTATCTTTTGGGCGCTATATTTTAATTGATGTATTTAAAGGAAAGCAATCACCCTCGGAGGTGATAATATTTGATATTGCATTAATATCTATGCTTTTAGCTTGGGTTATTCCTACATTGTATTACTTTATAAAAGGAAATAAAAAGATTCTGTTTTTCAACCAGTTTGCTGAAGACCCTAAAAGTCCTGAGTTTACAAGGCTTTTCTTTATGTCGCATTATCATGAAATGCCCATTTTATTTACCATGTCAGACAGGAAAGTGTATATAGGATTTGTGACGGAAATTTATTCAAATGATTTTAATGATATTCATATAATTCCTTATGTTAGTGGTTATCGAGATAAAGATACGTTAGAACTAAAAACTGTAACCCCTTATCAAGATGTTATGAATGAAATAAAAAATAACAATCAAAGAGATGTTGACTTGGAAACATTCACGATAGCCCTACCATTGAGAGAGATAGCTCACGCACACCTATATGATTTTAATCATGAAGAAAATTTTCACGAAAAAGAAAAAAGACATAGAGATAAAGTTGAACTCAAAAAAACTGATCACTGGCTTTGAGTTTCACCTTTGAGTATGCAAAAAAAGCTACATACATATCGGAAGGATATTGCAATCAATGAGTCAGATAACCAGTCTTATAGAGCATCCAGAGTTGATGACTAAGCGCGACGTGAGTGATTTACAAAAAGAAATAGATTCTAAAATCGACAAGCTAGGCTTGCAGCTTACTGTTCGACTTGGTGGTATGATGGTTGTCAGCTTTGGTGTTCTGGCTACTATAGTTAAGTTACCTCTATAACAAAGTGAAATTAAAAGACGACCACCTATTAGAGCTAAGTGGTCGTCTTTTTTATTGTGCTTGATAAATTATTGATGCTTATTTAGAGGGTTGAGCACTAGGGCCTCTTCTAGATGATCTGGAGCCAAATGCGCATACCTCATTGTTGTTGTAATTTCACTGTGCCCTAATGTATCGCGTAATTTTACAATATTCCCTCCGTTCATAACGTAATGACTAGCAAACGTATGTCGCAATACGTGAGTCATTTGTCCTTTTGGTAGGTTAATTTCGGCTTTGCCTACCGCTACTCTAAAGCTTGTTAAGCTATTTAGAAACATTCGATTATCATTAACTGGCTTTAATTTAGTTAATTCATCAAATAGCATCGAGTTAATTGGTATGGTTCTGTTCTTATTCGATTTTGTATTTAAAAACGTTACCTTATGATCTCGAATTTGCGATGGCTTTAAATTTTCAGCCTCACCCCATCTAGCACCAGTTGCTAAGCAGATTTTAACAATATGTACCAATGAGCGATTTTTAAATGTACTGCACACTTCAAGTAATCGCCCAATCTCATCATGACTTAAGTAACGCAACTCCCCTTCTCTCTCTTTAAATTGACGAATTTTAAGAAGTGGGTTCTCGTACTTAATCACACCAAGTCTATCAAGCTCATTAAAAATAGCTCGCAAGTACGAATGCTCTCGGTTGATTGTTGTGGTGCTCACTTCAACTGTTCGCATTTCTCGATATTTAGCAAACTGCTCAGCTTTCAAATCGCTGCCAATGGGATTCCCTAAGCGCTCTGATATTCTATACAACAACTTTCTTAATCTAACGTGATCACGCAATGTCTTACCATGCATGCGATACCAGATCATTATTAGTTCATCTAGCGTGCGCATATCCTTATTTGGGTTATTGCGCTGCGCTTGCATTGCTAATCTGATCTCATGGTTTTTTGCATCGCGCTCCAAGTGAAAAAACTTCCCTGGCTCCATTGTCGAATAGTAGCCATTCTCACTACTCTCAATCATAGAATACCCCATGAATAATATTTTTTAATACAGGTAATTACGCTCGCTTTTCCATCGTTTCTGCGTCGATAATTCCGCATTGCGATAGAATAGAAAAATCAGGGCAGACTTGACCCGACTCGGGTAGGGTCTTACCTGTCATCAACCAGTATGTATACTTCTCAAATCGCTCGTTATTTGTAATTAACATTAAATTCTCCTCGCTTAATGCTCTAGTTCCTTGCTCGTAATGCCTTAAAGAGTGTATCGATATACCAGTTAATTGAGAGAGCTCAGATTGGCTCATACTTTCTGCAAGCCTTATTGCTTTAATTCTTTTTCCTAAAATCACACTTGACCTCTATAGCCCATATGCGCTATATTCACAGTAACCCAAATGGGCGACCTAATGAAATAACACGAAATAACACAAAATAACACGAAATAACACGAAACATTAAAGGGTATCACAAATGGCAGCTTATGTTCAGTCGATAGGAAAGTTCTGTGAAGAAACAGGGATGTCTAGACGATCGGTAATTATTCGCATGGATGCAGGGGATATTCCTGAGATCCCAAGAGAAGGCGGTAAAGGTACTAGATACATAGATATGGTTGAGTTTAGAGAGCGAGTTACCTCGGGTCAGTTTGTTTTGTCTGATTTATCTAGGTTATCAAAAGACAAGAAGCGTTCGGGTGTAATTGACGCATAACCATTTCATTAATAGAGGTTTACAGTGGTTTCAGTACAAATATTCTCAGTAACAAAGCACAAGCCAATTAGCATTATTCCTGCTCATGAATATTCGTCGAACTTCTACCGCGCCATCGTTGAGATGGAAATAAAACACAACAAATTCGCTGAGGAAATCCTCATATTTCCCCATGAAAAATCGCTATTATTACGTTAAACAACAACCGACAGGTTGTTATTCGAGAGAATACGGATCATGACAAGCACTAGCGCATTAACAGTTGTATACAATGGATTGCTTCAAGGTTATCAATTCCAAATGGAAGCCATGAAAGAAAATGGTATGCCTGAAAACTCTTTTTATTTCCGCTCTGAAAAAATGCGTGAAAGCCTAACCAATCAAATCGACTCACTGTCTCAGATGGCTTACGATTTAGGTGATCCTGATCTAGCGTCAACGTTTTTATCAGTAGCAACAGAGTTTGGATCTGACGCTGTACCACCAATGCCTCTTTGATTTGGGGTCATGTTATGAATATCTCCCTAGCCAAAGCATTCTGCACACTTGTATTGCTCTCATGTGCAATTACGTCTGCGTATTTAACGTATTTATTCATGTATGAATTAGGAGCTGCCATTGGTGTGGCGATCATATTTGCGATCATTGGGATCACTCTTGATTTAGTGAAAACGATGTCACCCATTTTTATACCCACTGTCGCTAAACAGAATGCACTGATTGCCTTACTTCTTGTTGCCCTAACAGGCTCGCTTATGGTGATAAGCACTATTGCTTCTATCTCAGCCCTTGAGAAAGGTGCAGATCAAATGACGGTAGCCACTAAACAGAGCGTGGCCATAGCCGAACAAATCAATAATAAGAAACTGGAGTTAGACAACTTACAGTTACTTTCTAAGACGCAACTCAGCGTAAACCAAATATCAAAAGCGGACAAAACGGCAATCACGGTTTCTCGTGTCACTGACGAGCTGAATGTGCTTTATCACGCACAATCAAACACAAAAGACGCTTCAATTTTGAGCCAGTACGACTCAAAAATCACCTTGTTTATAGCAGTATCTATCGAGGTGGTTTCTGCCGTCATGGCTCTCACTTTACACTCATTAAATACACTTGAGACAAGTGTAAGCAGTGCATCAAGCCCAGTAAATACAACGGTCACACCACCAAGTGTACGACAACAAATTCAACGTGTATTACCGAGTGTAAGCACAGATAAAACACTTGAAATGCAGTTTGCTGCAAGTGTTTTAAGTGAAGCGAAAGAGGCTATTTTAAGTGGCGCAGTAAAGCCCAGTTATCGAGGGTTAAAAGCGGCCTTTGGAATACCACAAGAGCAAAGCAAACAGATATTAACCCTACTCCACCAACAAGCCATTTTAGAGCCGTGGAATAACGGTGGCTACCGTCTGAGGGTTACATGATGCTTAGTCTGGAGGCTTTCTTGGTAAAAATGACGATGGCTTACATGCAGAATCATAACCGCGCCCCTGTTGATTCGCAGTTAGCGGGTTGGACTGAATTATACAAAAAATATTTAGGTGCAGCATCATGACGCAACAAGAATTTATCGCAAAGATGGCGATTGCCTATATGCAAGATAATGGCCATGCGCCATCGGTTGCTCACCTAGAGGATTGGGCGAGTTTGTGGTGTGTCATTTCCAGAGTCGCGAATTGATTTAATTCTTTGCGCATTGATGTGATTGGGAAACTACACCATAGCGCCGCTTACCATGTGCGCAACTGGTCGTTTGCCTCACGTGACGAGGCTATAAATTATTAATTAATCGCTCGTATTAGAGTTGAAAACAGTGAGGAATGCAGCATGAAAATTTGGACAGTAGCAGAAGCAGCGAAAGCGTTTCCTGTCGGTGCAAAAGTGAAGTTTTTCCGCATTGTCTCTGATAGAGAGGATTTCCATGAAGGCGTAATTTCTAGCAAGCCTAGAATAGTTTATGGCGAAGTTGCGGTTTCATTGGATGGATATATCGGTTCGTTTTCTATTAATCATTTGGAGTTATCAGAATGAAAAACAAACGCGTAAAGCAAATGATCTGCACGGTATGTCAAGAGAAAATGAAACGAGCAGATCCCCAAAATAAATACGTTTTTAAATTTGGTAGGAATGGACTTGGCTTTTATATCAACAATGGCAATTTTTTTATTAGCGCGTATCCATTTGGGGTTATCTCTGTAAAAGCTCAATCTTTAAAAGGGAGGTAAAACCATGAAAAACAACTCATCAATAAAAACAAGCGACAAAGAGCTCTATGCAGCCGTTCGCACAGAAGGTGTTCTTGGCCTTATTGCAGTTCTTGATAAGGCTCGCGCAAAACACGGAGCGATGGTTGCGTGTGATTTATCTGAAAAAGCACACATTGTTTTTCATAGAGAAACTGAAATAAGACGCCGCGAGTCGCTATCTGAACGACTAGCAACGTATAAGCGCCAAAAGCAACTCAAGCGCCACACTTATGTAAATGCAGCGATTTGTGCTGATACGCCTTTGCGGTAACACAGGGTAGGAATGGGTATGAAAACAACAAATAAGTCAGTGACAACTAAACAAGCTTACAAAAACATTTACTCGGCCAGTCGAGGCGGCGGATTGCTTGAGTTACTGCTTGCTGTCGATGAAGTGGAAAAGAAAAGTGACCACTTTACCTCACGTAAAATCGTAGGCTGCATAGACCGTATGCGTAATGGAAACATTGTCACAATTAGGTTTAATTTAGAAGAAAGGCTGCGTCACTACAAATTTGAAAAGCACATTGGCCAATAACTACGGAGTCCCTGTAGTTAAGTAATCAAGGTAAGTATTGATATGAAAACAACAAATAAAAAAATAACAGTTAAGCAGCTCTACAAGGATCTGTACTCAGCAAAGCGATTTGGCCAAATGCTTTTAATACATGAGGCTGTTCAGCGAGCAGTATTAACTTGTGATGCGAGAGCTGCGGTCAGATTAGCACAAAGCGCTGAACGCTCTTACCGACAAAAAATGAATGCATCTCAAACTCACGATGCATTCCCTTTAGAGCTGCGATTATGGCTTTATAAGAACCGCGAACATCCAGTAAAAATCAACATGAACAACGGCAGCAGTATTACCTTTATTAAATAATTTAAGAGATGCATAAGTGGATACAGCCAAGCACATCAACGACAC
>NZ_JARACP010000016.1 GCF_028765545.1 Aliivibrio sp. S4MY1 | reverse complement strand
CCAAGCATGAGTCGTAAAGGTAACTGTTGGGATAATGCAGTAATGGAATCGTTTTTCAGTCGACTAAAAGTCGAACTGATTTATGCAGAAGATTATCAGTCTATAAATGAAGCTAGAGCTGGGATCTTCGAGTACATCGAAGTGTTCTATAACCGTAAAAGAAGGCACTCAGCGTTAGGCTATGTAAGCCCAGTTGAGTATGAAAATAAGTAAAATAGAGAGTGTCTACTTTTCGTGGGGTACTCCAAATTCAGGGCAAGGGCGTGAATGCAACATTTTATCGAAAAGCAGCGATTTTAGATTATGACAAACTTATTGAGAGCAACATTTTTTATTTGAACGTTATAACATCACATACTGTTATTTGCGGTTCTGATTATAATCAGACATAGCTATTGAGCCTTAGAAGTATATTGACTACAATAGCGCACTTTTTATTTTCACAGGCAACAAACATGAACGATATCAAATCTCAACCAGCTTTACCTGATCACCTTTCTGGTAATCCACGCAGCCCGCATCATGTAGCAGAGTGTTTTGAATATCATATTGGTATCAAACTTAACGGCAAAGAACGTACAGATGTTGAAGAATACTGTATCAGTGAAGGTTGGGTTAAAATCCCATCACCAAAAGCATTAGATCGCCGTGGCCAACCAATGCTAATCAAATTAAAAGGTACTGTTGAAGCTTTCTATAAGTAAGCAATTAACTTTACACAGTTCTAAATAAAGAAAGGCGACCTCAAAAAGAAGTCGCCTTTTTTATATCTATTATATATCTACTTAATTAAAAGATTAAGTGTGCCATGCCTGCAATCACTGGTAACGTAATTAATGTACGTAGAATAAAGATAGCAAACAATTCAAAAATATTTACAGGGATTTTACTACCAAGAAGTAAAGCACCAACTTCAGACATGTAGATAAGTTGAGTCACAGACATTGCAGCAATAACAAAACGTGTCATCTCACTATCAATAGACGCAGCGATGATTGATGGAATGAACATATCAGCAAAACCAACAACAATGGTTTGAGATGCTTCAGCCGCGTAAGGAACACCAAGTAATTCTAAGAAAGGAATAAAAGGCTGGCCCAATACAGAAAATACAGAAGTATATTCAGCAATCACCAAAGCAATAGTACCAAGCGCCATAACGACAGGTAATACCCCAAAAACCATATCAACTGCGTTTTTAACGCCTTCACCAAACACACTTCGAATAGAAATTACTTTTGAAGCCTTATTCATTGCTTGCTCAAGACCCCAAGAAAAAGTCGTATAGCCTTCTGGGATAACTTCAGCATCAACAGCACGTTCAGAACCATCGATAAATAGGTCCTTTTTACGGCTAAGAGGAGGCAGGCGAGGGATGATGATTGCCGCAACAACACCGGCTAGACATACCGTTAAGTAAAATGGTAAGAAATAGCTTTCTAATTCAACTTGCGCAATAACCACTAAGCTAAAGGTAATAGACACAGCAGAGAACGTCGTACCAACAACAGCAGCTTCACGTTGAGTATAAAACTTTTCTTCGTATTGCTTACTTGTTAAAAGAATACCAACAGAACCATCACCTAACCAAGAAGCCATACAATCAATAGCAGAACGACCAGGTAAATTGAAAACAGGGCGCATAATTTTACTTAAAAGAGCACCGAACAATTCCAATAAACCAAAGTTAAGCAATAAAGGAAGCAATAATCCCGCAAAAATAAATACAGAGAAGAGAACAGGTAACAGATCATTAAGAACTAAACCACCAGTATTTGGTTCCCATATCGCTTCAGGACCAACTTGAAAGAAAACCATTGCAGCAGCGGTGCCGCCAATTAAGCGAACCACAAACCAAAGAGGGGTAGGGTTAAGTAAACCAAATAAAAAGTCGTTATTTGTGATAATGCTAGGCTTAACGATCTTAGCAAGGATAGTAATAACAGACATAAACATAACGATGCCAGTAACTATAGCTACTAAATGGTCACCAAATAATGCCTGAATAGATTTCGCTAATACAGCAACAGGTATTGTGATATCACCGTTATAAGTGATTGGTGCCATAAATAGGAATAAACCTATTAGCGATGGGATAAGAAAAATTAGAAGATTCTTCTTCTTGCTCATTTGGGGTATCTCACTTGAATTTTGCATAAATCTCTCAATTACTACTAGTTAATAAAAAGCTAATCCTTAGCATTATTATTCACTAAACTTCCGTATTCATTCAGTTATTATGGAGAGTACACTGTTTTTTTTAAAAGTGGAATACTATTCATTAAAAAAAGTATTTATTCACTTATACGTGGTGATAACTATTGAATAGCATTTAAAATGCAACTGAATTGTTTGTTTTTTGTTGCATTCTAAAAATTAAATATAAAAAAGCCCCCGTGATTGGAGGCTATAATTGAGTTGGCTATTTGAAGTCAGCAACTCGCATTCTGTTTAATGTTGCCATAACTTCAATCACTCGAGGTTTAGCTAAATCCCCATGCTTAGGCATTAACTCATACCAATTATCATGAAGTTGCTGAGCAATAAATTCAACAGGGTTAGATTCCCAACCTGGTGTTTGAGATAACTGGAACCACATCCAACCGATCGCATGAAGTTGAGCTGAAGATTGCAGCTGAGACATTGCTGTAATATCAACTAATTCACGTCCAAAACGAAGCGTATTCTTGTTTCTTGCCTGAATACGGAATTTACCTTCGTGCAAAATAGCTTGAAGAGAAGAGCGGTTTAACTGACGAGTTTGAGTTGGAAGTAAATGCTCTGACCCTTCTCTAACACGTGTGGTAGGATGAGAGAGCACAACCTCTTTTGCTTTTATAGTTACATCGACGGCTTGGTAATCATGCATTTGAATTACCGTATCAGCAACATCAAGATAATCACCAGAGCCACCCATTACTAAAATGGTAGAGACATCAAGCTCATCACGTAGCTGACCAATGCGATCAACTAATGGGGTAATAGGCTCAGCACCATTATTGACAAGTGCTTGCATGCGCTCATCACGGATCATGAAGTTAGTGGCAGACGTATCTTCATCAATTAATAATGTTTTTGCTTGAGCTTCTAAAGACTCTTGAAGCCACGCTGCTTGTGATGTAGAGCCCGATGCATCTTGAGTAGAGAAGCACGTCGTATCTTTCCCCATAGGAAGGTGGTTAATGTAGTTTGAAAGATTCAAACTATGAACACAACGCCCATCTTCTGCTTGAATTTTAGTCGTTGACTCTTCAGTAACGATATATTCGCGACCATCACCAGGAATGTGATCGTAAATAGAGCGCTCCAAGGCATTCAATAGCGTTGATTTACCATGGAAACCACCACCAACAATCAGAGTGATGCCTTTTGGGATCCCCATGCCTTTTATAAGACCGCGATTCGGTGTAGATAACTCTACCTCAAGAGAAGCAGGGCTTTGGAATGGAATTGCGTCTTTCATTGGGCGATCATTATTACCAGCAATACGCGGTAAAATACTGCCATTAGCAACGAAAGCGACTAAATTATTTTCAGATAATTGACGACGCAACGCGACTTGATCAACGATAACTTGACAGTGCGCTTTAAGCTCATCAATAGGTAATTCGCGAGCTAATAAAGTACGACGGATATATTTTGGCATATGGAACGTTAAAATATTAATCGCTCGTTTAGCTAAAATTTCGCGTCCATCAGCAGGTAAGTTCATGTTATAACGAAGTTCAATCCCTTCATCATCAAAAATAACCGACGTATGATCTAAAACCGTTTGGCCAGAAAGCGCAATGGAAAGTGTCGTATCTTTCTCAAGCAATTGACTAAAGTGACGAGCAAGAAAATCCCTTGCAGCACGCTGGTAATCAAGAGAAGTTTCTTGCAGCCATTGAAGATGTGTAAGTGACCATGCACGTTTAGCTCTTAATCGTGACGGCGGCGCGTAGGGATCAGATTGAACATTATCAATAGATAAAGTGAAGTCAGTGAAATCATATTCCCCTTTAATAGAGGTATAGCTACGATAGTTTCTTTTTTCTAATTTTTTTAGTTTGGCTTCAAGATGTTCCATTACATTCACATTATCAAATAAAGTTGTGAGCAGTATAACAAAAAGCCCGTCATAATAAGAACTTCTTTCATGCAGATATGAAAAATAACTCTACGACCATTGGCTAATTTACTTTTCTAAGAGTTTCAAGTCATAGTAATGCTAATTAGACGTAAAGGGATACAGTATGGATGTTATCGTTATTATTTTAGAAAATGTATTTATTGGCTCAGGAATTATTTGCCTTTTGCTCGCCATTTTACTGTATGGAAAACGAACCGCAGATTGGGGTGGAGCATGTCTACTTTTTGTTAAAAGGATTGAGCTATCTCTCCAAGAGCATAAATGGTATCGCATTGGCGTAAGTTTATTTTTTATTGGCGTATTTGTACGCATTCTGAATTTAACACTTTGGGGATAAGAGTTACTCACAGTTATCCACATTTTCTGTGGGTAACTATTTGAATAACCGCTTAACACAATGAAATTTAAAAGAATTACCTCTATAGCAAGCTTTTTTTTGTTATATCCTATTATTTTTTTGTGACGCGAAGTAAAATGCACAAGTCAATAAAAAATAGCCTTGGATAAATAAAAATAAGATGGATAAAAGACAACCACGTAAGAGAATTGCCATCATTGGTGGCGGGATAGCAGGCTCAAGCATTGCCATGTATTTATCTGAGTATGATGTTGATATTAATGTCTTTGAAGAAGGCATAAGTTTAGTCAATGGCCCGCCAATATGTCACCTTCATGCAGGGGGGAATTTATACCGAGAGATCTCTGATGAACAATGTACTACGTTACTCACTGAATCCATTGAGACTGTGCGTTACTTTCCTCATACATTAAACGAGCGGCCAACTATTATCGCAATCCCTAAAGTCGATAAAGGTCAACCTGAGGCGTTATTACCTCGCCTAAAGCTATTGCAGAAAATCTATTCTAAATTAATAGAAGATGATGAAAGTAATCAAGTTTTTGGCTCTGCATCTGATTACTTTAAAACCTATTCAAAATTAGACCTGCAAAGAATTGCATCATACCCTCCAACCAATAACCCTAAAACACTTGATGATTGGTTAATTGGTTTTTCCAAACAAGTCGACCTGAACCAATTAAAATACCCAATTGTGCTTGTTCAAGAATATGGATTAAGTGTCTTTCGTATGGCGGCGACAGCACAATTAACATTATCCAATCAAAGCAACGTAACCCTAAATTATGCCAGCTCAGTAAATGGAGTGGTCAAAAATGAAGAAGATCATGGCGGTTGGGTTTTGAACTACACAAAAGAAAGTCAAGTATACTCAGATACATTTGATTATGTAATTAACAGCGCCGGTTTTAAAACAGGCATAATCGACGATCTTGCCAATAAGCCTAAAAAGAGATTGGTTGAGTTTAAAGCGGCATACGTTACCCATTGGGGCAACGAAAATTATGGTAAGTGGCCAGAAATAATTTTTCATGGAGAGCGAGGAACACCTCAAGGTATGGCTCAATTTACGCCATACCCAAATGGGTATTTTCAGTTACATGGTATGACAGAAGAAATCACTCTATTTAAAAATGGTTTATCTAGTTCTTGTCATCTTTCAGCACACCCTAAATTACCTAAAGAGTTTAATAAAAAAATGACCCAAGGCTGGGATCAAAAAGTACAAAAAGATAGAACACAAAAGGCCATCAATTATTTAGCTCAATTTATGCCAGAATTTGCGCAAGCAAAACCCGGCGGAAAGGCATTGTATGGTGCTCAACAAATCCCTGGCGATGACATTACATTAAGAGCAGCAAACATATCCTATACATCTGATGGTTACTTTAGAGCTGAAATTGTCAAAGCATCTTCTGCGATAACATGTGCTAAAGAAATAGCGCAATTAATACATCTGCAAGAAAAGAAAAAATCAGCGTTAATTCTAACTATAGAAGAAGTTGAAAAGAAAGCAGAGGTATTAGCAAAAGAACGAGGTTATCCCGCAGAGTTGGCACAAGTATATTAAGTCTAACAATAATGCGAACCAAGTAACAGTGTATTGTTCTGTTTTGTATATCATGCCAATTTTAATTATTAGCATGATATAGGCGCAACTTTTATACGCCTTTCATATAGATATGTACATTATCCTTTGAACTATAATAGTTTATGCCGTACGGTAGTGAAAAATGAGATAATTTGATTGAATTATCTCGTTTTTTTGTTGAAAATAGCCACATAGTGATTTCATCAAGGTGATATGTGGAATTTTTACTGAAACGCCGTTGGCCTAGATTTGAATGTAAAAAATCGGTCAATGCAAAAATTTTTTGGGCACATCGATTAATGCCATTTGTAAGTGTTAAGCTGGTGGATGTATCAAAAAAAGGGTTTGGTTTTACCAGTGAACGAAAGCTTCAGGAAGGCTGTTGTGAATTAAGGATCCGTTCTTTTCCTGCGATGATGGGGAACATTGTCTATCGTAAAGAATTTAAAAATCAAACAGGTGATACTTGCTATCAATACGGTTTTTATTTAACTACGCAGTTACATAAGACGCAAATTGAAAATCTAGGGTGTAGAGGGGTTATTAATATTGAGCACATCAATAATGATCCAAAAAAGGAACCGTTAGGTTAACAGTACTTTTAGTTTGTAGAACATTCGAACAAAGCGAAACAAAGGAAATATTTTAGTAGCGCATGCTTGTTAGTCGTTTCTAATGGATGGTAAATAGAGCGATTAATGCATGCGAGCTGAAATTTTTTTTGCATAATAATGGCGAGATCATCATTATCTTCTGGAATTAAATTATGGATCCCTTGATGATTAAAGCTTATCCCCACCTCAGGTAAATTACCAGTCCACCAGTGATACAGTGTTTTGCTGCTACGAGTTCTGTCGTACCAATGATCACACAAAATAGCAAGATGGTCTGAGCGTTTGATTTTACTCTCTTTGACTAACTGTTTAATAGCAGAAAAAATTTGATCTTTAGCTTCCGTTTTTGCATTAAGAAACTGAGGGTAAATTAACC
This sequence comes from Aliivibrio sp. S4MY1, assembly GCF_028765545.1. GTDB lineage: Bacteria > Pseudomonadota > Gammaproteobacteria > Enterobacterales > Vibrionaceae > Aliivibrio. The sequence goes on along the minus strand of NZ_JARACP010000016.1, from coordinate 70,703 downwards.
ATGTTTTTTTACTGTCTATTACAATCGTATAAATATAAAGGTCATGGCTAGTATCGTGTGAGTGCATTGAGCATTCGACATCGGTATATTCTTGTTTTACTAATGCCAGCAACCGCCGCTGAAACGCAGCACTTAAATGCGCAGGGGACATTCCCCGATTATGAATAGTCGGATAATGATGCTGACAAAGCGCTTTATAATCATCATTGAATGCATTCAGTGAATTAATAAATAACGACTCTAACAAAAAGTCTTCCTTTTAAAAAAGTCCAGTGTCGCTTCATAACTCTGGACTTTCAATAGTTAATATTAAGAATTAACGATTTTCAAAGCGATTATAATCTAATAAACCAGCTTCAACAGGGTAATGATCTCGATACCATCGGCTTAGTTCGTCACTGTAAGCCCAAAATTTGTCTGAACTTCGGCGAATAGCAAAGTTATCCAGTAGTTTAATATAATCTACTTCGGTATCAATATCAGCGAGTTGCTTAACAAAACTAGGCACATCAGTTTCGTTAATTTCCAAAAATGCAGCAGGGTAACTACCGACAATGCCATAAAGCAGAGAAAAGCGATCTAATTCCGGTGCTCTATTTTTCTCTTCATTAAACAGTGATGATATATTCTTATGCGCACTGGTATTGAGTAGTGTGAAAAATTCACTTCGTTTATCTGATGCTGCAATAATTTTAATCGTGATGATTTGCGGTAAGTATTGTAAGCCCTCACCTTTAATCGCATCGATTTCACTTAATTTAACTAATGTACTTGTTGCTAATTTTGAATTCGCTACGTTGTAACGTTGAGTTACATTCCCACCGATATGTTTACGTAATAATGAAAATAACTCTGCCTTTGGATTATCCGAGACATACTGGATCTTTGTTGGCTGCTCAAATGGTTGAACATCTCGCTGCATATATTTACTTAATTGAGGAGATGGATTTTGATACCAACTTTGCCACTCTTCTCGACGGATCTCTTTTGGTAATAGTGTTAAGAAATTACTTTCACCTTCCATTCGTAAAAAGTCCATGTACATACGTGTCATTAATTGATGGCCAAAATTACCATAGACATCAAACCCCGCAACAAGTAAATAGTGAATTCGTTCCAATAAAGCATAATCAATGATCCAAGCTGTTTTCGGTGTTGGCCCATTAAGCCCTTTAATTACCGATGCGCTATCAAAATGTCGATAAATGGTGAGAGCTGCATTATCATTGTTTTTATCACCCGCCCAAACGAGTTCTGGCGTCAAATGCTGTCCATTTTTAAAGACCTGATTTAGGTACGTATTTTTAGCCTCCAAATAACGGGCTTGGTTACGTGAATATTGAATCCAACTCGTAATTGGGACAGTAGTGCTGTCTAATTCTGCCGGTAAAGCTAGATTTTGCTTTTGCTCTCTATAAAATTGCTCAACATTTGGGTTATTAGCAGCCCCAGGATCAACAAAAAAGACCCAAAAATGGTCATTAATTACATTCAAAGCTAACTGGCCACGACAAACTGGACCTTTTATAAAGCCTTGGATTGTATCTTGTGCCTCATCTAATAGGTAACGATAACGAGAATCAACAGGTAAATCGACAAAAGTAACAAGCGGATTCGCAGCAATTTCGGTTGAATAACTGGGGAGCTTAGTTACAGTGTAACTATTAATTACAAACCATTCTTGCCATTTTTGATAACGAGTCTTATCAAGTAAATAGGGCATGTGTGTTTTATCAACGATTGTACTGCGAACAGCAACGAGACGATAATAAACGCGGTCAACGTTAGGGTCATCATAAGGTCGGCGAGTCACTATTAATGACAGCGGTTTCCCTGGTGGAGTCGAAGAACGAACTAATTTAAAAAAACGTAAATACGATGGTTCAGCATTAAAATACAAATTATTAAGAAACAGGTGCTCGTACAAATAACGGCTGGTGAGTTGTTGTTTTAATGAATCGCCATTAAAGAAGGATTCCCATTGATTAACCAAGGTAATCTCATGATCACTTAAAGGCTTAATGTCACTCATTTTTGCACCTTGCTCAAGCCAAGAATACAACAAATCATGTTCCTGAGTATTTAACTCTGGCATCCCATAAGGCATGCCCCATGTTGGGTATTGTGATTCATAATCAGCCATCTCTTCAATAGTAGGGCATTGTTGATCACGGTCAATTGAAAAATCGTAACCTTGCAGTTGTTCGTCTTTAGCAAGTGGGTTATTTTGTTTTAAAGTAAGCATACGAGCCATCACACCCGCTTCAGTATTAGCAATACTACTTTGCTCACGTTCATTTAAAATGGGAGTAAAGCCAATATCACGCCATTCTTGAGTTGTTTGAGCATCTTCAAAAAGGCGAGTAGGGTTGGCAGCTACGAGACGCGTTCCTTGATAGATAAGCGATTTATGCGCACCACGGTCGATCCCTTCAGCTGACGACATTTTTAGCTGACAAGGTGCATCGTAACATGCGTGGCAAACAACACATCGGTTATCTATGATTGGTTTGATATCTGTTAAATAGTCAATACCTTCAGGAGATTGATAGTCATAGACCCTTTGTTGTACTTGTGACTTTCCAAACAGCTGATCGTAATTGTACGTTGCGTATGTCGCACAACCAGAAAAAATAATGACCAAAATGAGAAATAATGGGCGTTTGAAAAACATAACGGTATCCATGAAATAAAGAGATAAGTTTTATTGTAATAATAAATGCGGAAAAAAACAAAAAAAGCCCGTTTACCTTTCGATAAACGGGCTTGATTTAACTAAGAATTTTAAACAGTAGCAGGGCTTAGCTGTTGTGCTTTTTCTTCTGTAATTGGTTTAGTAATTAATGCTAGAACAATAGCAACACCAACCATTACTGCAGAAATAGTGTAAGCCAGAGCATAATCACCACCTTGTGTCATAGAATAACCTACAACTGCTGCACCGATAGCACCACCAATACCCCATGACGTGTAAAGCACACCGTAATTGGTACCATAGTTTTTAAGACCGTAGAATTCAGCAGTAAGTGATGGGAATACAGCGAGAAGCGTACCATAACCAACAGCGGCAACTGCAGTACCAATAATTAGCATCACTTCACTGTCGTACATGCCAAATAATGCCATGTTTGCACCTTGAAGAACAAATGCAATAAGTAGCGTTTTAACACCACCAATTTTATCTGACAGCATACCAGCAGCCACACGACCACCTGAGTTGAAGATAGCAAGAAGTGACGCTAAATAAACCGCGTTAGGAAGATTTGCTTGCATACTTGCGATAGTAGTAATGTTACCAATGATCATAAGACCTGCAGACGCGGCAAATGCATACATAATCCATAAAGAATAAAACTGAGGTGTTTTAAGCATTGCTTTCCAGTTTAAATCCATTGGTTTACGTGTTGTAACCGCAGTTTTACCTGCTTTTACTTTTGGCTCTTCAGGTTGGTAACCTTCTGGTGGGTTATTGATTGTTGTTGCTAATGGAACAGCAATAATAAGAATCGCAACACCAAGAACTAAGAAACTTGTTTGAATACCATACATTGAAATTAATGCTGAAGTAACAGGCGCTAAGTAAATAGCAGCAAGGCCAAAACCAGCAGCGATTAAGCCATTAACCATACCTTTCTTAGAAGGATGGAACCACTTCATAGCAGAAGGCGCAAGACAAGCGTAACCAAAACCAATACCAGCACCAGTCATCACACCAAACGTTAAGTTAAGCATAAAAACAGTGTCAGCAAAACTTGATGCGATCATACCTAGGCCAACTAAGATTGTACCGAAGATCAAAATTAAGCGTGGGCCCATGCGATCTTGAAGAATACCAGCAACAAGAAGACAGATAGAAAAAGTGATTGTTGCAGTTGCATAAGGTTGAGAGGCTTGTGATGCCGTCCAGCCCATATCAGTAACAAGAGCCTTGTTAAATACGCTCCATGCGTAAAGAATTCCCAAACATAGGTTAATACAGAAGCCTGCAAGCAGGATACGCATTGCTTTATCGATATTTTTCATCGCAATCTCAGTGAGTTGAAAGTTTATTACAGTTTAATGTATGTTTTTTTTGATTGTACTCATGTAAACATGACTTACATCACGTTAATGAGCGCGGAGTTTATCAGCACTTTGTGTTTATTGGAATAGTTTGTATGAAAATTACACCATGTTTTTTCAATCTAATATTCCATATTTGACACTGTCAAAACAATGACGCGATCGGCATTAAATTGTCAGGTTTATGTAAATTTATGATCTAACATCTATTTTTACAATTAATTGCTTGATAATATCTGCCGCGTTAAAACATAACCAATAATATGAGAAAATATGAACTTCAAAAAAATTAAAATCGCAGTGGCAGTTACTCTAGGCATCACAACACTTACAGGTTGTATGGGTCAAATGGGTGTATCAAAACTTGTTGCATTTGGTAACTTAAAAGCAGTAGATAACCGTTATGGTCGTGCTGGGCTTTATATCCTATTAGCGCCTGTATATGGTGTTGCTGCATTTGCCGATCTATTTGTATTTAACTCAATTGAATTTTGGACTGGTAAAAACATCATTACAGGTAAAAGCCCAGCAGTAGTAGATACCAATGTTGGTGGTGCTGTTTTTAAAGTAAATGATAAAATTGATTCATCAATGACCAAAGCACCAATTGCACCACTTCAAGTAAATAACAATGTGAAAAATGCTTCGTTTAATCAAATCGATGAAAACACATTAGAGATGCACGTTGCACTACTAGATGGTACTCAACAAGTGCTGCGTGGTGAGAAGACAGATGATAGCGTTGCATTTTACTTAGATGGAAACTACATCACAACAGTACAAGTTGAAGAGTTAGAAAACTATGTAGCGGCTTCTCAAGCATAATATAGCTTCTATTCTTTCATGATAAAAAGCACTCAAGTGATTGAGTGCTTTTTTTTTGCTTTACTTCAAAAAATTCATTTATTTCTATTTTTATTTTAACGTTTAATTTAACCATTAAGTAACAAATTGCGCTTCATATATAAGACTATATTACTGCAGTTCAGCATTTACTCTTTAAAGGCTAAATTCTAATGAGATCATGCAACAATTACGCAACAACCTCCATTTTTCCCCTAGTTGAATTTCCAATAAAAAGCGATAAAATACTACGTAAACAAAGATTTCAAAATTGAAGGGATGCTCTCAATTTATCTTCGAGGTGTTTATGAAACTATTATTTATCTTCTTACTCTCTACTATAGGCGGTGTTGCAGCTGCTGAGCATTTTCATTCATTTATCCTAGGCTTAAGTATTGCGACACTTGCGGTTGGCACTTGTCACTGGTTTGCATTTAGAACCACAAAATACCCACAACTGGCTTTAGTACTGTTACTGCTTGGTCTATTTTCAAAAATGGCGGTAACTATCGTAGGAGTTATGATGGCTGTGGATGCAGAATTAATTACTTCGCCATTTATTTTTGCTGTTTCTTATCTATTCTTTTCAATCGTAGCAACATACCTATGGTTTAAAATTAAAGATCGTAAAATCTCGCAACAATTATTAAATAGACATTCTGGTACGGTTTAACTAAATCCTCTGCTAGTCATTGAAAAGAAGGAGCTTAGGCTCCTTTTTTTTGTTTTTGAATTATGCTATACCGTATCTATAATAATCATTCCTTGATATAGTAATGATAGTTTTATTAAAAAAAAGGGTTTATAGATGGCGATTTCCATCTTAATTTGCGATGATTCAGCACTTGCTCGTAAACAATTAGCACGAGTGATACCTTCTTCATGGGGAGCAAATATTGAATTTGCTCAACACGGTTGGGATGCCATTGCTAAGCTTGAAGCTCAGTCATACGATCTTTTATTTCTTGACCTTACCATGCCTGAGTTGGATGGCTATGGCACATTAGAAGAAATGAGAGCACGCAGGATAACAACTCAAGTTGTTGTTGTTTCAGGTGATATTCAACCAAAGGCGCAACAAAAAGTAGCAGAACTTGGTGCTAAAGCATTTATAAAAAAACCTGTTGATAAGCCTACATTAATTTCCACACTAGGTTCAATTAGCATTAAACCTGAAGTTCAAGCGACGTATTCGCCACAACCAGTAACGTCTATTCAACTTCGTCGCCGTGATATATATTTAGAAGTCGCTAATGTTGCAATTGGCCGAGCAGCTGATTCTTTGGCTCGTCATTTCGATGTTTTTGTTCATATGCCTTTGCCAAACGTGAATTTATTTGAGATGAGCGAACTTCAGATGACACTTCGTCATTTAGCCAGCAATGAAAATATGTCAGGAGTATGTCAAGGATTTAGTGGTGAAGGGATTGCAGGAGAAGCCTTGGTACTGTTAAGCGATTCAAGCGTAACAGATCTAACTAAATTAATGGATTACCCCGAAGTAACAGAGAATAGCTTAGAACTAGAGTTATTGATGGATGTGTCTAATATTTTAGTAGGGGCATTCTTAAAAGGAATTGGTGAGCAAGCAGAGGTTAGATTCTTTCAAAGCGCCCCAGTTCTTCTTGGTCAACATGTTTCGGTGAACAGTGTTATTGAATCAACCAAAGGGTCGTTCAATCGTATTATGGCATTTGAGGTAAGTTACAGTATTGATAATACAAACATTAAGTGCGATTTACTTTTAATGATTGTCGATGAGTCATTACCTATATTAGATAATAAACTAGCTTACTTACTGGATGATGAATAATGAATGGTATTCCTGCTGAGTTTGAACAATTTCACTGGATGGTTGACATGGTACAAAATGTTGACCTTGGCTTAATCGTAGTTGATAAAGAATTCAATGTTCATCTTTGGAATGGCTTTATGACACACCATAGTGGCAAACAAGCCCATGATGTAATGGGAAAGTCATTATTTGAAATATTCCCAGAGATAGATAGCTCTTGGTTTAAAGCAAAGTCAAAGCCAGTTTTTGAACTGGGTACACGAAGTTTTGTTATTTGGCGACAAAGGCCTTATTTATTTCACTGTCGTAATGTTCGACCGATAACTCAACAAAGTCACTTTATGTATCAGAATGTCACATTAAACCCAATGCGAAGTACAACAGGGGAGATTAAATCTATGTTTCTTGCTGTTGAAGATGTTACCGCAGAGGCATTGGCTGAAACACTAAACAAATAAATGAAAATGCGATAAATAAGACAAAAAAATGGAGACACGATAGTCTCCATTTTATTTAAACTTATTTATTTGCTTTCTTATCCGCTTCTGTCAGCTCACGGATCTTACGGCTGATATCACGACGTGATTTAGAGATCTCAGCACTTTTGATGATGTGATCATCAACACGATCTTCATAATCAGCTTTCATATTTTGAACAACTGCAATGATTTCGTCTGTAGACATTGTAGGGTGAATATAATCCAGCATATTTTCTAAAAGAGTCACACGCTTTTGGTTATCACGAATTTTCTTTTGGTTATCTTGTAGCTCACGCTTTAGTTTATTTTTACGACGTGCTTGGTTGATGATTTCAAAAACGTTATTCATTTTTATTTCCTATAATATGTAATAGCCACTTTCTTGATTAAATCATAAATGCAACATTGAAAACAATAACAAGATCAATACAGTGCTAAAAAAAACATTTAACCGATAAATTAAACCGCTTTTTTCTCTTCAATGTCTGCTGTTTCATTTTTAGAGATAAGAGTTACTTTTTCTGACTCAACAACTTCACGGTTTTCACCAATAAGTAAGCCACCTTTTTCAATAGTCAAATGCTGAGTTTGCATTGTGCCTTTGAACTTTCCTTTTGGCTGGATACTTACTTCACCACCTTGGCAAGTACCTTCAACTAGACCATTAATAAGTACTAATCCAGCGTTTATGTCACCTTGAACTCTACCAGTCGGCGTTACAATTACTTCCGCTTCTGTAAAGATATTCCCACTAACAAAGCCGTCAATTTGAATGCTTTGATCTGATTCAATATTACCTGTTACACGACAGCCTTTGGCAATAATAGATAATGATGCTGCGGTAGACCGACTACTAAAAAGGCCCATACAGGTTTCTCCAATTGATATTAAACTAACGAAAGAATATTATCATGGATAGAAGACTGAGGGATCACTAATTACATTATCAACATCAGTATTTAGTAATATAGCTCACATTTTTATTGTGTATAGTATCGATTATAGTAAAAGGATTACAAATAATGAGAACAATAACCCAAACAGAAATCCGCATTATTGGTTGTTTAATTGAAAAAGAAATCACAACACCAGAACACTATCCACTAACACTCAATTCATTAACCACGGCATGTAACCAAAAGAGCAACCGTGACCCTGTCACATCAATGAGTGAATCTGATGTTTTAGATGCATTAAATACATTAATTAACGATCGTATCGTGACTGATGAAACTCGTGGTAACTCAAGAGTGGCAAAGTATCAACATCGATTTTGTAATACAGAGTTTGGTAGCCTTAAACTGTCAAAACAAGAAATTGCCATATTATGCGTTTTGTTTCTGCGTGGGCCACAAACACCTGGCGAGCTAAGAACTCGTACCCAACGTTTATGCGAATTTGAAAATGTGGCACAAGTAGAAGCCGTATTAAATAAATTAGCGGCAGATGAGAACGCCCCTAAAGTTGTTAAATTATCGAAAGAACCAGGAAAGCGCGAAGCTCGATATGGACATTTGTTCTGTGGCAACATTAGTGACACCGTCACTATAGAGCAGAGTCAAAATACTCACACACACAGCTCAGAAGATAATAAACGTATTGAACAGCTAGAAACTGAAGTATCCCAATTACGCACCGAACTTGATGAGTTAAAACAATTAGTAAACGAAGTTCTCTCATAATTGCATGACAGAAATTAAATCTAATTGGACACTCTATCTAATAAGAACGCAAACAAATAGTTTGTATTGTGGTATTACTAATAATTTATCTCGGCGCTTTGAAATGCACAAAGCAGGAAAGGGCGCTAAGTACTTACGCGGAAAAGGACCTTTAACATTAGTATGGTCACACAATGTTGAATCAAAATCCCAAGCGTTAAAGTACGAATACCGCATAAAAAAAATGACCAAAGCCTCAAAAGAAGCCTTGGTCAATAATTTAGTTGCGTTACCTGCTATAGATTAATCGTAAATAGTAGGGATTGGTTGACGTTTATGCTGAGACAGTTTATAAATTTTTATTAATTTAGCTTCCGCTTCAGCATCTATTTTGTTCCCTTCTAAGAAGTCATCAATCTGGTCATAAGTAACAGAAAGAGCATCTTCATCCGCTTTTTGTGGTGCGAGTTCTTCAAGATCTGCAGTGGGTACTTTTTTAACTAACTGCTCAGGTGCGCCTAGTATTTCAGCTATTTTTCTCACTTGGCGTTTATTTAAACCAAATAATGGGGCTAGATCGCAAGCGCCGTCACCAAACTTCGTATAAAAACCAGTAATATTCTCTGCCGAATGGTCAGTACCTAAAACTAATCCACCAACATAACCAGCAACTTCATACTGTGCAATCATGCGTGCACGCGCTTTTACATTGCCCTTAACAAAATCAATTTTTGCAGAGTCAGAAGGCAGTAAACCTGTATGCTCAAGGCCAATGTGAGACGCCTTATGCAAACCATCAACACCTTCTTTAATGTTAATGCTAATAGAATGAGAAGGCTGAATAAAAGACAAGGCCATTTGTGCTTCATCTTCATCTTTTTGGATACCATATGGCAAGCGAACTGCAATAAACTGATACTTTTGAGTATCATACTCATCATTCAGCTCATTAATCGCTATCTGAGCCAATCGGCCACATGTTGTTGAATCAACACCGCCACTAATACCAAGGATTAAAGAGGTACAGTGAGCCTTGAGTAAGGTAGCCTTAATAAAATTGACGCGTGTTTTAATTTCATTAACCGGATCAATTGATGGTTTAACTTTCATTTCTTCAACAATCAGTTGTTGCATTCTCATTCCTTTACTCTATTGAGACAGTTGGCAGTTAATTTAATAATCATACTGAATTTACACAATTAATAACAGCCTAATAGTGTTATAGGATAGCCATCGACAAAATTTTCACTTATGCTAACTAATAATGCCGTTAATAAGAGAAAAGTCATGAATATTGCTGTATTTGGTAGCGCATTTAACCCACCATCATTAGGCCACAAAAGTGTCATTGAGCGTTTAACTCACTATGATAAAGTGTTATTAGTTCCTAGCATTTCACATGCCTGGGGGAAAAAAATGCTTTCTTATGAAGACAGAATAGAGATGGTCTCTGCTTTTATTAACGACTTATCCCTTAACAAGGTTGAAATATCGCTGATTGAAAAAGAACTGTATGTTCCAGAGCAAAGCGTGACTACTTTTTCTTTATTAAAAAAGCTTCAAGAATTGAATAAAGAGGCCGATATAACCTTTATCATCGGACCAGACAACTTACTTAAGTTTGACAAGTTTTCAAATGCCGATGAGATAGTAAAACGCTGGAATGTAATGGCTTGCCCTGAAACACTTCCTGTCAGAAGTACTGATATACGAAACGCAATAAAAAAAGGTGAGGACATTACTCACTTAACAACACAAGGTGTCCAACTTTACATAAAGGCACACCATTTATACGAGTAGTCATGATGAAGAAACAAGTCGCTATAATCAGTTTATTAACAACAACTATGTCCATGGATTTAATTGCCAAGGATAACTCGACTTGTCTACAAGAAAGCTATGATAACTACTCTCGTCAAATTTATTCATCAAACTCAAAATGTCTTATTCCTTTATTTGAGGTGAATCAGTTTATTTATCAGTTAACAGAAATAACAGAAAACATAAAGTCAGACGTTATGGAAGAAGGATTTTGGGATAAATGGGCTTACAGTACAGGGGATGATCCTTTACTAACCGGTTACCTTAGTGATAGTGCGGTAGGCTTTACCGTATGGCAACCCGAAGAGTATTACGATAAAAAAATTGAAGAATTTGATTCTTATGGTGAATGGTTGGAAAGCCATGGACTACAATTAAGCTTAGCCTTTGGTGGAGAAGAAAAGGGCAAGAATACCCGTTTTCGAATTGATTACCGTTGGCATGATCGCGCTGATGACCAACTGTTCATGCAGCTGGAAATTCCATTTCAATAGAACTAAGCTCGGTTCGTATAATGCGTTAATCCAATAAAGTGTAAGCTTGCTCTAGTAACGCAATATTTCCTGAAAAATAGCGCTCTGCAATCATACTATTCTTAGCACCTGATTTACGCATTTTATCCGCTTCTCTTACTTTCAATGTCATCATCATATCAGGAGAAACCTGGCTATGCTTTATCTCTTTATTTTCAGATAATTGAGATAAGTAAGTATTGATATGCTGTGATTCTGGAGATAGATCCGTATGAGGTGACGCTTCTAATAACTCATCTTGCATTACGTACAATAAATGCTGTTTGGCATTTTCAGTCATCGCTATTGCTTGAAGTTTATCAAAACCCGCTGAAAGTAGAGGTGTTGAGGTGATATAGCCACCTTGAGTAGGTAGCGCTTCACGTGTGCGAATTGAGAACATTAATGTAGATAATGTAGAGTTAGGAACAATCGTCATTGATGATAGAGCATCAAAAGGTATCCAAAACAATTCACCAGGCAACACTAGATATTCCCATTTACCAAGGCGAATAAGTACGGCTCCAGTTTGCACGGAAATCAACTCATAATGATTCTTCTTTTTTCTTGCCGTATAAAGAAGGTGTGAATGTGTTCCTGACTGAAACGTAATTGCGTTTTTCATAGCTACCTCTGATTTGAAGCCCGTAACTCTACTGGTTTTTATCTAAAAATCAACGGATTCTCATCAATTACGGCGATATTTTATGACCAATGGTACGACCTCTTTAATTGATCACGTACAACTGGAATAAAATCAAGTAGAATACGCGCTACTTCCTTTTTTGGTAACCAGAAGTCCAAACATGACCACACAAGATATCTATCAAGAAATTCGCCCTTACAATGATGATGAAGTTCCTGCCGCTATTGAGCGATTAATTTCTGATGATGAATTCATTACAGCGATTCTTCACTATAAGTTTCCGTCTGCTTCTAAGTTTTTATTTTGGTTATTAGCACCGTTACTGCGTTACAAACTACGTAAATCACTGTCTAAAATAACAACAGTAGAAGACGTTCAGTTAAATGTAGCAACCTACTTAAATAAAACGGTCAAAAAAACCACCGATGGCATTACGTACTCTGGATTAGATAAATTAGACCCAAAACAAGCGTATTTGTTTGTGTCTAATCACCGTGATATCGCCATGGACCCAGCGTTGATGAATTGGGTGCTATATAATAATCATATGCAAACCGTAAGAATTGCCATTGGTGATAACTTATTAAAGAAAGCGTGCAGTACTGAGCTGATGAAACTTAACAAAAGTTTTATTGTTAAACGTTCAGCAAAAGCACCACGTCAAATGCTAAAAGCGTTAGGTGAACTATCTTCATATATCAAGCACTCTTTGGAAACCAATAACTCTATTTGGATTGCTCAAAAAGAAGGGCGAGCAAAAGACGGTAACGATTTTACTGATCCTGCTATTTTAAAAATGTTTCATGTAGAAGGGCGCAAGCGCAAAGAAGCTTTTTCTGATTATATGAATGATTTGAAAATTGTTCCTGTTTCTATCTCTTATGAAAATGACCCGTTAGATATTCAAAAAGCCAAAGAATTAAATGCAGTGGCTACCTTAGGCTCTTACGAAAAAGGGGAGTTTGAAGATATTGATAGCATCATCAAAGGGATTATCGGTAATAAGAAACGCATACATATTCACTTTGGTGGCGTTGTCACCTCGGCGCCAGAAACGGCTGATGAACTGGCAGCAGTCATGGACAAAGAAATTACCCAAGGCTATCGTTTATTCCCAATGAATTACGCCGCTGCCAACAGTGAATCAGAAGAAGTCACTTCTGAAGTTAAACGTGAACTAGAAGAAAAATTGTCACACTTAACAGCAGAAGAGCAGCCATTTTTACGTGCGCTTTACGCAAATCCAGTTAAGAACGCAGGATAAGTAAGGGGTTCAATTAAAAAGCTTTTTATCCCAATGAGGAGGATTACCCACTTGTTGGGATAAAAAGTCAATGAAGGTACGCACTTTTGGTGGCAAATGTTGGCGTCGAGGATAAACCGCATAAATGGGTAGCTCCATATCGGCTTGCCACTCATTTAATATTTGAATCAAACTACCATTTTCAAATTCATCTTCAAGTAAATAGCTAGCTAAATACGCAATGCCAGCCCCCGCTTTAGTTGCATCTAAAATAGCAGAAGCGTTATCTATCTTAAAAATACTTTGTACTTTAACCACTTGATGAACACCATCGCGAGTAAATTCCCACTCATTAAAACGTCGCTCACTACTATGATAAGTAATGCATTTATGCCGTGCTAATTCAGCTGGACGCAACGGTAAACCATTCTCTTTAATGTAGCTTGGAGAGGCTGCAACAATAAAGCGACAATCTGCAATTTTCCTAGCCACCATGCCTTCAGGAATATCATCATGAATTGCTATCCAGCAATCTAAACCGTCTTCAAGTAATTTAGGTTTATGATCAAATAAACTAACTTCCAATTCTACATCTGGAAAATGTGCCTGGAATTCAGCTAATGCATGAATAATGTGACTATTACCAAAAGACTGAGCGATACCAACTTTAAATACGCCAGAAATACGCCCATGATGAGCATCTAATAGGGCATCAGCTTCATAAGCAGTATCTACCAGCTTTTGACAGTACTCAGCATACTGATGACCAAGCTCCGTAATAGAGACCGAGCGGTTATTACGTTGAACAAGTTGGCAATCTAAACGAGTTTCTAGCGCTTTAATTTGTTTAGATACGTGCGATTTGGATATACCAAGTTTTTCAGCAGCACGAGTAAAGTTTAACTCATTTGCTACCATCGCAAAGATTACCATTTGATGTAGATTATCTAACATGATTAAGCCTAGAGAAGAAATATCTGGCTATTGTAATACTACTTAAAAATATAACCATCTACTTTTATGCTTTCAGGAAAAACCGTAATAGGTCTGCCACCCAAATAAATATTACCATTAACCACGAGATCATCAGGAAGTGACGTAATTTGTGAGTGGCCAAGGAATAGATTGCCTTTCACTACAAGTTGTCTTGGTAATGTTTTTAATGGTGTTCGTATTACACTTAGATCGCCGTTTACTTTTAAACGCGGAGGGAGTTCAGTGAGTCCTGACCCTGCAAAATTAATAAAGCCTGCGACTTTAATGCCTCTGGTATAGCGTTTAAGTTGAGTGGTTCCAGCTAAATTCAAGTAGCCCTTTACTTGAGTGCCTTTAGGAATGTTCTTAATTACGGTATTTGCTAAGTTTAGATCACCATTAACTACCAAACCTTTAGGCAGTTTTTTTATTTTACTATTCGCAAGGTTCACATCACCTTTGAGCTCTAAATTATCAGGGAGTTCAGTGTAATTAGTATTACGTAAGCTGATATTTCCATAGCTATCTATATGATTAATGAGTCGATGTTTATTTAACATTTCAGCTGGAGCTGAAAAAGGGACCAAGGCCGTAAAGATAAGAGTAAAGAGAGCAATAGTAGTTTTAGGCATAGATAAATAACTTTGTAGTAATGGCTTGACACTGTATCGACCACATCTTAAATAAGTTTAATTTAGAACAGTGATATGAGTCCTGTTTTTACGTTTTTATTATGAAAACACATTTGATATAGTGAAATTCGGTATCTAAGTGCCGAAGTGAAAAATTTAATTAAAGGTAAGGAGACGTAATGTCTAAAGCGACTGGTACTGTAAAATGGTTTAACGAAGAGAAAGGTTTTGGTTTTATCGCTCAAGAGAACGGACCTGATGTGTTCGCTCATTTCAGTGCAATTCAATCAGACGGTTTCAAAACGTTGAAAGAAGGCCAAGCAGTAACTTTTGATGTTGAGCAAGGCCCTAAAGGCCCTCAAGCAAGCAATATCCAACCTGCTTAGTACCAAGATATTAATAAAAAGGCTCTCAACGTGAGGGCCTTTTTTCTTTATTATCTACAATATAATCGATTATTTTCTAAGAGAGCGAGTCTTTAGTTCGTAAATCAGTTTTTCTGCACTACAAGAGAATTTCAAGCGAGCGTGAAGTTCTTTCTCATCGTTAGTCAGTTCAATACTGTACTCAACTTCATCACATACTTCTTTTGCTAAAGATAAGTAATTAGCAAATTCCGCTTCTAATTGCGCTTTATTGTTAGCGAAGATGCTTACTTCTGCAACATCATCACCTTCTTTAATCACAAAGCCCATCTCAGCACTACATCCACAAGCATCGCATGGTACATTTTGTTCTACTTCAGTAGTCATTATTTTATCTCCACAATAAATATACAGACGTTATACTATGTTTCCATGGTTAAGAAAACCCTCTCGGAAAATGAACGTAAAGAAGAAACGCAAAGATAACAATTGCATATCATTTATGTATCAGTATCGACACTTGAGACGAAAATCCCAAAAAATGAACCTTTATGACAATTCTTTGTCAGAATTAGGCGTAAAATATTGTATTTCCATACTGTATAACGCAGAATGCTGTTAAGTCACATTTAAACAGCAACTGACATTTCGTTACAATCGCGATTCTTAATTTTGAGAGTGCTGTGACGGCCAGAGTGCTATACTACGTTTATCGTGTGAAATATCATAAAAATATTATACAAATGGAGTTGAATCTTATAAATTAACCTAATGTTAATTTCGTTAATTTTTACGATTGATTTCTTAATGGACTAACCACATTAGAAGAGTTTTATTATGCCAAAAAGAAGTAAAGAAGATACTGAAATCACCATCCAGAAAATTATGGATGCGGTTATTGATCAACTATTACGCTTAGGCTATGACAAGATGTCATATACGACACTAAGCCAACAAACTGGTGTGTCAAGAACAGGGATCAGTCATCACTTTCCAAAGAAAACTGATTTTACAGCTGCATTAGACGGCCGTATTTTCCGCTTATTTGCAGAACGTTTAGAAATGCAAGGTGATAAGCAAGCATTTATCGATAGCTGGATTTCATCTTTAGAAGACGAGCAATTCCGAGCTATCTTACGTCTTTTATTCCACCATATCGTTACTTCTGCAAATGCACACGAATTTGCTCGCAATGGTATCGATCGTTTATATGGCATGGTTGAAGACTTATACGGTGAAGAAAGCCGTAAAGATCTAGAATGGCTTATTGGTCTATCTTTGATCCGCATGACAAAATAAAATTATCTACTATAATTAAAAGCTTACCCACAACGGTAAGCTTTTTTTTTGCACATGGAACCAGTTAGAGTATATACTCTAGATTACTGGAGGGGTTATGCTTAAAATTTCACGACTATCTGTATTATTAACAACGCTGCTTTCTTTGTCTGTTTCTGCTAAGTCAGTAGATTTTGATAGCGCATGGAAAAATGTACTCAACAATCATAACGGTATCGCTGCAGAGCGCGCGAATGTTCAGCGTCAGGAATCATTGGCCTCAGGCACTTCTGACCTTAATCTTCCTTCTATTACCTTAAGTGCTAACTATACTTATTTAGATGATGATGTAACGGTTTCCTCAAAGCAAATTATTGAGAGTACAGGGGTATCATTACCAGTTTTACCCATTCCATTACCGAATATTACATCAACTCTTTCAGAACGTGATATTTTTACTAGTTCTATTCGTGCGATTTGGCCAATCTTCACTGGTGGCCGTATCTCTGCAGCTGAAAGTGCAGCGGAAGGAAAAACAGACGAAGCACGCAGTCAGCTAAAAATGAAACAACAAGCCTCTTATGAAGATTTAGCTAAGTACTATTTTAGTGTCGTTCTCGCTAATGAAGTCGTTAAAACCTATAGCGAAGTAGAGCAAGGCTTAGCAAAACACAGAGATAATGCGGTTAAACTCCAACAACAGGGACAAATTGCGAAAGTAGAGCGTCTACAAGCTGATGCTGCATACGACAAAGCAAAAGTGGACCTTCGTAAAGCTCAACAAAATTCAGATATTGCCAGTGCTGCATTAAGAAGCATGTTGCAAATGAATGAAAACATCACGCCAGAAACACCGTTGTTTATCAATCAAAAATTACCTGAAATGACCGCTTTTATTGATAATACATTAGCCACTTACCCAGGTTTAGACCTTTTAGATGCCAAAGAGAAGCAAGCGAGCAGTTTAATAAAAGCGGAGAAAGGCAGCTATTATCCTGAAGTTTATTTATATGGTAACTATAATCTGTATGAAGGTGACAGCTTATCTGCTGAAATAGCACCAGATTGGATGGTCGGTGTCGGTGTTAATGTTCCACTATTAGATAATAAAGGGCGCTCAGAAAAAGTTGCCGCGGCGCATAGTGCAGTTCAACAAGTACAGTATCTTAAAAAACAGGCGAAAGAAGATCTTTCATTGTTGGTTGAAAAAACATACCGAGAAGCATTACAAGCGATAGATGAATATTATGGTTTAGCATCAAGTATCGCGCTTGCACAAGAAAATATATTACTCAGAGAAAAAGGGTTTAAACAAGGTCTATCGACTTCACTTGATGTGGTGGATGCGGAGTTGTATTTGGCAAGTATTAAAACGCAACGTTCATTAGCATCATTTAATTACATGATTTCATTAGTGAAGTTACTTGCTTTAAGCGATGGAACAGACACATTTGTACAATATCAACTTCAAGCAAGAGAAGGAAAATAGCATGAGTCAATTAAAGAAAACCATCGGTTCTCTTGCCGTTGTAGGTGTAGTTAGTTGGGTTGGTTACAGCTTTTGGGCCGCGTATCAGCCTCGACCTGAATTACTGCAAGGTCAAATAGAAGCGGAGCAATACAATATTTCCTCTAAAGTTCCTGGTCGAATCGAGAATTTGTATGTTAAAAAAGGCGACATGATAGAGAAAGGCCAAGCTATTTTTTCCTTATACAGCCCAGAAATAGATGCAAAATTAGCACAAGCAAAAGCCGGGGAAGCGGCAGCCAGTGCTCTAGCAGAAGAAGCAGAACAAGGAGCAAGAACTCAACAAGTTGCAGCTGCGAAAGATCAATGGCAAAAAGCAAAAGCAGCCAATAAACTGCTAGAAAAAACCTACACTCGTGTTAATAACCTCTATAACGATGGTGTCGTATCAGAGCAGAAAAAAGATGAGACTTACACTCAATGGCAAGCGGCAAAATACACCGAAAGTGCAGCTTACCAAATGTACCAAATGGCCAAAGAGGGCGCTCGAACAGAAACAAAACGAGCAGCCAACGAAAAAGTAAAAATGGCAATGGGTTCAGTCGCAGAAGTAGAGGCTTATGTAGCAGATACCAAGATCAGCAGTTGGTATACAGGAGAGGTAACTCAAGTTTTACTCAATGAAGGTGAAATTGCACCTCAAGGCTTTCCTGTTGTTAGTGTTATAGACATTAAACAAGCATGGGCCGTTTTCCATGTTCGTGAGGATAAGCTTAAAAACTATAAAAAAGATCAACAGATTGACGTCTATCTTCCAGCACTGGATCAAACGGTTCCATTTAAGATCACGCATATTGCTGTCATGGGTGATTATGCTACATGGAGAGCAACCGATAACAGTCAAGGCTTTGATCTGAAAACCTTTGAGATTGAAGCACACCCAGTGTCTGATATACCAAATCTACGAGTTGGCATGAGTGCCATTGTGAAATTAGATTAAGTGTGATTTATGAAAGCATTTTGGCGTTCTTATTATTCTAATCCATGGTTAATTGCGGTTACTTTTGGCCTTCCATTAGTACTGTCCTTGATGATTTGGTGGATATTTTCATCATCTGTGGTTCGTGAATTGCCCTTAGATGTGGTGGATCTTGATCAATCAAGCTTATCCAGAATGATCATTAGAGATTACGATGCGACGCCAACCCTTGCTGTTCGCTCGATTCAACCGAATGTGGATATCGCCAATAGCGCATTAAAAGAAGGGGATAACTATGGCTATATCGTTATCCCTCATGATTTTGAGCGTAACGTCATGCTGGGTAAGAGCCCTCAAATTTCAGGCTTTTATAATGGACAGTTTATCTTAATCGCAAAGCAAATTAACTCTGCTTTGATGCAAACAGACATGACGATCCAAGCAAAACTGGCAACAATAAAGGCGCTGAGTACAAAGCAATCAACATGGACTCAAGCAATTAACTCTGCAGTGCCAATTAAAGTTCAAGTGACGGCTCTATTTAACATTGGTAGCAATTATAATCAATTCTTAGTCTCCGCAATTCTTCCTGCAATATGGCAAATGGCGGTTATTGTTGGGATGATTTGGGCGATGAAAAACGAATCGGTTCGCAATAATAACAATGATTTACGTGAATGGTTTGATAGCCAAACACCTCAAAACATTCTTTCATTTGTTGGCGTTTATTTCTTGATTGGAATGACTTTGGGTTGTGTACTTTTCTATTTCTTGTTCGGGGTATTACAATTTCCTTTTGATGCGAGCATTTTAAGTTTTCTCATTACAATGGGAGCAATGACACTGGCTTGTATTAGTATTGGCACTGCTATTGGGTATGGTACCAATAATATTGTCAAAGCAATGAGTATCTCAGGCGCTTACACGGCACCCAGTTTTGCATTTTTAGGTGTTACTTTTCCAGTATCAGACATGAACAACGTCGCTGTTTTTTGGCACTCAATTCTACCTGCAAGTCATTTTGTTCGCTCACAAATAGAACAAGCAAACTATGGGTATGGACTTGTTTCAAGTTTCTCGCATGTCGGTATTTTACTGTTATTTACCTTGCCGCTTCTTTTACTTATTTCACGATTAAGGAAGTAATCATGTCTTTTCTCTCGATATTAAAAAATGAAGCGAAAGGGATCTTTACTAATAGTACCATTGTACTTGCAATGATCGGTGGCGTGCTTTTCTATGCATTTCTTTATCCGCTGCCTTACCTAAATCAAAGCCCAGAAGAGCAGAAGATCACTGTCGTAGATTTAGATAAATCAGAGCTTAGCCAAAAATTCATTTTAATGGCGAATACATCACAACAACTAAACGTCGTAGAGCAAGCAGAAAGTATTGAGCAAGCAAAACAGCAGTTTTTAAATAAGACGGTTAGCGGCTTTTTAGTTATCCCATATGATTTCTCAGACAAATTGCAATTAGGCCAAGCACCAACAGTTGCTTATGCTGGTGATGCTTCGTACTTTTTAGTTTATGGGACCATAATCGAAGGGCTAATGAAAGTGGGTGGGACATTATCTGCTGAATATCGGGTTGCTCATATGGCTATTGATGGCACTCCCATTACTACTGCAATAAATACCTTTCAGCCTTTTAAATCTAATTATACTCCTGTATTTAACCGAAATATGGGATATGTAGAATATGTGGTCCCAGCCGTATTTGTATTGATTCTACAACAAACGTTATTAATGGCTGTTGGCGTAAGACAGAAAGCAGCAACGGAAAGCGAGAATTCATCGCTACAGTTAATCGCTCGTTTTACACTATTTTTAATAAGCGAATTAATACTCGCGAGCTTTTATTTTGGCTTTGTGTTTGACCATTATCATATCAGCCGTTTTTCTAACGTATTGGACTTACTGATCGTAATGGTGCCATTTATCGCATCGGTTATCTTACTTGGTATGCTACTGGCTCGATGGTTTCCTACTCCCGAAAGTATTTTGTTAGTCGTGCTATTTAGTTCGATGCCGATTGTATTTAGTGCCGGATTTATCTGGCCGTCTGAACTTATTCCAAATGCATTAACTGATATTATGCACTTATTGCCAAGTGGGTTTGCTATTGATGGCTTTCTTAAACTCAACCAGATGGGCGCAGGCTTACACAGTGTTCTTTTAAATATATCAGGGCTTTACGGTTTATGCTTACTGTATGGGTTGGGTCTTTTTATCAGTAAGCGAATGTAACTCTTAAAAGTGATACTGAGTAACAACATAGTTTCATTATTAGTTGAAGTGTCTCGATTTCATTTTTACTAATCAAGTAAGCATATTCGAAGTTTGATAAATTATCCCTAGGTTGGACTAGGGATACTTATAATGAAAAAACACATACTTGGAATGATTATAGCAACGGGCTTTTTAATGGGATGTCAAAGTACTAGCGATGATTCAACATCAAGTATTATTGACACTCCTACCATTGAAAGCTTTGTTAATTATCATAATGACGAATTAGCACAGTTTGTTACCAGTGATATCGGCAGTATTGCAAAAACAAACGATGAAATTATTCTATTACTTAATGGTGACAAGAGCTTTGACTCTGGAAGTACAGAGGTAAAAGAAGAAAGCAAAACTGTTTTATCTCAATTAGCCAAATTATTAAACGATAAACCTGAATCAGAAGTGTTTATTGCGGGCCATACAGACAGTCGTGGTAGCAAGCAGTTTAATATATCATTGTCAAATAAGCGGGCTGATTCGGTACTCGCGTTATTAGCTGAGCAAGGGGTAGACTCCACACGTATAAATACTTATGGTTTTGGTGAGGAAGAACCCATTGCTTCTAATATGAATTCCGATGGACGTAAAAAAAATCGTCGTATAGAAATTCGCATTACTCCAATAATCGAATTGTTTGAAGAGTAGTGATTTCTTTGGTCATTTTATAATTGGGTAGCAAAACTACCTACATTACTGACACATAAGCTATAATAAGCCTTATTTCAAAAAGGAAAATGAAATGGGGCTTTTTTCACGTCTATTTGGTACATCACCTAAGCAAGAAACAACGATCGAACCAATTGAATATCAATCCTTCCTAATTTATCCAAACTCAGAACGAGATGGCTCTCAATTTCGTATCGCCGGTACAATAACAAAAGAAATAAATGGTGAAATTAAAGAGCACCGCTTTATTCGTTCTGATGTAATCTCAAACAAAAGTGATGCTGATAAGCTTATGGTACGTAAATCAAAAATGCTGATCGATCAAATGAATGAGTCAATCTTTAAATAAATGCCTTAGCTTTGATGTAGATTAGATTGAAAAAATATTATCTAATTATAATTATTGTTGTAAATCAACTTCAAAATCGTAATGGTCTGACCTCTGCTTTGTCACTGTAATGTTGTTTTTTTACTGAATTAGGGTGAATATAAGCAAGAATTAATTTAATGTAATAAAATCATGTCATTTTATTACAAAACACTTGAATTGATATCTTATAAAGTAAGTATCAATTCATGCCAATAGTAAAGGAATAACTATGCAAATTGGTGTACCTAGAGAAGTACTCGCGGGCGAAACCCGTGTAGCTGCCACTCCAAAAACGGTAGAGCAGCTATTGAAGCTTGGCTTTACTGTCTCTGTTGAATCTAAAGCCGGTATTTTAGCCAGTTTTGATGACTCTGCATTTGAACAAGCCGGAGCAACTATTGTTTCTGCTGATGATGTGTGGAAATCAGATCTAATCCTTAAAGTTAATGCTCCTCAAGTTAACGCTGAAACAGGGGGTGATGAATTCGATTTAATTCAAGATGGTGCTAGCCTAATCAGTTTTATTTGGCCAGCGCAGAATGAAGAGTTACTTGCAAAATTAGCGACAAAGAACATCAACGTTCTAGCTATGGATTCAGTTCCTCGTATTTCACGAGCTCAGGCGCTTGATGCTCTAAGTTCAATGGCAAATATTGCAGGTTACCGTGCAGTAGTAGAAGCTGCGCATGAGTTCGGTCGTTTCTTTACTGGTCAAATTACCGCTGCTGGTAAAGTTCCACCGGCAAAAGTACTTGTTGCTGGTGCTGGTGTCGCTGGTCTTGCCGCTATCGGTGCGGCTGGCAGTCTTGGTGCAATCGTTCGCTCATTCGATGTTCGTCCTGAAGTAAAAGAGCAAGTGCAATCAATGGGCGCTGAATTTCTTGAAGTCGATTTCAAAGAGAACTCAGGTTCAGGTGATGGTTACGCAAAAGAAATGTCTGATGAATTCAACAAAAAAGCGGAAGAGCTATATGCAGCTCAAGCTAAAGATGTTGATATCATCATTACCACAGCACTTATTCCTGGTCGTCCAGCACCTAAGCTTATCACCAAAGAAATGGTTGATAGCATGAAAGCGGGCAGTGTGATTGTTGACTTGGCAGCAGCCAATGGCGGTAACTGTGAATACACCGTAAAAGACGAAGTTTTTGTTACAGAGAATGGTGTAAAGATTGTCGGTTATACCGATATGGTTGGTCGTCTACCAACTCAATCATCTCAACTGTACGGTACAAACCTAGTAAACCTTCTGAAGCTTTTATGTAAAGAAAAAGACGGCAACATTAACATCGATTTTGAAGACGTTGTTCTTCGCGGTGTAACGGTTGTTAAAGAAGGCGAAGTAACATGGCCAGCGCCGCCAATTCAAGTTTCGGCACAACCTCAAGCGAAAGCAGCACCAAAAGCGAAAATTGAGCCAAAGGTTGAAGAACCAATGTCGCCAATTAAAAAGTTTGCGATGATAGGTACCGGTGTTGCTGCTTTTGGTTGGGTAGCCTCGGTTGCTCCTGCTGCATTTTTAGCGCACTTTACCGTATTTGTACTAGCTTGCGTGGTGGGTTACTACGTTGTATGGAACGTAAGTCATTCACTTCATACACCATTAATGTCAGTAACTAATGCCATTTCAGGTATCATCATTGTCGGTGCATTATTGCAAGTGGGACAGGGTAATGGTGTCGTTTCATTTTTAGCATTTATCGCAGTTCTAATCGCTAGTATTAATATATTTGGTGGTTTTGCTGTAACCAAGCGTATGCTTGAAATGTTTCGTAAAGATAAGTAAGGGGTAGAGATAATGTCAGCAGGATTAGTTCAAGCAGCATATATTGTATCTGCCGTTTTATTTATCATGAGTTTAGCCGGTTTGTCTAAACAAGAAACAGCGCGTAGCGGTAACTACTATGGTATTACTGGTATGGCTATCGCATTAATTGCTACCATTTTTGGCCCTGACTCTGCAGGTACAGGATGGATTATCGTCGCTATGGCAATAGGTGCTGTTATTGGCCTTTATTACGCTAAAAAAGTGGAAATGACAGAAATGCCAGAGCTTGTGGCAATTCTTCATAGCTTTGTAGGTATGGCTGCGGTTCTTGTTGGTTACAACAGTTATATCGATCACGGTGTACTTGTTGGTGCAATGCTAACTATTCACCTTGTTGAAGTTTTCTTAGGTGTATTCATTGGTGCGGTAACTTTCACCGGATCTTTAGTTGCGTTTGGTAAATTACGTGGTGTTATTGATTCATCAGCGCTGCAATTACCTCACCGTCATAAACTTAACCTTTTAGCATTAGTTGCTTCAGTAGGACTTCTTTACTACTTTGTTAGTGTTGAAGGCAGCATGTTTGCAATGATCCTAGTAACCTTAATTGCATTTGCCTTTGGTTATCATCTAGTTGCTTCAATCGGTGGCGCAGATATGCCAGTGGTTGTTTCAATGCTTAACTCATACTCTGGTTGGGCAGCGGCAGCAGCAGGTTTCATGCTATCAAACGATCTACTGATTGTGACTGGTGCATTAGTGGGTTCATCAGGTGCAATTCTGTCTTACATCATGTGTAAAGCAATGAACCGTTCTTTCATCAGCGTAATTGCTGGTGGTTTTGGTCAAGATGTTGTTGCTTCATCAGGTGACGAAGAGCAGGGCGAGCATCGTGAAACAACCGCTGAAGAAGTAGCAGAAATGCTTAAAGAGTCTAAGTCTGTCGTGATTACTCCAGGATACGGAATGGCTGTTGCTCAGGCTCAATATCCTGTTCATGAAATTACTGAAAAACTTCGCGCTCAAGGTGTTGAAGTTCGCTTTGGTATTCACCCAGTTGCAGGGCGTTTACCAGGTCACATGAACGTTCTTCTTGCTGAAGCGAAAGTGCCTTACGATATCGTTCTTGAAATGGACGAAATCAACGATGACTTATCTGAAACAGATACAGTCCTAGTTATTGGTGCTAACGATACAGTTAACCCTGCAGCAATGGAAGATCCAAACAGTCCAATCGCAGGTATGCCTGTTCTTGAAGTGTGGAACGCGAAAAACGTAATCGTATTTAAACGTTCTATGAATACAGGTTATGCTGGTGTTCAAAACCCACTATTCTTTAAAGAAAACACTGAAATGCTTTTCGGTGATGCTAAAGAAAGTTGTGTTGAGATCAGTAAGCATCTTTAATTAAAATGTGCTTATTAAATAGATTAAAAACCGAGTATTCATTACTCGGTTTTTTTTATCCAAAATAATAGTCAATTCTTAGTCAGAGCTAATACAAGATCTTATTGGTGTAATCACCGTTAAATGATGATTAAAGGATCTAAAATGGATCTCTACTTATTAAAATGTACCTTTGGAAAAGTAGAAAAAGATCATATACTATAGATAAGTGATAAATAAGTTGTAAAATCAATGAGTAGTGACAGTGTAACACTTTTAAATAATGATATTTCAGTAGGACTAACCATGCCTAAAGTGAGTAGCTTAAATGCAGCTCAGGCATATTTATTATCTTTAAACTCTGAAAATAGCCGATCAACAATGAGATCAAATTTAAATAAGATCGCTCATCTTCTTGGATCTTTTAATTTAAACAATTGCCCATGGCATCAGATAAACCGTGATTACGTACTTGGTGTCATTGAGGCATTAAAATCTGAAAAATTAGAATCGGCCACCATCAATACCTACATAGCGGCAATCAAAGGTGTAGCTCAAGAACTGTGGTTATCGAAAAAAATAACTACTGAAAACTATCAATTAATAAAGCACATCAAACAAATGAAAGGCTCTCGATTAGCAAAAGGTCGAGCCTTATCCAGTAATGAAATCCAATTGTTGTTTTCTTCTTGTAATGATCAAACCATAAAAGGCATTCGAGACAGTGCTATTTTAGGCGTATTGTTAGGCTGTGGCTTAAGACGATCTGAAATTGTGGATTGTTCTATTGAAAGTTTTAATGCAGAAGAAGGGTCATTACGGGTGCTTGGCAAGGGCAATAAAGAACGAATGTCTTATTTGCCACAACAATCATTAACATTACTGCATTCATGGCTAAATGCTGTCAGCGGGGATAATAGCCGCGCCTTATTTACCCGTATAAGGCGTTTTGATACTGTGACTGATGATAAGCTAACATCACAAGCTATTTTACATATACTAAATGAACGAAGAAAACAGGCTGGGGTGAGTGCATTTTCTCCCCATGATTGCCGAAGAACTTTTGCTTCTATGCTATTAGATAATGGCGAAGATATCTCGACCGTAAAAGATGCAATGGGGCATGCAAGCATCATTACCACGCAAAAGTACGATAAACGTGGATTTGAACGTTTGAAAAAAGCGAGTGATAACTTAATCTTTATGTGAATAAATAATCACAGTAATTAGAAAATCCTCGGCATTATAATTTAATTTTTGCATATTTACTTAGATATAATGATTAATAAGGATTTGAGATATAAAAAAGACGCAATTAAGCGTCTTTTTTGTCTGTCAGATTGTTAAGTAACGAATTACTTTTTACGACAGAACTCAGCGATTACATACATAGATTGACCGCCGTTTGCCTTACCAGAAACTAAACGAGGATCGTCACCAAGGCTAATGCCACGGATAACAGTGCCTTGTTTAATCACTTGGTTAGTCCCTTTAACTGGAAGGTCTTTAGTAACCGTTACGTCGTCACCTTTTTTCAGTTCAACGCCGTTAATATCACGTGGTTTTTCACCGTCAGAAAGCAGTGCTTTCTCAGCCCATTCTTTAACGTCTTCTTCAACGTACATCATATCTAGAGCATCTTGAGCCCAAGATTCAGAAGTTAGTTTGCTTAGTAAAACGTAAGACATAACTTGAACCGTAGGTACTTGGCTCCACATAGAGTCATTTAGACAACGCCAGTGATTAACATCCATTGTTGCTGAGTCTTCGATTTGTGCCGTACATGTATCACAAATCATTACACAGTTATCAACGTTGATGTCTGTCTTTGGTGGTACTGCGAATGGTGCTAGAGAAGATGCAGAACCACATAATTCACATTTAGAATCACAGCGAGATAATAGAGTTGTTTCAGTGCTCATAATAGTGCCTGTTTGTTTAGTGATGTTTATATTATGGCAAGTTTATACCATAAGAAAAAGGATTACGGTGAGAATACTGTAATTTTTCTGCTTTCTTTTTAGTTTAGTATCAAATGGGTAAAATATGGTTTTCCAATTAGTAACAAAGATGAGCTAATATGGTTAAATTTCACTTAAAATACCCAAGCAGCCAATCATTAAATTTAAGCCAGTAATACAATTTTATGCACATAAATACAATAGATAATGAATATGCTTCAACCAATCTGCATAAAAACAGAATAAATGAAAACTGAAATTAATAGTAAAAAATATAGCTTAATCCTAAAATAAAGATGCATTAGTAATTAGACCAAACATGATATTTTAATTTATCCTAGCACAATCTAGTGCGCATTATGTATATTATGTTAAATTAACAAGAATGGATTTAAACCATTCTTGTTAATTATCCCTGCTTATACTCTCGTTTCTTATAGATATTTAACGATAATCTTATTTACCATAAAATAGCTAATAATCATTCAATAATACTTCGTATCCATCTAATGATTATTAGCTTTTAAAGCTCCATTAATAATTAGCCACCAGCTAGTTTTACTGTATGACCTTGCTTTGTTAGGAACTCTTTGATTTTCTCACGGTTATCACCTTGAATTTCAATGTCGCCATCTTTAACTGCGCCACCGCAACCGCATACTTTTTTTAGCTGAGCAGCTAATAATTTAAGTTGCGTGTCTTCCATATCTAAACCAGTAACAACACAAACGCCTTTACCTTTACGGCCTTTCGTTTCACGTTGAATTCGAACAATACCATCACCTTTTGGGCGCTCTTGTTTTACTTCTTCTTGTTTAATGCGGCCAATATCGGTTGAATATACTAAAGACATAACTAATCTCGTTTTAAAGTGATGATGAATTGTAAATTATTTTTCATGTTTATCCAAAAAGGATTTTATTGCAGTCAATGAACCTTTGGCCAATTTCCCATGATATAAGCAATACCAAGTCTTTTCTTCTCCGGTATCATTCTTAATTTGAAAACCTTTATGCTCTTCGGTACGTGATTTATCTCTCTTCTCATTGATTGCCGTTTCGCCCATATCGCCAAATTCTTTAGGCTGTATGATTGAGCCAGTATCATTCCACCAATCAATGCTTTTTTTTACTGCACTTAAGTGACCGTGTAACACCTTATTTTTAATCAGTACTTTCCAGTCATCAGGAATACCTGTCTTATTTTCAATGAAGAAACCTTTATATAATGACCTTTGCATACCAACTACTCTTACTATTTAATGACTTATTTCCATATAGTTAGGATCGAATATTTTTTAGCTTTACGCCAGACTTTAGATAGTGAATCGTGATCTTATGTGCGATTAATTTTTGTGATATAGTTTTATTACGTAGAGTAATTAGTTATGGTGCACTAGAATGGATAAATCTATTTTCTTAACTTCAGATATCGATATAGATACATTTGCTTCTTGCTTAAAAAAGAAATATTCACGTAATAGCTTAATTTCATTCAAAAATGATTGGAATAACTTTGTTGTATTTTGTCAGCTGCATCATGTAATGGCTTTACCAGCCTCAACGACTGCAATTCGCATCTTTATTGAAAAACAAGCGAAAGAAAAAAAGTTAGCGTCCATTAAGCGTTCCCTTATATCTATCTCACATGTCCATAACGCATTCGAATTGAAAGACCCTACTCAAACAGCTCAAGTAAAAGCAGCGGTTGGAAAGATAAGATTAGATAAAAGAGACGACAGTAAACAAACAGAAGGCATTACTCTTAGTATGCTTGCAGAGCTTGAACGCCAACTGTCTTCCTCTGTTGAATTAAAAGACATTAGAGATTTAGTTATCTGGCACTTAATGTTTGAATTACTCTTAAAGCGTGGAGAGTTAAGAGACCTTACTCTTGATGACGTTTGTTTTGATGAGTTTGGAAATTGTGTCATTCAACTGAAACAGAATTATTATCCACTATCACAAGAAACGACTTTATTACTTAATAATTGGCTAAGTGCATCACATCTTACCGAGGGCTATTTATTCAGAGGGCTTGACCGACATCAGAATCTTTCGTCAAGTCACTTAAATGACTCGTCTATTTATCGTATTTTCCGTCGTGCAAACGAATTACTTAATCTGGAGGTTAATTTTTCTGGATTATCTGCTCGAGTGGGTGCAACGAAAGAACTTTCTAAGTGTGGCTATACCGTTCATGAAATTCAAGAGTTAGGTCGTTGGGTTAGTCCTGCCATGCCAAATCAATACATTGGAAATATTGAACGTTCAGAAAGGCAAAAAGATAAATTCAAAAAAAAGCCTGAATAATATCAGGCCTTTGTTTATCACTTAAAGTAATACAAATTACTTAATTGAATTAAGAATTGCTTTTTTTAGAAACGTTTTAAAACAGTCTCCATTATGTTCCAGCAATTTAGGGAACATTGAAATTGGCGTCATTCCAGGGAAGGTATTCACCTCGTTTAAGAAAATTTCGTTCTCTTCTGTTAGGAAGAAATCAATACGAGATAAATCTTTTAGCTTCATCTGTGTAAATACTTTTTGGCTGTATTGATTAATTAACTCAATTTGCTCAGCCGATAAATTTTCAGCAGTTAATGTTGTCGTTGAATGACTACCACTGCCGTATTTTTCATCATAAGTATAAAAAGCACCATCAGGAGCTGTCACTTCACCAGGAGGCGTTGTAAACAGCTTGCCATCAATTTGATAAGCAGCAACTTCAAGTTCTCTTGGTTTCACTGCTTTTTCAACAAGTACTTGCTCAGAGTATCCAAAGGCATCGTTGATCGCTTGTGATAGTTCACCTTCAGACGTGACCTTGTAACAACCAACAGATGAACCTTGGCAAGCGGCCTTAACAAACAATCCGCCCCATTCTTTAAACGCAGCCAATGCAGAGCTATGTGTCTCTTTATTGTTTTCCGTTAAGAATAAATATGGCGTATTTGGTATACCTAATGCGTCATACCAAAGCTTTGATGTGATTTTATTAAAGCTGTTTGTGCTTGCTTCTGCACCACAACCTAAATAAGGAATACCGAACATATCAAGCATTGATTGAATATCGCCCGTTTCACCAGGGTAACCGTGAATACAAGGGATAACATAATCAACTAGACCTAGGTTCTCATCACCACAAAGTAATGATTTGTCGGAGCGTAATTCATATTTCAAACCAGAGTCGATATGAAACCAAGCACCATCTTTAATTTCAAGGTGCGTGATTTGAAATGAATTTAATTCCGATAGTTGTTGAGAAATGTATTTCGAAGAAACCAAAGACACTTCATGTTCGGTACCGCTACCGCCACAAAGTAAAAGGATATGAGTCATAATATTCACTATTGAAAATAATCGGCAAGCTAAAGCAAGCCTGCCGATTTAGTATTTAATTTAATTTGTGTAACTCAGGGTTATCTGAATTTTTAATGCTATTAATGCTACGAACAAATGGACCGTATGCTTGGATCTCAGCCGGCAGTGTTTTTATTGCTGCACGAGCATCTGCAGGTGTTGCAAAATCACCATACAAAATCGTATACCATGGCATATTATTCACGGTTTTACGGTTCATCCAAACTGGTTGTTCGCCTGCTAATTTTCCAGCATAAGTCGTTAGATCTGTTTTACGGCTCAAGGCAAGGATCTGAAGCGTATAACCATAGCGATTATGCATTTCGTCTTGCTTACTTGTTGGTGGTAAAATCTTCACAGCCGCATCAGACTCTGCAACTGCTGATGTCTCTTCTGGCGTTAATTTAACCACAGGCTTTTCAGTTTGTGGTTCTGCAGCAATCTCAGTCTCTTCAAAAGTAGTTACCTCTTCTTCAATAGGTTGAGATACTTGGTACACTTCTTCAGAGGTTTCTGTCGTGATGTTTGTGGTATACGAACTACTTGTACATCCTGCAAGTAGTGCGGTTAACGTAATAGGAATGATTCTTTTCATTTTAATTCACAATTATAAGTCATGCTGATTTCCTAATTTTGCACCTGATATACAAGACAATCAAGTCTTTAGCTCTCTATCTGTTCAATTACTCAAATATTTCCTTAGATTACGGTACAATTGTTGTGTTTTTGTGCGCTAGGTTTTGTTTATATTATTCTATTAAGCCAAAAAATACATTCTCAGCTATCTTATTCTTATATAAGGATTAAGGGAGCTGTAATGTCAGATTTAAAAACGCTTTTTCGACCGCGTTCAATTGCGGTTATTGGCGCGTCAATACACTCGGATCGCGCTGGTCATATTGTAATGAGAAACCTATTAGATGGTGAGTTTGATGGGCCGATAATGCCAGTACACCCTAACTATCATTCCGTCTGTGGGATCCTTGCTTATCCAGATATTCCTTCCCTTCCCATTACGCCTGATTTTGCTATTTTATGCACTCCGGCACGTGTGAACGTAAAAATATTAACAGAACTCGGAGAAAAGGGCGTTAAGTTAGTCATTATTCTCTCTTCTGATATGCATTTACATTGCAGCGGTATTGGGGAGCCTTTACCTTATGAAGCGGCACGAATTGCTTCTCAATTTAATATGCGAATTTTAGGACCAAACAGCCTTGGGATAATCCTTCCTTGGGTTAATCTTAATGCGTCATTCTCTCCAATTAATGCCAACAAAGGAAACATTGCCTTTATCTCTCAATCCGCAGCAGTGTGCACTACCATACTTGATTGGGCGAAAGAAAAAGAGATTGGATTCTCTGCTTTTGTTTCTTTAGGTGATGGTATTGATATTGATTTCAGTGAGCTGCTAGATGCCTTATGCACTGATTCAAAAACCGACGCCATACTACTTTATATTGATTCAATCAAAGACGCACGACGGTTTATGTCTGCCGCTCGTGCTGCCGCTCGTAATCGACGCATCTTAGTCGTAAAAAGTGGTCGCTCCGTTGCAGGAAGTAAAGCGGCGCAACTACATACCAATGGAGAGATAAGTTTAGATGCAGTGTATGACTCGGCTATTAGACGGGCAGGTATGTTACGTGTATCAAACACTCATGAATTATTTGCAGCAGTAGAAACACTTGCACACCCTATTCCATTCCGCGGGCAACGTTTAGCAATAGTAACAAATGGCGGTGGTCCTGCAATTATGGCGGTTGATAGCTTAATGCAACAAGGTGGAAGTCTTGCACAATTAAGTGACACATTAGTCGAACAATTAAACCTGTACCTTCCTCATAATTGGTCACATTCCAATCCAATAGACATTGGCGGTGATGCTAATGAACAAAGGTACTGTGATACGGTTAACGCGTTATTAGACAGTGAAGATTGCGATGCTATTTTAATTATGCATAGCCCTTCTGCTATTTCTAATGCGACACAAACAGCTGCTAAATTAGTCCAGTTGATCAGTAATCACAAACGCAAAGCAAAGTTTACTATTTTAACTAATTGGTCAGGAGAGAACTCTTCGAAAGAAGCTCGTTTACGCTTTACACAAGCTGGTATTCCAACTTATCGAACACCAGAGAGCTCGGTTTCAGCATTCCTTCATTTAGTAGAATACCATCGTAATCAGAAGCTCTTAATAGAAACCCCAGTATCGTCTGGCCACATTAATAAACATGACGCGAGAATGGCTCGCGAATGGTTAGATAATTGTGTATCACATAACCTGACCGACCTTGATACCCATGAAACCCAAACCCTATATTCATGCTACGGATTTAAGACCGTAGATACTTGGATCACAGAGGAACCAGTTGAGACAGGTTATATTGCCGAGAATATTGGTTACCCTGTTGCGATAAAACTCCGTTCTCCTGATATCCCTCATAAATCCGATGTTCAAGGTGTAATGCTTAATTTAAACACCAAAGAAGAAGTTATTAATGCAGCACAATCTATTATTGATCGTGTATCAATTAGCTACCCTTCAGCTCGAATTTCAGGGTTAAGCGTTCAAAAAATGGCTCAAAGAGCGGGATCTCAAGAATTACGAATTAAAGTATGCCAAGATCCAGTGTTTGGCCCGGTGATCTTACTTGGCGAAGGCGGATCTGAATGGGATCTCAATAACAATGCCGCCGTTGCATTACCACCACTTAATATGGCGCTAGCTGAAAACCTCATAAAATACGCGATTAAAGAAAATATTATTCAGCATCGCAATTCTCCAACAAAAATGAGCATCTTTGATTTAAGTGCTTTTCTCGTTCGTCTTTCTCAGATGATACTTGATTGTCCCGAAATCGTTGAGCTTGATATACACCCTCTTCTTGTTTCTGGTATTGATCTCACGATTATTGATTCATCGATGAAGGTACAACATTTTACTGGCGACATTCATAAACGATTAGCCATTAGACCTTATCCAAATGAATTAGAAGAATTTTCACAACTTAAAGATCATAGCTCAGTTTTACTTCGTCCAATTCTTCCTGAAGATGAACCAAAACACGCAGAGTTTATTTCTCAGGTATCACATGAAGATTTATATAAGCGATTTTTTTCTGATGTTGGTGAATTTAATCATGAAGCTCTAGCTAACTTTACTCAAATCGATTATGACAGAGAAATGGCTTTTGTCGCGACGAAGCAAATTGATAATCAAGAGGTCATTCTAGCTGTGGTTCGTGCATTATCTGACCCAAATAACATTAATACCGAATTCGCTGTATTAGTACGTTCAGATCTTAAAGGCTTAGGTTTGGGAAAAATTCTGATGGACAAAATTATTCGATATTGTAAATCACAAGGTATTAAAGTAATGACCGGAATGACGATGCCATCAAACCGAGGCATGATTGGATTAGCGCAACATTTTGGGTTTACTGTAGACATTCAAATGTCAGATGGTATCGTTGAAATGAGCTTAAAGCTAAATTAAACCGAAATTTTAAAATAAAAAAACCAAGGTAATCATAATAATTATCTTGGTTCACATAGATATAAAATTGTTTTAAAAAAGGGATATCTATATTATTTTGCTTGTTCAGCTTTTTCTTTCTTTACCATAATTGCACCAGCAATAACAAATGCAGCTAATAATAAAATTTCCATTAATCTATCCTATATTTTATTTAAAAAGTAATTTACCTGAATAATATATCATCAATTTAGATAAGGTAAATAGTTTTTTCTAACATTTTTACATATTCTGTCACACTTCATAAAATATATACTGCCCTTTACCGAAAATTTTCGCTTCATACATTGCTTGATCAGACTCTTTCAGAACGTAATCAATATCCTTCTCCTCATTGTAATAAGCGATGGTTACCCCAATACTAACCCCAACAGACAAAGTGAGTCCCTTATAAGTTATTGGTTTTTGAATTGACTCTATTACTCGACTTGAAAGCTCTGCTAGTTGAGTTTTATCTTGAACTGGCTCAATAAAGAGAACAAATTCGTCACCCGCTAATCGGCAAGCAAGATCCCCTTTCCTTACTGCATTTTCTAAACGTTTTGCAACAACCCTTAATACCTCATCACCGGCATCATGCCCATAGGTATCATTAACTAATTTGAAACCATCAAGATCTAGGTAACATAAACCAAACTGGCCCGTAGTTAGTTTGTTCTTCTCAATCGTTTGATTTGCTGATTTATAAAACTTAGAACGATTAGGTAAACCAGTCAACATATCGTGATGAGCAAGGTAATACAAACGATCTCTTTCTTTTGCGTCACTCAGGTTACTGAAAATAAAAATGTAGCTATTTTGGCCGTTTTGTTCATCATCTTTTATCTTACTTGCTTTAATATATAAAGGTAATTCCACACCATTTTTATCTTTTTCTAGCACCTCACCATGCCATTGGCCAAAACGTTCAATTGACTTTGCAAACAAATTAGTTGATGTAGTGAAGTGCTTTCCATCAAATAACTGAGTCATTGATAATGCTATTAAGTCATTTAATTCATAACCAAACATTTCTGTAAATGCGGGGTTCATTAACGTTAAATTGCCTAATGAATCAAAAATTAATACTCCATCTTGGCTATTTTTTAATACATTAGCTGCCAATTTTTGTTGAGTTCGGTTTTGTATTATTTCTGTTACATCCATAACAGAAAATAACAGTTGCTCTTTATTGGGCAAGACACGAGTTGTTATCTGTAACGTCGACTCCTGTTTTGTTTGAATTAACAGATCATCAACCTCTTGGCATTGTGTAATGATCTCTTTAAGCTTATTTCCTTCAAGGGCATTGATAATGTCAAGCAAGAATATATCACTAAATTCATCATCTAACTTACCGGGAAATAATCTTTTTGACGCATCATTAGACAATAAAATTTGTCCATTTTTTTTATTTATTGCAAAAAGGCCATGTTGAACAGCGGTAATAATTTGCTTACCAAAATCTCGCTCTTGCTCAACTTTATCTAATACAAAGTTAAGTTGTTTCTGTCGCTCCTCTAGTTTATCTGTCATTTTATTAAAGGATAAAGTTAGATCCCCTAGCTCGTCACTTGTTGTTACATTAGGACGTTGGTCAAACTCACCACGAACAATAATTCCTTGCATTGCTTCGTTCAAATTAATAACAGGAGTTATGACCCATTGCTGTATTTTAGCAATAAAAAGGTAGCTAAAAATAATAATGAGTCCAAATAAGGAAAACGCCACTCGCATTGCGGATAATCTTGTCTCATTTAACCCTTCTTTTGATACAATTAGACGGATTTTAGCTATCACTTCGTTATCAAGAGAAATTGGGATAAGTATATAGATTGCATCTTCTCCAAGAGCATAGCCATTCTTTGCAATTTCTAATTGAAGCGCTCGATTTGGGGCTTTTGCAACTAATCCATCTTTCCTATATTCAGCAAACAATCGCCCATCACTTTTAAGTAACATTGCTTGCAAAATCTCTTTATCAGCACTAAACGCATGAAGAACTTCAGAAGCTGTTATTTCATCATCAAACAATAATGCCGCTTGTAAGTTGACACTGACACCATTAGATAAAACTTTAATTCTATCGATTAAATTCGTTTGTTGCACCTGGTAAGTGTTAACATAATTATAACCTTGAAGAATAATAAATAAACTGAAAATGAACGCAATAAGCGGTACCGCTAAGCGCTGTCGTAAAGAGGCTTTTTCTATCCAATTCATTTGTTATTTCCTCCCTCAATAATTGAGATACGAAGTAACTGAGAACTTATCTTAAAGGACGTATTTTCAAGATTATCCAGGTTAATGATAGGTTTTACTTTACCGTCAACTTGCCTTAATTCGATCATACCGCGTTCATGCGTGAAATTTTTCTTACCGCTAATGGTTAAGATATTTTCAGCCATTGCTTGTAACTCGCTTGGCTTAGTATTCTTATTTGCAATATAGATATCACATTGATTTGCTGTATCTTCACCGCTGGTTTTAATATTAACATTTCGATCTTGAATACGTTTATCTGTCGATATTTTAATTAAGGTTTGAACCACAGGATCAAAAGACTCACCACAAAATGTTAAAGGTGATTCGAGTGGCTTATTCGTCCACTGTATAAAGTTTGCAATTCTAAAGATATAAACCGCTTCGATTTGATGGGCCTGATAAGCAGCTTGAGACTGAACAGGCAGACAGTAACCAATAAGAAAGAGCAGAAGATACGAAAGTAGTTTCGGCTGTTTAAAACTCATACGAAACCCTGCCATAGATAGATTGCTCGGTTTCATAGGCGTTACATTGATCATAATAGATATTAGTATTTAGTTCGCATTTACTCGACATTCCAATATTTTTTACCATCACTTCTACAAGTGGTGCATTTTCATGTTTTTTCCAACCAATACGAGAATCTAAAGATATTAAGTTCTCAACATCATACACAAATTGGTTGCTATCACTCGTATAGTCGATATCTTTATAGTTCACAACAAAGTCCCACTGAATGCTATTTGTTACTTGCCACAATAGTTGGTTTGAAAGCATATTTTGATGGTTTATTTCGAAGTAATCATCAGAGCCAGACACATTTGAATCACCCTGCACCCTATCTTGTGAAAATGAAAGATAGCTATAACTGGTATAATTTTTTAGCGAAGAATTGATATTCCATTCGATAGCTACCTCTGCACCATAAGTTTGAGCTTCGTAATCATCGTTAAATTCATAGAGATCATAATAATTACCAATCCCATCATTAAGGTACCCTATATAGTCGTGACCACGAACATTGTTATACGAACTTGAATATGCGGTTAAATCCATATTAACGTTAGTACCTTCAAAGCGGTAGCCAGCATCAATGGTTATAACACTCTCATTATCTAGACTTGCAGATGGTAAATAAGTGGCAACACCATCATAAAATTTGTTTTCATAAACATAACTATAATAGTTTGTATAAGTAGATTTTTGCTCAAAATAAGAAGGGGTTACCACTGCCCGGCCTACACCAAACCATATTTTTTGACTGGCAGAGATCGAATATAAACCTCGTATCTGTGGGGAAACCTCAAAAGAATCATTAAGCGTAAAGTATTCGGCTTTTGCACCAACTTGAATCATAAATTGTTCAGTAAAATTATAGTCAATTTGAGCATAGACATTACTGGTTGTATCGCTTGATATAGGATCGCTTGAGTAGCGATTATATATATCAACATGACTCACATCATAATTACTTGAATCTTGTAATTTAATATTGATGTGCCTTAAACCACCACCAATTAAGATCGTTACATCTGAACCATACTGTAAGGTATAAACTGAATCTAAATCAATCGTATTGAATTCTCCGTGAGCATCGGGAGAGTTGTCTTTGTCTTGCCAATACCATAAATTAGTTTGCCATTGAGAATTAGCTAATTCGATTGTGTGATTAACTTGCCCGTAAAGTGAAGAGCTATCAACGCTTTTGTAACTATCGTCATACTGCCTATTAAGATCACTCATATCAACAGTATACCAATCATAATATTGTGCTGACTTTTCTCCGCCAAAAGCTAGCATCCAAGATGAATTACCCTCTTCGATATCAAATTTTACTCCGGCGGTTTGTATTGAAATCGTATTTACTTTGTCACTTTCATATTGACTCTGGAACTTATCAATTACGCTAAAAGTATCTTTAGCTTTATAAAAGGCTCTTGCTGTGGTGTTATCATTAAACTGCAATCCATGACGTACAGAAGCTTCTTTATAGCCATGTTGCCCATACGCGATTTGGCCATAAGTGCCTAACGTCTCTTTAGTCGATTTTGTGATGATATTAATAACACCATTAACCGCATTACCACCCCAAATCGTTCCTGCTGGACCTCTAATAATCTCAATTCGTTCGATATCGGCAAGAATGTAGTCGATGTTTTCCCAGAACGCGCCACCATACATTGGGCTAAATACACTCCGGCCATCTATCATCACGAGCATTTTATTAAATAAGCCATCATGAAAGCCGCGAGAAGATACAAAGTCGTTAGACTCATTAAATTGACTAACTTCGATACCAGGAGCAAGAGATAGAGCATCTGCTATTGTTTTTGCACCACTACGTACAATTCGTTCGTTAGATATAACGTAAATAGCTGCAGGAATTTCTGAGATATGCTGCTCTCTCTTAGAGGCACTGGTTACACTTACTTCTAACATAGAAAGGTCTTCCAAGCTCATTAACATCAATGCACTAAGATCTTCGTCATTAGCAAAAACGAAAGAAGACGTGAGAAACAATGAGGAATATAAAGAGAGAGTACTGAATCTCATAATATGGTTTGCCATTTGCCCTAATTAATAGAAGTATAACTTAAAGTATAATATACAGTTAGAATACTTTGATAATAATTATTTAACAAGGTGATCTACATATCATTTCAAATAAGTATAAAACAAGCACAAATGCACTGCGAAGCGACATGATACGAAACTTGATAACGTTATCCTCCTAAATCCACAAATTAACGCTATCTTTGTTGTTATTCTCAACACAAAACATATTTATGAAAAGTTGTTACTACCCCTTGTTATTGACGATGCTTTCTTTTCCAAGTGATGCTAAATCTGTAAAAAAATATTATAAAGAACATCAATCAAAACGATGCGAAACCCTTACACGGACATTAACGCACGTAAATAAAGTATTAAGCTTTAGTGAAGGAAAAGAGTATAAGGAAAAGCTAAAAGAGAAAAAAGCATTGAAGAAATTGCGAAAAGAGAAAAGCTGTTAAAAAGCCAACTGGGAAGTTTACAGTTGGCTCATTGTTTACGTATTATTTTGCTTTTGGTCTAAAAGGCTTAATAACGTCTTCGTTACATTCAAGGAATGGCCCTTCCATTAGATCAATGCAATACGGAATTGCTGGGAATACCGCATCTAAACATTCACGAATGGATTTTGGTTTACCTGGTAAATTTACAATTAAAGAATCTTTACGCAGACCTGCCGTTTGACGTGACAAGATAGCAGTAGGAACAAATTTTAATGACTCTGCACGCATTAACTCACCAAAACCAGGCATCATGCGATCACACACAGCTTCGGTTGCTTCAGGTGTAACATCACGCTTAGCAGGGCCAGTACCACCCGTTGTAACAACTAAGCAGCAACCTTTCTCGTCTGTAAGTTCAATCAGTGTTTTTTCAATCACATCTTGCTCATCAGGGATAACTACGTACTCCGGTTCCCATTCAGAGGTAAGGTAATCATTCAATGTAGCAATGATTGCAGGACCTGAAATGTCTTCATAAATACCAACACTTGCACGGTCGCTTACCGTAACAATGCCAATTTTCGCTTTTTTAGTCATAGTTAATTTCTTATTGAAGTAAGGTAACCCTATTATTACAAGTGGTTACCTATTTTTCTACTAAAAAGACAAATTGGATTAGTATTCGTAAGCCATATTTAGTGATACACCATAAGTTGAATCAATAGAGTAGATGGCAGCTAAATCAAAATGGAACATATTAAGTGGAGAGAACCCAATACCAGCTGTAAAGGCATCGTCGTAAGTTCCAGCTAGGTCTTTCTTGTAACCACCACGTAATTGAATTTGATATAATAAATCGACTTCAGCACCCGCTCTGAACATTTGAACATTATCATCCAAACCAACAAAACGCTCCTGCTCATTCAAATCCATATCAGCGGTTAAGATAAAGTAGTTAGTCATAAATGCCACACCAGCTGTGTATGTTGGTGTTAGCTCATAGTTATATTGGTAATCTTTTCCATTTGGATCATAAAAACCACCATTAACACTATCCTTAAATTTTACATTAACCTTAGCGGTTTCAATTTCATTTTTAATTAGGTTTTTACCTGCAGCAGCAAAACGCCAAGGACCATAAAACCAAACAGCACCAACATCAACATTAAATGCATTGTCGGTGGTTTTATTTTTATTAAAATCTTTAAAATCAAAATTGTTTACCGCTTCTACATAGGTATACGTTAAGTAACTTTGAATTTTTGGTGTTACACCAATAGTGATATTTTGTCCTAGGAAATTTGTGTAACCAGCAAAGGCTACACCCGCTTCTGCTAAGCCTAAAGCAACGGTGCCTACCGCTGTTCTGTCTGCCATTTCGATAGGGTTAGTTGTTCCAGTATATACATCTGGCAACGTAATACCTTCTACTGATGTTTTACCATAAAAAGCCATAGATAAATAACGATTAGGAATAGCAACAGCCATACCTGCTCCCATACTAAAACTTAATGCGTCACCATTTAAGTTTCTTAACCCATTTTCAATATCAGATGCACCACCAACTGGATCAGTTGGTATTTTAGAAAAACCTTTCTGGACTTGGTCAACATCATCAACCATTCCGCCTTGGTCCATAATTTGAAGACCTGCGCTTGGAAGCAAAAGACCAGCGTCGTCTTTACGGCTGTAAATAGCGACTAATGCAGGGTTATAAAAAACACCAGTAAGATAATCAGCAGCAGCGGTACCTGCTCCACCCATAGCATCAATTCGACCATCAACACTAAAATTTGTTGCTGATACTTGTGAAGAAGCGACCGTAGCGCAAGAAAGTAAGCCAATTTTCATCCACTGTTTCATTTTTTATAACCTAATAGAAATACTTAAGTAAAGTATCGGCTTAAGAAAAGTTAACTTTAGGTAAATTCACGCTTTAATTGATTTTAATGATAGGTGGCATTAAAATGGTTAACGCAATAAAAAGCCGAAATCATATGATCTCGGCTTTTTATTATTTCTTCGCTTTCTCTGCTATTTCAGCTCGAATTTGGTCAGAAATGATTTTAATGGCTTCACCACTGCTAACGCCTTGGCGCATTAATTCTTGGATCTTTTCTACCGCTTGTTGTTGCTCTTCATGAGTTAACGTTGGTAAATCTAACATCAGTTGCTCTCTACAGTTTCTGTGACATCAAAATTGATGACTTTGGTTATGGCTTGTATTTCTTGAATCGATATTGGGCCTTGGAAACGTTTATGATTAAATGAAACACTTAAAATATAACTCCCAGGTAGCACATTGGTTTTAGGAAGAGTCTGTGGGAATTGCTCATCATAGAATTTTTCCCATAATTTTATGTACTCATTATCTTGATGGTCATAAATTCCAATCGCCATTTCTGGTAACGGACAGTTTGATTTTAACAATCCAGTTTGTGTGGTTTTCCACTTCTCTTTTCCTAACCACGATACTGTCATTTCTGTTTTCGGCGTATTCAATATAATCCAAGACTCCCACTTAGTACTCTCTTTATCGTCTGCAGTTATAATTAGTTTATATAAACCATTTTTAACTCGATTATTAAGAGACTCACTAGCATAGACATATTGTTTGACTATCTCATCTTGAGTAGGAGTAATACTTATCGACGGGTTAGTTAATTGCTCTTCATCCGGCCATTTAATAAAGGACAATGAGGATATTGTCTTTTTACTATCAAACTGAACTAATAATCGATGATGTAAGCGCCCCGGACTTTGAACGATCATTCGTTGAACACTCAACGAATTTAACCAATTAGGGATAACAATAGTTGATAAATCTCGACCACAATTCTTTGTACTAGCCGCACCAATTAATTTATCAATATTATGAATAACATTGTTATCTGTAGAGCTCTGTAAAACTTCAATCGCGGTTTCAAATCCCTTTAAAGAATCACCCTCTAAGAATTGTTTATGGGCACTATACAGCGCAGACTGCTCATTAAACCAATCTTTTGCAACGGCATTAGTACCCATAAATACTAAACAAAAAAAGCCAATGGCTGTGGCAATTTTTCGCTTAATCATCATCAGAATTACGCTTTCATTTTATAGCCAACACCGCGTAAGGTTTCGATATCTATCCCTACGATTTTTTGGCGAAGTTGTAAAATATGCGTATCAACAGTACGCGTTGTTGGGAAATGGTTGTACCCCCATACTTGATCCAATAATTCATCACGAGTAAATACTTTTCCTAAATTTGATGCGAGGAAAAGCAGAAGATCAAACTCAGTTCGAGTTAAAGTCACATTTTCACCAGAATTAACTACGTCTCTTGTTGAAGTATCAATCGATAAATTGCCTACATTTAACTGTGTTTTTACCTCGTCAGATTCCGGAGAGCGTAAATGCGCACGCAAGCGAGCCAATAATTCCGCTTCAGCAAAAGGCTTGGTTAAATAATCATTAGCGCCTGAATCAAGTCCTGTTACTTTATCGCGAATAGATACTAATGCGGTAAGCAAAATAACTGGAACATCTTTTATTTGCTTCCATTGAGGCAACCATGTAAGTGAATCCCCCTCTGGTAATTGACGATCAAGGATCACAATATCAGCTTCTGTCCATAAACTTGGTACATTCGTAGCATTTTCAGAATGCAAGCACCGATACCCTGCTTCCTCTAGGCTTACTACAAGACCATCTGCTAAGTTTTTATCATCTTCAACAAGTAGGATTGTCTGTTTCACACGGTATCTCCAATATAAATGTCGTTGGGGGACCTTGAAGCGTCATGGTTCCGCCCATTCTTTTAATCATTGACTCGACAATGGTTAGACCCAAGCCTAACCCAGCCTTACTTACAAAAGGCGTTTTTAATTCTTTCCAATTTGCTTTTGTTAACTGTCCGCCATCAATGACTTCAATTTTTAAATGTTTATTTGCTACAGTAACGTTCAAAAGCACAGGTTCAATCCCATATTTATGAGCATTACTAATTAAGTTATCAATACAATTACCCAACCAGTAAATATTTACTTTTATTGCTGAGTCTTTATTTATCTTAAATTCTACAGGCTTACTATACTCCATACAGCGATAACTTAGCCACTCTTCAACAGAAGGAATCCACTCTGTTGAAAGGCCTTTGTCATCAGACTGCAAATAATCTTTACTTGCTTCAGCCAGCTGTCTTAATCGTCTAGAATCTTCACATAATCGTCTAAATTCATCATAAAGAGATTCGGGCAGTGATTCAAATTGCCTTCTAAATCCTTCAACTGTCAATCCTAAACTGGCAATTGGTGTACGTAATTCATGCGTAAGGATCTGCAAAACCAACATACGACTTTTCATCTCTCGACGTTTGCCATTCCATTGGGAGATCCCCCAACCTATTGCAAGTGATAAATTGGCAAAAACAAGAAATAATACAATATAGGAAAGTGTTTGAGAATTACTCTCATCTTTCCAACAGACATTCCCATTTTTTACGTAACAGTTATCTCCTTGTTCAAACACGGACATATCTAAATCAAATCTATCTAAGTACTTTAGTTTTAACTCCATAGGATAAAGGTAATAACGGCTTCCTTTTCTAATCCAAAG
Organism: Aliivibrio sp. S4MY1; assembly: GCF_028765545.1. Classification (GTDB taxonomy): domain Bacteria; phylum Pseudomonadota; class Gammaproteobacteria; order Enterobacterales; family Vibrionaceae; genus Aliivibrio. Next base: position 26,766 of record NZ_JARACP010000016.1, on the reverse strand, counting down.
TAACTTATCGGCAATGATCGTATCAGAGCCACCAATAATCGCTCTTATTGCTTTATCATCCATTTTTTGAAGATGATGCAATAATGTACCTTCTTGCGCTAATGGGCGCTCTTTAATATGCATATATTGTTCTAGGTCACCTAATTTCTTAGGATACCGTTCAACATAACGATAAGCATATGACCCTCCTCCAGGGTGAATCATTCCTGACCGCGCAAACCAGCTATTAGGTAATGTGATGCCTTTACATATAGCTCGGATCAACACCAAAGGTTCACCAACAAGTGGGCTTACCGGCCAAGGGCCAGTACAAGTACGAGCATTTTTATAAAGCTGTTGTAACTGCTTAAATGGGTAAGACGCCGTTTGCGGCAAGAGTGTATCAGGGGACAATAATACTGTAGGATATTCTTTTTGTATCAGGCGAATGTCATAAATCTCAACAGCCTGCTGTTTTTTAAACGCTTTTTTAAAGCTGTCAATTTTCGTAGCTAGACTCTCGGCATGTAAAGAAGAGCTAATTAACAGTAATAAAGAAAGGAGAAAGCGTTTATTTATCAACGGTGAATCCTGTGGTTAATGTAAAAAGAAAGATTAACTGAATCAGTATATTATAAATCAATCGGAATACGAACCGTTTATCTTACTTCACCATTATTTTTCCGCCAATCATCTTATATGCAGGAGTCCCCTTGATTAAAGTTTCTCGAGCGAAGACACCTTTACAATTAGGACAAATACAAGTCTCATTAGTATAGTTTTCAACAATACGCTCAATAAAGCACTTAATTAATGCGCCTTTACCGCCTTTTCTATATTTAAAAAGGATTGTTCTGCACTTATCACAATAGATTTGAACTGTTTTTGTTGGACCTTTTTTATTTGGCTTTGCCATACCTTTCAATTATCCATGGTTGCGATCAACAAAGATTTTACTTTACACTGGAGTTACAATCCAACCAAATAAGTAATTGATTGATTGTTCTTATTTGTTAATTTGCTGTATATAAAGGAGCGTCCATGCGAACTTATGCTCAACACCCCCAAGCTAAAGAAGCTCTACTCCTTCTTAATGAGCTGCAATCTTACTTTAAAGATGAATTGATAAAAGCAAGCGAGCTCTCAACTCAACCTTCTGAGTTTATTTCTGTGAAGTGGTTACGCGATCAAGGTTTACATGGCGGAGGAAAACGCTTTGAAGCGATTGAAGGAGGGATTTTCAACCGAGCTTCAATTAATGTCTCTCAAATTCATTATGAAGACGATACGACAAAGCATTACGACAGTGCGACAGCGCTTTCTACAATTATCCACCCTGCCAACCCATTACTGCCTTCAGTTCACATGCACTTTAGCTGGACAATATTAAAAGACGGTTCCAGCTACTGGCGAATTATGGCAGATCTAAACCCTTCTCATTTTAATAAAGACGATAAAGAATATTTCGATCAAACCCTAAAAGTTGCCGCTAAAGCGTATTATTCACAAGGCACTAAAGCAGGAAATCACTATTTTGATATTCCAGCATTAAAAACACGTCGCGGTGTCAGTCACTTTTATTTAGAAGGATTTAATCCTACCGAAGAAAGTGGTGAGACATTCACTCGTTACTTTGCACGCAATGTTATGGACACCTATGTTCATATTCTAAAATCCCACTTGATTAGTCAGGCAGCCCCCTCAGTAGAACAACGTCAGCAACAATTGGACTACCATACTTTATATTTTTATCAAGTGCTTACTTTAGATAAGGGAACAACCGCTGGATTATTAGTACATAACCAAAATGATGTTGGTACGCTAGGGTCTCTGCCTTCTCATATTAATCGTAACTTACTTCAAAATTGGCAAAAATGCTCTCCTGAGCCAATTAACGAATTAGTCAGTGCTCTTTTAACTGTATTACCTGATGACAAAGTTTGCCCGATAACCATTGAGGTTAAAGTAAAGTTAGCGCAAGCGATTCGTGAATTTAATCATCGAAAAATGTAAACTACATTAGCTTTATTTAACGCCATTGGTCAGTTTCAATGGCGGTAATAAACAATTAATTTATTTCTGGTTTTATCCATACGGTTTCAAAATCAAACCAGCCTAATCCATTGCATGATGCATTTTGAATACTGTTATTTGCATTTTCACTTATTCCCATCCAACCATGGAAAAGAGGTAAAATTTGATCGCTATTTACTAGGTGACGACAAATTTCATTCACAGGAAAATGGTGCTCTGGTGAAGATTGCCAATTATCAATAAGCATTGTTATTTGAATAAAATCCTCTTCAGGTGTCGCTCTTTCTATTTCATTAAAAGCAAATAACCACGATAGCAAAGCTTCTGGACATTGGGTGCCAAGACTCATTCCTCTAAGCCACATATCAATAGATTCCGTTTTTTCTTCACACAATAAATCTAATGTATCAAACGGATGCATTTTTAAAACAATGCCATCAAGTGCTAAACGTTGCTCTATTGCTTTACCTAACAATGGATATAACGGGTGCTCTTTTTCGTAACCAAGATGAACTACGCTCCCTTTCGTCGGCAAAGTAAATGGGACCTTTGGCCGATTAAGACAGTGCTGTAATCCAGGTAATAAACCATAGGCATTAAATAAACCAATCCCATTCATTTGTGAATTTTGAAGTTCATTAAGCAGCATTAATGGAGTAATGACTTGTGACAGATACGCTTGCCAATTTTTATCTTTTGCAACCCCTGTTTTACGATTGAACAATAGATAACTACACCCTTTATCTACATCGACTTTTTCGCCATAAGAAGAATAAGACTCTGGCCCTTCACTTACTTCTAACCCGAGTTTTAGCTGTATTGGTGCGACTTCAGGTAAAGTCCAAACCTCAACCGAATCAATCAATGGTCTATAACCAAAATAATGCTCATTAGCGGTTAGAATTAATTTTTTATCCGTATTCTCACTTATCTTATAAGGTCCAGTGCCAATAGGATATCGGCTGTAATCCTGTTGTGTATGAGCCGTAGTTGGGATGATTTTCGCGTTAAACTGTGCAAGTTTTGATGCAAAATGATGATCGTTTTTAGATAAAGTAAAATCAATAATATTAAGGCTTGGGCTGCTTACACTGTAAATATGAGCAAACACAAAATTCGACTTAAGCGCTAAAAACGTCTCTTTAATATCCTCGAACACCAATAACTTTCCGTCATGAAAGCTAATACTTGGCCTAATATAAAATCGCCAATGAGTAGGAGAAAGCATTTCCCAATGGTGAGCGATATCTCCCTCTATATCTCCTGCTTTATTCCATTGTGTTAATCCATTAAAGATTTGCTGAACGAGGTGCTGCTCTGAACGACGAATAGCAAGAGATGGCTTAAGTATGTGTAATTGACGATAATAAGGCAGCTTAACAACTTGCTTCCCTTTTTCATGAGAAATGCCTAGCGCATTATTAATCAAATCTAATAATGCATCTTGGTTACCATCAAGTAATTCAAGGGCTACATCTAGCTTCCCTTCTTCAATATTCTGTCTAGCTAACGATAAATACACCGTATCGGGCGTAGAAATAAACTCTAAAATAGAGCTTTTCCCTCTTCCTACTGCTGGGTTCCAAATGATCCATTTTTCATCAGACATTTTTTTAAGAACCATGCGCGTATTTCGACGAGTACAACATAACAAATTGGCAATATCATCAATTTGAACGCCTGAATCATTATTATTATAATGCGTATATAGTTTCTCAAATTGTGTACGTAAACGTGGACTACCCATAAAGCACCGTTGTGTTAGTTGATACTAGTCTTAGTTATAAGTTCAAATTCTGAGACTGTGAACTTATACTCTTGATTTTTCAATAAGTAAGTTTACACTAAATCTCGAGTATTTAGAGGAAATTCATCATGTCACCAATTGAATTACACCAATTTAACACCCAAACCCGAAGAAAATCTGATCGCTATCCAGTGGAACGAAATGGCGTATTTATTGTTAAATCAGGCCAATTTCATTACTGTGATAAATCAGGCAAACCTATTACCCTTAATGCTGGCGATTTTTTACTTTACAGCTCTGGTGACATATCAAAAGTAAAAATGATTAATGAAAATGGTCATTTTAAAGCCGAATCATTAGTCATTGATGTCAGTCTTTTTCAAAAATTTATTACTTATACCAATAACACCGCACATACGGCGTCAGACAGAGAGTCTTTCATTTTTACGCCTGAAAACACATCAGTAAATAAAATATTAGATCTGATAAAAAGCCAATTAGCAGAAGGCGCTACCGATGATTCACTTGAATTTATGGTGCTGGCTTTATTAAGTGAAATGGTGCATGAATATCCGGACTTAATTGCTTTTATACATCGTATTTCTATCCTAACCACCTCACAGCAATTGATTCAATATGTAGAAGATAATATTTCTGCCGATTTAACCATTGATGCTGTCGCACCGAAATTAGGGATGTCCGCATCAACACTCAAACGAAAACTACAATCGGATAAACTTTCTTTTGCACATTTAGTTAAAGTGAAACGCATTAACTATGCCGCAACTCAATTACGCATAACACGTAAAACCATTACTGAAATTGCCTATGAAACAGGATTTAAAACAGCTGCTCATTTTAGCACCTGCTTTAAGTCTGTTCATGGGAGGACTCCGAAAGAGTTTCGAGAATCTATACAACCTTAAGTGTCACATTGGTGTAACATTTTGACTTTATGATGCTTTTTTTTATTATGGATTTAAGTCATGTTTAAAGCACTCAGTTACACCACTTTTATCACGGGATTACTTTTTAGCTCAACCCTTTTTGCCGCCGATAACAATATGGTTATTGCAGGTTCGACCTCTGTTTCTACTTTATTAGAGCCTTTTATTGAAGAGTATAATCAAGCAACCAAACCCTCCATTGATTTACAAAGCATTGGCTCTAGTGCTGGCATAACTATGTTGGAAAATAATATAGTCAGTTTAGCGATTAGCTCTCGTCAACTTACGCCTAAAGAAAAACTGTCTCTTTCTTCAAATCTTATCGCCTATGATGCAATTGCTATTATCACCCACCCAGATAATCCAATTAATAACCTTTCTGCTGATAATATATGGAAGATCTATCATGGAGATATTACTAACTGGAAACAAGTTGGTGGTGAAGACAAAGAGATTGCTGTTATAACAAGAGAAATAGCATCAGGCTCTCGCTTTTCATTTGAAAAACACCTTAAACTAACCAAAGAAATCAACTCATTTACAGTTTCTGATATCAGCAAAAAAGCGATTGTTGTAAACGGTACAAGTATGGTTAAGAGTATTGTGGCACGTAACCCACACGCGATTGGTTATGTTTCTGCGGGATCGATTGGTGATCTAGCACAATTGCAAGTTGTTAAAATTAATGGTATTTCACCAAGCACAGAATCCATCTCTGATAAAAAATACCCATTGTCTCGTCCTTTCTTGTTTGTATATAAAAATGAAGACCTTCCTTCTGATTCACAAAAATTCATTGATTACATAAACTCAAAGCAATCAATTTCTAAAATAAAATCATTAGGTTATGTAAAAGAATAGTTGAAATAAAATAGTGAATAATTTATTGTGAAAATTAATACAGTCAGAATCACAACAAGGAAGAACCATGTTAACTGTAAATAGCTATTTTGAAGACAACGTTAAATCAATTGGCTTTGTTCAAAAGAATAATTCAATTTCTGTTGGTGTTATGTTACCGGGTAACTATACTTTTGGAACAAATGCAGCAGAGAAAATGTCTGTAATCACTGGCGCTCTTACTATAAAGCGCTCTACGGATGCTGATTGGGTTGTGTTTAGTTCTGGAGAAGATTTCTCAGTTGAAGGCAACTCTTCATTTGACGTTAAAGTTGAAGTTGAAACCGCATACTTATGTGAGTATTTATAATCACTAGAGTATACAATTTACTCCGTTATTTAATAAAAAAGCCAAGTGAATGAAAGTTCACTTGGCTTTTTATATTCTTAATGTATAAACAACGGTTTATTCGTCATCTACTACTAATTTTTTTGGCTTTTTCTTTGGCATAAACACTTGATCACCCACTGCTACGTTAGTGTGGAATGAATTATCACGTTTCTTCGCTGTTTTTGGCTTATGAGTTCCGCGTTTTGCTGTATTTTTCTTAGCATCTGCTTTCTTCACAAACGTACGTTTCTTCTTCGGTACAAGCCCTTTGAATTTGCCTTTTAGATCTTCAAATACAGAGAACGTTAATTCTTTTTGTAAGAAATTCTCTATACGCTTAAAGCTTTCCCAGTCTTTTGGTCCAACAAGAGAAATCGCTGTACCTTTCTTACCAGCACGCCCTGTACGACCAACACGGTGAACGTATTCTTCCATATGTTTTGGCATATCGAAATTGATAACGTGAGTTACGCTAGTTAAATCTAAACCACGCGAAGCAACATCTGTTGTCACTAGTATTTTATGTGCGCGACGCTCAAACTGGCTCATGATGTTATTACGAGCGGTTTGATTCATGTCACCACTTAATGCAACGGCTTTAAGGTTACGTTCGTTCAGTAAATTAGTTAAACGATCGGTATCAACACGTGTTGCTGTAAAGATCATGATTTGGAAGTATTTTTCCGTTTCAATGATTTTATCTAACAACGCTTGCTTATGATCTAAGTGATCACACAAGTAAAAGCTTTGCGTAATATCTGTATGCTCATCGGTAGATAAACCAACAGAAACAAACTTAGGGTTATCCAACATGTTGCCTGCAAACTGAGTTACCGCATCATGATCTAACGTTGCAGAGAACATTAAAGTTTGACGACGACGATGGTTTGCTGCTTGATGAATTTTCTGAAGATGATCTGCAAAACCTAAGTCAAGCATACGGTCTGCTTCATCAAGAATAAGCATTTCTAATCCATTTAAGAATAAAGATTGATGCTCTATGTGATCAGCTAAACGACCAGGAGTTGCTACGATAAATTTAGGGAATTTACGCAGTGCATTTACTTGATCATTAAAGTTTTCACCACCAGTGATCAATGCTGCATCGTACGTTAACCCGCCCAACATTGCACGTAGGTGCGTATATACTTGTTTTGCTAGTTCACGTGTTGGCGCTAAAATCACAGCTCGTGGATCATTTTTAGAAAACGACTTTGATTTTAGTGATTTATGAAGCATTGGTAATACAAACGCGAGTGTTTTACCTGACCCTGTTTTTGATGATGCAAGAATGTCTTTTCCTGCCATCGCAATAGGAACTGCTTTACGCTGAATTTCAGTTGGTTTTTTGATGTTCTGGTGAGCGAGATTTTTTAATAGGCGATTATCTAAACCTAAATCTTTAAATTGCAAAAGCTGCACTCCAATTTCGAGTATTATTGATGGATAACCAGTCATTCTGGTCTAATGAGGCGGAGTATAGCATAAGACTCCTTTAACCTTGCACATAATTCTTCATTTGGTCACTTACACTCACCCACCACTTTGCTACAATGCCTCAATAAACGATAAGATAGACAATATCTTTAATAATAAAAACCTTCGATAAATATCTTTTATATAATAAGTAATAGAGAAGTCTATGAGCATTCAAATCACTGGAACAATAGCAAAAATGCGCGCATCCCTACTTGATGGCGCAGTACAATATCGACTACCGGTAGGAGACGAAGAGGTCGAACTCAACGCACTCATTGGTCAAACACTGACATTAACGCATACGGGCAATATTTTTTGTTGCTCTTGTGGTAAAAAAACAAAGAAAAGCTACTCTCAAGGTCACTGCTTTGTCTGTATGAAAAAACTGGCAAGCTGTGATATGTGCATCATGAAACCAGAAACTTGTCATTTTGCTGAAGGGACTTGTCGTGAGCCACAATGGGGAGAAGCTAACTGTTTTGTTGAACATTATGTTTATCTATCAAACACTTCAAGTTTAAAGGTAGGTATTACTCGTCACACTCAAATCCCAACGCGCTGGATTGACCAAGGTGCAACACAAGGGTTACCTATTGCTAAAGTTAAGAACCGTTTAATTTCAGGATTAGTTGAAATTGAATTAGCAAAATTAATCGCAGATAAGACCAATTGGCGTACGCTTTTAAAAGGCAATAATGAGCCTCTAGCCTTAAAAGAAGCGGCATTAGAACTATTACCAAAAGTTGAAGAAGCCATTGCGAAAATTCAAACTGAACACGGTGCAGACTCTGTTGAACTATTAGATGAAAATATTCTTGATATCGCATTCCCTGTTAATGAATTTCCAACCAAAATTGTCAGCCATAATTTTGATAAAAATCCTGAAGTTACTGGCGTATTAAATGGCATTAAAGGTCAATATTTACTGTTTGATACGGGTGTAATTAATATTCGTAAATTCGGTTCTTATGAAGTAACTGTGACTGCGTAACTTAAAAGGGCATTCATTGTTATAAAAATGAATGCCCTTTCCTAATTGTTTATGCCTAAGGCAAGTGCTACTTAGAAAAATCTTTAATAAAAATCACTCTTTCTCTGTCAAAGATTCAATCTTATCTTCAGGTAAAGGACCTTCTTTAAAAACAACAAATGCACGACGGTTTTCAGCATTAGCCTTTAAAGAGTGCTCTTCAACGATAGGTGCGTTTTCACCAAATGATTTTACTTCCCATACAAACTGCGTTGGGTCTACTCTTGTTTTTAAGTATTCTTGTACCGCAATGGAACGTTCTCTGGCTAGCTTTTCGTTATAACTTACAGAGCCTTGATAATCCGTATGGCCTGCAATTAAAATTCGTCCAGTTAACCCTTCTAATTTCAACGCTAATTTGTCTAACTCAACCTTATCTTTCTCTTTCAATATTGATTTATCAAAATCAAAATGAGATGCCATAGTCACATACACTTTACGTTTAGGCTCTGGTGGCAAACAAGCAGGGTTCATCTCTTTTTCGACGGTTTGCTCAAACACTAAAAAAGCACGACGGTTAGCGGCGTTTGCTTCTAAAGTTTTCCCCTCTACAACTGGCTTTTTCTCACCGTAGTATTTTATTTCCCATTCATAATTGTCAGCATTAAGATTTTGCAGTAAGTACGCTTTTATTGACTCAGCTCGTCTAAGTGACAACTGCTCATTGTATTTTACTGATCCTTGATAATCCGTATGACCAACAATAGCAACTCGTCCTTTTAGCTTTTCAATATCACGAACAAACTGATTCAATGATGGAAAATCAGCTTCCATTATTTCTGATTGATCAAATTCAAAATGCTCCGCAACTCCAATCTGAATTTCTCGCTGAGGGACTAAACACTCTGCGATTAAAAACTTTTGAACTCGTTCATCGTATTTATCAATATTCTCTTGGCTAACATAGGTGTCTGTACTGCACCCAAATAAAGAAAGAATACTTAACCCAATCAGTAATTGTTTTTTTCTATTCATTTCAACTTCCTTTAAATTTTACCAATGAGGTTGATAAATACCCCCTTAGCATCGTAATCATCATCATTCGTTAAGTTGTCATCAAAACGAGAGAAGTTATAACCAATCCCCATTTTAAAGTTATCTGTTAGGTGTTTATTAAATGAAATTAATGCGCCATCTTCCAGTTCGTCATATTGTGTATCAACTTTCCAATGATATTGCCCAGTGACATCCCAATTTTTCATAATACGATAAGAGGCGCTAAGACCCGTTAAATAGATTTGGCTGTTGACATCAACAGTAGCACCAGAAGCTCGATCAAAACGTTCGTATTTATCTTTATAAGCGTATTTTGCACCAAAGTCCCAATGCGCATCCCACGAATAAATTGCTTCTGTCTCGATGATATGACTTTCTTCATCAGAATATTCTACATTTCGATTTAAATTATCAAAATCAACTAAGTAGGTATAGCGAGCTAACAGGTTAAGTTTATCGTTATAAATAGGACGGTAGGCTAAGCCGATGCTTGATTCAATAAATCGCGCTAACATTTCATTGTTTGTTTCATTCTCAGAGCGAGAATAATTAAACTTACCAAATACAGTGTATTCTTCCGTTAAATGATGAGTGTAGCTGTTGGTTGTTACCCATTGCTCTATTTTTTCATTGGTTTCTTCAGTTTCATCTACGCGGTATTCAATCTTATTCTTCAATAAGACATCATCGAGATCGAAGCTAACATTAAAGCTCACTGCCTTACGATAGACAATGCCAGTAATACTATTGTTCGGATCATTATTATATTCAATTTCACCTTGCTGGTAAGCAATACCGATATCAATATCATCGGTAAATTCATTATCAAAGCCAAACGAGTCAATGCGGCCTTTGCCATTATTCTCATTAACAAATTGGTTTTCTTGATAGAAATCGATAGTTTGTGTTAACGCAGCTCTCTGGCCTAAAATAACGTTATTCTGATCTTGATAATTATCATCAACATAGGTGACATAAGTCGAGTAATCTTGAGTTACATCATAATTTACCGTTGCTTCTGCAGCATCACCTCGACTGCCCGTTGTATACGTGCCGCCTAATGTTAAATCATCTAGTACACGAGTTTCTGCACCTACAGTTATACTGTCATTATCATCATAAGAATCTGTCGCATCTACCGTTGTTTGGCCTTTAATATAGACACTATTTTCACTATCCCAGAGGTACTCTGCTTTTGCTCCTGCTAATGAGCCGGTTCCTGATTCTTTTTGCTGATTCAGCTCTTTAATATGTTTACCAGCAACTGACAGTTTTATATGTTCAGTAACCAAAAATTGCGCTTCTGCTTCAACTTGCTCAGTGTCTGTTTCTAAGGTCCCGTCTAACTCTTTCTCTTCCATCGATGTAAAACGTGTAGAAACTTGAACACGATCACTTACTTGTAAGCGAACTTCAGTACCGTAAGACTCTTGCTCTAAATCGTCGCTTTGGCTTGCATAAGAGTAGCCAGCATCTTTAGATTTGTACCACGCTTTAACGTCATTACCTACTGCACCAAATAAATCAGGTGCTAAGTCATATAAACTTGCAACACCAAGCACTTGAATGTTATTCCCTTCACGATCATCCGTATTACCTGATGAAATTGGTGTGAAAGTCAAACCGCCATCAAAAGAGACAAAGTTACTGTCTGCTTGTGTTCCTGTCGTATGACCAAATTCTGTTTTTAAATAAGTACCTTCAGTTGCTCGAAGCGTGAGGTCTGTTGAATACAATTCGTAATCTTGGCTGTCTTTCTCTTCCGTTATATAAGTAGCACCAATACCAATATAATCGTTCGCCCAACCTTTAACTCGGCCACCATAAGCCATTGCATCTTGAGCATCTTTTCCGCGAGGAACATACTCATAATCAACAGAAAGGTAATTCTCATAACCACCACGTGGAGAATCATCAATGACCGAACCAAAACTATCTGAAACAATATCCGATAAAGGACGCGTTAAAATAATTCGGCCTTGGTACTCATCAATTTCATAATCTCGACCAGGTTGTAATGGAAGTTCTTTCTCGACAATACCACTGTCTTTATTCATGACTTTTATCATGACTTTGTCACTACCAGGAAGTACTTCACCATGCTGTAGGAAATACAGTGAACCGCCAGTACCTAAAAATTCGTCATGTGAATACAAAGAATCTGCTTGTGATGCAAAACCGACAATGTTTAAGCGATCTTCACCATATATGGTTGTTTCCCTTGTTCGATAATCCCCTCTAAAACCATAAAGGCTTCGGTTATAATCACCATTATCTGTTCCGGTAATTCCCGTATTAAAGTTACCCCATAGGTATTGAGACTTATCATACTGGACATCTAAATAGACCTTACCTTTGGTATTAACTACTTTTTGTATGTTCGCACCATCACCATAATTACCATACATCATCTCATCATCACCATCGACGATATCAAAGACAGTAGAACTATCATCAGCAGCAAATGGATTTTTAAACATGTCTTTTACGGCGCTTTCTTTGGTATCAACATGGGCTACAACGCGCAGTTTATCTCCAAATTTACCCTGTCCAAAGTACGCCAGACGTCCTTGGTTATAAATGTCTTTAGCATACTGGTCATTAACCTCCAAGGCTCCTGAACTGCCACCAACTCGATTTGCTCCGACATAAAAATCAGCTAAACCGGCTTGAGCATAGTAGGTGTCAGGAATTCGTGCGTACAATGAAAAACGACGCTCTTCACCAGAGTCAAATACGACCGTCGTAGGAAATCGATAAGCATCAGTTGGTAAGAATATTTCGGCGTAAAGTTTTCCTTCTGTAACATCAAACTCATCTTCACCAATAATAACTTTATCAACACCATCGAGCCCTGTACCAATAAATTTAGCCAACCCTGACGAAGTCGGTATATTGTGACGCATGAGTGTCGATTTACCAAAATGACGACCATTTTCTTCATCATTTGCATTCTTATCTATCGACAAATCTTTATCTGGACGAACTAAATCAACCACACCAATAGTGGTAACATCCATATTGCCATCTTTATCCCACACTTTAAGTCTAAACAATAATTGCTCGCCAAGCTTAAATTGATAGTCGACGTCCGTAGTTCCATCCCATTCAATGTCGGTGCTATTGGCTAAAGTATCGCCTTTTTTTATCACTAAAGGCTCTGACAAATGGCGATCAGCGCCTCGATATACTTCTAGCTGCCACGTTTTTATGTAATAACTGTAGTTTGTGTTAACTGAAAAATTCACTGAATTAACTAAACTGCCATCCGAAACTTCAACTTCATCGCTGACGCTTAAATCTAATACTGGATTAAATTTAGTGATATCACGGCTTGCCCAAATAGCCCCTTCCTCTAAATAGATGCGAGAGCTGTCTGATTGTTCATGGGCGCCAACTGAAATACCCATGCTGTCTGAGTCCAACTGCTGTAAATTGTCGGTATTTTTTGCGAGAGCCATTATTGGCAATGCGGATAATACGCATACCGTTAGTTGACTCTTTTTAAATACGTTCATATATCTCCTAATAACTTCTATTCTTATTTTTATATTGAGTTATTTTTCGTCTTTGCTTTGAATACTGAAATTAAATTTTGTCAGTGCGTGCGGTGTGATACGTAACACCTTTGGATTTTCGCTAATAACTGTCATGCCTGTCGGCAATGAATCACTATCAACCTTTACAAGAAACTGCTTTCCTTTTTTATCCAACACCCACTGATCTGGCACGTGATAACGACCATATTGATCCGTTTCGATAATGATCCCCTCAACGGTAAGCAACCTAACTCCAGGAATACCATCCTCGTATAACCCCATATTTTCTATGATGATTTCCCACAAATAATGCGAACCATCTTTATAGAGGTTTCGAGTGATATTCAGGTTTTCTCCGGTTAAGCCTTTTTCTCGCTCATCGGTATGGCTTGTTATCACTGAATCGTCTTTTTTAAACAGTATATGAGTGCCATCCTCAGTCGTTACCGTAAAATCAAATTTATCTCGAGTGGTGGTTCCAAATTGCAGTACCGCTTTATTCCCCTCTGGTAAGGTTCTGTTTCTAGAGAGTCCAAATAAATGATCAATAACGATACTTTTATTTATTGGTGCAACTTCTTTTTCAGTAAGCGCCTCTTCTTGGCCTTGAATTTCTAAAGTCGTTGAATTAACTACATAAACGGATGACGGAATATCAGCAGTGATCGTAATATCAAAGGCTGTTGCTTCTGCTTGGTAGCCATCACCATTATTATCTTCAAACACCTTTCCGATAATTGAAGCCGTATCAAATAGCTTATCAGGGGTTATATCTACCGTTGCGCTGCTCATGTTTGACTTAATTTCTAATGGTCCGCTTGTCATTCCTTCTGCCGGTGTCATGGCATAAGCCGTATTCACATAACTGCCAAATGTGGCACCTACCGTGACTCGCAATAAGTATCGAACACGAACTTTCTCTTGAATTGTTGAACCGCTTGAACCATACGCCAACATATCGCCAATATTGAATGTTAAGACACTGGTGATACTTGGGTCTTGGTTGGTAAATACATCATCAAATGTATCAAATTCGCCATCTGGACCACTGTTAGTAATTTCAGTCGAACCTTCAAGGTATTGGAAACCTGATGGGTATCTATCTTCTAACTTCACGCCTTTAAATTCAGCTTCATTGTGATTTTCAATAATCACTTCATACTCAATAACATCACCTACTTGAGCGCTGTCTTTAAGTGCCCTTTTAGTTACTTGAAGTTCACCTTCATTATCTGCAAACTTCTTAACGTGTATAGTGACGCTGTCTTCAGCTGTGATTCCACTTGGTGTAGTCACCTTAAAGGTGTTGGTAATATCATCATCAAGGCCTTTACCTATTTTACCCACAACGATAATTTCAAAAGCATTACCTTCATAAGCTTTTAAGGTTTGAGTCGAATCAAGATCAATCGAATTTTGAGTATCTATTATCGTTCCACCAGGGAATTCAATGATCTTTGACGTCCACTCTGTAAATAGAGGGTTACCATTAGCCCCTTGAAGCTTGGAAATTTCATCAACTAAACGTACACCAGAGACATCTGATGAACCTCTATTTGTAACACCTAATGTAAAGGTGATTTCGTCGTCATCATTTGTGTACTCTGCTTTATCTGCGATTTTTTTCACCATTAGAACCACTTCTTCTGGCTTCAACACGGCAGTTGAGTTTATCGGTGTTGTGCTGCCATCATCCATACTTGCTGTATTCGTGATGTCTCCTAGAGCATTGGGATTCACAATACCTTTAACGATAAAATCAATAGTCGCATTTGGTGCTAAATCAACAGTAACATTAATATCTTTCCCTAGCGGCAGAGGATCAATTGTTGTTGTACTGTATTTATCATTTTGTATATCGTAATTAATATCCCATGAACTAAACGCATCTTCAGTTGCACCTAAGATTGTCGTTACTTGTAGGTCACTAATGATGTCGGTGATCTGTATATTTTGAGCAAAGCTAGCTGCATTATTTACTAAAGTAATATGAAATTCTGCTTCTTCTCCTGCAATGTATTTCGCCTCTTGAGACCCATCTTTTACTGTTTTAATAAAAGAGACATTTTGTGCTGCAGGTTTTAATTCGGCATCATCCGTTACTGTTATGCCATTAAATTCCATCGTGGCGGTATTTTTTATAACACCAGTGGCTTTTACATTCACCTCTCCGCTAACTGTAAATGTCACCGTATCAAGCGGAGCGAGATCAATATTGACCTGAATATCTTCATTAATCGTCGAACTAGTTCGTGTTATAACGGTATCAGAATCATTCGCTTCAACATCTAAAATCCAATGGCTGAATGCTTGCTCTTGTATGCCATCTATCGTTTCTACAGTTAAAGCTGAAATGATGTCGTCTAATTTAATGTCATCGGCAAAACCATTAGTACCATTGGTCACCGTAATAACAAAATCTGATGATTCACCCGGTATATAAGTCTCAACCGGCGCTTCTTTTAGTAAGGTAACAACTGGGATAATAGGAAGGCTGACGGCTTCTGCGGTTTGAGTAACTCCATCAAGCTCCACTGTAACGGTATTTTTAACTTCACCATGAATTGTTGGTAGTAACTTGCCGCTGATGGTAATTTCCAATACATCGTTTGGTGCAATCTCAATGGTTCCATTAATATCACCCGAAGTAACGGTTGGGATAACCGTATGTCCTGTTAGTGAACTACCTGAGATAGTAATAGAATTAGAATCAAATGCTGTGATTGTATTACCATCGATTGTTGAACTTTCAATCGTAGAGACAAAGTCACTAATTTGAACGTCTTTTGCCCATGCAGCAGTCGTATTTGTCACCTTAATGGTATACGTTAAGGTATCACCAGCTTCATAGATGGATTTATCAACCACTTTCGTCACAGTTAATGCCGCTTTTTCAGGCATATAGGTTGCTTCAGCTCTTTTTATTTTATTTTCAGCATCAGTAACATTCACAATATTGGTAATGTCACCCATTGCGCCATCGTTTACTTTTCCTTCTAGATGCAGATTAATGATATGTGATGGTGCTATGTTGTAGTTAACTTCATAACCATCAGATCCTGTAATTTCACTGCCTGCGATCGGCTGAGATAATGATGCTTCAGCACCAACCACTGATACATTAGTAACATCCCACTGTTCAAATACACGACCTTCTCTAGCTTGGCCTGCAAAATCAGTTTTTATTGATTTACTTAGATCGCTAATATTGACATTGGTTACATAGCCACCACCAATATTCTCAACTTGAACATCAAACCCAATCGTCTCTCCAGGGACATAAGTCGCTGGTGTTTTAGATGTGTTTTTTGTTACGGATAGCTCACCCTTTTCTGGAACAATATAACCAACATCAACTTGGTACTTTGCCCCGTTGACAGTAACCGTATTTGTAAATTGACCAATCGCATCTTTTCTGATCATACCATCAATAACAATTTCAACGTTTGTCATGGTTGAATCTGCATTTCTGGCTGCCATTTTTATAACAGAATTAATATCACCACTTGTCGGTAAGCTACTGATATCGGTATAACTTGGAGATGAATCATGATCACCATCAGAAACTACACGTGAAGTAATTGTCCATGACTCTAAAGCCGGTTGCATTGAACCATCCGCTGTTTTCACCATAAATGAGGAGATTAGATCAACAACAGTCACTTCACTGTTGGTATCAGATTTATTTAATACTTGAATAGTATATTTAATTGGCTGCCCTGGTGAATAAGTGCTGATATCAGACGTTTTCATGGCGATTATCTTAGCCGTGCCCGCTGCCAATGTTACATCATTAGAATTTACACCATCAATCTGAGCGGTATTTACTATTGATCCTGTAGCATTATTTGACACCGTTCCTGATATCTCAAACTTCAAACTGTCCCCAGACATTAAATCAAACGTTGCATTTAAGTCCGATGAACCGTCATACTGCCCTGAAATAGAAAATCGAGAAGGATCTGGCTGCTCAATAAGGTGCACATTACTTGATGTAAATGCATCAATACCATCAGAGGTTTTTAAAGCACTAATTAGATCTTTTATTACGATATCATTAGCAGTACCTTCTCCGTCATTTCGCACCATGACTTCATAAGTCACTTGTCCGCTTGGGTTGTATTGACAACCACTGCCAGTCGTTGACGGAAATGAACACGTATTACTATCTGATGTTGTGTTAATCACTGTTTTTTCAAATACTAATAAAGGTGCTACTGGTGGAATAGGATCTGTTGTAACTGTGTTATTACCACCTACTGCTGTATTGGCGTCAACAACCCCCACAGCATCTTCACGAATATCACCAGTAATAGTAAAACTAATCTCTTCCATTGGGGCAATATCTAAACCATCTGATGCTTTAATATCAAGATCATCGTTAGGATCGTAATCTAATGGTTTGGTATCAATATCCGCATCTAACCCTGTCGTTACAATATCAGTAATATTCGTATTAATTAATGCGCTTTCGTTTGCCCCACCAATCACTTCCACTTGGATATTTGAAAGTAAATCTTGAATAACGGTATTGTCACGCCAAACTGGTTGAATATTTTTTACAACAAATTGATATTCTACGCTGTCACCCGGCTTATAAGTGTCACCACTGCTATAAGGCTGGCCAGCAATAGATACGATTTTTTTAGTTACTTCTAGTCCACTTGGGTCTGAATTAATATGTGATTTTGAAAAACCACTACCATTATATAAAGGCTTAATTTGAATGGCATCTAAGCTATCGTCACGGATTTGTGATTCCATTACGAAGTCGATCCATCCATTAGGTGCAATAGACACATAAGCCAAATCAATATCTGCATTAACACCACCAACATAGGAGCCAATAGAAGTCATCGATTCGCCTGAAGTTGTCGCTGTAACACTCCAACCGTTTGGTTGATATACGATACCTTTCTCGTTATCACCTTGGCCTAGAGCCGTTTGTGCTAATCTCACTTTTAAGTCTGAGAACTTCTCAACTAGTGATTTGCCATACTCAGTACCATCACCGTTATTCTCTAAACGTAAGTGATAGTAGACTTTCTGGTCATCTACTTGATGATTATAAGTCGTTTTAACAGTACTAAAGGCACTATCTGAGTAGGCTTTATGTGTTTTTTTAATGACCGAAGGTAGCATAACGGAACGATCAGAACTCACATTATATCTGCCCGCAATAAGCGCTTCATTTTTGAATTCCCCAACCGCACTCTCAACAATATGAGCCTTTATTTTATATCTAACAAACGAGCCTAATGGAGCAGAACTTTTTGCAGCTAAATCAAACGTGGTATCAATATTCTCGTTATCTTTAACCATTCCTGGGTTAGATATCGGACTTCGATCTGTTTCCGTTATTATTTCCCAGCGATCAAAAGCAGGACATGTATAAATACTGCCAGTATTGATGTTATAGCATTCCGTTGTTATTGAGCGAATTCTGTCGATAATTGCAATATCATTCAGATGCACTTCGTTGTCATTAATAATTTCAATTTGATATTCAACAAATCCATCCGGCTTGTATCCAGATAAACCACTACTTAGTTTTGTAACCCCATCAGTATCGTAGTAAGCTAAAATGATTTTTGAATAATCAAATTTTTGAGCATCAGGTTTAGATATCGCACTCACGCGGTCACCATTAACCGATAGTATGTTAATAATGTCTCCAACCGCTTCAGGATTTACAGTTGTAGCCACCACATAATCAATGGTTGCCCCTGCTGGAATGGAAGCTCTTGTATTGATATTTTTACCATCGGTAACGGTTCCAACTTGCACATTACCACCAGCAGAACCACCTGTTACAACAGGGTTTATTGTCCAACCAGGCATAAATGCTGAGCCTAAATTACCATCGACAAGCTCAACCTGAACTTTTGATATTTCATCAAGCACAGGAATATCGTAAGCATTACCTTTACCGTCATTAGTGATAAGCAAATGATAAGTTAAAGATTCACCCGGCTTATAGTTAATCTCATCAACTTCTTTAGAAAAGGTTAAGTGAAACTCATTTGGACGAATGGTAATACCACCGATATCTATATCCCCTACAGCATCTTCACGCACAATTCCTTTTATGGTGTATAGAACATAGTCACCACCAGCAACATCAATGGTTGTGTTTATGTTCTTGTTATCTTCAACCGTGCCATCAAGTGTCCCATCTGTTGTACCACGGCCACCATTAGCGTCATCTTTCATCACATCAACAGAAAACACGTTTGAGAATGGGTTCTCTGTAGTCCCATCCATTAGTAGCACATCCAAACCTAAAATATCTTCGGTCACTTTATGATCATTTAAGTAACCCGTTTTAGAAAGTACTTTGATGGTATAAGTTAACTCATCACCAGGGCTGTAATACTGATTAGAAGAACCATTAACCAACACCTGTCTAATGGTATCAGCACCATTCCAAGTAATTTCATTTTCATGATGTGAAATATGAGATTGTTCTGTTACCTCCCCAAAATCACGATAAACATAAGCATCATTAGGCAACAAATTAGTTAGTGAACCAGACATCATCGTACCAACGTAATTGTCTTTAACCTTCGCCTTAATCTGGAAGGTTTTTACTTCTTGTGGCGCAAGCTCTAAAACATCAGATGACCCTACTGCTGGATAAATAAAATCATCCGTATTTTGAGGGCCAAAAGAAGCCTCACCATCAAGTTTGATTTGCCAATAGTCAAAGGGAGACTGGTCTACATCATTTTCAAAATGATCGTCTTTATCATTGGCTAGTACCGATTTAATTTGAGTCATCAAATCGGCAACAGTCAGCCTTTTTGCTGTTATTGTCGCGCTGTTGTTCAACAGTGATATGGTATAGGTAATATCTTCACCAGGAACTACTTTCACTTTATCTGAGGTTTTTAAGATCGATATATTAAATTTTTCTGTTACGGCCCCTTTACCTATTTCTGCCGTTGATGAATGATCCGTACCTGTAGCAGGATCATGAATTTCTGCCGTATTTGATATTTCATCTTTTATATAATCAGATTTAACCGTACCTATGACTTTATAAACGACATGGCCCATGCCATTATAATCACCAGATGATTCTTTTGGATCAATATCTACTCTAGATTGAATATTTCCGCCATCTGGCCATGTAGCTTTTATATCAGTATAACTGCCACTCTTAGGGTGTCCTTCTGTACTTGCTTGAATTGTCCAGCCTGGTTCAAATACGTCCATACCAATAATATCATCACTGACATCTACGTCATTGGCATACCCTGCTCCTTTATTGAAGATATAAATATTGAACTCGACAATTTCTCCAACTTTAAACACATCATTAGGCGTTGTTTTAGTTACCAATACATCCGGATCTTTAGGGTGAACCCATGCATTATCACTATTCGACTTTCCATTGTCTGGCGTAGAAACTGTGGCTATATTATTAAACTTTCCCCAAACAATTTTATTATCATCAGTACGGTCAATCTGTGCTGTAATCGTATAAATAATGCGAACATTCGGCGGAATTTGTGCTGTTGTATTTAAGTCTTTATTATTTTCAACGATACCTACATCAGTCGCAGCCAAAAGCTCTGCTTCTTCTTGTGATGACAAACCAGAAGCATCAATTACTTCTTTTTGCGTTGCAATTGTCCAAGTAGTAAATACTGGAATTTGAGTATTTTCAGGCTCTAATAAATCAGCTTTGATGGTGGAGATCGGATCGACCACATCTACATTAGTAGCATAACCATTTGCTTTATCGTTTTTTAATACGAGTTGATACGTAACTGTTGTTGCCGGTTTTGAGTATGAGGTTTGCTCTCCACTAAACGTCGCCGCTCCATCAATTTTTACGGCTTTATTTATCGTTACAGCGAAATCTCTTGGTACAGATCCTCTGTCTGCGATTGCTTTTCCATCTACAATCACCTGATTGGTTATTTTGCTATTTGCTGTTGCAATTGTTCTTGCTTTTATGGTGTAAGTTATTGTAGTTTTTGGTTCAATTGTCGCTTTTACATCTAAAATATTTGGGTGGGTAATTGCTCCTGAAACCCCTGTGTCGGTTGCACTTGCAGGTGTTCCATCAATATGTTCAGCGTTTGCTGTAACGGTCCAATAAGAATAAGCAGGAATTGAGTTACCATAAATATCAGTCACCATAATTGCCGCTAAATCATCAACAACAGAAACTTGATCGGCAAAACCATCGCCGTTATTTGTTACTTTTATAGTATAAGTGAGTAATTGACCTGATGAATAATAATAAGAATCGACATCTTTTGTTACCGATAAACTGTCATCAGGCATTTCAACCCCTGTTCCGTCTTCTGTTACATCATCGGCACAGCTTGGATCATTATCAATGATAATCCCAATGCTAGTATCATTAACCGTAGCTGTCAGTTTATAGATGACCTTTTTACCGGGAGCTACATCGGGTGAAACAACAACATCTCCAGTACCTGACGCTGTAAATTTACCTGCATCTGTTCCTTGATTATCACTACCGTTGGTAACTTCTAACTTCCATGATTTAAAAGCACTTGCCGAACCTTCGCCGCCCGCTTGCTCTGTTTTAATACATGACAATTTATCAACGACAATCAAATTATTAGCAAAATACTTACTTGATGTATTCTCAACCGTAATGTCATAAACCACCTCCCCACCAGGGGTATACTGACTTTGTGATGTCAATTTGGTGATTTTAATTTCTGGATCGGCTGTCTGTAGCACTTTTTCAGCATTAATCGGTGTAGTAATTTGACTCACTGAGTTAGCCAAAGAACCATCAGATTTTAATACTTTTGCGCTTAAATTCTTAATTTCACCAATAGTTACCGGAGTGATTGTAGCTAATATGAGATAATCGATGGTCTCACCAGGATAAACCGATACTACATCATCAAATGCTGTATCTGTTAGTTCACCACTGTCATTAAGAGCCGATACTGAATTGCTACCAATTGTATTTACTTTAGATACCCATGAGTTATATGGGTTACCCTGTACATCAGTCTGATCAAGCTTAATTGCATCTAAATCATTACCTAAAGTAGACAGTAAGTCTGAAATGTTATGTTGGACATGATAATTATGAACAATACCACCACCGGTATTCTCAACACTCAGGTGAACTTTCATTTCACCATTAACCAAATAAGGCGTTGTATTTTCAAATTCATGGTTTGTAATGGTCAACTCACCAATAACAGGTGGCGTCGTCAGTTCAATACTATCAACTACTCCATCTTTTGTAGTTGAGCTTGCAGACGTGACAATGTCACCAACTAATTTATCGACTACTGTCGCTTTTATAGTATATGTAACACTACCACCAACATCCAAACTAGCATCAGTTACTACAAGATCATCTTGTGGAGCAAAGACCCCTGCATGACTGCCTGTTCCACTTTTTTTTGCAGAAATAGCAACGGAGGAGAATGGAGAAACTAATGAACCATCAATCGATTCAACCGATAAAGAGGAAAATAATTGGTTAATGGCTAGGTGCTGAACTTTATAACTGCCTGTATTTTCAGCCTTTAGTGTATAAGTTAACAGATCGTTTAATTCGTATTGGCTTTTATCGACAGAAAGAGTCAATGTATATTCATAAGGTGCTGGCGTGATAATTTGTGTATTTGAATCAATACTTTCAGATGATGAAGTTACATTTGCTTGAATCGAAACATCAGCAATAGCAGTATCTGAAACTCTTGCTAAAACAGTATAAGTTAGCACACCACCCTGTTGTAATTTCGCATTGCTAACCATAAGGTCACCTGACGTACTAAAATCCCCTTTATTAGAGAACCAAGTAGCAGATCCTGATATTTCCGTTGATTGAAAAGCGAGTTCAGAACCTGACATTGCAGACATAAATTCGGAAGATACTGAAATATCATCAATGGTAAATGAAGATACATTAGTGACAGTAACTTGATAGGATACGATTTCATTGTTTTCATAAATCGCACTATCAGCCGTAATAGCAATAGTCAGATCAGCAGAGTGAGCGCCGAGAGATAAAAACAAGCCAATAAACAAACTAAATAGCTTAGTACTAAAACTATTTTTTAAATGAGAAATAAACATTCTTATTAATACACCAATCAAATTTTAAACTGTCACAACTTCATAAATCAATGATCTACTTTAGAGTGAATAAACCACCTAAACGTCACACCAATGTCAAACCTAGTTAATATTAGATTATAATATGTAACATTTATGAGAATGTTATTTCGAAATTATATTGGTGCTACCTATATCTCATTTTTTGTTCACTAACCTAGAGGAATCATCTGAAATTAAAATGGATTTCTCTAAATTATAAATACCTAAAATAGAAAAGAGACATTACTGCCTCCCAAATGAGAGTGAAGGTTTACTCATTATTAGATTTAGTTACATTAGTTTGAGTTGCTACTCCCTACCATTTCTTTTTGCCTTATTATGTGATTTAACTCGATAATTGATTCTAATTTATTTGATTAGATTTATTGATTCAGTTATCAATATCAAATGCTATTGAAGGGAGTCGAGCATGATTTTAGCCACACCAAATGAATTTGAACCATACTTATTTATTGATAGTAAAAGTGGCTCATACTACTCAAAATATGAAAATTTCATATTACAAAGTGTATTTCAACCCATTGTAGATATTCAAAATAAAGTGATTGGGTATGAGGCACTACTTCGTATTTTTGATCACAAAATGACGTCAATACGCCCCGATCTTTTTTTCAAAAGTAAAACTCATTCATTAGAAGACATATTGAATATTGAAAAACTTAGCCGGATTATCCATATCCGAAACTTTTCAACCTTTGCATCTGACCATTGCCAACTCTTTCTTAATGTATTGCCAGAGTCGGCCATCCACTTTCATCAGCATAAGCTTAAAAATATCAATATTTCTTTACTTGAGGTTCGAATAAAACAGCTAGGTTTAACACCCCAACAAGTGACACTAGAGTTGCTTGAATTCCACTACCATGATGAAGAGGGACTAGCTACCGCTATTCAGGGTATTAAAGAACATGGGTTTAATGTGGCTATTGATGACTTTGGTTGTGAAGCATCAAGTAAAAAAAGAGTATCCAGTTTAAACCCTCACATCATTAAAATAGACCGTAAATTACTTCTGCAATACGATAAAGGATTAACTCAACCATTATTATCTGCGATCGCTTTAGCAAAAAAAGAAAATGCAAAAGTCGTTATTGAAGGCATAGAAACACCATTGCAGTATGAAAAAATGAAAGCATTAGGTGTTGAATATTTTCAAGGTTTTTTAATAGGTAAACCTTTACCGTTACATCAACAAAAACACCAAGCAGCGTAACTTCCCTTTACTCTTGCCACTTTGTCGCTAAAATAGCGTTTTTGATTTTTTAAAGGATTCACGCTATGTCCATCCAATGGTTCCCTGGTCTAAAGTAACGAGATTCAATAGAATCCAATAAAATACAACAAATAGAAATATAAACAATAACTTAAACCAAAAACAAGTCCATTAACGTTCACTAAATAGTACCCCAAGTCAGCGTTTTTAGTACCCCAGGATGTACCCCATAATCCAAAACTAATATATACTGTTTCTATCTAGTTTTGAGGTAATCATCATGGCTCGTCAAGTAATACGTCTTACTGATAGAAAGATAAGATCAGCAGCGCCAACAGGGAAAGAGTTTACATTATCTGATGGTGAAGGATTGCAATTGCGTGTGCGCCCAACTGGGGCTAAATCATGGCAATTTAAATTCAGTGACCCTGTAACAAGAAAAATTCAAAAAATAGCACTTGGCCCTTATCCTGAATTATCTCTGGCTAATGCTCGCTCCAAAACAACTGAGTACCGAACACTCTTAGCTCAAAAAATAAACCCTAAGTCATTTGAACAAAATAAAGAGCTTGAGGCGAAAAGAGTACAGACGTCGACTTTTATCGCAGTTGCAGAACAATGGTTTGAACGAAAAAAAGAAACGGTTTCTCCTGCGCATGCATACCGAGAATGGCGGACATTAGAAAAATATATTTTCCCTCATATGAGCAAAATTCCAGTTGCTACGATCACTGCTGTAGAAACAATAGATGTATTACGACCTCTAGAAAAAGAAGGGAAATACTCGACGGTTAAACGAATTTGCCAAAGTCTTAACCAAATCATGGATTATTCAGTTAACCACGGTTTAATACACGCAAATCCATTAGCAAAAATAATTAAAGTCTTTCGTAAAAATACAGTTTTGCACATGCCGACTATTCGACCAGAGCAATTACCTGATTTTTTAAAACGACTGCATTCATGTTCAACAATACAAACTAAAACTAAATTGCTCATTTTATGGCAACTGCACACAATGACGCGCCCAAAGGAAGCGGCAACAACTCGCTGGATAGATATTGATTTAGAAAAAGGCGTATGGACTATCCCTGCTGAGAATATGAAACGCAGAAAAGAACACCGTATACCGCTGACATCACAAGCAATCAAAATTCTGGAACAGATTCGATTACAAAGCAAACGATGTGATTACGTCTTTCCTGGTGAGCGAGATACAAATAGCCATATAAGCTTGTTTACAGCAAATGCAGCCATAAAGCGTAGTCTTGGGCTAAAAGATGAGTTAGTCGCTCATGGATTGCGTGCTATAGCTTCTACTGCCCTTCACGAACATGGCTTTGATAGTTTATTGATTGAGGCTTGTTTATCACATGCCGACCAAAATGAAGTGAGAGCCAGTTACAACCGCTCTGATTATTTAGAACAAAGAAAAGAGATCATGTGCTGGTGGAGTGATTATATAGAAAAGGCAGCGTAAGTCTGCCTCTTCATTAAATAAAACCAAGCCGCTACTGAGCTCGATTATATATCCCATCCATCACCTCTCAGACTTACACTTAGTTTTTTGACTTTTAGCAAGAGGCCTTAGTCGATGCCAGATATCAACTAACTTAAGAGGACCGCGCTGAACACACAAAGTTTTACCTTCATGTTGAATAATGGCCGCTACTACTTCTATTTTTTTAATCAAACTAACCTCAAATCAATAATCATGCATTTTCTAGTTTAAAAACCACCACATAAGCACCTTCGAAGACTCACCCTAATAACCACTCAAGGTTAATTCATCCAATTCAAATGGTTCTCTTCAAATATCTCGACGCCTTTTTGGCGAATCCGGTCAATCCAGTCTTCGGCTTTATTAACACCAACGCAAAAATGATTAACCGCAGCTTCTTTTACAACTCGGTGTTCGTTACGAATCGTAGTCGGCATTAGCACGCTATCATACGTGTTGATACATACAGGAATGAACCATTACGCAGACCGAACTTATTAAACTTACCACCTTTCTCTAACCAAGATTCCTCTGGTGGATGCCAACGATAAATCGGGTGTTCATGATAATGTTTGAACGTTTTAATAGAGAGGAAAACTATCACTATTGGCCAAAAAATAATTAAATGCCAGTTAACCACATCAAAATCGACGATCTTCATATTGTTTGCTAGATCGTAACAATAACCGACACACGCTTACCGTTTAAAAACTCACTCGGACTCAGAAAATTTAATGCCTTTCTAGGTCTCGAATTAATCAAAAACTCTGCCTGTTTAACCTCTTTTGCAGCAAGTTCTCCAATGGCCATTCCCTTTGGGAAAAAACGTCTTAGTAAACCATTGGTATTTTCATTCAAACCTCGTTGCCAGGAATGGTAAGGTTTAGCAAAATAAATGTCACAGTTCAGATGCTTAGCTATCTTAGCATGACCCGCAAA
>NZ_JARACP010000015.1 GCF_028765545.1 Aliivibrio sp. S4MY1 | reverse complement strand
TTATCGAGCCCGACAGTTAAGTCAAGCGTTATTTAAAATAATTTCAAACAACTCAAAACTCAATTCTCATTAAATGCTTAACTTCAGCTTTCCCTTGAGAACGGATGCGCATTATAGGGAGGTAGAACACTTTCGCAAGTACTTTTTAATAATTCCCTTCTAAGTGATTATTTTCTACGCAGATCACTTTTTTTCACACAAAAGGCCTACAAGAAATGAACAATGACTTAATTAGTTGGCAATTGATAAATAATATAAGTAGTATCGATGTGATTTTATTGTTAATTCATCATTTTCCATTTATTTACTAGACCTTACTTATCATGAAATCTACTAATTCAAATATTATTATCATTGCTATTGCTGCACTAGGTGCAGGTGCAATCTCTTTATTACCAATCGCTGTATCTCCGGCTTTTGCTTTCGCTTTTGGCGCAGTAATTACAGGTTTTACATTATTAACTCTTACTAAGTCTCCAACTAAATCAAGTACCAAGGTTTCTTCTGATGAAGATCAGAATACAGATCAAGCAAGTACTACCCTTTATGTTGGTAATTTACCTTATCGTGCTAATGAGTCAGACGTAAAAGATCTGTTTGCTGAGTTCGGTGACGTATTTGCAGTTCGTCTGATGAAAGACAAACGAACAGGTAAAAGAAGAGGCTTTGGTTTTGTTGTTGTTGCAAGTAAAGATGCGGATAACGTTATCGAAAACTTAAACAATAACGAATTTGATCAGCGTACGCTAAAAGTTCGTATTGCTAATGATCCTAAAACCTCGGGTAATCCAAATATTGAAGAGAATTAAACCCTAATTCTCGAAATGTTTTATTTAGTGCCTCTTCATTCTTTGTTGGGGCACTACAATAAACTTCTCCTTTTATCATTTCTCTCCTATCCTCTTCGTGTTCTCCTAGTAACTGCTTTACTCTTCTTGCTATCGCTTCACCTGAATCAATAAGTAACACATTACCATTAAGTACTTTTTTTATTTCATTTCTCAAAAATGGAAAATGAGTACAGCCAAGAACAATCGTATCTACCTTATTTTGCCAAGGAGATAAAATATCTTTTAACTCTTTGAGATCAACATCCACCCCAATCATCTTTTCTTCCGCCATTTCTACCAATCTAGTTGAACCTAATAGTTGAACATCAGAAATCGGAGCAAATGACTTAATTAACTCATACGTATAAGTTCGCTTAACCGTTGCCGGAGTAGCAAGAAGTCCTATTTTAGTTGATACAAGAGCTGCAGGCTTTATAGCAGGAACAACACCAACCACTGGAATGGTTAACTTACCTCTAAGTGTTGGTAGCACAATAGTGCTGGCGGTATTACAAGCGATCACAACGATATCTATAGCAAATTTCGTACAAAGCTGAGAAATGATATGTGTTGTTCTTTCTATTAGCACTGATTCAGTAAGTTCACCATATGGAAACGCAGCATTATCAAAAGCATAAATATACTTTGCTAAAGGTAATTGATATTGGATCTCTTTATATACAGATAATCCACCGATGCCTGAATCAAAAATCAAAATATGTTTTGGCATAACTGAAACCACAGACTCTTTAAGTCGATATGAAGATTAGGCCCTAATCATACCGTTAATGCTATTTTTGTAAAACAGAAGCCTGATAACGTAAATGAGTAAATCGTTCTTGCTCATCAATTGTTGTACTAGACAGCTCAATCGAACCATGAAAACAAGGCGCCTCTATTACCAGGGTATGAAACTCACCATCTTCTCCGCATGGATCAACTTGCCCTGGTAACTCAGAAAGTAGCTGCATTGTGTATTCTTGACCACAGAATTGATTATCTAACTGAGTTCCATCCGTTGTAACAAGGATGGTTTTAATTCCGCAGTTAATGATCTCTTCTGCTAGCTCACGACTTGATTGTCCTACCAATGGAAAAACACACTCCCAACCGGCAGCTTCTATATAGCTTTTACGGTATTCGACAATGCCATTACAAAACATGTCGCCAAAGGCAACTGCATCAAACTCAATTCCACATTCCTTTAAACCAGTTACGACTAAACTTTGATATTCATTGTTGGCAGGGAACACGGTAGGCAATTCAATAGTTATTACTGGTAAACCAGCTAGATCAGCCTGCATTTGGACAACAGAAATAGAAGTTACCTGAAAAGGCACTTCGTTTGCTACGTGAGTAGTGTATAAAGCAACAACCTCATACTCGGGATTATTAAGCAAGCGAATAAGGGTTAATGTTGAGTCTTTCCCTGATGACCAACTGATGATGACTTTCTTTTTCATATAAACCTCAGAAAAGAAAAAACCGCCGATGAAGGCGGTTTAAGTAAAATTAAAATTGATAATCTAAACTAACATAATATGAACGCTCTGCTGGTTTATACCCACCTGCTGTTTCATATTCTTCATCAAGTAAGTTTTCAACTCGCCCGCGAATCGCAAGATCTGACGTTACCCAATAAGCAGCAGCTACACTCCACAGTGAATACGGGTCAAGATAAGCAGTTTCAACTCCAGGCGCAGAAGGAAGATCAGATCGCTTCCCTGTATAAATATAAGAAAGATTCAAATCTAAATCACCTAAACCCATACTCCCTATCCATTTATAATTCTGTTTTGCTCTTCTTGCTAACTGTTGACCTTCGGTATCTTCATGATCTTTATACTCAGCAATCAATGTATGAGAAACAATCCCAGTATCAAATAACAATTCTAATTCAGCACCTTTAATATCAGCATCAACGTTTGCACTATAACCGGCAAAATTTGGGGCATCATAATAGACAATTAGATTATCAACACTGTTCTTATACAGAGATAAATTAACATCAACTAGGTTGTATGCTGCAGCTAAACTCACATCAATGTTTTTTGATGTTTCAGGTTCTAAATCAGGAGCTGTCGATAAGTCATAAAATGATGGTGCTTTAAACGCTGTATTATAGGCACTGCTTACTTTGTAAATATCATTAATTTGATAACTCGCACCAACTCCCCACGTTGTATACTCATCATACTTATCATGCTTATCAAATCGAGTATTTGCTTCTAATTTTAATTGTTCTAGTTGGTATTGGGTCCCAAGATATACACCAGTCGACGCACGACTCTCACCTTCATTAATAATCACCTTGTTTGACCAATCAGTAATATCGGCTTTCACTTTCGCATCAGTCCAATCAACACCTGCATTAACTAACCAGTCATCCGCCAATTTGATTTGGTTAGTCCATTGCATATTTAACTGATCAATTTTTTGTTCTGAATCGAGGTCGCCATTCTCATGATATTCCAACGTTTGGTCGTCTTGATAACTAATACTGAGTTCTGAAGACACCACATCTTTATGAAAAGATAATTTTGAAGAATAAACGGTGGATTCTGATTCTGAACGAGATTTCGTATTTGTATAATGGTTATATTCTGATGTGCTATTAAACCACCTAACACCAGTAAAAAGGCTTACATAAGAAGAAAGCTGGTGATCATAGTTCAGCATAAACTGGCTGTTTTCAAAACCATGTTTATCCCCATCATTTAATTCCGGTTGTGGATTAACATTGTAACCTTCTGTTTGAGTGAATCCAGCTGCCATTTTTAAATGTCCACTTTCACCTACATTAGTATTAGCAGCAAAGTTTCCTTCTTTATATTTATTGCTACCTGCACCAATTGTCGCTGATTTTGATAGATCATCAGAAGATGTTCGAGTGATGATATTAATCACACCACCAACAGCGTCAGAACCATACATTACGGCACCAGACCCTCGAATTATTTCAATTCTTTCTACTTGATTTACAGGGATCTTATTAATATTCATTCCACTTTTAATGGAACTATTCATCCTAAAGCCATCAATTAGAATCAGTACATGATCAGAATTGGTACCCCTCATGAAAATAGATGCATTCTGACCAATACCACCATTGCTGGCAACTTCTATTCCTGGTTGTAACCTTAAGATATCTGTCATCGTTTTTGCTTGAATTTGAACAATATCTTCTTTGGTTACTACACTCATAGGCGCAATAACATCTTTAGCTGACTGCTCAAATCGATTAGCAGTAACAACCATAGTTTCATCAGTTTCAGTTGTGGTGTTTTGAGCAAATACAGGGGAAGTATAGGCGTGAGAAAGCAGCGACACTATTGCAGTCGCAAGGGCTGTTTTTTTCATTTCCGTTGTTTCCTAAAATCGCGTTAAGTCCATATAGCAATACCTATGTATCGCATATTGCTGGCAGGTCTTCGGACTTGAGAGCAGTTAACCTACAGTACTCACTTCCCATCATTCTCTTTATTCATTTAATAAAGAAAAATAATAGTGTGAAAATTTGTACCTTCGTTCTCTCTTACCGCTGCGCGTCAGTTCTGGATTCTCACCAGATTCCCTTTTCAGGCTATTATCGAATATAAAAATAGCGCACCAACATGGCCGAAATAGTAATGACGTACACTATATTTGTCTAGGCTTAGCTAATTAGTATTCCCTCTTTTACTCAATTAGTTTCGATCAATCACACACAAATACTGGACAACAGATCTCTATCGCATAAAATCGGCGCTCTTATTTTGAGCAGCGTGAGGCAAGACAATGACCCAACCCGTCATGAACCCAGAAAATTATCAAGTACAATTAGATGAAAAAGCAGAAGCACTGTCTGCAATGTTTTCTGAATTTGACGTTCCTGAATTGGAAGTCTTTTCTTCTCCTGCTGAAAACTACCGTATGCGAGCAGAGTTTCGAGTTTGGCATGAAGATGACGAAATGTATTACGTTATGTTCAACCAAGAAACCAAAGAAAAATACCGTGTCGATTACTTTTTGCCAGCCAGCCGTATCATTAATGATTTAATGCCATTACTGACTGAAGCGGTAAAAGAAAGCAAAATTTTGCGTCATAAGATGTTTCAAGTAGACTTTTTATCCACTCTAAGCGGTGAAATCTTAGTTTCAATGCTTTATCACCGCCAATTAGATGATGCTTGGAAAGAAGAAGCAAAAGCACTAAAACAACGCTTAAATGATGAAGGTTTTAATCTGAATCTTATTGGTCGTGCTCGTAAAATGAAGATTGTACTGGACCAAGAGTTTGTTATTGAAAAACTAAAAGTTAACGACGATATTTTAACTTATAAGCAGGTTGAAAATAGCTTCACCCAACCAAACGGTGTTGTTGCACAAAAAATGCTAGAGTGGGCGGTAGACTGTACTCAAAACAGCCAAGGTGATTTATTAGAACTTTACTGCGGTAATGGTAACTTCTCATTAGCTTTAGCTAAAAACTTTGATCGCGTTCTAGCGACTGAATTAGCAAAACCTTCAGTAGAGTCAGCACAATATAATATTGCAGCAAACAATATTGATAATGTTCAAATCATCCGTATGTCTGCAGAAGACTTTACCGATGCGATGGAAGGTAAACGTGAATTTAGACGCTTAAAAGATCAAAACGTAGATTTAAAAAGCTATAACTGCAATACCATTTTTGTCGATCCACCACGCTCAGGTATGGATGAAGGCACTTGTAAAATGGTTCAGGGTTATGAACGTATTATGTATATCTCGTGCAACCCTGAGACACTAAAAGAAAACTTAGAAATTTTAGGTAAAACGCACAACATTACCCGTTTTGCTCTATTTGACCAATTCCCATATACACATCATATGGAAGCGGGTGTTTTCTTAGAAAGAAAATAATAAATAGAAAAAAGGCTCAGAACACTACATTCTGAGCCTTTTCTTTTATTAACTAATTAAGCATCTACAGGTTCATCTTTCTTTTTTAAAAAACCCATTTTTACCGCAATCCAAAGTAATAAGCTTAATGCAACAAGAATAGAGAAGAAGTTACCTCCCATTTCTGGGTATTGCGCCTTCACAAAAGCAGAATGACCAAATAAACCGACAAAGAAACAAGCGACAGCAATCAACGAAGTATCTTCACTTTCAGGTTGACGTAAGTATTCTTGGTACAGGCCTTGAGCAGCTAAAACCAATGCTATGATTGGAAAAATTGAAAAAGCCACTTCTGTTACTGTAAATCCAACCCAAACAGCATTCAGAGAAAGACCAGTTATCACTGATAGCACTAATGTTTTTCGTTCATTTCTACTATTTTCATTTGTCATGCTTTATTACCTCTTATAAACATTGATTCACTGCGATCAATGTAACTGTATTCTATTGATCATTTTCTTTACGATACCAATAGGCGCCTTTAGAAAGCATTCGTAACTGAAAAATCAACCTTTCTGATAATTCTTTTCTATGCACAGCATCCAGATCTAATGCCTCAGCACCAGAGCTAAATACTAACGTTACTGAAGCCTCAGACTGCACTAATGCATCTTCACGAGGCACTCCTGTTGTGGCAACTAAATATTCGCTTAGTTCCGCGACAAAATGTTGGATCTCTCTTGCTACTGCGGCACGAAAGGCCGGTGAAGTTCCAGAGCGTTCTCGTAATAACAAACGAAATACGTTGGGGCTACTTTCAATAAACTCCATAAAGGTATCAACCGATGTTCGGATCACGCTTCCTTCAACCACAATTCGCTGACGAGCTTGGCGCATTAGTTGGCGTAAAATCAAGCCACCTTCATCAACCAGGGTGAGCCCTAATTCGTCCATATCTTTAAAATGACGATAGAAAGACGTTGGGGCTATTCCTGCTTCTCTCGTTACTTCACGTAAACTTAAGCTCGTAAAGCCTCTTTCAGCACATAGTAGACAAAAAGCTGCATCGATAATGGTTCGACGAGTTCTTTCTTTCTGTAGTGCTCTCACACCTTTTGCCGTTACTGGTCGCTTCACTTCTGATGCTACATTGAGATCATCAGCTTCAAATTCAGGATACATATATTTTACCGTATATTGCACAATTTAATTTAATGGGTATCACAAACTTTTCGCTCATTCACATTATCGATTTCTATTTATCGATGTAAATAATGAAATCCATAAACCTATGGATTTCCATAAACAACGTGATCCTCTCCACTCTATCTTACTCACTTGATTTACCAAACGAATGAAAAGGTTAAAATAGTTCACTAGCAATGTTGCGAGATTGATAATAATAAGGCGCTAATAATGACTAACTCGACCCCTACACATTCAACCCATTTTGATGCCATTGTAATTGGAAGTGGCCCAGGGGGAGAAGGCGCCGCTATGGGACTGACAAAAGCAAACCTAAACGTTGCTATTATTGAAAGAGAACCCAGTGTTGGTGGCGGCTGTACTCACTGGGGAACCATACCATCCAAAGCACTGCGTCATGCCGTTAGCCGTATTCTTGAATTTAACTCAAACCCTCTTTATTGTAAGAATAATACCAGTCTTCACTCTACTTTTTCGGATATTTTAGGTCATGCGAAAAGTGTTATTGATAAACAAACGAGAATGCGACAAGGGTTTTACGACCGCAATCAGTGCTCACTTATCTTCGGTGAAGCCAGTTTTGTCGAGAAAAATACCATCGCCGTAACTGCAAAAGACGGCTCTATCGAAACTTATACCGCAGATAAATTCATTATCGCAACGGGGTCACGTCCATATCGCCCAGCTGGAGTTAACTTCAACCATAGCCGAGTTTATGACAGTGATTCCATTCTATCTCTACAGCATGATCCTAGACATATTATTATTTACGGCGCTGGCGTTATTGGTAGTGAGTATGCCTCTATCTTTCGAGGTTTAGGAGTCAAAGTCGATCTTGTTAATACTCGAGACCGTTTACTTTCCTTTTTAGATAATGAAATGTCTGATGCTCTTTCATATCACTTCTGGAACAGCGGTATCGTTACTCGCAATGATGAAAATTTTGAAAGCATTGAAGCCAATGATGATGGTATCGTGATGCATCTTGAGTCTGGTAAAAAAATGAAAGCCGATTGCATTCTATTTGCCAATGGTCGAACTGGGAATACGGACAAACTTAATTTGCCAGCGGTAGGATTAGAAGCGGATTCTCGTGGGCAACTCAAAGTAAATGGCAATTATCAAACCACAGTTGAGCATATCTATGCGGTTGGAGATGTCATTGGCTATCCAAGCCTAGCGAGCGCCGCTTACGATCAAGGCCGTTTCACAGCTCAAGCAATCACAAAAGGCAAAGCAGAAGCACAACTGATTGATCATATCCCTACAGGCATTTACACCATTCCCGAAATTAGCTCAGTTGGTAAAACGGAACAAGAGTTAACTGCTGCAAAAGTCCCTTATGAAGTAGGAAGAGCATCCTTTAAGCATTTAGCTCGCGCTCAAATTGCGGGAATGGATATCGGCAGCCTGAAAATTCTCTTCCATCGTGAAACTAAAGAAATATTAGGAATACATTGCTTTGGTGAGCGTGCCGCTGAGATCATTCATATCGGGCAAGCCATTATGGAGCAAAAAGGCGACGCCAATAGTATTGAATACTTTGTAAATACAACATTTAACTATCCAACGATGGCCGAAGCTTATCGTGTTGCTGCTCTTAATGGATTAAATAGACTTTTCTAACCATTATCAGCAACACGGAACGAAAATGGGGTAAGCATTAACTTACCCCATTTTCTATTTAATTATCAATACAATAAACCATTTGGCCTATCATAGGAAAATTGCTTTTCGCCATTGTATAGAAAAGGTAATTGCTAAGCTGATACCACGCATAGCCATAAAAGATAACATCGCTGCCCACAATGCATGGTTACCGTAATCTTGCATTAACCACCACATGGTAAAAAAGGTTAACATCGCAATAAACATTGAATTTCTCATCTCAGAACCTTTAGTTGCTCCAACAAAAATCCCATCCAATAAGAAACACCACATTGACACTAATGGCATAGCAACAAGCCAAGGAAGATAAATAAGCGCCGTTTGTTGTACCGTTTCAATAGAAGAAATCATTGAAATTAATTGATAACCTCCAAACCCAAAGGCTAAGCTAAGTATCAAACTAATAATGAAACTCCAAAAAGTCGTACCAATTAAAGAATCAGATAACTGAGATTTACTCTTCGCTCCGATAGCTTTTCCTACCATCGCTTCCATCGCATAGGCAAAGCCATCCATCCCATATGAAATCATCATCAAAAAGCTCATCAATACAGCATTGGCTGCAACAATATCTACTCCTAATGATGCCCCTTGAAAAGTCATAAAAGTAAAGCACGCTTGTAGGCATAATGAGCGTAAGAAAATATCTCGATTCAATTTAAATAAACGCTTAAAACCAGAAAGAAGATCTGCAATTGGCATAATGAAACGAGGTAACGCTAATTTTTTGCTTTGCTTCAAGACAAAGAACAAGCCTATGGCCAAAGCTGAATAGTCCGCAATGAAAGAGGCAAATGCTGCCCCCTCTACTTTCCAATCAAAACCAACCACAAATAATAAATCAAGTACGATATTTATAACGTTAGTAATGATCACAAGCCACATAGGGTAACGAGCGTTTTGCGTTCCTAGTAACCAGCCCATGATAACCAAATTACTCAACGCTGCCGGGGCACTCCATATACGGATAGAGAAATACTGCTCGGCATACAACTTAACTTCAGGTGCTGCGTCACTAAAAGAAAAAATAGCGTAAGAAAGAGGTTGATGAAAAAGAAGAAGAATAAAAGAAAAACAGATCGCTAAAAAAATACCCTGAGAAAATGTTTGGCTCAGTAACATTTTATTTTCAGCGCCATACGCCTGTGCAGATAAACCAGTGGTTGCCATGCGTAAAAAACCCAACAACCAAAACGTCACGCTGATCATGGTGCCGCCTACTGCAACCCCTCCTAAATACCATGCGTGTTCGAGATGGCCAATGACAGCAGCATCAATTAACCCTAATAACGGAATAGTGATATTTGAAAGCACCATAGGAATAGCTAACGCTAATACCTGTCGGTGTAGAGAAAGGTTTTTTAGTGCCTGTAGCATAAGCTCTACCAAGATTGAAAAGTAATCGTATTATTACTTACTTCTTTTTGAACCTAAACCTTTGCTACTTTAATTTGTTTCACACATTCACCAATTCATATGAATTAACAATGGCGTTACTCTGTGCTTAAAAAGTGGAAATTTAGACAACCAGCGCTGCCATACTTTCCATCGTGTACAATCATGATCAAGAGGCGATGTCACAGATAATTTTTCTATCCACGGTAGCCACCCCGTAAAATGTTGCTTTGGTTGATATAAACCATGTTGATATTCAATACTGCCGAGCTTTTTGCCTATCATGGTATTACAGCGATCCCCCGCCACCACAAACAACGCCTCTGCATGATGAAAACGACGACCCAATAACTGGACAAATTTCGCTAGCTGTTTTTCATTACATTCTAATAATGCATGCTCACAGACAATCATTACTGGTACATCGTGTGGCACGGGAAGGTTATCTACCCAGCTTTCTTCTGTTGCAGAGCCACAGCGCAAATAATAACGCTCATTGGTATGAAACAGCTTTTGTCGCCAGAGAAGATTTTCATTGATATCAAGTTCCAGCCAATGACACCGACCGTTATCTAATCGATAAAAACGCGTATCTAGACCAGCACCGACATTCACCACCCACCCCGATGGATTAGATTTTAGAAATCGAGAAACGTATTGATCACATTGAACGGTAAGAGTGGCATGGAGTAATTGCTTTTGATCGATATCTCCAGAGAGACAGTCAGAAGAGAGGTGACAATGTCGACATGCAGCAGCTGCAATGGGATCGTAAATTAATCCGTTATCGATCATACTTTCACGGCTTCTTAACCACAGAGGTTGCAGTAGGCGAGAAGGAATTTTATGGCCGAGCTGTGTCATTATCATCTCCTATGAAAGAAAGTAGATGATAATAACTATCATTACCACTTGTAAAGTTCTATTTAAGAAAAACAAGCGATAATGACAATTTAATAATATTCATTCCTAAGATTATCTAAATGAATAGTAATTATACGTAAGTATTACATCCAAGTTGTACTGCGGATAACACCAACAGCAAGACCTTCAATACTTAAACTCTGTGATGTTAAATCTACTTCAATTGGAGCAAATTCTTCATTTTCTGCATGAAGGAAAACCATGGACCCTTTACGCTCTAAACGTTTAACGGTTACGTCATCATCCACTCGTGCGACAACCACTTGTCCATCACGAACATCTTGCGTCTTATGAACCGCTAGCAAATCGCCATCCATAATTCCGATGTCTTTCATGCTCTCCCCATTCACTCGCAATAGAAAATCAGCTTGTGGTTTAAACATGCCAGGATCAACCTGATAGTGACTCTCTACATGCTCTTGAGCAAGAATTGGCTCTCCTGCTGCCACTTGACCAATTAAAGGAACACCAAGCTCTTCATTCTCTGCATCCTGTAAAAGAATTCGAATACCTCGAGAAGCGCCAGGAATAATCTCGATAACCTGTTTACGAGCAAGGGCTTTTAAGTGCTCTTCTGCCGCATTCGCTGAACGAAATCCCAACTCACGAGCGATCTCTGCTCGTGTCGGTGGCATGCCAGTATCATCAATTTTTGCTTTGATTAACTCAAAGACTTCTTGCTGTCTTGCCGTTAGCGGCTTCATAAATCACCTGTCTGTTTATACAGTTAACTGTGAGTATATACAGCTGTGCTATGCTTTGAAAGACCTATTGATTAAAAAGACGGCAAAATTAACGACTTTTATGTCATATTACTCGTACTATTGTGGATAATCTGTTCATTTCTATTAAAAGGTTTGACCAGTTCTGCTATTCTTGCCGTGAAATTGTAAGCAACTATATAAACCGACCGATCGGTACATAACTAAGGCGTTATTGTCATTATGTCTACAGGACACACTATTTATCACTCTTTGCTAAAATTGCCATTATCAGTAATGGTGAAGAGTACGTCGATTCCATCGAACCCAATTGAAGACCTTAAGATCGATCTTGAGCGTCCAATCATCTATGCCCTGCCATTTCGCTCGCATGTTGATTTACTGACATTACAAAAAAGTGCATTAGAACTAGGGTTACCAGATCCTCTTTCTCCGATCACAATTGATGATGTGGAATACCCACGCTACGTGTTCACATCTATCGGACCTAAAATGTTCGATACTGATGACGACCTACCACAAGAATCTCTAGATCTATTTAAAATCGTTCTAAAGCATCACGAAGAAAACAAAGACGCAGACTTTCAACTGATCCCAACCTCAATTTTATGGGGAAGAAGACCAGGAAAAGAAGGAACGAGTAAACCTCATCTGATGCCTCTGAATGGCCCTCAAAAATTTGTAACGTTAATTAAAGCAGGACGTGATTCAACCGTCCGTATCAGCCCAGTGGTATCTTTACGCTATATGGCAGATAACCACGGTGCAGATGAAGCGATTGCCCATAAACTGGCACGAGTGGCTAAGATTCACTTCTCTCGTCAAAAATTGGCGGCCTCTGGTCCTAATCTACCTAATCGCCAAGCGCTATTTAATCGTTTATTAAAATCACAAGCGATTGAAAAGGTCATTCTTGAAGAAGCTAAAACGCGTAACGTCGATGTAGAAAAAGTGCGTAAAGAAGCCATGAGTATTATGGAAGAAATCGCAACAAACTTCTCTTACTCACTGATTAAAAACGGTAACCGTATTCTTAAATGGCTATGGAACCGTTTATACCAAGGTTTAAACATTAATAACGCGTCTACTGTACGTAAGCTAGCACAAGAAGGCCATGAAATTGTGTACGTTCCTTGTCACCGTAGCCACATGGATTACTTGTTGCTTTCCTATGTGCTTTATCATGAAGGATTAGTACCACCACACATTGCAGCTGGCATTAACTTAAATTTCTTCCCTGCGGGTCCTATCTTCCGTCGTGGCGGAGCTTTCTTTATTCGTCGTAGTTTTAAAGGTAACCGTCTTTACTCGACAATTTTCCGTGAATACTTAGCAGAACTTTTTGCAAAAGGTTATTCAGTTGAGTATTTCAGTGAAGGCGGACGCTCACGTACTGGCCGTTTATTGGAAGCAAAAACAGGAATGCTAGCAATGACTGTTCAAGCTATGCTGCGAGGGTTAAACCGCCCAGTAACGCTTGTGCCAGTCTATATTGGCTATGAACACGTAATGGAAGTCACCACTTACGCTAAAGAGCTGCAAGGTAAGCGTAAAGAAAAAGAAAATGCAGGACAGGTATTACGCACGCTACGTAAACTGCGCAATTTCGGTAAAGGATACGTCAACTTTGGTGAGCCTATTTCGCTGAACCATTATTTAAATGAACACGCACCAAATTGGTCTGAATCAATTAATCCTATAGAGCCACAAAGACCAGAGTGGATGGTCCCCGTGGTAAATGGAATTGCCAATAAGATGATGACACATATTAACGATGCGGTGGCTGCCAATGCATTAACGTTATGTGCAACGGCATTACTTGCGGCTCGTCAGCGAGCATTAAGTAAAGAAGATCTGACTGAACAGTTAGATTGTTACTTACAGCTGCTACGAAACATTCCTTATTCAGGCACTGCTACCGTACCAATGGAAAGTGCTGAAGAGCTATTAGAACATGCTATTGCTCTTGATAAGTTTGTTATTGAAAAAGACACACTCGGTGAAATTGTTTCATTAGATAGAAACCAGTCAATTCTAATGACGTACTACCGTAATAACATTATTCACTTATTTGCATTACCATCATTAATTGCAAAATTAGTTGTGCAGTCTCGTTCAATTTCTGTTGATGGTATCCAACAACAGATTCAAAAAATCTACCCATTCCTTAAAGCTGAGTTATTTTTGCATTATGGAGACGAAGGTTTGTGCGATGTGGTTAACCAACATATTGATGAATTAGTTCGTCAAAAGTTAATCGTACTCGAAAATGGTCTTTTACAACTTAACCCAAGCAATATTCGTAAACTTCACTTATTGGCTCATACTATTTCAGAAACACTACAACGCTATGCAATTGCTCTTACGCATTTACAAGCGTCTCCTGAATTAGATAAGAGTGAATTAGAAGAGCAAAGCCAAATAATGGCTCAGCGTTTAAGCCGTCTACATGGAATTAATGCTCCAGAGTTCTTCGATAAAGGGGTTTTTGGTATCTTGTTTAATAGTTTAAAAACCGAAGGTTATCTAGACAGAGATGGAAATGCTGTACTTGAAAAAGTCACTCCTTTTGCTCATGACATCTCAAAACTATTAACACCAGAGATAAAGCTAACCATCCAAGCAGTTATGAACAAAGAAGATTAATTTTCTTTAAGATATAAAAAAGCCAGTATGATATTTCTTATTGAAAGTCTCATACTGGCTTTTTTTATCGATAAGTCGAAAACTTAAATTAACACGCTCATGCTAATCGCAATAAATACTAAACCACCGACGTAATTATTATTTAGAAAGGCTTTAAAACATGCTTCTCTTTCACGACCTTTAATCAACCATTGCTGATAAACAAAAAATCCTGCTGCTGCTAACACTCCCCAATAGTACACACTCGAAAGTACTAACTGAGAACCAAGAATAATCAATAACGTCAGGACACTTAATTGCAGTAGGCCTATGATGAGCTTATCGAAACGACCAAACAAAATCGCCGTTGATTTGATGCCAATTTTTAAATCATCATCTCTATCTACCATTGCATATTGCGTATCGTAGGCTATCGTCCATAACGCGTTAATCACAAATAACAACCACGCTTCAGGTGGCACTTGATTTGATTCTGCTGCATACGCCATTGGAATAGCCCAACTAAATGCCAAACCTAGTACAAATTGAGGTAAATAGGTAACACGTTTCATGAATGGGTAAGCGATGGCAAGCACTATCCCTATTCCCGATAGCATGATCGTTAACGTATTCATGGTTAACACTAATAAAAATGAACACACCACCAAAACAGCAAATAACGTAAGTGCTTCTTTAGAAGAAACAAGTCCTGAAGGTAACGGACGATTTGCGGTACGCTTTACATGGCCATCGACTTTACGATCAGCAAAGTCATTAATCACACAACCCGCAGAACGCATAAATAAAACACCGAGTACAAATACAATCAGAACATGCCAATCAGGGAGTCCATCCGCCGCTAAAAACAATGCCCACAATGTTGGCCATAAAAGCAATAACGAACCGATAGGTCGATTCATTCGAGTTAATTGCCAAAACGCCTGTGCTTTTGACATGGTCATGATTCCATTTCCTTTGAGTAAATAGGTGCATTTGGTAAAAACAACTCTGCAACCAACATTGGTTTTCCATTCATCCATAAACGAGAACGACGAGCAAATAACTCCCCTTTCTCCGTCATGACTTTTGCGACTTGTAGCTTGTCCCTATGGACACTCTTAGCGCTAAAGACCGTAATACCTAATGGTACATGACCTTGACGTGTTAAGTCGTGTGGTTGGTCTTGAAGCGATGATAGTGGAATTAACGTGCGACCATAAATCCAGGAAGTCTGATCTCCCTTTAAGATCACCTTTCTTCGTAAACAAACCTCTTTGCTAAGAAGGTTAGTTTCTTCTTCAGTTAATGAACTCGGATTAATATGAGTATTATCTAAAACCGATACAGACAGCACTTGGCAATGCTGCTCTAAACGGCGAGATAATGAGTCTAACCCAAGCAACCAATATTGCTGCCATTCGTTATGACACTTAAAGCTATCGGCTTTTTGCCACTGCACTTTTTTCAGAACAGAAGCACACCAAGAATTGATATCTGACATATTCTCTATAACATCTCTCACATATATCGATTATATTGAGAGATAACGGTTAATTTTTTCTCACAACTGCCGACTATTGTAACAAGTAATAAAATAAATTGACTGACGAATGGATTAGAAAATGACAAAGAAATCATTATTTGTAGGGTTACTGCTAATTATTAGCCAACTTTTTGCCCCTACTGTTTTTGCTGAAGAAGAAGGTAGTCCTCAAATGGGGTACTTTACTTTAGCTCCAGACTTAACAACAAACTTTGTAACCGCAGGAAAGAGACTCGGGTACATTCAAATCCGTGTTGATATTTTAGTGGCCGATAATCGTGAATTGCCTAATTTAGAACATCACAATCCACAGATTAGAAATGCATTAGTAGAAGTACTAGGCCAACAGCCTGAACAGAGAATTAAATCACTCGCAGGTAGAGAAGAGATCAGAAAAGAATGCTTAACAGCAATCAATGAACTCTTACTCGCTGAGACAGGGAAAACACTCGCGGTAGATTTACTCTTTACCAAATATATTTATCAGTAATAGCGATGTTATCGTAATACCTGAATTTATATTTATATCAAAATAAAAATGAGCAAGGCACCGAATGTCTTGCTCATTTTTTTATTCTCTTTATTTCTTTTCTATGCGTTTTTCAGCTTACTGTCTATTGCAGCTATCACACAGCCAGTAACCAAACCAGCAAGGTGTGCCGTATTCGCAATGGCCATAAAAGGTTGAGCATAACCTAGAATTATCCATGCCAACATAAAGCCAACAATCGGTTTAGAGACAGAAATGCCTCTCTCTGGAGCTAACCAACCAATAAACCAAGAATAACCTAGCAATGCGTATACTACGCCTGATAAGCCACCAAAGTTTGCCCCTTCTATCCAATACTGCCCTAATCCTGAAAATAAGGCTGAGAATAAAAACAGTTGAACTAACTTGGCTCGCCCCAAACGTAACTCAATGTCTCCACCCAACTGCCACCACCACAGTAAATTAAAGATGATATGCATTGCAGAAAAATGCAGTAATGCATGAGAAAACCAGCGCCATACTTCCATGCTTTGCTCCTGACTTGCAGGAAAATGCAACGCTTGAAAAATCGAATTATTCCAACCTAGCTGCTGCAGTACAAAAATAACAATACAAACCGCCATGATGAATAAAGTAAAGAATCCCGCTTTTGCTTTAATCATCTTCATGAGATCTGGCGAACCATAAGCAAACTTTGCTGTTCGTGTATCAGCCATATCCCAAGAGGCAGACTGATATTTCGTATTGTTAGGATCACTTAAAAAAGCCTGAAGTTCCGACTCAACTTCCAGTAGATAAGCATCATCAGATACCACCCATAACGCAAACTGACCATCTCCTTCTGGCATCATACGAATATCGATATGCCTCGATGCCATATAATCAATAAACGCCTGCCCTGCTCTTGGATTGGATAATGCGATTAATCTCTGCATATAATTTTATTTCTCCACAGGTAACCCTGCTTTATGCCAGCCTTCAAAACCACCATCAACACTATAAACCTCATCATAACCTTGGTTTAGTAAGTATTGAGCAGCACCTTGACTGCTGTGCCCGTGATAACACATCACTAATACTGGTTGTTCAAAATCCACTGTATTCATTAACTCAACAATGGTGTCATTAGTTAAATGAAATGCGCCATCGACGTGCGAGCGGGAAAAAGATTGGGGATCTCGAATATCGACGATCACCGCATTAAGATCTTTATTTTGTAGTTTATATTGAGCATCGACTACTGAGATATGTTGAAACTGTTCCATTTTGACTTCCACTCTCTATTTTTTCTTTATTGTACCTCTGATTAACCACAAGAAAAACACAGAGTAC
Source organism: Aliivibrio sp. S4MY1 (assembly GCF_028765545.1). GTDB lineage: Bacteria > Pseudomonadota > Gammaproteobacteria > Enterobacterales > Vibrionaceae > Aliivibrio. Next base: position 72,016 of record NZ_JARACP010000015.1, on the reverse strand, counting down.
GTAAGGATAAAAACAACTTATACACAAAGTTATTATCCACATATTTTTATGACCAAACAAAAACTGCTCATTTTTCACTCACCTGTGGAAAACCTTGTGGATTGCGTTGATAAAGTGGTTTAAATAAAATAGATCCACTACATGTAGTAAGGATCCTTTTTAATGTGTGGATAGTAGTTCTTAACTTAATCCTTTATTTTATCTCGCTTTCTAAACCATATTGCAAGATCTAAACAGCTAACTCCCTAGTTATACACAAGATAAATAATCAACTTAAACTATAAAAACAGCTCAAATGAACAGGGGCTAAAAACAAAAAAGGCTGCTCCCCAAAGAGATCAGCCTTCTATTTGATTCTTATTCTATGCTTATTAACTAAAGAACATCACCAACCGCGTCTTTTAGTTTTTTCATCGCATTTTTTTCAAGTTGACGGATACGTTCAGCAGAAACTTGGTAAGTATCAGCCAATTCTTGTAATGTCACTTTCTCATCAGCTAACCAACGAGATTGCACGATATGTTGACTACGATCGTCTAATGTTGCAATGGCATTTGCTAAACGATTATTGGTGTAATCTTCCCAATTATCTTCTTCTAAAGAATAAGCCACGTCAGATTGTTTATCTTCTAAGTAATAAACAGGTGCCGTGAAAGCCATATCACGGTCATCATCTTCTGTTGGTGCTTCAAACGTTGAATCTTGCGCAGCAAGTCGAGACTCCATTTCTCTCACTTCAGAAGGAGATACTCCAAGATCTTTTGCAACCGCTTCAACTTCACCGTTATTAAACCAGCCAAGGCGTTTTTTATTCTTTCTTAAGTTAAAAAACAGTTTACGCTGCGCTTTAGTCGTTGCTACTTTCACAATACGCCAGTTTCTTAGTACGTATTCATGAATTTCAGCTTTAATCCAATGCACAGCAAAGGAAACCAAACGAACACCCACTTCAGGGTTGAAACGTTTTACTGCTTTCATAAGACCGACATTACCTTCTTGGATAAGATCCGCTAAAGGCAAGCCATAACCAGAATAACCACGAGCAACATGCACGACGAAACGAAGATGAGATAAAATAAGCTCTTTCGCTGCTTCTATTTCTTCTTTGTAGTGTAAACGCTCGGCCAGTTCACGCTCTTCTGTCACTGTTAGCATCGGATAACTATTAACAGAACGCAGATAGCTATCAATGCTATCTTGTGAAACGGCTGCCATTGAATACATCTCTTTCGACATTCAAATCCCCATTTATTTCTTGGTATTACTTAACTTAACCTTGCAATAATGTACTTAAAATGAGCAGACTGCAAGTGAAAGGCGGAGAATTATCCACACTTTATGGACTCACTTCTGTTAACTAAGTTCACTTTTTAACAAAAAAAACACAAAAAAACCGCTAATTCAAGGAATTAACGGTTTCATAAGATCGTGATCAGATAAATGATCGTTCTAGGCTATTTGTACATATAAACGCTATACCGGCTCAATTTCTTTTAAATGACGTAATACTGAAATACGCGCAGCAAATAAACCTAAAAAGGACGATAACATCAGTAATAACAAACTTTCATCCCATGTCAGTCCAACTAATCTAAATACGCTTTCATATAATACCGCGACATTATCTACAGCACCATTCAGCGTAACGGTAATGATGGCAGTAAATAGCCAAGCAATAAATCCGCCCAATAATCCAAACCACATGCCGGTATATAAATATGGGCGTAAGATAAAGGTATTGGTAGCACCAACCAATTTCATTACTTGGATTTCATCTTTCTGCTCTAATACATTAAAGCGTAGTGTATTACCCACAATCAAGAAAACAGCAACAAACATAAGGATAGCGAGTGTTGTTGCAACGACAACTGCGACATGCTTAATCGCCTCTAATCGAACCAGCCAATCATCATCTAAACGTACTTCATTCACGTACGACTGTTGCTTAAGACGATTCACCAATTGATTTACTTTATCCTTATCTTGCCAGTCACTCTTAGGAGAGACAATTAACACTGCAGGGAGTGGATTGCTATCAAGTAAAGTAAGAGCTTGCTCAAAGCCAGATTGCTCACTGAGTTCTTTTAACCCTTCTTGTGGAGAGATGTAGTTAACCGCCTCAACTTCTTTCCAGCCTTCAAGCTCACTTTTTAAATCTTGAACTTTAGACTCAGCAACTTCTTGTTGTAGATACAAACTGACTTGTGAAGGCGCTTGCCATTTAGAAGCGACGATCGTTAAGTTTTTACCGACTAAATACATGCTAGATGGTAACGTCAATGACATTGCTATCACAGCAAGCGTTAATAAATTACCTAAAGGGCGACGTAATAACTCTTGAAAAGAAAGTTTAGCTTGTTTTTTATGTGTCGCCCAAAAACCATCATTAGATGCTCCTTGGGTGTTTTTAGGTTTATGTTTAGCCATGATCTGCTACCTCACGCAAACAACCTTGATGTAAATCGAAACGACGATATTTATTACCACCAATAAGAGATAAATCGTGAGATGCCATTAATACGCTAACACCAACACGGTTAAACTCTGCAAACAAGTTAAATACTTGACGAGACAACTGAGGATCTAAATTACCTGTTGGCTCATCTGCCAAAAGTAGCATTGGTTTATTTACCACGGCTCTAGCGATACCTACGCGTTGCTGCTCACCACCCGATAATTGCATCGGGTAACTTTTGGCTTTATCTAACAGGCCTGTTTTATCCAACGCAGCAGAAACTCGGCGTTTAATGTCATTTTCACGCACTGACTCCACTCGCATTGGTAATGCTACGTTGTCAAAGATCGTTCTATTCATCAATAATTTATGGTCTTGGAATACAATACCAATATTACGACGTAAAAAAGGAATGTCTTGATTTGAAATTTTAGTAATGTCATGACCATTAAATAAAATTTTACCATCACTTGGACGCTCAATAGCACAGATCAATTTCAGCAAGGTACTTTTACCCGCACCAGAATGACCACTTAAAAAAGCCATTTCACCTCGATTAAGATGAAAGTTTACTTTTTGTAATGCTGGACGACCGCCACGGTAGGCTTTCGACACTTGCTGAAATCGAATCACGCGTTATTCCTCACGACTAAATAATGCATCAATAAAATCTTGCGCCACAAATGGACGTAAATCATCAATTCCTTCACCAACACCAATATAACGAATTGGGATTTGAAATTGGTCGGCAATAGAGAAGATAACCCCACCTTTTGCTGTGCCATCTAATTTCGTCAATGTAATCCCCGTTACTGGGGCAACATCGCTGAATAGTTTTGCTTGGCTAATGGCATTTTGCCCAGTACCAGCATCAAGCGTTAACATCACTTCATGTGGTGCTGTTGGGTCTATCTTCTGCATTACTCGTACAATTTTACGCAATTCTTCCATTAAATTGCTCTTATTTTGGAGGCGACCAGCAGTATCAGCAATCACCACATCCACTTTACGAGCTTTTGCTGCTTCAATCGCATCATAAATCACTGACGCACTATCCGCTCCAGTGTGTTGTGCAATTACAGGCACATCGTTACGTTGGCCCCATACTTGAAGTTGTTCAACCGCCGCAGCACGGAACGTATCACCAGCGGCTAAAATCACTGACTTACCTTCACTTTGGAACTGTTTTGCTAACTTACCAATGGTCGTTGTTTTACCAACACCATTTACACCCACCATTAAAATAACGTGTGGCATATTTTTCTCATTAATTTCTAACGGTTGTTCCACTTTCGCTAGAATTTCTGACATTTCTTCTTTTAATAAGCCATATAGTGCTTCACCATCTTTCAGGTCTCGCTTACTGGCTTTCTCAGTTAAACTGTCAATGATCTTAACTGTTGTATCCATTCCTACATCAGCAATCAGTAGTTGTTCTTCTAATTCTTCAAACAGCTCTTCATCTATTTTTTTACCGCTGAATAACCCAAAGAAACCCGCACCAATATTCTCTTTTGTACGTTGTAAGCTACGCTTTAAACGAGCAAAGAAACTTTCTGTTGGTTTTTCTTGAACTTCTTCCACGGTCACTTCAGCTGCAGACTCTGGGTTTACCGATTCTATTTCTGCGATGAGTGGCTCTATTGCACTCTTTTCGCTTTCTTCAACTGAAGCTTTGTTTTCTTCTTTATTTTCTTCAACTGAAAGCACTTCAGTCTCTTTAGACTGTTCAAGTTGTGCGTCTTCCACTACACTCTCAACAATACTGTCTTCTTGAGACGGTGTTTGAGATAAAGTATCAGTGCCTTCTTCTGCTGATTGTTGTTCTACTGTTGGTTGTTCGGCTTTTTCTTCATCACCAAAACCTAACCAAGACAATAATCCGCGTTTCTTTTTGCCTGTCATTGGGAAATCCTAGAATTAAATTGGTACAATTTTCTCGTATACTATCACTTTCTGAGCGGTCACAATATCTATGCTTAAACGTAAACAACACTCATCTCGCACTTCTGGCACAAATGGTCGCTCTGGAAGCATTCGTATTATCAGCGGACGCTGGCGTGGACGCAAACTTCCTGTGCATGATGCTGAAGGATTAAGACCAACAACAGATCGAGTAAAAGAGACAGTTTTTAATTGGTTAGCTCCTGATATTCCTCGCGCTCGTTGTTTAGACCTATTTTCTGGCAGTGGCGGTTTAGGCTTTGAAGCCGCTTCTCGTGGTGCAGAATCCGTAGTCATGCTTGAACTAAATAAACAAGCTTACTCCCAATTAAAACAGAACGCGGAAAGTTTAAAAGCCGATAATATCGAGATTCATCATACCGATGCTCTCACTTTTTTAGATAAAACTGCAACACCCTTTGATGTGATTTTTATCGATCCTCCTTTTAGAAAAGATTTATTAGAAGCAACGTTAACAAAATTAGAAAATAATGGATGGTTAGCGAAAAACTCCATGATATATATTGAAGCAGAAAAAGAACTCAGTGCCTTGCTGGTTCCAGCTCATTGGCATTTACATCGTGATAAAACCGCAGGGCAAGTTACCTTTAAATTGTATGAGAGAGAAGAATAGATGAAAGGATTGATCATTCTAGCCAAAATCGCTATTGGGTTTGTTTGGCTAATGCTATTACTTAACTTATTTATGCCCTTTCCAGGAACTGGCGCGATTGCGCTTTACATTCTGACTGCATTTTTATTTATGATGCACGGCTTACAAATGCTAATTTTCATTGGCGCATTTGGCGATAAAATCTCAATGAGCCGATGGGAGAAATGGTCAATTCTGATATTCGGCGTTTTTGCCTTACTGGATATCAGAAAAAAACACATGATGGATAAATAATTTATCATTTATTAAAGGAGCACATGTTGCTCCTTTTTTACGCATTAATGTCACGCTTCTTCCCCGTCTCAAATAAATATATATGTTATGATCTTTCCCTACTTTTTATGATTTAAATTTTGGTACTCATTTATGGAAACTCTTTCCGCAGCCGTCATGCTTTTTCTGATCATGGATCCAATGGGTAACTTACCTGTCTTTACCTCTATTCTTAAGCACGTAGAAAAGAAAAGAAGACGTATTATTTTAATTCGAGAGCTTCTTATTGCTCTCGCTATCATGATGTCTTTTCTCTACATGGGAGAGCAGATCCTCAACTTCCTAAGCTTAAAAAAAGAAGCCGTATCCATTTCAGGGGCTATTATTTTATTCTTAATAGGTTTAAAAATGATCTTCCCACCGGAAGGGGGGTTAGGTGCTAGCTTAGGGGCGGGGGATGAACCATTAATTGTACCATTAGCCATTCCTATGATTGCAGGGCCATCAATCCTAGCCACATTATTATTACTTGCTCATCAAGAACCTGATCGCATGCTTGATTGGAGCTTGGCATTATTAGGCGCTTGGTCCTTAACTACCGTTATTTTAATGTTCTCAGAGCTATTCCAACGCATTGTCGGTGAAAAAGGTCTCGCAGCCATTGAAAGACTTATGGGTATGCTATTACTTATGATTTCAGTACAAATGTTCTTAGATGGCATTACAAGCTATTTTACTCACATCTAGAGATGCTATTTACTTATAAAAAAGGTCGCATTTATATGCGACCTTTTTGTTTTCATGTACTAAAGCTTGTTGCCTTTAGTGATGACAAATACGTTCAGGATTCACCGTTAACCCAGACTCCAACTCTACAACTTTCTTTTTAGATAAAAGAAAATCAAGCAACTCAGTTAATGTTAGGCCTTGCTGACTGCACGTATGAAAACATACCTCACCACCAAAATCACTTTCAATCATCCCTTCTAACTGCGAACGAGAAAGCGGCGCTTCGGCATTCAATAAAAGGTTGAGTACCGTATGACCGTGAATATCTTGTTTCATGATTAACCTTAATACGTTAAATGCAAATAATAGAATAGCAAAAACAGAAAAAGACTACCATTTACCTCTTTCCCCCTCCCTGCTGAACTACAATGTTACTTTACTATAAGAGCTTATCTCTCTCATACATAGACTCAAATCATCAAAATGCCAACTAAGCTAAATAATGCTTAATTAGGCAACAGTTAAAAAAGGTAAAAAAAAACAACTTACCCATTAATAACAATAAGTTATATAGATTGAAGTTATAATACCAAAATTAATGATGAAAAAAACACCTCGCCGTAAAAGTAGGTTTAATCAAAATTATCACACTCAAATAGGTTAGTAATATCAATATCAATAATAACCCCACATTATAGGCTCTACAAAAAACAGAAAACAAGAGGTAGGACAGCATCAAGAAGATAAGCTAAGAAATAAGAACAAAAATAGATGCTCAATAAACAAACCATAAAAAATACGATATTAACCATACAAATCAGATAGTTATATTGAATTTACATTTAAAACACACAAAAAACCATAATACCAACAGATAAAAACACACCTAAACACGCGACCAAACAACCAGTTTTGTCATAGAAAAGTTATTTTTTTAGGCTTTTGAACAATATGGGCTTGATCAACAACCAAAAACAGTGTTATTCTATTTGTCAAGCAATGATAGAAGACATTAAAGGAGCATAGTAATGATTACTTCATCGCAAAAACAAGGACTTATGATGATCGCAGTAGTTGTTGGACTAATGACCCTGCCAATGATGTACTAATATACATTCAAATAAGTTTATATAAAAAAACGGACGCATTTGCGTCCGTTTTTTTATGTCTGAAATAAATAGCTCAAAACAAATGCTTTATATTATCCCAATGAATCAAATAGATAGCTAATGAAGCCAGCGTCGAAAGCAGTACAATACCTACAACGAGTTTCCATAAAAAACGACTCGCTCTAGGCGTTAAAATATCTGTCATTTCTTTACAGGTCTCTTTGAATCCCGACTTATCCTCTAACTTATACCCTTCTTCATGCACTACTTTATTTCTCATTGTTGCAATAAAGCGTAATCGACCAATCACCCCATGAGGTAAACGCTCCTCACAACTGGTAATAAGCTGATGAAGTCCTTTTCCTTCGGCGTGATAGTGTGTCCTTAATAAAGACTCAATTTTTCGACTTTGTTTTACAACAAGATCAATCTCAGACATACCACTCTCCTAATCCTTTACTTTGAATTTCTTTATTTCCTTTATACCACTCTAAAATCCGTTTCTCTTTCTGATCGTTGAGATTAATTCTTTCTATTTGGCACAAACTCATCTTTTAATACTTTTCTCATCAAATAATAGGAGATCTTTAATCAATAGTATTCGAGCCAGATCTCAGTTCCTATCACATTTCATTCTGGATTAAACAATATATATAAAATAACCGGAAAATCCGCACAAACTGGGAAAATACTCCTTATCTATCTTAATAAAAAAGTTAAAATAGCCACGGCTCTATTTACTCGCACGTTTAAGGAAAATCATGCCTGCCATTTATATTGTTCTGTTGTTCATCTTTATTTTAATTGCCGCACTCTTATTCCAACGATTTCAAACTAAGTTTATCTTGGGTGATAACGCGCCTGAAATGAAAACAGAAGTCACCATTCTGGATAAACAAATCGTAGAAATACCCGATGCACAGCAAGGAGAAGAAGATCAAGAATTCTGGATTTACGTTCAAAAAGGAAAATTTGGCCCCAAAAGAGAATTTGAAGTTGGTGTTCACTATTTTCATGCTCTAAACCCAGGAGATAAAGGTATAATGACCTATCAAGGGCGTAAATTTCATCACTTTGCTTTAAAGCGAGATTAATCTAGGGACCTCATTATGACCAACGCTATGCTTTCTGCTATTCCATTAACCTCTCTTTCTGGTGTTGGAGCCAAGGTAGCAGAAAAGCTCGAAAAAATTGGGTTGGTCAATATTCAAGATTTACTTTTCCACCTTCCTCTTCGTTATGAAGACAGAACCCGTGTTTATCCAATGGCCCGTGTTCATTCTGGTTTATTTGCCGCCGTTCAAGGCAAGGTTATGTCTTGTGATATGCAATTTGGCAAACGTAAAATGTTGCTGGTTAAAATTAGCGATGGTAATGGCACCATTACACTCCGCTTTTTTAATTTCAATGCGGGAATAAAAAACAGCTTTAGTGAAGGAAAAGTGGTTCATGCCTATGGTGAAATTAAACGTGGTGGAAGTGGCTTAGAGATCGTTCATCCTGAATATCAATTCCATACCCCTTCTAAATCGTTGGATATAGAAGCTACGTTAACACCAGTCTATCCAACCACAGATGGTTTACGTCAAAACACTCTGCGTAGTTTGACCGACCAAGCATTAGAATTGCTAGATAAAGCCGCTGTTACTGAATTATTGCCTCAAGGTTTGTATAACAACCAAATTACACTCAACCAAGCTTTGCATATTATTCATCGCCCCGACCCTTCAATTAACCTTGATGCATTTGATGAAGGAAAACACCCAGCACAACAACGATTGATCATAGAAGAACTATTGGCTCAAAACTTATCCATGCTTTCTGTTCGTAGTAAAGGCCAGCAAGAAGACGCATTACCATTAGCAACGGTGACGAATTTAAAACAAAAACTATTAGATCAATTGCCATTTACGCCAACAGGAGCCCAACAACGCGTCGTAACAGAAATAGAGCAAGATCTGGCTAAGCCTCACCCTATGATGCGATTGGTTCAAGGGGATGTGGGTTCAGGTAAAACCTTAGTTGCCGCACTCGCAGCCGTACAAGCGATTGAACATGGTTATCAAGTGGTGCTAATGGCCCCTACCGAACTATTAGCAGAGCAACACGCAGTAAACTTTGGTAACTGGTTTGAAAGCATGGGCATTCCCATTGGCTGGTTAGCTGGAAAACTAACAGGTAAAGCAAAAGAGAAAGAATTAGCTCGCATTGCCAATGGTGAAGCGAAAATGATAGTGGGCACTCACGCACTTTTTCAACAGCACGTTGAGTTTCATCACCTTGCTTTAGTCATTATTGATGAACAACACCGCTTTGGCGTTGATCAACGATTAGAACTGCGTGAGAAAGGCGAAAAAGATGGTGCCTACCCGCATCAGCTGATCATGACTGCCACGCCTATTCCAAGAACCTTAGCTATGACGGCGTATGCAGATCTAGAGACATCAGTAATTGATGAACTTCCACCAGGTCGCACTCCAATTCAAACCATTGCTTTACCAGATACAAGACGCGACGAAATCGTGAATAAAGTAAGAAATGCCTGCATAAATGATGGCCGACAAGCCTACTGGGTGTGTACCCTTATTGATGACTCTGAAGTCCTAGAAGCCCAAGCCGCCTCTGATACGGCTGACGCATTACGACTGCAGCTACCTGAACTGAATATTGGTTTAGTTCATGGTCGAATGAAATCAAAAGAAAAACAACAAATCATGCAGGAGTTTAAAGAAGGGAAACTGCACTTGTTAGTGGCCACTACGGTTATTGAAGTCGGGGTTGATGTACCTAACTCAAGCTTAATGATTATCGAAAACCCTGAACGTCTTGGTTTAGCACAATTACACCAATTGCGTGGCCGAGTTGGTCGAGGCTCTGTGGCTAGCCATTGTGTTTTACTCTACCACTCTCCGCTATCTAAAACCGCTCAGAAACGTCTAAGTGTTTTGCGTGAAAGTAATGATGGCTTTGTAATTGCTCAGCGAGATTTAGAGATCCGAGGCCCAGGTGAATTACTAGGGACAAAACAGACGGGATTGGCTGATTTTAAAATTGCAGACTTGGTTCGAGATCAGCATTTAATTCCTGAAGTACAACGCATTGCACGCCACTTACATGATAATTACCCAAGCAATGCCAAAGCGATTGTTCTGCGCTGGCTAGGTGAGCGTGATATCTACTCAAATGCATAAATAGTCTTATTCTCATAAATAACAGACACAAAAAAGGTGAGTATCTACTCACCTTTTTAACTCATGGGTTAAACTAAACTCTTAGTAATAAGAGTGCTCACCACGATCATGCTCAGTTAAATCTTTAACTGCGGTTAGTTCACCTTCAAATTGAACCAACAATTCTTTTTCGATGCCTTCTTTTAGTGTCACATCAACCATCGAGCAACCATTACAGCCACCACCAAATTGAACGATTGCAACACCTGCATCAGTAATTTCCATCAAGCTTACGTGACCGCCATGGCCAGCAAGTTGTGGGTTAACTTGAGTTTGAATCGCATATTCTACACGTTCAAATAAAGGCGCATCATCATTTACTTTACGCATTTTTGCGTTTGGTGCTTTCAGAGTTAATTGAGAGCCCATCTTGTCAGTAACATAATCGATATCAGCATCTTCAAGGAAAGGTAAGCTTAACTCATCAACATACGCTGATAATTTTTCAAACTTCAGCTCAGTATCATTCGCTTCGATTGCTTCAGGTGGACAGTAAGATACGCCACACTCTGCGTTTTGAGTACCCGGATTAACCACGAATACACGGATGTTTGTCCCTTCTGGCTGTTGTGCTAGAAGTTTTGCAAAATGCTCTTGGGCACTTTCAGTAATATTGATTGAAGACACAAGTAATACCTGACTAAATTAGTATGATTAAGGATTGTACTCTGAAACACAATTTTTTTCGAGCAGAATTCTATTCAAGCCGAGTTCTGTTCAAATCAAATAGTTTTCGAGTTACATTCTGACATTATAACAAGCTTAATAATTTATTTATCAAGAGTAGCTCTTATTATTTGCACGTTAAAATTTGATCCCACGGCAAATTTTCATCGCCTAATACGATAAAGTTAGGATTCTCTAACGACTCCCTTTCATTATAAGAAAGAGGGGCTAGTTCGGTTGATAATATACGACCACCCGCTTCTTGAACAATACACTGTGTCGCCGCTGTATCCCACTCTCCCGTTGGACCTAAACGCAAATAACAATCCACTGCCCCTTCAGCAACCAAGCACGCTTTTAATGCTGCAGAACCTAAAGGCACTAAATCGTAATTCCACTCGGCACTCATGCAACGGGTAATATTATTAATGTTTTGACGACGACTTATCGCGATAGCTATGGGTTGCTTTTCTTCTTCATGCTTTAGGGTGCTAATACGAATGCTTTCATCCATATCTGGAATTTTCCATGCCCCTTTGCCTTCATAAGCATAGTAAGTCACGCCAGAAACAGGGCCATATACGACTCCCATCACTGGGCGATTATTTTCAACTAAAGCAATAATAGTGGCAAAGTCACCACTGCGAGCAATAAATTCTTGAGTTCCGTCTAGAGGATCAACCAACCAATAGCGATCCCATTGTGCTCGTTGTTCTAGCGCAATATCTGCATCTTCCTCTGACAGAATTGGGATCTCTGGGGTCAGTTGAGAGAGCTTTTCTATAATTAATTTATGCGCAGCTAAATCAGCACTGGTTACAGGTGTTTGATCCGATTTAGTAAACTCTTCAAAATCACCTTTCTCATAAATATCGAGAATAAGTTGCCCTGATGCACGCGCAATATTAATCACTTCAGGAAGTAGATGTGAAAGTGTTGAATCCATCAATATTACTCCTTAGATAAAAATTGTTGAGCAAGCAAGAGTGCACTAATGCTTCTTGCTTCTGAAAAATCCAAATGATGTAGCAACTCAGAAGCTTGAGCTAAAGGCCAACGAACGATGTCTAACGGCTCTGGCTCATCGCCTTCTAGCTGTTCAGGATAAAGGCCTTGGGCAACAAAAAGAGTCATTTTGCTTGAGAAATAAGAAGGCGCAAGAACCAGTTCTTTTAATGGTGTTAATGTTTCAGCACCAAAGCCAATTTCTTCTTTTAACTCTCGGTTTGCCGCTTCTGATGGTGTTTCACCTGGATCAATAAGTCCTTTAGGAAAGCCTAACTCATAGCTTTCTGTGCCTACTGCATACTCTCTGACTAACAACAGATCACCTTGCTCAGTAACAGGCACCATCATCACGGCATGACGACCACTTGGTTTCATTCTTTCATAGGTACGCTCCACTCCGTTAGAGAAGCATAAATCAACCGATTCAATACAAAACAACTTTGATTGTGCTTCAATGCGTTTATCTAAAATTGTCGGCAATTGTTTTTTAGCCATTGTATTTCCTTACAGACGTCCGGAATAAGTTACTTTATATTGCCCTTTTGAATCAGGCTTGCCTAGCCATTTAAGTTGGCTTCTTAGGCTAGATGGGAAATTTGCCTCAGGTTTGAACCAGCCATTAACCTGATAAGAACGATTTGGGTTTAGCACAACATCAAACTCGCTGCCCACATCTTTTGATGATTGCTTACTGGTTAAGGTTATCTTGTTATCAACACAAGCGACATCAGCAATCGCTGTATTTGGGTCAATACTTCCTAATGGGGAGATTATCTTACCTGCTGACCAAACCACTTCACCTGTTGCTTGCTTACACCATGGTTGCCCCTGTTGAAAATAACGAATATTGACTTCCGCTTGCCCTTGCAATGACACAGGTAACGCCATCGGCACTTTATTCATAATGCTAGCAACAGGAAGTGAAATCACCATATTTTCAGCATACGCCCCTTTTGAGACGCTATAGCCAACCGCTCCTTTACCACGTAACTCTAGTTCACTACCACGGCCAAAACGTACTGAAAATACCGCATGGCCCTTTAATATCGCCATAGGGTCAATCTGCCATTGCAGTTGACCATAGTTCACTCGTTGCCATGACAGTGAATCAACCTGTCCTTTCCATGGCGTACCAGATAAACCAACCAACGCTAACCCTCTTACCTTTGGGGCTTGCTCAACAACCCACTGAATAGGCATGTGCAGTAATGCACTAAAAGTAAAAAAGGTAGAGAAGACCGTTGCGATTAATAATTTAAACTTCATGATCACTCTCTACTTAATTGAAGGCGATTTACTTCAACCATGCCTTCAACATCGGTTTTATTTAAATCTAAAAATTGAACGTGAATACCTTGAGTATCTCTCAGATAAGCAAGCCAATTAATGAATGAATTAAAAGGCAGAGGCTTTACCCACACTTGCATTTGCTCACCGCGAGGTTGCATACGGACCAATTCAATTTTAAATTGACGAGTGCTGCTTGGGATCACTTGATTCATCGGCTGATTCGCCACTTGCGAACCTTTTGATGACCCACCTCTCAAGGTTACAATCGTGTCCGCTTTCTTCTGTACCCAAGTTAACAAACTGCGTTCACTGTTAATGCGATTCTGTGCTAGATCTGCTCTATCGTTTAAGGGTTTAATGCCACCCCAATAAATAGCAGCAATAATTAACGCAACACTACCACCACTAACTAGCATTCGCTCTCTTGGTGAAATACTTTGCCACCATGTCATAAAGGCTTTCATTATTTTCTCCTAATAACAATCGCACCAAAGACTTGGTCTTGGTTTTTATTAAGTTGACCCTGTTCAACCTCAAATTGTCCACTTAACTCTGACGTTAGTTTTTCAAAGTAAGGAAAATCTGATGCACTGGCTTGCAGTCGCAACTCATCTCGTTTGCCATCAAATTTTAAACTCTGTAATTTCACTTGAGGTACTTTTGCTAAATATGGCGCAAGCTCAGACATCCAAGTCAGTAAATCGTCACCACCTGAGCCACCTTGCAAACGCGCTTCTTCATTTTTCATTTGAGACTTTAAGTAGCTCATTGTTGGGATCTTACGTTTTCCAGGAAATATATCTCTAAAGATTCGTTCACTCTCAGCTCTCAACGCAATGCTGTGTTGTTCTAATTTTTGTACTTCAGTGATGTGTTGAGCAACAAAAGCCACCGTCACTAAACCAAAAGCTAAAATGACTTTTTGCCATACACGCCAATGCTTTCGCCATGACGATTGAGGGCGATATTTACCACTTAACACATTCACTTTAGAAGCAAGCGCTCCCTCAGCCAATAATTGCATCACTAATTCAGGTGACTCTTTAATGTGCTTGGTATTCGCTACATCGATCTCACAAGGCGAATAACTATGAAGCGTATAAGTCCATGAATCTTCATCCGACTCTTCTTCACTCGTTTCTTTTTCTTTGTCACCAGCAGAGAATTTAGCGGCATCAGCAACGAGGCCATCCAATAACATCGGCAACCATTCTTGCTCAGCAATCGCGCCTTGATACTCACTAAAACGCAGTAACCATTGTTGATTAAACTCAACCATACTTGCGCCATCATGATGAAAAGGCAGAGCTAATACGTCAGGCAAGAAGCGTTTTGTGTGGATACCCGCTTCAGTTAATTGTTCTAACCACCGCTCCATTTTTTGATGTTCAACAATCGCAACCTGAGCGATTTTGTTGGTTTTCTGCAAGATAACAATGTGTAACTCATCCACATCTTGCGCTAAATCATCCTCAACAATAAAAGGGAGCATAGAGGAAAATTGTCGAGCTGCGCCTTCTGGTATTGCTACCTCACGCAATAATACATCACTGCTTGGCAATAATGCTGAAACGGTACGTTGATCGCTGTATTGCGATAACGAAGACAGTTCTTCCGCAGAGTTTAACTCTCCAGACGCTATCACTTCTTTATTTTCTGGTGACCAGACTATCCATTGAATGGGATCTGATGGCTGACTATTCAGCCTTATTATCAGATGTTCGCTCATTCATTCCTCCATACTGGCGACGGATAACGTTCACCACTTTTTTATCACTACTATGCAATAAAGAACGCACACGTACGCGCGAATCTTCTACTAATACTTGAGCATCTAACTCAAAAAACTGACTGTCTATCGATAAATACGCTTTTGCCTGTTTACGAGTATTGGCATCTACTTGACTCATTGGCCCTTCAGCTAAAAAATCATCAATACTACTCCAACCATCAAAAGGTCTGCTCTCTAATACTTCCCGAGCGTTATCTTCGCTTAATCCAGGAGAAAACAGAGCGACTAAAATATTGGCATGTTCAGGAGCCACGGTATTTACATTCAAATAAAAATTACTGCTTGGTATTGCACAAACTAAAGGCAAAACGGCCTCAACGACTTGAGCGGTTACCCCATTAATAGCTCGCAACTCACTGGCATCACCAATCCAACCATTTGGAGCTAAATAAGCAGGCTTGAATGATTGATAAGTACTGTCTTCTACGCCTGAAATTGACTGTACCGTATCATTCTCATCCATGTATTCCCATGTAGAATCCGCAATCACTTCTGCAAGATAATTTTCAACCTCAACCGACTCTAATAAATTCATCCACACTTTAACCAAGAAGGGACGCTGAGAGGGGTCACTGTCTGGTTTTATACTGCTTAATGCGTTCAAGTTGAAACAGGCTTGCTTATCTTTCACGCCACCAAAAGCTTCGCCATAATCAAGTGGATAAGTCGTATCTTCCGTTGCCCACGCTTGGCTTAAATTAATGGTATCACCATCTTTATAAGCCTCTTCAATGCCCGCTTTTGCTAATGCTTCAACCCCAACAGAATACCAATAGGCCTGTTGATGATTTACTTGATTTTGTGCCCGATGGAACTGAATAAACAAACGTTCTGACATTTGAGCCGCAATGCTCACCATAATCGCAAGCAACAACAAAACCACAATCAACGCAACGCCTTGCTGTTTTCTTGAATGATGAGCTAAATAGTTTCTTTTATTTCTCATCATGACTCACCTTGATCTTGTGATGTACTGTCATTTTGGTTTGCGTTTTCTTCGACTTTAAATCCTGAGGTTAAGTAGATTCGTTCGACATCACCATAATCTTTAAAGGTCATAATAACCTTCGTTGCTTTAGGTAATTGCTTCTTAACGTCCCATATTTTTAGCCATTTATTACCATCATAAAATTCAAATTTAAGCGCTTCGACCCCATCAATTAATGGCGTAACCACCGGCTCTTGTCCTACTGGCGTATCAGGATAACGCCACCACAAACGCTCAATGGTATTTTCAACTAAGCGATAGCCGACCTTGGTGATTTCACCACGAGGAAAAGCCTGTTGTGGGTTCTTCCACCCTAAACGAACGAATAAAATACCTTGAGATTCAGAATCCAATAGATATTCACCCGCCGACAATAATTTATCTGACGCTTTTTCACCATTGGTTCTAAATGGACGAGCTACAATTTGACGAAAATCGTTATCTAAAAAAACCAAACTGCGTTGAAGTTGTTTAATGCGATCGCTTTTATCTAAAGATAATTCATTACTACGCTGAACTTGATTTACGACTTGATACGCTGAAAAGCTCAAGGTTGCAAAGACCGCAATGGCGACCATTACTTCAATCAACGTAAAGCCTTTAGTTAAAGAGTGGGAGGCATTATGGCGCAACATACGTTCGTACCGTGATTAATGGGGATT
The DNA here is from genome assembly GCF_028765545.1 of Aliivibrio sp. S4MY1. GTDB lineage: Bacteria > Pseudomonadota > Gammaproteobacteria > Enterobacterales > Vibrionaceae > Aliivibrio. The sequence continues at coordinate 55,257 of NZ_JARACP010000015.1, read as the reverse complement.
GTTGATCTTTGCTGGTCGATACAGATACATCCACAGACTTTAAAATATCAGAGGTTGTTTTTACCGGAGATACCGCCCAATACCACGTTCGTCCAGCTAATTCTGTTTCCCCTTTTTTGGTCACTGTCGGTGGTTTATCTAACATCATCAGCGCCATTTGATTATCTACTACCATTCCCGCGAATGTTTTTTCTTCTAAGTAGCCTAAGGTATTAATATGCTGAGTCACAGATCGTAAAACACTCAAAGCAGCGGTCGCAAAAATAGCAAGAGCCACGAGTACTTCCAATAGAGTCATACCTTGCTTGGTTTTTCGTAAAGAAAAGTTACTCTTCATCTCGCTCATCTCCCGGTGCAAACAAATGGATCACACCAGATTCATTAACTTTTACTTCCCATGTTTTATCATCAAGATTACCGCGTTCATTTCCAGGAAAAAAAGTCACGACAAAAGGCGTCACTTCTCCGCTCGATAACACCATCACTTGCGGTGGTATTGGCTTTTTATCTTCTTCAAGATCAGCAAACATCTCTTCATCAAACAAGGATCCCGGCTCAAATAAGCGATCATCATCAGCCCATGCTGAACCACCTAGCTCCATCTCAAATTCAACGGAGCTATCTTCCATTTTCACTTCGGTAAAAAAGCGGTTTTTCTCAAGAGGCTGCCAGCCATCTACCGTTAACGTCATAAAGCGATATTCTTGTCGCTCTTGGTTAAAGTAAATACCGTAATCCATCCCATTGAGCAAAGCATCTTCATTAAGAAGCTGAACTAACTGATAAAAACGTGAGGCTTGCTCTTCCATTTGGTCATCTTGACTATCAGGAAGGCTCATGATGACTGCCATCGAACTGACCGATAGCAATACCAATACCAACATAATTTCGATTAGGGTAAACCCAACCTCACGTTTTATCTTCATCATTATTCTTATCTAGCGCTTATGACTTATTGAAAGTCTTGCATGTTCCAGTTACCAATATCAGCATTGGCACCTTCACCGCCTTCTTGACCATCTGCACCTAATGAGAAGATATCAATTGTGCCGTTATCACCAGGGCTTAGGTATTGGTACTCATTACCCCATGGGTCATTTGGTAAACGACGAATATAACCATCAGCGCGGTAATTACGAGGCTCAGGGCTTGATGTAGGCTTAGTAACTAATGCTTCTAACCCTTGGTCTGTGGTTGGATAAACACTACTATCTAGCTTGTACATATCTAATGAATTTTCTAATGCCACGATATCAGTGATCGCTTTTTGTTGATCGGCCTTCTCTTTGTTACCAAGTAAATTTGGTACGACTAAACTGGCTAAAACACCAAGAATAACGATAACAACCATCACTTCTAATAGGGTGAAGCCACCTTGTTTATGTTGAGCTGAATTGACTTGCATGGAATGACTCCTGAGATTAAAAATCAATATATTAATAAGAAGAAAAAAGGACAGTAACTACTCACTACCCGACTAAATTATTTAATTCAATGATTGGCATTAAGGTCGCAACAACAATGAAAAGTACGATGCCGGCCATAAAAACAATCAATAAAGGCTCAAAAATGCCCAAAGCCATATTAACCAAAGATTCAAAATCTCGGTCTTGATTATCAGCCGAACGCGTTAGCATTTGTTCTAATTCACCACTTTGTTCACCACTGGCGATCATATGAAGCATCATTGGCGGAAATAACTTTGTTTGTTCTAACGAGATACGTAAGCTCGCCCCTTCACGCACATTATCTGCCGCTTCTAACACCTGCTGTTTAAAGTATTGATTGCTCATTACATCCGCTGCAACTTTCATCCCATCCAATAATGGAATCGCACTTGATGTACAGATCGATAACGTACGTGCAAAACGCGACGTATTTAACCCACGAACCACCTTACCAACAACAGGTAAGCGTAAGATTTTTTTATCCCACGCTAAGCGTAAATGCGGCTTAGTAAGTAACCACTTCACACCAACAATCAATGAAACAACGACAATTACAACAACAAGGCCCCAGTTCACCACAAAATTACTGGCCGCTAATAATACCTCGGTGACAGTCGGTAAGCCTTGTCCCATTTGCACAAACTGATCGACAATTTTAGGTACAACCGTCGCAAGTAAAAAAGCAATCACCGCAATAGCAATTAACGTCAGCATGATAGGATAAATCATCGCTTGTTGTAATTTACTGCGCATCTTTTGACGATTTTCAGCGTAATCAGCCAAGCGGTTTAACACCGTATCCAAATGACCAGATTTTTCACCCGCAGCAACCATTGAACAAAACAATTCATCAAAAACATGAGGATAATCAGCAAAGCTTTCTGCTAATGGATATCCTTCTATCACTCTAGAGCGAACCCCCATCATCATGCTTCGAATGTGTGCTTTCTCACCTTGTTCTGCGACCGCTTTTAAACACTCTTCTAAAGGCATACCTGCTTGAACTAAAGTAGCTAATTGACGAGTAATTAACGATAAATCATTAACACTAATTCCGCGCTTAAAGCTTAACCCTTGAGAGGCACTTTTCTGTTGTTTTGATTTGGTTTCAATCACTTCAACCGGAATAAGACCTTGTTCTTTTAGACGCTGACGAACTTGGCGACCATTATCGCCTTCCATAACGCCTTTTTTCTGCTTGCCTGTTTTTTCTAATGCTTTGTATTCAAAGGCTGCCATTTACCCTTCCCGAGTGACTCGCATCACCTCTTCCAGTGTTGTGATCCCTTGCTGTACTTTTAATAAACCGTCTTGCTGAATTCCACGAGTGCTCTTGCGAACTTCTTTTTCAATTTCTTGTTCGCCTGCTTCTTTGTGGATCAACTCTTGAACTTTTTCACTCACTACCAGTAATTCATGAATACCTGTTCGGCCACGGTACCCTTTACCATTACAGTGCTCACAACCATTTGGTTTATAAAGGACTAAGCTATCCGAAGCGGATAAATTAAAGCATTTTTTCTGCTCGTCATCGGCTTGATATGGTGTTTTACATTCCTTACATAAAGTACGAACCAAACGTTGAGCCAGTACACCAAGTAGAGAGGAGGAAATTAAGAAAGGTTCAATTCCCATATCACGTAAACGCGTTATCGCCCCCACAGCCGTATTGGTGTGAAGCGTCGACATTACTAAGTGGCCGGTAAGTGACGCTTGAACGGCAATTTCTGCGGTTTCTAAATCACGGATCTCACCTATCATCACCACATCGGGATCTTGACGTAAAATGGCACGTAACCCACGCGCAAACGTCATGTCGACTTTAGGGTTTACTTGAGTTTGACCAATGCCATCGATATCAAACTCGATTGGATCTTCTACGGTTAAAATATTCGATTGAGAACTGTCTAATTCACCTAAGCCGGCATACAACGTGGTTGATTTACCTGAACCCGTAGGGCCAGTAACCAAGATAATGCCATGAGGGCGCTTGATGATATGTTGAAAGTTTTTATGGTTTTCAGCCGACATGCCTAAGCTGTTTAAGTCCAAACGAGTCGCGTTTTTATCTAATAAACGCATTACCACACGCTCACCATGGGAAGACGGCATAGTAGAGACACGAACATCAACTGCTCGGCCACCAATACGTAGTGAAATACGACCATCTTGCGGAACACGCTTCTCCGCAATATCAAGCTTCGACATTACTTTTACACGCGAAACTAACAGTGGTGCCAATTTACGACTTGGACTCAATACATCACGCAAAACGCCATCGACACGAAAACGGATCGACAGCACTTTTTCAAAAGTCTCAATATGAATATCAGATGCACCCTCTTTGATTGCCTCGCCTAGCATGGCGTTGATCAATTTAATGATGGGGGCATCGTCTTCTGATTCTAATAAATCATCATTATCGGGCAGCTCTTCAGCCAATGAGAAAAAGTCGTCGTTATCGGCACCAATATCTTCCATCAGTTGTTGCGCTTCTGATGAATTACGTTGGTACACTTGAGTTACCTTGGTATCAAATTCTTCTTTGGTTAACTGAATTAACGAAAAGCCTGATTTGCATACTCGACGAATTTCACACAGTACCATTGGCGAAGGGATAACTGCATAATACAACACCCAGCCCTCAGAACTTGCTTCTATAACAATCGAATGCCTTTTTGCAAAAGAAAAAGGCAAACGCAGTATTGCAGGATAATCAGGAAATAAGGTATCCGCCATTATTTTTCCTTATTTTCACTAAACTGTTCGTAGAACGCTTGGATCTCTGCTGGGTGATTAATATCTTTACCAAATTTAGGCAACACCGGGATGTTGGCATCATCCATCAACTTCAAGCCTTTCTCAGCGTTATACAGTTGCTCTGCTCGAATGTAATTGTATTTACGCTGAGTAATTCCATCTGCTGTCATGCCATCACGAATAATGGTTGGTTTGATGAACACCATTAGGTTTTTCTTCTCAACTTGTGTACTGGTTGATTTGAATAAGTAGCCTAAAATAGGGATATCCCCTAAAAACGGAACTTTTGATTCACTCTCTAGTGCTCGCTCATCTATCAAACCACCAAGAACAAGCATCTTGCCATCTTCAACCATCACTGATGTATTTAGCTGACGTTTAGCAAAACGCACATCAACCGCACCATTAGCACCCAATACGTTAGACACTTCTTGCTCGATATCTAAACGAACTGAGTTACCTTCGTTTATTTGAGGCACAACTTTAAGCTTGATACCGACTTCTTTACGATCAACAGTTTGGAATGGATTGTCATTATTTGAGCCTGATGTTGAACCCGTTAATACCGGAACTTCTTCACCAACAATAAATGACGCTTCACCATTATCCATAACCGTAATGCTTGGAGAGGAAAGAATGTTTGAGTTGGAATCGGTCGATACTGCCGTTACCAATGCAGCCCAATCTCCCATCATGATACTAACCGCCGCACCTTGAACGCCACCAAGCGCCGAAGCTAACGCGGTATAATCACCTTCTTCTGTAATATCTTTATAGCCTGTCTGGTTACCTGCTGAATCATAAATTTTTTCAGTCGTTGTAGATCCTTTCGCTTCTTCCAAACCAACCATAGTGGCGCCGATTGAGGCGCCTGTGTTGCTGTATTGGATCATCGCACCAGTTTCTAGGTTACCCCATTGCACACCTAAGTTAACGCCATCGCCTTCAGCTAATTCAACAATTAAGGCTTCAATCAATACTTGTGCACGACGAATATCCAACTGAGCAATCACATCTTGCATCGCTCGCATCACGTCAGGCGGTGCAGTAATGACTAAAGCATTGGTATCTGCATGTGCAGAAATCATCACATCACTACGGTTATTAGAAGAGCTTCCTTTTGAACTTGAGCTCTTGCCAGCCGTTAAGTTATCCGATACCCCTTTAAGTACATCGACCAGGTCTTCTGCTTTGGCATAACGTAAGTAAACAACTTGGTTATTACCTTTGGTTGCCATTTCAACATCAAGCTGTTTAATCAGCTTTTTAAGGCGTTGACGTACTTTAGGATCACCCGAGATTAAAATTGAGTTGGTGCGTTCGTCTGCAACCAATTTAGGCTGTAAAAAAGCAGGGGTGTTTTTGGCGTCGGTGGTTTTATTTAACGCATCAACAATTCGTACCATTTCTGCTGCCGAAGCATTTTTTAAATCAACCACTTCAACTTCTTTATCACCTGCCTGATCAACACGCTCGATGATTTCAGCTAAACGATTTACCACCGCAGCACGACCGGTGATCATAATTATATTTGCAGGGTCATAGTGGACAACGTTACCCGCGCCAGCATTATCATTAAGTTGACGTAGTAGAGGAGATAATTCACGTACCGATACATTACGAACCGCAATAACTCGAGTAATTACCGCATCGCCAGTGATGTTATCTTTTGCTCCCAATACCGGAACGGCTGAAGTTTTTGCATCTTTATCTTTGATGACTTTTAAAATACCGTTGTCCATTTCAACAACCGCATATCCATAAACTTCAAGTACACTTAAAAAGAACTGATAATATTGCTCTTCATTTAATAAATCATAACTACGCACATCCACTTTGCCACGAACAGATGGGTCAACAATAATCGTCTTTTCTAAGTTTCGACCGACAATATTGATGAACTCTTGAATGTCCGTACCTTTAAAGCTCGCGCTAAAGTCATTTGCCAGTGCTGATGTCCACATCATGCTACCCGCAAGCAATAAGGCTCCTTTGCCTGTCCACTTTTTCACAATATACCCTTATTCATGTTCTCATATACCCGTTATAAACCGATAAAGATGTCATGTAGTTGTCCGTCACGTTGAACGGTTAAATTAAGCTCTGTCATTTCTGACATATTCTTCCACAATGCACTCATTGCAGCAGGATCGGTTAAATCAATCCCATTTAAACTAGTGGCAATATCTCCTGGCTTTAAGCCAACAGAATCAAATAATTGACGATCTTTACCCGGATTCACTCGATAACCCGTAATTTTCCCATCATTAGACACTTGAGAAAGGCGAATATATTTCAATACTGATTGTGGATTTTTAGCCATCTCTTGACGGATCTTATCCAGTTCGTCTTGATTTGAATTTTGGCGATTATTTCCTAACACCGTACCAGAACTACCAGTCGCATTTCTTTCTGCTGATATCTTGGTGTATTTAACCCCTTCCAACATTAATGTTTCATCACGACCATTATTGGAAATAATAATGCGATCCACACTAATCGCTTTTACGGTTGCTCGCGTTCCATCAATGGTCTCATCGATACCATAAGTATTCTGTTTGCCTCGGTTAGCGACAACAGCAAGACTCAGTGATGGATTAGAGCTAGCAACAATACCCGATAAAGTTAAATTCAATCGTGTTTTTGGTGCATCTTTTACTTCTACGATCTTTGGTTGCTCTACTTTTTTCTCGGTATTAAAGTGGCCAAACACTTGGCTATTTAATAAATCAGATAACGAATCACCTTCATTGTTTTTTTGTTTATTAATGATGGCTATCGCTTTTGGTTGCCATTGAGGAACCGACGTTTGCGGTACGAGCATCGCCCAAAAAAGAGAGCCACAAATCCACGCAAAACACGCAACTAAAACAACCGTTACCCCTTTTGAAATCGCAGATTGATATATTGACCAATATTGAGAAATTTTTTCGATTTTCATATTAGCTATCATTAGGGCCAGATCTTCCTTTTACTTTAAGGGCTATTAACTGTTTGAAGTCTTTAAAAATTATAAATTAACACGGCATTATTGCTGTAAATAATGCCGTTTTCTTGCATTACTCGCAGGCATATCACGTAATTCAGAGAAAAGAACTCATATTAGAGCATTATTCCTCATTAATGACTCTAGTTGGTAATGAATTTTGATTAATTCTCCTCAAAAGATTGAAAAAAAGATTCCAGACACCATTAAATAAGCAGATAAGTAAGACATTAGGTATACATAATGAGTTCCAAATCCAATACTAGCGATGGCATCAGACTCGATAAGTGGCTCTGGGCAGCTCGTTTTTATAAAACCCGTTCCATTGCTCGCAACATGGTTGATGGCGGAAAAGTTCAATATAACGGTCAACGCTCAAAGCCAAGTAAACTGGTTGAAGTGGGCGCTGAAATAAAACTTCGCCAAGGCAACAACGAAGAAATCATCGTGATCATCGAGATCGTATCCGATCAACGTCGTGGCGCACCTATTGCGCAAACACTTTACAAAGAAACCCCAATCAGCATCAAGCATCGTGAAGAGAATGCAAAGCTACGCAAACTTAATTCACTTGGTAGCCCACATCCTGATAAGCGTCCAGATAAAAAACAACGACGTGATATCATGAGATTCAAGCAACAATAACCGCTATACTGTGCGTAATGACAACCCTTAATACAATTGCTGGAGTATTTCATGGCAAATAACACACTGTATCGTTACCTATTTGAAGATTTATCTGTTCGTGGTGAATTAGTTCAACTAGATGATGCTTACCAACAAATCATTTCTAGCAAGGAATACCCAAAGCCAGTTCAAAACTTATTGGGTGAGCTATTGGTTGCAACGACTCTATTAACTGCAACACTAAAATTTGAAGGTTCAATTACCCTTCAATTACAAGGTAATGGCCCAGTATCTCTAGCGGTTATCAATGGCGATAACAACCAGAAAGTACGTGGTGTAGCTCGTTTTGATGGTGATATTGCAGAAGACGCAACCTTGCATCAACTAATGGGTAAAGGTTACCTAGTTATCACTATCACGCCAAAAGATGGCGAGCGTTACCAAGGCGTTGTTGCACTAGAAGGTGAAAACTTAGCACAGTGTTTTGAAGGCTACTTTGAGCGTTCAGAGCAACTAAAAACACGTTTATGGCTTCGCCTTGGTGAGTTTGAAGGTAAACCTCATGCTGCGGGTATGCTTCTACAAGTAATGCCTGATGGTACTGGCTCTGCTGATGACTTCGAGCACCTAGAGCAATTAACTGACACCATTAAAAATGAAGAGCTGTTTGGCTTAGAAGGTGAAGACGTTCTGTATCGTTTATACAACCAAGATAAAGTACAACTGTTTGAACCTCAACACGTTGAATTTTTCTGTGGCTGTTCGCGTGAACGCAGTGGCGGTGCAATCATTACAATTGAAAAAGCAGAAGTTGATGACATCATCAAAACTGAAGGGAAAATCTCTCTTCATTGTGATTACTGTGGAACAAGTTACGATTTTGACAGTATTGATGTTGCAAATCTTTTTGAAGAAGCAACAAAAGGTAATGACACCGTTCATTAATTTACCGCATAGAATAAGTCTCTTATTTTGTCTCAAAGCCAGCCGCTAGGTTGGCTTTTTTTATAACTAAATTTGATATAAACCACACTTTTTATTCCACTTATCCACACTTAATTTTGCTTAAATAATAATCAATTACATCTAGCGCAAACGATTTCATTAAGAGTAGAATAAGACTATTGCTATTTTGTGATGGCGATAAAATAACCACTACCACTTTATGGTTATTTTATGATTCATCTCCCTGTTTTCAATTTACCGCATTGTTAGCATGCTTAGCAGAACACAAATAATTACAAATAAATTAAAAGTCCCTACAAAAAATTCCTCTAAGGAGCACCTATGACTGTTATGGAACACAAAAAGGCTGCACAACTTGATCTTACTCAACATGGCTTAACTGATGTTACTGAAGTACTCCGTAACCCTAGTTATGAACAATTGTTTGAAGAAGAAACACGCCCAGATTTAGAAGGTTATGAGCGTGGAGTAATGACAGAGCTCGGCTCAGTTGCGGTAGATACTGGTATTTTTACTGGTCGTTCACCAAAAGATAAATACATCGTAAAAGACGAGACAACCAAAGATACATTATGGTGGTCAGATCAAGGTAAAAACGACAATAAAGCTATCACTCCTGCAGTTTGGGATGATCTAAAATCCTTAGTAACAAAACAACTCTCTGGTAAACGTCTATTTGTTATCGACGGTTATTGTGGTGCGAACCCAGATACACGATTAAGTGTTCGTATTATTACTGAGGTAGCATGGCAAGCACACTTCGTAAAAAACATGTTTATTCGACCAACAGAAGAAGAACTTGCAACATTTGAACCCGATTTTGTAGTAATGAACGGTGCGAAAACCACTAACCCTAACTACGTAGAGCACGGATTAAATTCAGAAAACTTTATTGCCTTCAACTTAACAGAGCGAGTGCAAATCATTGGTGGTACTTGGTACGGCGGCGAGATGAAAAAAGGCATGTTCGCAATGATGAACTACCTTCTTCCGCTAAAAGGCATTGCTTCAATGCACTGCTCTGCCAATGTAGGTGAAAATGGTGATGTTGCAGTATTCTTCGGTTTATCAGGAACCGGAAAAACAACACTCTCAACCGATCCAAAACGCCAGCTAATTGGTGATGATGAGCACGGTTGGGATAACGATGGTATTTTCAATTTTGAAGGTGGTTGTTACGCTAAAACCATTCGCCTATCTAAAGAAGCTGAACCTGATATTTACAATGCAATCCGTCGTGATGCACTACTAGAAAACGTTACTGTTCGTAGTGACGGCACCATTGATTTTGATGACGGTTCGAAAACAGAAAACACGCGTGTTTCTTACCCTATTTATCATATTGATAATATCGTTAAACCGGTATCAAAAGCGGGTCATGCAAATAAAGTGATCTTCTTAACGGCTGATGCATTTGGTGTGCTACCACCCGTTGCTAAACTAACGCCAGAGCAAACCAAATACCACTTCCTATCTGGCTTTACGGCAAAACTTGCGGGTACAGAACGTGGGATCACAGAGCCAACTCCAACGTTCTCTGCTGCATTTGGTGCCGCATTCTTAACATTACATCCAACACAGTATGCAGAAGTACTGGTTAAACGAATGGAAGCGGTTGGCGCAGAAGCGTACATTGTTAATACGGGTTGGAATGGCACAGGCAAGCGTATATCTATCCAAGATACTCGAGCAATCATTGATGCTATTTTAGATGGCTCTATTGACCACGCTGAAACCAAAAATATCCCAGTATTTAACTTAGAAGTTCCAACATCACTACCTGGTGTTGATACTTCAATCCTAGATCCTCGTGATACTTACACTGACCCACTACAATGGGACAGCAAGGCAGAAGATCTGGCTCAACGCTTCATTAAAAACTTCGCTCAATACACAGATAATGACGAAGGGAAAGCGCTTGTTAAAGCAGGCCCTCAACTTAGCTAAGTGAGCAAGGTTATACACCGATAACGTCAAGCCCTTCCCTTGTGAAGGGCTTTTTTATGCAATCAATTCAAACATGAGCGCAAAACAGTGATTACCTCTGAGTAAACCACTACAATCACTTGATTGCATCTGGTTTTTACTCCACTCTTTCTGTTCCTATTTTTCTTTTGGAGTTAACAATGTATACCACACTGAAAAGCCTTGGTTGGCTTATCTCTTTTTGCCTGCTATTTGTGGTCGCATTTTTATCCCTTTTACATACACCTTACGCACAACCAATGCTAAATCCATTGGTGCAAAAACTGACGCATCAAAAGATCTCATTTGGAGATATTCATTACTCAATCCAATCACCTTTACACCTAACTCTTTCAGATGTTGCTATTCAAACCGAGAGTGAATTAAACATTCAAACCGTCGATTTTTGGCTCTCTCAGTACCCAATTCAAAATAATAAATTAGCGTTTGATAGCATCAAAGTCGATGGTCTTAGTCTACAAAAAGGACTGCCTGATACACAAAGTATCGATTGGATTTCTATTGATCAATTTAGTGTTTCAAATTTAGATTTTGCCAATGACGACATAGTGCTGCGTGATGCTCAAATTCAATTAGAAAATTGGGCAATACAAAAAGAAAGTTCGTTACCTTTTGAGGGCGATTTTCAATTCTCGGCCAAACAACTGTATTGGCAGGGTGAGGCCCTAGATGAGGTATTAGTTGATGGCTATTACACTCAACACTACACCGCTCTTCATGGTATTTCTCTTACTTGGCGCGGCAGTACAATTACCGCACAAGCAGAGCTTAAAGAAAATAAATTATGGGTTATTCCACAATTCACATTGCGTAAATTTAATTTAGAATCAAGTAATGCGGACATTATTAACAAGCCAATCGAATGGCTATCTCAACACAATTTCACTTATCAATTTGAACGTATTGATCTGTTAGATATCAATATTGAACTACCACAATTTGTGGTTAATAACTTAAGTTTATCTGCTGAAAACGTACTGCTTCCTTACCATTTATGGCAGCAAAATAACGCAAATATATCGTTTAATTCCGACAATTTGGTCTGGAATGAACATACTATTAATAACCCCATTTTTAGCTTAACGCTTAATGGTCAAAAAGCAGATATATCGACGCTTTCATTCGAAATTTTTGATGGTCACATTCAACTTACTGGCAAACTATCACCAACGAGCATAAATTTAAATTCGTTGAGTATTGACCAAGTCAAATGGGCCATAACTAATGAAGAAGCGAGAGTGTTAACTCAATACGTAAATCAATTAGAGCAAGTAAAAATAGCCAAACTAGATGTTAATAATACTCAATTAATTCAATTGAATGGTCAGTACCCATATCAATTATCAGGGGTAAATATGGAAGGTCATGACCTCGATTTACTGCGCTTAGAGCAATGGGGATTATGGGATGGCACACTTTCGATGAGCGCCTCTAATGCGAGTTTTAATTATCTATTAAGCCAACAATTATTAGTAGAAATGAAAACCGAAGATGGTTTGTGGACAGTAGAGCGAGCACTGCTGCCTTTATCTGAAGGGCTTGTTGGTTTTAATGGCAGCATTCACTTAACTCAGGATAGCCAACCTTGGCAGTTTGAGGCTTATGGTGATGGATTGCCTATCAGCTACCTAAGTCGTTTCTTTCCAAACCCTATTCCTATTGATGGTATTACTGAGTTTACTTTTAACGGTAATGGGTTAGCAGCAAATCAAGACAGCTTTAACTATAGCTTTAATGGTGAACTAAACATGACTCCAAGAGACATGACTACCACCAAAACAGCTCAAGAACTGTGGCAATATAAATTAGGATTGATTCCGGATAACGAACGCCCTAACACATCAACAATAACAACCGATAGAACTAAGAAAAAAGAACTTATTGCGCAATACCCAATACACGTTGACCCAATAACAGTAACCGCCAACCGTGGGCGTATTTCTATTGAACCCATTACGATTATTGGAGAGGGCTTTAATTACAATATTGAAGGTGATTACGACTTGGTTAACCCAGAGCAAGGCGAAGCCATCACTTCCATTACTCAAGAATGTCACCAAATAAAACAAAAGCTGTTCTCTGAAGAAGTCTATATCATCAACTATTGTCAGTAATTACAATCAGTATTTCTGACAATAAAAAGCCCCATCAAATACTGACCTTACGATAATAAGCGATGCACTTAATGGGGCTTTTTATTCTAGCTTAAATTCTATGGCTAGTTAGATTGACATAAGATCATTTGATACCACTTCTCTGCATCTTGATACGTTTTCTCTACCGTTTTTGGAGAGAACCCAAGCAGTCGACTGGTTTGGTCAATACTTTTCCAGTCTCCTTTATCAATACTTTCATACAGTTCTAGCATGGAACCCAATAAGCCTTCTCTGAGCAGGATAGCTTGTTCTATTTCTCGATCTAATGATAACTGCTCTAAAACCTCATCAATTTTACGATCGAGTAAAACATCAAGTAAAGAAAATAATCCAACAATAAATGCTTGCTGTCCTGGAGTGCCATTTTGAATACGGCAAATCATCAACTCACAAAAACGCCCTTTCACTAAAGATTGTTTATACAACTCCTTGGGCTTATTGATCGCTGCATGTGCAGTAGCAATTAAAGTCACAAACATTTTTATTTGCTCTTCACCAAGATAAACTAATGCTTGCTTAAATGATGAAATGGGATTTTCAAGTCGTACCGATGCTGTATTTACAAACTTCAATAACTGATAAGATAAAGAGACGTCTTGTGCAATCAACTGCTCTATTCGAGAAAAATCCACGTTTTCACGACACACTTCTTGATATAGCTGCATCGTAAGAAGTTCTTCTGGTTTTACAACTCGGTTTTTTATGATCTCCGGTTTACTAAAAAAGTAGCCCTGATAAAAATGGAAACCAGCTTCAAAGGCCTGTTGAAACTCATCATTAGTCTCAACTCTTTCTGCTAAATAATGTCGCTTACATCCCTGCTGCTTACGTTGTTTAACGTATTCACATGCCACATCAATACCTAATTGCATAATGTCTAACTTAACGATGTGTGAATAGGGTAAAAATCGATCCCAAACGGCATCCAAACTAAAGTCATCAAGCGCAATCACATACCCCATTCTGTGCAAATGCTTAATCGCACTAAATAACTCATCATTAGGAATGCAGGTTTCAAGAACCTCAATGACAATCTTCTTTTTAGGGAATGCCGTTGGAACCAAAGATATTAATGACTCTTGGGGGAAATTTATAAAACTACGAGGAGATTCTAGCGCAGGGTTACAACCTGTCGACATAAAGTTTTCAACTAGCAGCCGACTCGTTGCTTGATTTGCTTCTATATTAGGAAACGCATTACTTTCACCGTCACGGAAAAGTAGTTCGTAGCCTATCGTTTGTTTCTTCCGACTCAGGATCGGTTGTCGGGCAACGTATGCATACATAACTTAAAAGCAATATCCTATTACAAGTACAAATGTCATAAAGATTATTATCGGCACAATCATCATATTCTTAAGAAAAAGAACGACAAATGGTAAGTTTATTTATACGCATGATAATCCAATAGCATAAGAAAAAACATACATTTGGTTAATTAACACCCAAGAAATAGACAGAATATGTGATTATGACAAGATAAAATAAATGAGTAAGATAGCGAATAAGAAAATTCACTCTTTTTATTAAATAATAATAGAAGGGTAAGGTGCCCATTTCTCCTCCTCAAGGGAACTTAGTATATAATAATATCAACCCACCATTTACAGCCATGTAGTGAGCCCAATGAACAAAATCGCCTTTACTCAAGAATCGCATTATCTTGAAACAATGCAAAAGCACGTCACACCATTTTGGGAAAGACGTCAGCACGGTTTTTATCAAGGCGAAAAAGAGACGCAACTGCATTGGGTGAGTTTTACTAGCCCTGCGAACCGTAAAGCCATCATGGTGGTTAATGGTCGTATTGAAAGTGTTTATAAATACCAAGAACTGTTTTATGACCTATTTTGCCAAGGTTATGATATTTATTCCTTTGATCACCGTGGGCAGGGACTTTCAGATCGACTGACTACCAATCGCGATATCGGTCATATTGAAGAGTTTAATGATTACATTCTTGACCTAAACAGCATGACTCAGCACTTAATTGCGCCTGAAGATTACCAAGATTGCTATTTACTTGGGCACTCTATGGGAGGGGCAATTGCAACTCAATATGTGGAAACTCATTCACACCCATATTCAGCAGTAGCATTAAGCGCACCAATGCACGGTATTCATATTCAACCTTGGTTAAAACCCATTGCGGGTCCTATAAGTCGTTATTTAAGTCGCTGGGCCTCACAACCCTCTTATGCTTTAGGGCAAGCTCCCTATCATGCAAAACCCTTTTTAGATAACACATTAACCTCCTGTGAAATTCGCTATCAATGGTTCCGTGAGTTATACGATCTAAAACCCGAGCTTCAGATAGGTGGCCCAAGTAATCACTGGGTAAATCAAAGTTTAAAAGGCTCAAAACTCTGCGTAGAACAAGCCGCTTCTTGCTCTGCTCCTGTGTTATTACTTCAGGGAGAAAACGACCGTATTGTGGATAATAATGCGCATACTACTTTTCAAAAAAATGCCCCCGATTGCCAATTAATCACCATTAAAAATGCAAAACACGAACTGCTTTTTGAATCTGATGTTTGCCGAAATCAAGCGCTCTCAAATATTCTCAACTTCTTTCAGCAACATAGATCGCCATTAGAAGTGTGATGCCTAGCTAAAGTAAAAAGAGGAAAAGCAATATTGTTATCTTTACCCTCTTTTTTCTTTATAAAGTGACGTAAACTGAACTCAGTTATTTTTGAATCTATTCTTTATTCCTGAGGCTTTATGATTACTATCGTTGCATCTGATCTTGACGGCACACTACTTACACCTGAGCATAAAATTGCAGACTTTACTAAAAAAACACTAAATAAACTGCACCAACAAGACCTTACTTTTATTTTTGCAACAGGTCGTCACCACATTGATGTCGGTAATATTCGTAAAGATGTCGGCATCCCGGCTTACATGATCACTTCTAACGGCGCTCGTGTTCATGATGCCGATGACAATCTTATTTACAGTAAAAATCTTCCTGAAACTTTTATCCCACAAGTACTAAATCTATTAAAAGACGATGAATCTTTATCTATTCATATGTACTCAGACGATAAATGGTTTATGCATAAAGAAGACGAAAGCCTAAAAGATTTTCATGATAATGGATTCACTTACACCTTATTTGATGCAAATACCCCCCCTGTTGAGAATATCGCAAAAATCTTTGTGACCATGCCAGAGCATGACTACTTGGTAGAATATGAGACTAAGCTAAAAGCACAATTTGGTGATGAGTTAATGGTGGCTTTTTCTACGCCTTGGTGTTTAGAAGTAATGGCCGCTGAAGTCTCTAAAGGTGCCGCATTAGAAGCGGTTGCTAAGTTACTTGGTAAAACGTTAGAGAACTGCATCGCTTTTGGTGATGGCATGAACGATTACGAAATGTTAAGCATGGCTGGCAAAGGGATTGTGATGGGAACATCGCATGAAAAAGTGAAAAAAGCCCTGCCAAATAATGAAGTTATTGGCTCATCTGCAGATGAAGCGGTTGCTCATTACTTAGAAAACCTACTATTAAAATAAGCATACAGATCACTTGGCCTATCATAGGCCAAGTAGTTAACTACTATTTATTTTTTCTTTGCTCTTGGATGCGCTTGGTCGTACGCTTGAGCAAGGTGTTGAAAATCTAAATGGGTATAAATTTGCGTAGTAGAAATATTTTCATGCCCAAGTAACTCTTGAACAGCACGTAAATTACCACTCGACTCCAGCATGTGTGTCGCAAATGAGTGACGTAATTTATGCGGGCTAATATGACTATTGACTCCTTGTTTCATTCCCCACTCAGCCATTCGCTTTTGCACATTTCGATGCGAAATACGAACACCCAATTTAGAAACAAATAATCCGGTTTCTTCTGGTTTAGCGAGTTGATTTCGAACTTGCAACCAATGCCCTAACCACTCTTTCGCCTGACCCGAAAAAGGAACTTTACGTTCTTTATTCCCTTTACCAATCACTCGCAATTCACCTTGGCGTAATTGAATGTCACGAACATCAATACCCACTAATTCAGCCAAACGTAAACCTGCACCATACATCAATTCCATCATGGCACGATCTCGAATCGATAATGGGTCATCCTCATTTACTTCGAGCAATTGCCCCATTTCATCAACATCGATATTTTTTGGTAATGGGCGTGACTTACGGGGTGCTGACACCCCTTTCGCAGGGTTAGCGGTTAATACATTACGTAATACCAAAAAATCAAAAAAACTGCGTAGTGAAGATAATCGAGTGGATAAGCTACTCGCTTTTAGCCCCTCACGCATACCTTTACTGGTAATTTGACGCACCCAGCCCGCATCAACCTCTTGCCAAGATTCAACGCCCAGCTCAATCAATTGCTCAGCAATCGTGGTAAGTTGGCGTTTATAACTGCGTTGGGTGTAAATGCTTAAGCCTTTTTCGTTACGTAAGAACTCATAGAAGACATCAAGATGTTTGGAGTATTGAGCAGGTAATACATCACTCATGAGAAGATTTCAACCATTGCGTTAATAAATAATGAAACACACTAACCAGTTGCTCTAAAAACAACGTGTCCATATTTGGTTCAAAGTGACCGCCATCATGGCTAGCAAACGCAATAATCCCCATTGGCGTCGATTGTCCTAATGGAAGAACAGCAAATGAACCAAGTTCGGTACTTGAATGATTAAGCCCACCATAAACCAGTAACTTATCACGCTCTGCTTGACGTAAACGCCCTAAGTAAGCAGAGTGCCCATTCAAAAACTTTTTACTGAAATTATCGAGTGCCATTTTCTCGATATGGTATTTAGGATGAGAATGACCAATGATCTTTATGTGCGCAGTTAAATTAAGAGATTGAGCTTTTTGCTCAATCACTTTCGCTGCTTGAGAAAAATCTTCGCACATCAGTAATTGTTTTTGTACATTCGCAAAATCATGAAATAGACGATCGTTTTTTGCGGCCAATGACATTAGTTGAGTGATTTCTTCCTCTAAATCACCAATGCGATCACGCAATTTACTGACTTGTACTTCAACTAAAGAAACCACGCCTCGTTCAGGCATATCGACTTTAATTCGTCCAAGTAACTCTGGATATTGCTGAAAAAAATCAGGGTGGTCCATTAAAAATTGAGCCACAACATCTTCCGTTATTTGTGTTGGCTGCGGCTCTATTGATGTCACTTTATTCATATTGATAATTGGCCATCATAAACATGGGTTGCAGGGCCTGTCATAAACAACGGATAACCAGGGCCTTTCCATGAGATCTGCAAATCACCACCAGGCAGAGAGACGTTAACCTCTTCAGCTAATAATTCTTGCATGATACCGATAGCAACCGCGCCACACGCACCACTTCCACACGCTTGAGTTTCGCCAGCACCACGCTCATAAACGCGCAGCTTTACCTCATTTGGTGAGACAATTTCCATAAAGCCTGCATTAACACGCTCAGGGAAGCGTTCATGACCTTCAACTAATGGGCCGTATTTATCAACATCGTAATTATCGACATTATCCACTACGGTGACGCAATGTGGATTACCCATGCTTACTGCACCGCAAAAAAGCGTTTTATCATCGGCGCGTAATAAGTAAGTTTTTTCAGCTTGAGTCGCTTTAAAAGGGATTTTATTTGGTTCAAATACTGGTTCACCCATGTTTACCGTAATTTGATCATCATCTTCAACTTTTAAGGTCATCTTGCCTTTTTTGGTACTGACCGAAATACTGATTTTATTAGTTAAGCCTTTCATTCGTACAAAACGAGCAAAACAACGCGCACCATTGCCACACTGTTCTACTTCAGTGCCATCCGCATTAAAAATTCGGTAATGGAAATCAGTTTCTGGATCATAAGGGGCTTCAACCACCAAGAGCTGATCAAAACCAATACCACGGTTACGGTCGGCTAAGCGACGGATCAGATCTGGCGAAAAGAAAATATTTTGAGTTAAGCAATCAACAACCATAAAGTCATTGCCTAGCCCGTGCATTTTAGAAAAATGAAAGTGCATAGTTGTTCTTCTTATTTTTTCTTTTAGGTTGAATAGCAAAAGAGCAAGTCGCCTTAGGTTCCCTGCTCTTTAAATCTAAGTTAATTCGGTAAGATGGATTCTAGCTCCCAGAGTGAGTTTAACTCTTCTCTTTTACGAACAAGATGTACTTGCTCGCCATCCACCATAATTTCTGCTGCTCGCGTACGCGTATTATAGTTTGATGACATAACAAAACCATAGGCTCCAGACGAACGAACGGCAAGTAAGTCATCCGCTTCGAGAACTAAGTCACGGTCTTTACCTAAGAAATCACCGGTTTCGCAAATAGGGCCAACTAAATCGTAACTTTGAGCTTCTCCTTCACGAGGCGTTACCGGCACAATATCTTGCCACGCTTGATATAACGCTGGGCGCATTAAGTCATTCATTGCGGCATCAATAATGGCAAAGTTTTTATGTTCTGTATGTTTTAGGAACTCAACTTTAGTCACTAAAATACCGGCATTTGCAGCAATGGCACGACCCGGTTCAAAAATCAGCTCAAGATCTTCACGACCCGCTAAACGACTTAACAATGCGGTTGCGTACTCTGATGGCTGCGGCGGTAACTCATCACGATAAACCACACCTAAGCCACCACCCACATCAAGATGGCGAATATTGACACCTTGCGCTTTTAAATCATCAATTAAGGTAAGTAGACGATCGGTTGCGTCGATAAATGGGGCAATGTCAGTCAGCTGAGAACCAATATGGCAATCAATACCTTGAATATCTAGATTCGATAAAGTTTGTGCAAATTTATATACTTCAGGTGCGCGATCAAACGCGATACCAAATTTATTATCACGCAAACCTGTTGAGATATACGGGTGTGTTTTTGCATCCACATCGGGGTTAATACGTAAGGAAATAGGCGCTATAACCCCCATCTCAGCAGCAACCGCATTTAAGCGCTCAAGCTCTGGCTCTGATTCCACATTAAAACATTTAATATTAAGCTCTAACGCTCGACGCATTTCAACGGCAGTTTTTCCAACGCCAGAGAAGACGACTTTAGTTGGGTCGCCACCGGCTGCCACAACGCGCTCAAGCTCACCTTGAGAGACAATATCAAAACCTGAGCCTAGACGGGCAAGTGCATTCAACACACCAATATTTGAGTTTGCTTTAACGGCATAACACACAAGGTGAGGTTGTTCACCCACAGAACTATCAAACGCATTCCAGTGACGCTCTAATGTCGCACGAGAATACACATACAATGGCGTGCCATACTGTTTAGCTAATTGTGCAACGGGTAACTCTTCAGCCCAAAGTTGTCCATCATCCTTATAATTGAAATAATCCAATGTCATCTTCCTTGTCTAGTTCAGTGTTTATTAGCCAGTGATGATTCAAATACACTGACTACAAATAAATTATTCTGCTACTTTTGTTTTTGGTGCGTCATCTGCTGGCATGTATAACGCCCCTGTTTGACCACAGCCAGCCAATGTTAAGGCACTCAATAGCATTAACGCCATCACTCTTTTTTGCATAAGATTTTACCATTAGTGTTAATATCTGGTTATGCTCTCTATAATCGCACCACAGCCAAGAAAAGCAATAGGATAAACAAGATGAATAACACTGAATTTCACGAACTAGTCGATGAAAAACTGCAATTAATCGAAGATATGATCGATGATTCTGGTGCTGATATTGAACCGGTTATTACTGGAAACGTATTAACACTAGAGTTTGAAAACCGCAGCCAAATCGTAATTAACAAACAAGAACCAATGCACGAAATTTGGTTAGCATCAAAATCTGGTGGCTTCCACTTTGCTTATACCGATGAGAAATGGACATGCTCTAAAACAGGTATGGAATTTATCGAAATGGTAAAAGAAGAGTGCCAGAAGCACGCAGATGAAGAGATTGAGTGGGTTTAAAAAACCTCTCAACAACAAGCTCCTTTACTCATACAAAGGAGCTTAAAAAATAAAACAACCCTCACACCCACCTAAATACACCATAATTTATAAATATCCCAGAGACTTTAACCACCTCCATAGCTCTCATCACTCAGAAATCGCCACAAAACAAACAGCCCTTAAATATCAATAAGATAAAAGACAAAACTAACAAACATTAATATTTTTCACATTTCTTACTTCAATATAAGAACAGATCATATTATTACAAATTCGTAATAGTATTTTGCCATTAATGGTTATTGTCTCTTTTCTGGATAGGCATAGACTGAATTTCATACCGACGCAAGGGGTATCGTTATTCACGATAATCTCCTATGGCTGATAAAAATTTAATAACTATGAAAGGAAAAATATTATGAGTAATGTATTTTACATGCCACCTGTAACACTTATGGGTCCTAATGCAATCCAATCACTAGGAACTGAACTGGCGTCAAAAGAGCTTAAAAAAGCACTGATCGTAACTGATGGTGTATTAGTCGAGGTTGGTTTAGTAAGTAAACTGACTGACGAATTAAAAGCACACAATCTAGATTTCGCTATTTACGATGGCGTACAACCAAATCCAACAGAAAAAAATATTGAAGATGGCCTTAAGCTACTCGCTGAAAGCAAATCTGATTTTGTTATCTCATTTGGTGGTGGTTCATCTCACGATACAGCAAAAGGTATTGCATTAGTTGCTGCAAACGGTGGACACATTCGTGACTACTCTAAAGGTGTACACTTATCGAAAAAACCTCAACTACCACTAGTAACGGTTAATACAACTGCTGGTACTGCATCAGAAATGACAGTCTTTGCAATTATTACTAACCAAGAGGATGAGACTAAATACCCAGTAGTTGATAAACACTTCACTCCAATCATTGCTGTAAATGACTCAGAACTAATGGTTGCAATGCCTAAGTTCTTAACTGCAACAACAGGTATGGATGCATTAACTCACGCTATTGAAGCTTATGTATCTACTGCTGCAACACCAATTACTGATGCATCAGCAATTAAAGCAATTGAATTGATTGTTAATAATTTAGAAACGGCAGTAAATGATGGTCAAAATCGCGAAGCTCGTGATGCGATGCAATATGGTGAATATCTTGCTGGTATGGCATTCTCAAATGCTTCACTAGGATATGTTCACTCAATGGCACACCAATTAGGTGGTGTTTATGACCTATCTCACGGTCTATGTAATGCTATCCTATTAGCTGAAGTATCTCGTTTTAACGCTAAATTAGTACCAGAACGCTTCGTTGATATAGCAAAAGCAATGGGTGTTGATGTCGCTAACATGACTCAAGACGATGCAGTAAATGCAGCGCTTGAAGCCATTGACTTACTATCTGAAAAGGTAGGAACTAAACAACACTTAGCTGATCTTGGTGTTACTGAAGATAAACTAGCATTCATGGCACAAAATGCCTTAAACGATGCGTGTTCTTTAACTAATCCACGTAAAGCAAACCTAGATGAAATCGTAACGATCTTTAAAGCTCGTATGTAATTCATCAACACATAATGGTACTCATTGAATATCTAATGTTATAAAAAAGGCCTCAATATCATATTGAGGCCCTTCTATTTTCACCTATGAAAGCATATTAATTACGCACCAATACCTGCATGACGTAACATTGCATCTACTTGCGGCTCACGACCACGGAAGCGTTTGAACAATTCCATTGGCTCTTCACTGCCGCCCATTTCAAGAATGTTATTCAAGAAACTTTGCCCCGTTTCTGTATTAAAAATGCCTTCATCTTCAAAACGAGAGAACGCATCGGCTGATAATACTTCTGCCCATAGGTAGCTGTAATAACCCGCACCGTAACCGCCCGCAAAAATATGACCGAAGCTGTGAGAGAAGCGGTTCCACTCAACACTTGGTAATACCGCCACTTTCGCTTTTACTTCAGCTAACGTTTCTAATACTTTTGCACCTAAATCAGGATCGTAATTTGTGTGCAGCGTGAAATCGAACATGCCGAATTCTAGTTGACGCAAAATAAACATCGCTGATTGGAAGTTTTTCGCAGCAAGCATTTTATCTAGCATCTCTTTTGGTAGCGGCTCACCCGTTTCATAGTGACCAGAGATAAACGCCAACGCTTCCTCTTCATAACACCAGTTTTCTAAGAACTGACTTGGCAATTCAACCGCATCCCAAGGCACGCCATTGATACCAGACACTGACGCAACATCAATTTGCGTTAGCATGTGATGAATACCATGACCAAATTCGTGGAATAAAGTAACCACTTCATCGTGAGTAAACAATGCAGGCTTACCACCAACAGGCTTACTGAAGTTACAGGTTAGGTACGCCACTGGCGTTTGTAGTTCACCATTTTCAGTAATACGACGCACACGACACTCGTCCATCCATGCGCCACCACGTTTGTGCTCACGCGCGTATAAATCTAGGTAGAAGCTACCACGCAATGTATTGGTAGAATCAAAGATATCAAAGAAACGCACTGATTCATGCCATACGTCAACGCCTTCACGTTCAACCACTGTCATACCAAATAGACGGTTTAAGACCTCAAATAGGCCAGATACTGCTTTTGATTCAGGGAAGTAAGGGCGTAGCTCTTCATCAGAGATTTGGTACAGCTTTTGTTTTAACTTTTCAGAGTAATAAGTCACATCCCACAGATCTAACTCATCAATATCAAACTCTTCTTTTACAAAGGCTTTTAGCTCTTGTACTTCACGCTCGCCTTGTGGTTTCGCTTTCGCTGCTAAGTCATTTAAGAAACCAAGGACTTGAGTTGGGCTTTCCGCCATTTTGGTTGCTAGTGACTTTTCACTATAAGAAGCAAAACCTAATAGACGTGATACTTCATGACGAAGTTGCAACTCTTCAGAAATTAAATCGGTGTTATCCCATTTACCGGCATTTGGACCGCGATCCGATGCACGAGTAACGAACGCTTCATAAATTTCACGACGCAGTGGTTTATTATCAGCATAAGTCATGATCGGAATGTACGAGGGCATTTCTAGTGTTAGTAACCAACCGTCTAACTCTTTTGCTTCGGCTGCTGCTTTTGCTGCTGCCATTGCTGATTCTGGTAAACCTGATAATTCAGCTTCATCAGTAATGTGTTTTGACCAACCCATGGTTGCATCAAGCACATTATTGCTGAAGTTTGAGCTTAATTCTGAAGTTCGTTTACTGATCTCACCGTAGCGCTTTTGTTGATCTGCCGGTAATCCAATGCCTGATAACTCAAAATCACGCAGCTCATCGACAATTGTTTTTTGCTGAGCTTGAGACAGAGTTGCAAACGCCTCGCTCTCTTTAATTGATTTATACGCTTCGTATAGTCCTTTATTTTGACCAACCCACGTACCGTACTCAGATAATGCAGGTAAACACGCTTCATACGCTTCGCGTAATTCTTCACTGTTTTGCACTGAATTCAAATGACTCACTGGTGACCAAATACGACTTAGGCGATCATCAGTTTCTGCCAGAGGAATAATAATGCTCTCCCAACTTGGTTCTGCATCAGAGGCTAATACTTCTTCTACTTTAGCGCGACAATCAGCAATGGCTTGTTCTACCGCTGGCTGAATGTGTTCAGGCTTAATTTGAGAAAACAGCGGTAAATCAGTAAAGGTAAGTAACGGATTAGACATATTCATTCCTTTTCTATTTTTCGTTTTTAGGATCGGCTTATCCCTTAAAGATGGTGCTTAATGGATAAAATTTCAATGGCTGATGCAAGAGTACACACATTGAGCTATAAACTTGGGTATAATCATGTGATTCCAATAGTGAGAGTTCATCCATGCTAAGTTATCGTCACAGTTTTCATGCAGGCAACCATGCCGATGTGGTTAAACACATTGTACAAAGCCTTATCCTTGATTCATTAACGCAAAAAGATAAGCCATTTGTTTATCACGACACCCACTCTGGGGTTGGTCGCTACGATTTAACGCATGAATGGTCTGAAAAAACCGGCGAATACAAGCAAGGTATCGCACGTATTTGGGAACAAACTGATCTTCCTGAAGAGATCACAAGCTACCTAAATGCCATCACTGAATTAAACGACGGTGAAGAACTGCGTTACTACCCAGGTTCACCACGTGTTGGTCGTGCTCACCTGCGTCGTCAAGACCGCATGGTATTAACCGAGCTTCACCCTGCCGATCACCCTCTGCTTGAGCAAGAGTTTCATCGTGATCGCCAAGTGTCTATTTATAAAGAAGACGGCTTTGCACGATTAAAAGCAAGCCTTCCACCAAAAGAGCGCAGAGGATTAGTCCTAATCGACCCACCTTATGAGCTTGCAAAAGAATATTACGATGTAGTTAACGCTATTGGCCAAAGCCACAAGCGTTGGGCAACAGGCATTTATGCGATTTGGTATCCAGTGGTTAATCGTTGTGACATCGACGATATGATTAAAGGGCTTAAAAAATTAGATATCCGTAACATTCTACAAATTGAGTTGGGTGTTTCTGCGGATACTAACGAGCGTGGCATGACAGCATCTGGCATGATCGTCATTAACCCACCGTGGAAATTAGAAAGCCAAATGAACACTATTTTGCCTTTCTTAAAAGAAGCAATTGCACCAGCAACAGGTCACTTTAAAGTCGAGTGGATTGTTCCGGAATAAGATCTAAGAATTCAGATCGGTCGCAAGCTCCCTTAAAGAGTTCAGAATAGGTAGCGGGAGGCGCTCACTCTCAACAAACACCTCTGAACTCTGCAAGCGAAGCGATCTGAATTCTCATAGCTCTTGAACCTCGTAGACCTTGAAAAAGAAAAATTTGGTCGCATTTCATACATAGTATGTAAAAAGAATTAATACCAATTATTGGAGAGAAAGTAATGGCTACGCATTTTGATTATATCTGTATCGGCGGTGGTTCTGGCGGTATCGCATCAGCAAACCGTGCGGCTATGCACGGCGCAAAAGTTGCTCTTATTGAAGCGCAAGATCTAGGCGGCACGTGTGTAAACGTAGGTTGTGTTCCTAAGAAAGTGATGTGGCACGGCGCTCAAGTTGCTGAAGCAATTAATTTATACGCTGAAGATTATGGCTTTGATGTTGAACTGAAAAAATTCAACTGGGGCAAAATGATTGAAAGCCGCCAAGCGTACATTGGTCGTATTCATGAATCTTACGATCGCGTTCTTGGTAACAATAAAATCAATGTAATTAAAGGCTTTGCAAAGTTTGTTGATGCAAAAACCGTTGAAGTGAATGGCGAACACTACACAGCCGACCATATCCTTATTGCTGTTGGCGGCCGTCCATCAATCCCAAATATTCCAGGTGCTGAGCACGGTATCGATTCAAACGGTTTCTTTGAACTGATGGAGCAACCAAAACGTGTTGCTGTTATTGGTGCAGGTTACATCGCAGTTGAAATCGCTGGCGTTCTTCACTCTCTAGGCACTGAAACTCACCTATTCTGCCGTAAAGAATCTCCTCTTCGTAGCTTTGACCCAATGATCATCGAGACACTAGTTGAAGTAATGAATACAGAAGGCCCTACACTTCATACTCACTCTGTACCAAAAGAAGTGGTTAAAGAAGCGGATGGCAGCCTGACGCTTCACCTAGAAAATGGTGAAACACAAAACGTTGATACCCTAATTTGGGCAATTGGTCGCCACCCTGCGACTGACGCTATCAACCTAGAAAAAACAGGCGTAGCTACTAACGATCGCGGTTACATCAAGGTTGATGAATACCAAGAGACTAACGTGAAAGGCATCTACTGTGTAGGTGACATTATGGAAGGCGGCATTGAGTTAACACCTATCGCGGTTAAAGCCGGTCGTTTATTGTCTGAGCGTCTATTCAACGGTCAAACAAACGCAAAAATGGACTATTCATTAGTTCCTACTGTTGTATTTAGCCATCCACCGATTGGCACGATTGGTCTTACTGAACAAGAAGCTGATGAGCAATATGGCAAAGACAACGTAAAAGTGTACACATCAGGCTTCACAGCGATGTACACAGCGGTAACTAAGCACCGTCAACCTTGTAAGATGAAACTGGTTTGTGCGGGCGAAGACGAGAAAGTTGTTGGCCTACACGGTATCGGTTTCACGGTTGATGAAATGATCCAAGGTTTTGCAGTTGCAATGAAGATGGGCGCAACTAAGGCTGATTTCGATGCAGTTGTTGCTATCCACCCAACAGGTTCTGAAGAATTTGTTACTATGAGATAGTCTATTTTTAGACTGTTTTAACAATAAAAATGCCGCCAATAGTTAATACTGGCGGCGTTTTTGTTTTATTGAATCATGTTTAACTCGATTAAGCAGTTAGTGACATTACTTACCCGACTTTTCTGCGATTTTAGCTTCAACCATTGGCGCTAATTTTTCATAAGGTAAATAGCCCGGAAGAAGTTGACCATCGATCAACATAGCAGGTGTCCCTCGCACACCTAAGTCCATAAATAGTTGGTAGTTCTTCGCCACCATATCTTTCACTTCATTATTAGTTGATACGTATTTTTCTGCACTATTTGCTTTAGCGACCTTCATAATAGAGCGCATATTGTGGATTCCCGGTTTACTTAATAAGGTCTCATTGATCTTATTAAATTTCTCAGGGCTTTCCTTCCATACTCTCATTGCAAAGGTTGCCGAGTTCGTCGGATTTGACCCCTCTTTAAGTGGCACATAAATGTTTATAACTTTAAGGTCATCAGGATGCTCATCGACCAGTTTCATTAAAACTGGATCTAATTTTTTACACCACGGGCAACTTAAATCAGTTAACACCACAATAGTTAACTTGGGTTCTTTGGCACCAAACGACGGAAGGTCTGGGTTGTTGTACATATAATCATGATAATCCGCCAATGTTTTTTGATAGTTACCTTGTTGAACAATATACATCGCTAAACTTTCATGAAGACTATCAATAATCGTAGGATTTCCTTTAAGCATCTCATTAATATCTTCAATTTTCTCCGACTGAGTCATTGCAGAAGCAAAAGGAGAAAATAAGCATGCCATTACCAGTGTTGTGATTAATTTCGTTTTAAAGTTCATATTCATTGTCCAAATTTATTCGTTAAATAAGTGATAAGCGAGCAAGTAAGCCCGGAGGTGTTGTTATCCCCGTGGTGATATTTTTTATCTCGCCTTTATCGATAATGACGATCGTTGGGGTTACTCGAATACCCCACGTTCTTGAAATATCACCGTACGTATCATTAATGTTGGTGAAGGTATAATTATGAGATGCCATGTAGCCAGATACTCTTCTGTCTTCTCCTGAACTTGTACTTATTCCTACAACTTGATAAGAATCACTGAACCAATTAATCGTTGGCGTCACAAATCGACACGCTGCACACCACGTCGCCCAAAAGTAAACGATGACTGGTTTCTTTTGACTCATAGCAATGACATCAATAACCTCTCCGGTAGTACTTATCCCCTCAAGAACAGGGGCGGTATTAACTGGCATATCTTTGGTTCTCCATGCATCAACAGCAATGCTAAGAACAATGATCACAACAAGATAAATAAGTGTCTCTTTACCCCAACGTTTCATTTTCTTTCTCATTACTGCTTACTTCCCGCTTTTTTAATCGCATCCATAACGACTTTTTCATTCAAAATAACCGGAAGTTCGATGCCGTTTGGTGCACTAGGGCCATAAACCACGTTAAATGGCACTCCAAATCGTCCATGCTCTTGTAGGTAAGCCGTAATTTTTTCACTCGGAACCGTCCAATCTCCCTGCATAGGAATAATATTGGCGCTGTTTAACTCGCTATAAACCGGCTCTTGAAGCAACACACCGATTTTGTTCGCCTTACAGGTCACACACCAATCAGCGGTAACATCAACAAATACCACTTTCCCTTCATCGACATATTGCTGAATAGATTCACTCGATAAGGGGACCCATTGAGGTTCAGCAGGAAGGAGATCAGTTGAAGTCACACTGTCTATTAGCGTGCCAAAACTAAACGCGACCGCAAATAAAATACTCAACCACCCCGCCGCTTTCTTACTGTGAATTTGAACGGTTCGCAGTAAAATTACGCCTCCCGCTATCACTGCAATACCATAAATCCAAAGTTCGGGTAGATGATTAGAAAGTAAATTCAACAACCAAATACTGGTAACTAACATCATTCCACCAAAGAGATATTTCAGCTTACTCATCCATGGTCCGGGTTTTGGTAACGAAAGAGCTATAGATGGGAAGATAGCAACCAATATCCACGGAGACGCCATACCAAGCGCTAACGCGGTGAATATGCCATACATGGTTGGAATATTTGTTGCTAAGGCAAAAGCAACGGCTGTACCTAAGAAAGGCGCAGAGCAAGGAGTAGAAAGTAAGGTGGCAAACATTCCTTGAATAAAGTGACCAAAATAGGAGTTATTCCCTTTTGATGCTATCCAAGTATTTGTATTTGATGATAATCGGATTTCAAATAAGCTCAGCATATTGGCACCAAATAGCACCGTAATTAGAGCCATAATGCCAATAAACCACGCACTCTGAAATTGAATCCCCCACCCAATGGCACTCCCCGATAACTTGAGCACAACTAAGAAAGAGGCAAGAAGCCAAAAAGAGAAAATAATCCCACTTGCAGAAGCTAAAAACTGCAATTTAATCTGTTTTTTCTCAAGGCCTTGAGCTGAAATAACACTACTTAACTTCATTCCCAGTACAGGGAATACACATGGCATTACGTTTAAAAGTAAACCTCCAAATAAAGCAAATAGAATCATTTTTACGATGGATTGGAGTCCATTACTGCTTGTGATCATTCCATCAGCAATACTTGCAGGTTGTTCAGCAATGAATTCCTTATCTTTTAAGGTAACACTGATATCTTCACCGGTTAGGTCGGGGGTACCCATCCAACTACTCACATCAAAAGTTGCGGTAATATTATCGCCATCCACATCAATCTTTGGACGGGAGAAATTATCATCCTGCATTTCATCGGAAGGGCCATCAACCAAGACATCAGGCGCAATCCACCCCATTTTTTTGGTTGCTGTAACCTGAAGCTGCATTTTTGTCGCATCCCACACCGTTTTCACATCGCTGATCAATGCCGATTCTTTCGGAACCTGACTTAGCCCTTGGGCATAAACGTGCATCGCTTCTTTAGAAAGCGTTAAATCGGTAGGAGTGAACGTCAGTTCAAATGGATAGTCAGTCAGTACGCAGATAGTGGTACAAGATGACAAGGTGAGATCAGCCTTAAAAGTAACTGGCTTATTGAGGTCGTCAATATGGAGCGTCATCGGAAAAATAACACTTCCTTTATAACCTAAGGTTTCAATACCAAGTAGGTCGAAACGTTTTGGGTAAGGCCAATACCAATCAATATTACGGATATTTTGAGAGTCATCCCAATCCATACTAGGGGCTATTCCCCCTTCGCCAGGGCTTCTCCAATAGGTTTTCCAATCGCCCGAAAGACGAATTTCTAAGAATCCAGCAACGGTTTGATCAACTTTATTGATTTGCCCTGTAAGAACAAAACGAGTTTCAATCGGGGTATGATTTGGGTTTTTAAGCCATCCAGTATTCGGAGTTTCTGCTTGAGCAACGGATATAAATACGCTGCACAACATCGCTAATAGCCCAAAAAGGACTATACGTGCTGTCATTACTGATTTTTGCATTTGTGTTTCCTTTAAAAAATAAATATACGTCGAATGTCGATAAAAACATTCGATTATTTATTCTCTAAAAACACATAACTTGAGGTGAAGCCGCCTTCCTTTATGGAGAATTGGCTCTGTAAATAAGGAGGTATAACTAAAAGATAACAGCAATCCTATCACTAGGAGGACTGTAAATATTTGCATAATCAGCGCATGTTCGCCAACTTGATGTTGTTCAAAATGGACTAAATGATCTGATAATTCGCATTTATCACTTAATCCGTTTTTATCTTGATCTACTTTTGATTCCTGCTGAACAGAAGTAGACGCCGAATCAGTTAACGGCAAAGAACATGAATTCAAGAAACCAATATTATTTGCCGCACAGACAAAGATAACCCAACATACGAGAATGAGGGGCCATCTAAAAAATTTATGTCTGTGAAACGTAGATTTCATCAACCGGTTAACTACAAATAATAAGGAACGAGTGCAATTAGGACACACGCTCTTTTAAATAGTTTCCTAGTTTACCTATTTAAATTTAATGCGAGTGATCATGATGATGGTGATGACCACAGCCACACGTTGGGGCTGCGATCACACTTTGTAGTGGATGAAACGCCATCCTTGCTTGTAGCGCTTCAGGCGTTAGTGAATTAATTAACTGCATATTTTCCATATTCACCACATCCACATTACCCAACTCACGTTGTGCTTTAGTTACTTCAATAAACTGGCAGCTTAACTCTTCAGGTAGCTTAAATTCACGAATCGCACATAACAAATTGGTTGTTGTATCTACTGCAATCATCGAAACAGACAATGTTTTATCTTCAGTCAGAGTGAAGTAATCGTCAGGAATAGCTGCTGAGTTTAATTGCATTTCAAACGCTAAATCACCAAAGCTAACCACGACTAAACAGCCGCCTTTCTCAGAAGAAACCAAACCTAGCTGCGCGCCAGTTTGACTTAACATCGCTTGCTCGTCGGCGGTAATATTACCTAAGCCAACATACAGCATGTTTGGTAAGTCATTACGGAACAGCTCAAGCATTGCGCCATCACCTTCTTGAAATGGGTGATCTGTAAACGTTTGTCCAACTTGAAATTGCGGAGTCTTGTGTTCAGCCATAATGATTACCTTATTAGATTCTTAACTTGATTTGATGAGATAAGTGTAATCTTTATTTGAGAAATGACTATCCCAGTAAAGGGCAAATGACTATTACGAGAGTGTAATAATAAAAAACCCCAGCGCACGCTGGGGTTTCTTTTATCTACAAACTCAAACGGTTAAAAACCATGTTTAACCGCGAGGCTTAAACTCCAACACAGGGGCCTTTTCACCATCATTGACGTCTTTTGGATTATTAATAACCAAAAAATCCAATGCTCTTCCTGTTGGGCTTAATAACGCTAACTCTTCTTTATGTTCATCTTCTAAACAAATATTCAGCGTTATATTTGATAGCGCTTTTACCCCAAACTCATCTTCTAATGTTTCTAATGCTTCTTGTAGATTTTCCGCCAGAGACTTACTGTCCCAGCGACCTTTAAATTGGATTTCCAACGACTTTATCCTCTGCTTTTTTCGTACACATCACATTCAACATGGATGCATTTTTTAATTCTCTTGTTGCACCGTCTTTAAAGAGGCCTAAATTATCAGCGCCCCAATAAGGTAATAATATTGGCCATTTATCTTCTTTCATGATGTTGGAATCAATCAATATTTGCCATTGTTCTTTTGATACTAAATTCATATCTATACGCTGACAAACCTCTTGGCTGCCTTTTGAGCTTGCTCGCAGCCAAGGTTGAGAATCTTCCATATAAAAACCATAATCATCACTCTGAATAAATGGCACTGCAAATTGCTCGCCATTAATAATGACTTGTTTGCGAATAGTAACAGGATCAGGTGTTGGCTCAACGGCTATTTTAGGTAATTCACTTTTTTCAACTTTCAACGCAATCTTAGGCAACGAAGCAAGAGCGACTTCTCTTAATGCTGCCTGTCTAAATAGTGGATCTTTTTGTAATGCTTTTAGCTGTTTTTTAGCGACCGAAAAATTGTTATACGGCCCGATTAAACAACGCTTACCTTTACTTTCTTCTTTCATATTTATTGGCGCATCAACTTTCGATTGAATTCGATTCACCTTCTCGGCGCCAAGTGGTTTACTAAATACACCACATTGGATCCAAAACTCACTCTCACCTTGTGCTAATTTTGCACCTTGATTACCCCAAAGTGCTTCTCCAATAGGGCAAGAATCAGGCAAATAACCCGATGTGGAACAAACAGAAGTGAGCGCACTATTATTACTCTCAAGATACTGAGTTAACTCATCAGCCGCCTTGGCTTGAGATATTGTCGCCAATAACATTAACGGCATTACTAACGTATTTGTTTTTTTAACGATTGCCATCATGGAAGCACCTTAAAAGAAATGTATCTATTAATGTTAGCAAAAAGCCAGTTGAAAATCTGAGATTCTACTGTGTATTTTTGTTTAAAAATCACGCTTATTTTCAAAATATAAACGCAATTCAGATAGATATCATCATGATGATAAACTACACTAAATCCTTACTTTCTATATTACTATCGAGCCCTACATGGAAGTTGAACTGCTAGAGATCCAACACTTTTTATCCCAATACCCTCCTTTTAATTTACTGCCTGAAGAGGCGATAAAAGAAGCGGCCCAAAGTGTCGAAATTTCTTATTATCGTGCAGAAAGCATGGTGATTGGCTTTGGTGATGAGATCAAAGATTTATACATGGTTCGCAGTGGCATTATCGAAGTCTACCGTCGAAACGGCGAGCTCTATAATCGGTTAGATGAAGGCAGTATCTTTGGCCAAATGGGGCTATTGATGAATAATAAAGTTCGTTTTCCAGCTAAGGCTCTAAACGATTCTCTATTGTATTGCATCCCCGAGTCGGTATTTGATGATTTTTGCGAGCGTTATGACGAGTTCTCTGACTTTGTGGAAGTTGAAGATGCAACTCGCCTAAAGCAAGCAGTAGAAAGTAACCATGATGATGCGAATGATTTAACCACTTCGAAAGTAAAAACCTTACTGACTCGTGAAGCAGTTATGATCACCAAATATGAAACCATTCAATCTGCCGCAAAAACCATGGCTGAAGAGAATGTCTCTGCGGTGTTAATTACCGATCCTGAAATCGATACTGACGAAGAAGATAATGACTTTGTGGGCATCATTACCGATCGAGATTTATGCACAAAAGTATTGGCCTGTGGTTTGGATTCTAACACACCAGTTTCTGAGGTAATGTCGACAGAGCTTATCTCACTCGACCATAATGCCTATGTATTTGAAGCGATGCTGATGATGCTTCGCTACAACGTCCATCACCTTCCTGTATTACGAAATAAACAGCCTATTGGTGTTCTTGAAGTGTCCGATATTGTTCGCTATGAGTCTCAAAACAGTCTGTTGTTTGTAAGTAGCATCTTCCAACAACAAACCATTGAAGACTTGGTGATTCTATCGACTCAGCTTAAAGACTGCTTTATCCGAATGGTAAATGAAGACGCTAACTCTCACATGGTTGGCAGTGCAATGTCTGAGATTGGTCGAAGCTTTAAGCAACGCCTATTAGAACTCGCTGAAGAAGAGCTTGGTCCACCACCTATACCTTATTGTTTCTTAGCACTTGGTTCTATGGCCCGTGATGAACAGTTAATTGTTACCGACCAAGACAACGCAATTATTTTAGATAATGACTACAACGAAAAAGAACATGGTGAATACTTCAAAGCGTTATCTGCTTTTGTCTGCGATGGCTTAGCGGCTTGTGGTTACACCTATTGTACTGGCGATATCATGGCAACCAACCCTGAATGGCGTAAAACTCAGTCAGAATGGGAAGAGTGCTTTGCTGATTGGATTGATAATCCAGATCCTCAAGCCTTATTGAATAGCTCTATTTTCTTTGATTTAAATGGCGTTTATGGTCGTACAAAATGGGCAGAGCAACTTAATGGGTTTATTGTTCGTCGAGCGAAAAAGAATAATCGCTTCCTTGCCTGTCTTGCTAGAAATGGATTGCGTCGAACACCACCATTAGGGTTCTTTAAGGATTTTGTGATGGAAAAAGATGGTCGTCATAATAACTCTATCAATCTAAAACGTCGTGGTACTGCTCCGCTAGCGGATTTAATCCGTGTTCATGCCTTGGCGATTGGCTCTCAAGCTCAAAACTCATTTGAGCGTTTAGACGATATTATTGAAGCGGGTATTTTACCAAAATCAAAAGGCAGCGATCTTCACCATGCCATGGAGTTAATTTCGTTAGTTCGTTTACGACACCAAGCATTAGATGTAGAAGCGGGTAATGAGCCAGATAATAATATTGAGCCTGAAAACATGTCGGATTTTGAGCGTCGAAACTTAAAAGATGCGTTTCAGGTACTGAGTAATGCTCAAAACTTTTTAAAATATCGCTATAGCGCGAATAAATTTTAGGAGTTAATGATGTTTCCCCATTCTCCTCAAGAAATTTTAAATTGGTCTTCTTTTTTTGATCACAAATTTCAAATCAGTAAAGATAAAAGGCTGAAGAACTTCTATAAGGCTGGTACTTACGATGAAGAAACACCACTCAGTGAGATTGATTTTGTGGCACTGGATTTTGAAACCACAGGGTTAGATGCCAATCAAAATAGTATTATTAGTATTGGCCTTGTTCCTTTTACCCTAAAGCGTATTCGTTGCCGTGAATCGCAACATTGGTTTGTAAAAGCACAAGATAGCTTAGAGGAAGAATCAGTGGTAATTCACGGTATTACTCATTCTGATTTACAAGATGCCCCTGATTTACGCCGTATTTTAGTTAAAGTACTCGACGCCTTGGCTGGAAAAGTCGTCGTGGTACATTATCGACGAATTGAACGTGATTTCTTTGATATTAACTTAAAAAATTTGATTGGTGAGGGCATTGTCTTCCCTGTTGTTGATACGATGCAAATCGAAGGTAATTACCAACAAGAGCAATCAAAGGGCCTAATCAATTGGCTTAAAGGAAGACGACCAGAGTCAATACGCTTGGCAACAACTCGCTTACGCTATGGCTTACCGGCTTACCCTCCTCATCATGCATTAACAGATGCAATTGCAACCGCCGAACTATTTCAAGCACAAGTTCATTATCACTTCTCACCGGGTGACCCAATTAAAAAGCTGTGGTTATAAACACAAAAAAGCCGATGAAGAGAGTTATTCTTCATCGGCTTTTTATTTCGTTTTTACTTAATATGAAGAACTGTTGTGCTTCTCTGTTCTCATACCCATAAGTAAGCTGACACACATTACTAATAAAATAACGGTGAATGGTAGAGCTGTTGAGATTGCACCAGCTTGTAATGCTTGAATTGCTTGAGTACCACCAACCCATAACAGAGCGACTGCAATAGCACCTTCCATGAAGGCCCAGAATACACGCTGTGGAATTGGCGCATCCACTTTACCACCAGCAGTAATGCTATCGATAACAAGTGAACCCGAATCTGATGAGGTAATAAAGAACACCAAAACAAGAACAACCGCGATCATAGAAAGAATATTACCCATAGGCAGTGCATCAAACATTTGGAACATTGCTAAAGATACATCAGTTAAGCCCTCAGAGCCCAATGTACCAATATTATTCACAACTTGATCAATCGCAACACCACCAAAGATAGACATCCACAACACAGTAAATATCGTTGGTACAATCAAGACAGCAGTCAAGAATTCACGAACGGTACGACCACGAGATACGCGAGCGATAAACATACCTACAAATGGGGACCATGAAATCCACCACGCCCAGTAGAATACAGTCCAACCGTGCATCCACGCTTCATCTTCACGACCATGAGGATTACTTAGAGGAATAATATTTTCAACATACCCCATGATGGTTGTTGGAATGGTACCCATAGATACCGCAAACGTTACTAGGGCAACAAAAGCCACCAATACAATCGCAATGATCATATTAATGTTACTGATCACTTTAACGCCACCATCAATACCGCGCATTACCGAGATAACAGCTAATAAAGTAACAACAAAAATAATCGCAATTTGAAGCCCTAGACCACCATCAATACCAAATACATGGTGAAAACCACTTGCTGCTTGTTGTGCACCTAAACCTAATGAGGTCGCCAAACCAAATAAGGTAGCTAATACCGCTAAAATATCGACGATATGCCCTGGGATACCCCAAGTTCTATCACCAAGAATTGGATAGAAAATTGAACGCATTGAAAGCGGTAGACCTTTGTTATAAGCAAAGAATGCTAACGACAAAGCAACAACACCATAAATAGCCCAAGGGTGAAGACCCCAGTGGAACATGGTTGCACCTAACGCAAGCTTTGCAGCTTCAGGTGTATTTGCTTCAACACCTAATGGCGTTTCAAACCAACCAGTAAAGTAAGCAACAGGCTCTGCTACTCCCCAGAACATAAGCCCAATACCCATGCCAGCAGCAAATAGCATTGCTATCCAAGAAACCATAGAATAGTCAGGTTTTGCTTTATCCCCACCAAGACGAATCTTACCAAATGGTGATACGATCAAGGCTAAACAAAAAATAACAAAGATATTTGCTGACCACATAAACAAACCATCAAATGCGTTGATGATTTTCCATTTAAAGCCATCTAAAACCGTTTTTGCTGCTTCTGGGTCAGTTACCGCAACGGCAACTAAAAAGAGGGCGATCAGACCAGCACTGATGCCGAAGACGGGATTGTGAACATCAAACCCCCATTTTTGAACGTTATCCTGTCCAACAGTATAGTCCGTATTATCTATACTGTATTTGTCCTTATTTCTACTCATTATTCCTCACTTCGAGTTAATACTCTCTGTTTTGGTTTAATTCAAATACTCACTTTAAAATATTTAAACACACCTTTAGATCCTAACAACTGAGCAAATTATTACCAGTAAAAGCGGTAAATTAGCCAGAAAAACAGAAAAACAAGCGAAATTTCCTTATCTGTAAGACATTGTTTATGTTTTACAAATAAAAAAAGCGATGAGTAAATCACCGCTTTTTTATTCATTTTATACTATTTAGCCTTTATAAATTTTCGGGTTAAACACATCTCTTAACCAGTCACCAAGCAAGTTAATAACTAACACTAACGTCACCAAAACAAGCCCTGGGAAAGCGGTAATCCACCACGAACCAGAGAAAATGTAGTTAAATCCAATACTGATTAATGATCCTAACGAGGGTTGATCAACTGGCAAACCTAACCCTAAGAAAGAGAGTGCCGCTTCTGACATGATCGCATTCGCAATCTGTACCGTTGAAATAACCAAAATGGGGGATAAACAGTTAGGTAGAATATGACGGAACATAATGCGTGGAGAACGAAACCCCATCACTTTTGCTGCTTCTACATACTCTTTCTTTTTCTCTGCCAGTACCGATGCTCGGATAGTACGTGCATACTGTGGCCATTCAGCAACACCAATAATAACCACTAGCATCACAACAGCATATTGACTGAAAAACTCAGTTCCAAAGCTGGCCTTAAAGATAGCAGAAACAATGATCGCTACCATCATGGTTGAAAATGATAATTGCACATCGGCAAAGCGCATTAAAAAGCTATCAATTCGTCCACCAAAATAGCCTGCAGACAATCCGATAATAATACCGAGAGTTAACTGTACCGCTACCGCTAAGAAGCCAATCGTCAATGATAAACGTGAACCGTATAAAATAGTTGATAGTACATCACGCCCTTGGTCATCCGTTCCAAGAAGGAATCGTTCATCACCTTCTTCCATCCAAGACGGTGGAAGTTCTGAATCCATGATATCAATTGCGCTTAAATCGTATGGATTGGTTGGCGCAATGACGGGGGACAATAGCGCCCCAAGTACAAAAGTTAAAAATACGGCAAAGCTAAACATGGCGACTTTATCGCGCAAGAAGTAATACAGAAAATCCGATGACTTAAATCGTTCCCAACGTGTTGGGACGTGGTTTGCTGTGGTATCCATGATTACGCTCCTTTCCCTGTAATATCTACCGTTGGGTTAATTAATCCATATAACAGATCAACAATGGTGTTTGTTACTACAAAGATTAAGCCCACAAAGATAACGTAAGCGGTAATCAATGGCGTATCTACACGGTTAATAGCCTCTAAGAATAAGAAGCCTGTTCCCGGCCACTGGAATACGGTTTCAGTAAGGATGGTATAAGCCACCATGGTACCAATCTGAACACCACCTACAGTTAATACTGGCAGCATGGTATTTTTAAGAGCATGTTGGTAATAAATTTTATTTGTTGCAATGCCTTTTGCTTTAGAAAATTTAATGTATTCAGAGCTCAGCACTTCTAGCATTTCAGAGCGAACTAAACGAATAAAAAGAGGAAGCATGATTGAAGCAAGAGAAATACAAGGCAATACCAAGTGAGCCAATCCATCAATGGTAAAAAAGCCTGATTCCCAACCTAATAAATTATAGGTTTCACCGCGTCCATAAGACGGTAGCCAATTTAATTCGATAGAAAATACGTACATCAACATAATTGCCGTTAGGAACACAGGTATCGATATACCAACACTACTGAATGCCATTATCGCTTTTGTGAAAATACTTTTTGGATGAATAGCCGAATAAACACCAAGAGGTATCGAAAGAAATATAATAATAATTGCCGCCCCTAATACTAATTCTAGGGTCGCTACTAATTTATCAAGAATCACTTCTACCGCTGGTTTTTTGAAAAAATATGACGTGCCCAAGTCACCTTGAACCGCATTAGTAATAAAACGAGTGTACTTTGTGATAAATGGGTCATTTAACCCTAGATCGTCTCTCAGAGCTTGACGCTCAGCTTCTGAAACGGATTGCCCAACCAATTCACGTAACGGGTCACCCAAATTATCTTGGATGGAAAACGCAACCAGACTGATCACAAACATCACTATCAGTGCCTGAAACAGGCGCTTGACCAGAAACGTAAACATTCCTTGTCCCCTTCTTAATCCTAAAAATGATATAGAAAATATATCCATATCTAACAAATTGTTGGTATTACTTTTTTATCAATGAATATCTTATGACGAATAAAGGTTGCCCTGAATATCAGGACAACCTTTTTACAAACAGTTACTTAACGACTAAATCGCCAAAGTATGGGTACTCCATTGCATTTATGATTGGTTTGATATCAATATTAGATTTCGCACCCCACGCAAGATTTTGCCAATGCAGTGGAACAAACGCCGCATCGTTATACAGTGTATCTTCTACTGTTTTTAGCATTGCGCTACGTTTTGCAGGATCCGTTTCCACATTTGCCGCTTCAACTAAACGGTCAACTTCTGGGTTTGAGTAATGACCACAGTTGTACTGACCTTTACCTATTTCTTCATTACGAGTCATTGTTAGGAACTCAGAGAAGTTTGCTGAATCTTCAGTATCTGAATGCCAACCGATCATCATCATGTCAGCAGAACACAAATCAAATTCTGGCCAGTACTGCGCTTTTGGTAATGTTTTTAAATCAACCTTGATACCAATCTTCGATAGCATCGCTGCTGCTGCTTGAGCAATTTTTGCATCATTAACATAACGGTTGTTTGGTGCCATCATGCTAAGTTTGAAGCCTTCTTCGTAACCCGCTTCTTTCATTAGTTGTTTTGCTTTCTTAAGATCGTAACGTGGCACTAAATCAGCATCGTAACCTGAGTAACCAGAAGGGCCTTGTTGACCAGCGGTTGTTGCAAAACCTTTCATGATCTTCTTAACAATACCTTCATTATTGATTGCATGAACGATTGCCTGACGAACACGGACATCTTTTAGTGCTTCATTACTGTTCTGGTTCATTTGGAAAGTAATAATACGAGTACCAGGTAGCGTAACTAAATCGATACCTTTGGTATTTTTCACTCGTTTGTGATCATTTGGAGCCACTGGAGCGATAATATCTACATCACCTGAAAGTAAAGCAGCAACACGTGTTGCATTTTCTTTTATTGGAACAAGAGTTAATTCATCTACGTTACCAGGTGAGTTTGTATCCCAGTAACCATCGAAACGATCAAAAACAACTTTTACGCCTTGTTCACGAGATTTAACGACAAATGGACCGGTACCAGAGATGTGCGTTGAAGCGAATGAATTACCGTGTTTTACGATTTCAGACTTATCTTTACCCTCTTCTGTTTTTCCAGAATAGAACTTACTGTCCATTGGGAAAAGGTATGTTGCTGTCTGTAAAACTAACGGATAAGCGCCTTTAGAAACAAGCTCAACGGTGTAATCATCAATTTTAACTAGCTTTTCATACGGTTCAAAAATCGCTTTAAAATCAGGCGAGTCTTTTAGACGTTCAAAAGTCCAAACAACATCATCAGCTGTCATTTCATTACCTGAATGAAACTTAACGCCTTTACGTAGATTGAAGCGGAAGGTTTTGTCGTCAATACGTTCCCACTTTTCAGCAAGACGTGGTTCAAAGTCGAATGACTGCGTATAACGAACTAGGGGATCAAACACCATATGAGAAAGCTGTAGCGTACCACCGGATAATTGCTCATGCGGGTCAAGCGATACAGGATCGGCATCATAAGCAACAGTAATATCTGCTGCTGCCGCACTAAAACTTAGGCCTGCTGCCATCAATGCGATAGCTAATTTTGTCTTCATGGTTTTCATTGCATAACTCCTTATGCGGGAATGTTTCCCTAGTTTGTTGTATTTGTACTTATTATTAGACGGTTTACACCGCAGTTGCGTTCTCTCTTAAACCTTTAAACTCAGGCATAAGTGAAATTAATTGTTTGCTGTATTCATGCTGAGGGTTGGTATAAAGGTTTTCTGTTGGAGCCACTTCTAATAAGGCTCCCATTTGCATCACACCAACGCGATCACACATTTGACGAATAACAGGTAAATCGTGACTGATAAACAACATAGTTAGATTTAACTCACTTTGTAAATCTTTTAATAAGTTGAGGATTTGTGCCTGAACCGATACATCTAATGCAGAGGTTGGTTCATCACAAATTAATAGACGTGGGCGCGTTGCTAATGCACGAGCAATCGAAATACGCTGACGTTGACCACCAGAAAACTCATGTGGATACTTCAATGCAGCCATTCGCCCCAAACCTACGTGATCAAGAAGATCATTCACGATCTGTTGCGTTTCAGCTTCTGAGCCTGTTAGCTTATGAAAACGAATAGGCTCTGCGATAATATCGAAGATTTTCATACGCGGATTCATTGAAGTGTATGGGTTTTGGAAAACCATTTGCATCTGACGGCGCATCGGACGACGCTCTTTCTCTGATTTCAATGCGGTCAGGTCAATACCTTCAAAGGTAACCGTTCCTTCATTTGGCGGATATAAACCAGCAATAACACGGGCAATGGTTGATTTGCCAGAACCAGACTCCCCTACAAGGCCAAAAGTTTCGCCTTCATGGATCTCAAAGCTAACATTATTTGAAGCTTGAACGTATTCACGACGACTTTCAAACATAGAATCTTTCGTCACAAAACGAAGGCTAACATTATCTACTTTTAATAATGGGCCTGAATATTCACGATGATCTTGACTTTGCCCTAACCAGTGCGTCTTTACATCGATACATTCATGCTCAACGGCTTCTTCGATGTAACTTACTAATGGAAAACGATCTAATTTAATATCTGAACGTGGTACAGCAGAAATTAGGCTACGAGTATAAGAATGATCGGGATCTCCCAATACTTTTTCGGTTTTACCAAACTCGACAAGATCACCACGGAACATTACCGCCACTTTATCAGTAACGTTCGACACCACACCCATATCATGAGTTACTAGCATACAGCCTACATTTTTCTCAATGCAGAGATCTCGGATCAGAGTTAGAATTTGATCTTGAATAGAAACATCAAGTGCCGTCGTTGGTTCATCAGCAATGATAAGATCAGGTTCACCTGCCAAAGCGATAGCGATAACTACACGCTGACGCATACCCCCTGAAAATTGATGTGGATACTGCTTAAGGCGGTTTTCAGGCTGTGGTATACCTACTTGCTTCATTAGAGACAAAGCTCGTTCATAAGCTTCTGCGGCTGATACTTTTAAATTCGCGTGAATGGTTTCTGTAATTTGCTGTTCGACTGTAAATAGAGGGTTTAGGGATGTCATTGGGTCTTGAAAGATGAATCCTATTTTAGACCCTCTAACTTTACGCATCGCTTCTGTAGATAGGCCAGATATTTTCTCTCCATCTAGAAAGACCTCTCCGCTAGCAATAACACCTGGAGGGCTTAATAGGTCAATAACAGCATTACCTACTGTTGATTTACCCGCTCCAGATTCACCAACAACCCCTACAATCTCACCACGTTCTATTGAAAACGATAATGATTTAACAGCAGCATGAACTCCATGACGAGATGGGTATTCGATACGTAAATTTTTAACTTCTAAAAGTGACATTATCAGACTCCGACTACTCGGCAGCATCCTGCCCTGTCTGCACATTGATTCCATTCGAAACAACAATAAATGTTGTAACTTAACTAGGAAACCAATGTAGTCAATTATTCACATAAAAGCAACAATTAAAGAGCTTTAACCTATTTAATGCCAATTAAATGAATAAATAATCATGAAGAATAAAAGTAAAGCATTCAATCTCACTCTTAATACTCATTACTGATGTAGTTAAAACAACAACTTAATGACAAAAATAAAAATACTCATACAGTGATAAAATATTCAAGAAACCAGCATGATTTACATAATTAATCTTAACATTTTTAACAGTGTGATATTTTAATATGAGATAACTATTCAATAATTCATTTTGCAAATATGTAAGGTGTCGATATATATAATGGATTTTATATACATAAGAAGATGGTATAACTACTTTAATCGTATTAAATAAGAAGAAGAGAAGAGCAAAATAAAATAGCGATAATGTGATG
Source organism: Aliivibrio sp. S4MY1 (assembly GCF_028765545.1). Lineage (GTDB taxonomy): Bacteria > Pseudomonadota > Gammaproteobacteria > Enterobacterales > Vibrionaceae > Aliivibrio. The sequence continues at coordinate 11,711 of NZ_JARACP010000015.1, read as the reverse complement.
ATGGTGAGAATTTTCTATCTATCAGAAATGAAAAAAGCCTCGTCATTTCTGACGAGGCTTTTAATGTGGTCGGTGAAGAGGGATTCGAACCCCCGACCCTCTGGTCCCAAACCAGATGCGCTACCAAGCTGCGCTATTCACCGATGTTTTTGTTTGATTTCTGGGATGTTGCTTAAATCAAACTGGAAACTTATAAAAGCTACCAATAAATTAATGGGGTGGCTAACGAGATTCGAACTCGCGACCACCGGAATCACAATCCAGGGCTCTACCAACTGAGCTATAGCCACCACTAACTTTTTATATAACCGCTTATCGCGATTATTGAAATAGTGGTCGGTGAAGAGGGATTCGAACCCCCGACCCTCTGGTCCCAAACCAGATGCGCTACCAAGCTGCGCTATTCACCGACTTGTTTTTGTCTCGATTCTTGGGATGTTGCTTGAATCAAAACTGGAAACTTATAAAAGCTACCAAAATAATGGGGTGGCTAACGAGATTCGAACTCGCGACCACCGGAATCACAATCCAGGGCTCTACCAACTGAGCTATAGCCACCACTACTTTTTTGCCGTTAATTTGTAATCCGGATGGCACGCCCGAAAGGATTCGAACCTTCGACCTTTGGCTCCGGAGGCCAACGCTCTATCCAACTGAGCTACGGGCGTATACCCTATCGGCGGAGAGGAATAATACGGATCTGCGTGACCTTCGTCTAGTGTTTTTTTTACTTTTTTTGTCGTTTGGTCTCTTTTTCAACAATTCCTTGGTATTTATCCTCATTTTCTTTGGGTATAGTGGTTTATTGCAACAATTTAAGCAGATATAATCACTCAATATTTACACGAAGTTAACGAAGCTGTTTAACTAAATTCGTTTTTCTGCTCGGTAAATACAATAAAACGGGCTTAAGCCAATAATAATAACTGGGAGTGTAAAGTGAGCTTTATGGAAAAATCTATTCGTAACATCATTATTGCAACGGTTGCTGCATTAACTTTTTCAACTACCTCTTTTGCAGCAGGTAACTCTGACGATGCAATTGCTGAGCGAATTAAGCCAGTTGGTCAAGTTTATCTAGCAAGTGACGTACCTGTGGTTGAAGAGCCAACGGGCCCTCGTTCTGGCGAGCAAGTTTACAGTACTTTTTGTATTGCATGTCATGCCACTGGCGCAGCTGGTGCCCCAAAAACACAAGATGCAGCGGATTGGGCACCTCGTATAGCTAAGGGTATCGATACACTCAATAACCACGCTCTTAATGGTTTTAATGCAATGCCAGCTCGCGGCTCTTGTATGAATTGTTCTGATGATGAAGTTATTGCGGCGGTTGAGCATTTAATTAAAGGCTTATAACCTGATTATTATCTTCATTTAGCTCAATCATAAAAAATGCCCACTGTATTATCAGTGGGCATTTTTGTGTCTGTTTACTTCTTAAGCATGGCTCTAAGATTAGCGATGTTTGCTTTTCCTCTTTCCATTCTTTCTTCTTGAGTCGGCTTTGGTTTTTTCATTTCCCAATCCAGATCATCATGTGGAAGCTCTTCCAAGAATCGACTTGGTTCTGGTCGAATCAATTCACCATACTGACGACGTTCTTTACATAATGTAAAGGTGAGCTCTTTTTGGGCTCGAGTGATCCCTACATAGGCCAATCGTCGCTCTTCTTCGACATTATCTTCATCAATGCTTACTTGGTGAGGCAAAATCCCCTCTTCTGCACCAATTAAATAAACGTATGGAAATTCCAAACCTTTAGAGGCATGCAAGGTCATTAGCTGAACTTGATCTGCACCATCTTCGTCTTCACCTCGCTCCATCATGTCCCGAAGTGTAAGGCGCTGTACCACCTCTTTTAATGTCTTCTTTTCATTATCGTAATTATCACCTTCTAAATCAGCAACAATCCATGAATAGAGATCTGAGACGTTTTTCATTCTCATTTCAGCGGCTTTTGCACTGGTTGATGTTTCATACAACCAATCTTCATAATGAATGTCTTTTACTAACGAACGCACCGCTTCTACTGTATTACCTCGCTCAGCATTTTCAGAAATAGACACTATCCAATGAGAGAATCGACGTAAAGATTCTAAACCTCGTCCAGAAAGCGTTTGCTCTAAACCCAGTTCAAAACTTGCTTCAAATAAGCTTTTTCCTCTCATATTGGCATAGGTACCCAATTTTTCTAGAGTTACAGGGCCAATTTCACGACGAGGCGTATTCACCACTCGTAAAAAAGCATTATCATCATCTGGGTTTGTTAGCAAACGAAGATAAGCCATAATGTCTTTAATCTCTGCACGCGCAAAAAATGAAGTACCTCCTGAGATTTTATAGGGCACTCGGTTTTGCATTAATGATTTTTCAATCAAGCGTGACTGGTGGTTACCTCGGTATAGCACCGCATAATCTTTGTAATCTGTTCGATTCAAGAAGCGATGTGCTATCAACTCACCAACAACTCGCTCCGCTTCATGCTCATCATCTTTAGCGGTTAAAACCTTAATCTGCTCTCCATCTGGGATTTCAGAGAATAGACGTTTTTCAAATACGTGTGGATTATTGGCTATCAATATATTAGCCGCTCGCAAAATTCGACTCGTTGAACGGTAGTTTTGCTCTAACTTTATGACACGCAAAGCCGGGTAATCTTCATTTAGAAGTACTAAGTTTTGAGGCTTTGCTCCACGCCATGAGTAAATTGACTGATCATCATCACCCACCACGGTTAATCGCCCTCTTTCACCCACCAATAACTTAACTAATTCATATTGGCTTGTATTGGTATCTTGATATTCATCAACCAGAAGATAGCGAATCTTCATTTGCCAGCGCTCTCGTACCTCTTGGTTATTACGAAGTAGAAGAACGGGAAGTGAAATTAAATCATCAAAATCAAGAGCGTTATACGCTTTCATTTGAGTGAGGTACATTTCATAGCAAAAAGCAAATAACTGATCTTGCTCTGAACGCGCAAAACCTTTGACTTGCGCTGGTGTCAGCATGTCATTTTTCCAATTCGAGATACTACTTAATAACTGACGTAATAAGTCTTTATCTCCATCGATCTGTTTTTCTGTTAACTCTTTTAATAGAGCAAGCTGGTCTTGATCATCAAATAATGAAAAACCAGCTTTTAAACCTAATATTTTGTATTCACGACGAATAATATCCAACCCAAGCGAGTGAAAGGTTGAAACCATTAATCCACGAGACTCTTGTTTACTAAGGGTTTGACCTACGCGCTCTTTCATTTCTCGAGCTGCTTTATTGGTAAACGTCACAGCAGCGATATTTCTCGCCTTATAGCCACACTGTTGAACTAAGTAGGCAATTTTATTGGTAATTACGCGAGTTTTACCTGAGCCAGCTCCTGCCAATACTAAACATGGTCCAGAGACAAACTTTACGGCCTCATCTTGCTGTGGATTAAGTCTCATTAATCACCTATATAAATCGTTAATGAATATTTGCGCCTATAATAAAGCTGTCGTTCATGGAATACCATGCAAACCATCGAGGAAAAAGTGTGATCTTTACGTTTCTTGACACAAAAACAGATTACATTTTATTCATCGTAGCCTAAAATAATGAATGAACGTTCATTCATTTCATAAGGATCAGTTTATGAAGGAAAAGCGTCAGCTTATTCTTGAATCGGCTGAGCAATTATTAGCGACTGACGGATTTCGTGGTTTATCCATGCAGAAAGTCGCTAACCAAGCCGGTGTTGCTGCAGGCACGATATATCGCTACTTTGATGATAAAGAAGCATTAATCGAAGAAATAAAATTGAATGTTATGCGACGTGTTGCATTTGCTATCCAAGAAAATGTACAAGATTCAGACCCAATTAAAGTCCGATTTCGTACTATGTGGCTTAACATTTGGCACTTTGCTATTTCAGAGAAGAATACGTTTTTGAATCGTAATCAATACGACTCACTCCCTTCTTCTGATCTAGTAAAATTTAAGGAACTAGAGGAAGAAATGTTTGCCCAAGTAAACCAACTCTTTATTGATGGACTTGAGCAAGGCGTATTTAAACCTCTAAGTGTAGAAATATTAACTGGCCTGAGCTTAGAAGCGAGTGTTTGTTTAGCCCGTAAGCATGCTCAAGGTTTTTTTACTTTAACAAACGATGATCTCGATGCGGCTATTGAAGCCAGCTGGGATGCAATTATCAAACACTAATTCGGAGTTCTAATCAGAATGAAAAAGTGGACTTTCTTTATGTTGCTTCTTGCACTACTTCTTTTCGGTAGTGTGATTGGTTTTAACATGTTTAAACAACAAAAAATCGCTGAATATATGGCTAACCGACCAGAACCTGAGTTCCCTGTTACGGTAGAAACCATTGCTTCATCTCATTGGACTCCAACTATTGAAGCTATCGGCTTTATTGAACCTAACCAAGGTGTCACGTTAACAACTGAAGTTAATGGCATCATTGATAAAATTTCGTTTGATTCTGGCAGCCAAGTAAAAAAAGGCCAAGTATTAGTTTCTCTTGATTCTAAAGTAGAAAAGGCAAACTTAAAGAGTACTGAAGCGCGCCTTCCTGCAGCTGAAGCTAAATATAAACGTTATAAAGGTCTATACAAGAAAGGTTCTATTTCAAAAGAAGCATACGATGAAGCAGAAGCAAATTACTTCTCTCTTGCTGCTGATATTGAAGGTATGAAAGCATCTATTGATCGTCGTGAAATCAAAGCGCCTTTCAGCGGTGTAATTGGTATTCGTAACGTATACCTTGGTCAATATTTACAACCAAGTACTGACATCGTTCGTTTAGAAGACACAAGTATCATGCGTTTACGCTTTACTGTTCCTCAAACAGACATCTCACGCATCAATATTGGACAAGAAATCGATATTTCTATTGATTCTTACCCTGCCGATATCTTCAAAGGCTCAATTAGTGCTATTGAACCTGCCGTAAATATTCAAAGTGGTTTAATTGAAGTTCAAGCTGATATTCCTAATAACGGTGGGAAACTACGTAGTGGTATGTTTGCTCGTGCTGAAATTATTCTACCTACATTAGAAAACCAAGTGGTAATTCCTCAAACTGCAATTACCTATACGCTTTATGGTGATAACGTTTATCTTGTCACTGAGAAAGATGGCGTAAAACGCGTTCAACAGCACGTAGTAAAAGTAGGTGAGCGTTCAGAAGCAATTGCTCATATTCTTGAAGGTGTTAAACCTGGCGATGTGGTTGTAACTACAGGTCAAGTTCGTTTAAGTAATGATGCGAAGGTTCGTATTGTAGAGAGCGACGCGACAACACCACCTGCTGAAACACCAATGCTGTAATCGGAGGAACTATGCGCTTTACTGATGTTTTTATTAAACGTCCAGTTTTAGCGGTATCGATCAGCTTTTTGATTGCTTTGCTTGGTATTCAAGCAATTTTCAAAATGCAGGTCCGTGAATACCCTGAAATGACGAATACCGTTGTAACGGTAACAACCAGCTATTACGGTGCGAGTGCAGACCTTATTCAAGGTTTCATTACTCAACCCTTAGAGCAAGCGGTAGCTCAAGCCGATAACATTGACTTTATGACGTCACAATCTGTAATGGGTAAATCCACCATTACAGTTACTATGAAGTTAAATACTGACCCAAATGCTGCCTTATCTGATATTTTGGCTAAGACAAACTCTGTACGTTCTCAGCTACCAAAAGAGTCCGAAGATCCAACAGTAACTATGTCTACAGGCTCAACCACTGCGGTACTTTATATTGGCTTTACAAGTGATGAGTTAGTATCAAGTCAGATTACCGATTACTTAGAGCGAGTGGTTAACCCTCAGCTATTTACGGTTAATGGTGTTTCAAAAGTAGATCTTTATGGTGGTATGAAGTACGCACTGCGTATCTGGCTAGACCCAGCACGTATGGCTGCTATTGATATGACGGCAACGGATGTTATGGGCGTTTTAAGTGCTAATAACTTCCAATCTGCTGCAGGTCAAGCTACCGGTGAGTTTGTTCTTTATAACGGCAGTGCTGATACTCAAGTTTCTAATGTTGAAGAACTAGAGAACCTTGTTATCAGAACGACTAATGGGGAAATTGTTCGCCTGAGCGATATTGCAAAAGTCTCCCTTGAAAAGAGTCATGACGTTTACCGTGCAAGTGCTAACGGACAAGAAGCTGTTGTTGCAGCGATTAATGCCGCGCCAAGTGCTAACCCGATTAACATTGCTGCTGATGTACTTGAGCTTCTTCCTCAATTAGAGAAGAACTTACCAAGTAATATCAAAATGAACATCATGTATGACTCTACGATTGCGATTAATGAGTCTATTCATGAAGTAATCAAAACCATCGTTGAAGCAGCATTAATCGTACTGATCGTAATTACGTTGTTCTTAGGTTCTTTCCGAGCAGTTATCATCCCGATTGTAACCATCCCATTATCACTTATTGGTGTGGCAATGGTAATGCAAGCAATGGGATTCTCTTGGAACTTGATGACTCTACTAGCAATGGTTCTTGCTATCGGCTTGGTAGTAGATGATGCTATCGTTGTTTTAGAAAACGTCGACCGTCATATCAAGTTAGGCGAAACCCCTTTCCGAGCGGCAATTATCGGTACTCGTGAAATTGCGGTTCCGGTTATTGCAATGACATTAACGCTTGGTGCGGTATATGCTCCAATCGCAATGATGGGTGGTATTACAGGTTCTCTATTTAAAGAGTTTGCACTAACGCTAGCAGGTTCGGTATTTGTTTCCGGTATCGTAGCATTAACACTGTCTCCGATGATGTGTTCTAAAATGCTAGTGGCAAATGAAGAGCCAAATCGCTTTGAGAAAAAAGTACATCATATTTTAGATGGTATGAGTGATCGTTATGAGATTATGCTAAATACAATCATGACTCGCCGCCCTGTAATTATTGGTTTTGCTGTTATTGTTTTTGTTACCCTTCCATTGTTATTTAAGTTCATTCCAAGTGAACTAGCACCATCGGAAGATAAAGGGGTAATCATGTTGATGGGTACAGCTCCTTCAACAGCAAACCTTGATTACATGCAAAATACGATGAATGATGTAAATAACATTTTGTCAAATCAACCAGAAGTTGCCTTTGCTCAAGTATTTACAGGTGTGCCTAATGCAAACCAAGCGTTTGGTATCGCATCAATGGTTCCTTGGAGTGAGCGAACAACAAGCCAGGCTGAAGTAGCTAAACGTGTTGGTGAATTAGTACAGGATATTCCAGGAATGGCAGTAACAGCCTTCCAAATGCCTGAACTACCAGGTGCTGGTTCTGGTCTTCCAATTCAATTTGTTATTACAACACCAAATAGTTTTGAAAGCTTATTCCAAATCGCAACTGAAGTACTAACAAGCGTTAAAGGTAGCCCACTGTTTGTTTACTCTGATCTTGATTTGAATTTTGATTCAGCAACAATGAAGATCAACATAGATAAAGATAAAGCTGGTGCTTACGGTATTACCATGCAAGACATTGGTATTACACTAAGTACAATGATGGCAGATGGTTACGTTAACCGAATTGATCTTAGTGGACGTTCGTATGAGGTTATTCCTCAAGTAGAGCGTAAATACCGTCTTAACCCTGAATCAATGAACAACTACTATGTTCGTTCAACCAGCGGTGAAGCCGTTCCTCTTGGCAGCTTAATATCTATTGATGTTGTTGCTGAGCCAAGATCACTACCTCACTTCAACCAATTAAACTCAGCCACTATTGGTGCAGTACCCTCTCCAGGTATTGCGATGGGTGATGCTATTGTATGGTTTGAAGATTTAGCGACTAGCACACTACCAAGTGGCTATAATCATGATTATATGGGTGAAGCACGTCAATACGTGACTGAAGGCAGCGCACTATACGCTACGTTTGGTTTGGCACTAGCTATCATCTTCTTGGTCCTTGCTATTCAATTTGAATCAGTACGAGATCCATTAGTAATCATGGTTTCTGTTCCACTCGCTATTTGTGGTGCTTTAATCGCTCTTGCTTGGGGCGCAGCAACAATGAATATCTACTCTCAAGTTGGTTTAATCACGCTTGTAGGCTTGATTACTAAGCATGGTATTCTTATTTGTGAAGTGGCAAAAGAAGAGCAACTCCATCACCTTAAGAATCGTATGGAAGCCGTAACTGAAGCAGCTAAAGTTCGTCTACGTCCAATCCTAATGACGACTGCGGCAATGATTGCAGGTCTAATCCCACTGATGTACGCCTCAGGTGCAGGTGCTGCTCAGCGTTTCAGTATAGGTATTGTTATCGTTGCTGGCTTAGCAATTGGTACGTTATTTACACTATTCGTACTACCTGTCATCTACAGCTACTTAGCTAGTGAACATAAACCATTACCAGTCTTTGAAGAAGGTAAAGATATTAAAGAGTCTTAATGGCGATTTAAAAATTAAAGGCTACTTCGGTAGCCTTTTTTTTATTTGACTAGCGACAATTGGCAAGGCTTTACTTAGAATAAAGAAAAGTATTCAATTAAGGGTAAATGATGTTTGATCCAAAAAAATTAGAACAAGTAGCAAAACAAATTCATGATTCAATGCCGCAACCAGTAAAAGAGTTAGGTAGCGATGTTGAGCAAAAAGTACGTCAGGTTATCCAAGGGCAACTAAACAAGCTTGATGTGGTAAGTAGAGAGGAATTTGATGTTCAAACTCAAGTTCTGTTACGCACTCGCCAAAAGCTGACCACAATGGAACAAAAACTGACTGAATTAGAAGAAAAACTATCAGAAAAGTAATTCGATAGAAGCATAATTTACGCATAAAAAATGGCTTAACCATCACTGGTTAAGCCATTTTTATATTCATTTGGTATTAATTAGCCACCAACAGCAATACGCTTCATATCACTCATATAGCTACGTAGCTCTTCACCGATGTATTCCACTGGATGGTTACGAATAGCATCATTAACAGCAATCAGGGTGGCATTATCTACCTGGTTTGATGTTTCACTTAAACCACGACCAATAACGTTTGTTTCAACTGAAGGCATAAACTTCTCACGCAGTAATGGCGTTGCAACATTAGCAAATAGATAATTACCGTATTCAGCAGTATCTGAAATAACAACATTCATTTCATATAAACGCTTACGTGCAACTGTATTCGCAATCAGCGGCAACTCATGTAGAGATTCATAATAAGCAGACTCATCAATGATACCTGAAGCCGTCATTGCTTCGAACGCAAGCTCAACACCAGCGCGAACCATCGCAACTAAAAGAATACCATTATCAAAGTATTCCTGCTCTGAGATTTCTACATCCGATTCTGGGTAATTTTCAAATGCTGTTTGGCCTGTTTCTTCACGCCAACCTAATAGGTTTAGGTCATCATTAGCCCAATCAGCCATCATTGTACGAGAAAATTCACCTTGGATGATATCATCCATGTGTTTATTATAAAGAGGACGCATTAAGTCTTTTAGTTCTTCTGAAAGCTCAAATGCTTTTACTTTTGCAGGGTTTGATAAACGATCCATCATATGAGTTACGCCACCAAACTTTAGTGCTTCAGTGATAGTTTCCCAACCGTACTGAAGAAGTTTACCGGCATAGCTTGGTTCAATGCCATCAGCGATCATTTTTTCATAAGATACAATAGAGCCTGCTTGTAACATACCACACAGGATAGTTTGCTCACCCATTAAGTCTGACTTAACTTCAGCAACAAAAGAAGACTCAAGGCAACCTGCACGGTGACCACCAGTACCAGCAGCCCAAGCTTTCGCTATATCCCAACCTTCACCTTTAGGGTCATTTTCAGGATGAACAGCGATTAGTGTTGGAACACCAAAGCCACGCTTATATTCTTCTCGAACTTCTGTTCCTGGACACTTAGGAGCCACCATAACTACTGTTAAGTCTTTACGGATTTGCATACCCTCCTCAACAACATTAAAGCCATGAGAATAACCCAGAGCAGCACCTTCCTTCATTAAAGGCATAACAGTCTCAACAACATTTGTATGTTGCTTATCAGGAGTTAGGTTAACAACAAGATCCGCTTGAGGAATTAAATTTTCATAGCTATCTACTACAAAATTATTTTCTTTAGCGTTTTTATATGACTGACGCTGCTCATCAATTGCTGCTTGACGCAATGCATAAGCTACATCTAAACCTGAATCTCGCATATTAAGACCCTGGTTAAGGCCTTGTGCACCACAACCTACAATAACTACCTTTTTACCTTTAAGGTAATCAGCCTCTGTTGCAAATTCTTCGCGATCCATAAAACGACAACGACCTAGTTGATCCAGTTGTTCACGTAAATTTAGCGTATTAAAGTAGTTAGCCATGATAAAACTCCATAAATATCATTTAATCCATTAGGATGATCTTGTGTATAAAAATATAATAACGAAAGATTAACATTGTCAAAAGTGATATATTAGCAATACATGATTGCAAAAATGACAACACGAAATGAATATAAAACTTTTACAAACATTCCTACATCTTTGCGAAAGTCATAGCTTTACTCAGACATCAAAAGCAATGCACCTGAGTCCTTCAGCATTAAGCCGACAAGTTCAAAAGCTAGAAGATGAAATTGGACACCCATTATTTATTAGAGATAATCGAAGTGTTGAATTAACCACTGCGGCGAAACAACTCATTCCGGTAGCTTTGAATATCTGTTCAGAATGGAGTGGCTACAAAGCAAGTTCCAATATTGTAAATAATACCCTCAAAGGACAACTCAATTTATTCTGTTCAGTGACAGCTAGCTACAGTCACCTCCCTCAATTATTAAATGATTTTAAAGTTAACTATCCACACATTGATATTAAGTTATCTACTGGAGATCCTGCTCAAGCAATTGATAAAATTGAATCCTCTGAGGTTGATATTGCTATTTCTGCACTACCTGAAAAATTATCAAACAAACTCGCTTTTGAAATTATTAGTGAAATTCCACTCTCCATCATCGCTCCAATAGGCAATAATCATTTTATTAGTGAAATAAATAAAGAAACAACAAACTGGAAATCGTTACCATTTATTCTTCCAGAATCTGGAACTGCAAGAAATAGAGCGAATCAGTGGTTTAAAGATCAAAAGATTAAACCAACTATTTATGCACAAGTATCAGGACACGAAGCAATTGTCAGTATGGTCGCATTAGGATGTGGAATTGGTATAGCACCAGACGTAGTAATAAATAACAGTCCAGTAAAAGATAAGGTTCAGCGTTTAAACATATCACCAATAGCGCCTTTTAAATTGGGCTTATGCTGTAAGAAGTCAAAATTAAATGACTCAGTCATTCAGGCGCTATGGCAAGTAGCCGAAAATACATTTATTTGATGGTTAAAAACGAAAAAAGGCTTCCCAATGGGAAGCCTTTTAGAATTTGAGCCTAGCGATGTCCTACTCTCACATGGGGAAACCCCACACTACCATCGGCGCTATTACGTTTCACTTCTGAGTTCGGCATGGGATCAGGTGGGTCCATAACGCTATGGTCGCTAAGCAAAATCTATTCGTAAATGGTGCTGATACCCAGACTCGAACTGGGGACCTCACCCTTACCAAGGGTGCGCTCTACCGGGCTGAGCTATATCAGCAATACGATTTACTTATGTAATCGAAAAAAAGCCATCCTTTGGATGGCTTTTTTAAAATTCAAGCCTGGCGATGTCCTACTCTCACATGGGGAAACCCCACACTA
>NZ_JARACP010000014.1 GCF_028765545.1 Aliivibrio sp. S4MY1 | reverse complement strand
CGCTTAATAGCTAAAGATTTTGCGATAAATCGCATGACTAAAAAAGGGAAGCTTAGGCTTCCCTTTTTGTTGCCTGTAAGAAAATATATTTTTTTTCGTTTGTTTTTCAAACAATGCTTGCAACTAAAAGTGTGATCTGTATAATGCAACGCACTGGTTAAGCCAGTTGTGAACCAATGAGCAGCGAGGAAAGTGCTGATTCCTACAGAGTAGGGTGAGTGCTTAGAATGAATACTCAGCTTATGTTCGCGGTTAATATTATTAGTCATTACTCTAATGAGTGATCGTTAGATGTAAATTCTAATATAAGTTAACTGACAATGTGTCCTAATTTTGGACCTATGGTTTCACATAAATCAATCGACATTCTCTCGTTCTTACGGGATTGAGTGGCGATATTGTTTGTGTATTTATTATTGGAGCTCTGTCTCATGCAGAACCAACGTATACGTATCCGCCTAAAAGCATTCGATTACAAATTAATCGATCAGTCTACAGCGGAAATCGTTGAAACAGCTAAGCGCACTGGCGCTCAGGTTCGTGGTCCTATTCCACTACCTACTCGTAAAGAGCGTTTTACTGTTCTTACTTCTCCTCACGTTAACAAAGACGCACGTGACCAGTACGAAATTCGTACTCACAAGCGTTTAATCGACATTGTTGAGCCAACAGATAAAACTGTTGACGCACTAATGCGTTTAGACCTTGCTGCTGGCGTTGATGTTCAAATTAGCCTAGGTTAAGGGGAGATTATTATGATTGGTCTAGTCGGTCGTAAAGTGGGCATGACCCGCATCTTTACCGAAGAAGGCGTTTCTATCCCAGTAACAGTAGTTGAAGTTGAAGTTAACCGTGTTTCTCAAGTGAAAACTGTAGAAACAGATGGCTACAACGCAATTCAAGTTACTTGTGGTTCTAAGAAAGCTAACCGCGTATCTAAGCCTGAAGCTGGTCACTTTGCGAAAGCAGGTGTTGAAGCAGGTCGCGGTCTTTGGGAATTCCGTTTAGAAAGCGGTGAAGAATTCGCAGTTGGCGCTGAGCTAAGTGTTGAAATCTTTAACGAAATCAAAAAAGTAGACGTTACTGGTACATCTAAAGGTAAGGGCTTCCAAGGCGCTGTTAAGCGTTGGAACTTCCGTACTCAAGATATGACTCACGGTAACTCTTTGTCTCACCGTGCTCCGGGTTCAATTGGCCAATGTCAAACTCCAGGTCGCGTATTTAAAGGCAAAAAAATGGCAGGTCACATGGGTGCTGAGCGTTGTACGACTCAAAACCTAGAGATCGTACGTGTTGACGCTGAGCGCAATCTGCTTCTTATTAAAGGTGCAGTACCAGGCTCAACAGGTGGCAACGTGATCGTTAAACCAGCTGTTAAAGCATAACGTCTTAGGAGTATGTAATGGAACTAATGGTTAAAGGTGCTGCGGCACTAACTGTTTCCGAAACTACTTTCGGACGTGAGTTTAACGAAGCTCTTGTACACCAAGTAGTTGTTGCTTATGCAGCAGGTGCTCGTCAAGGTACTCGCGCTCAAAAAACACGTTCAGAAGTATCTGGCGGTGGCGCTAAGCCATGGCGTCAAAAAGGTACAGGCCGAGCTCGTGCGGGTACTATTCGTAGCCCAATCTGGCGTTCAGGTGGTGTTACTTTTGCTGCGAAACCACAAGATCACAGCCAAAAAGTAAACAAAAAAATGTACCGTGGTGCTCTTAAGAGCATTCTTTCTGAGTTAGTTCGTCAAGATCGTTTGATCGTTGTTGAAGACTTCTCAATTGAAGCACCAAAGACTAAAGAGCTAGTTGCTAAGCTTAAAGAGCTTGAGCTTAACGATGTTCTTATCGTAACTGGCGAAGTAGATGAGAATCTATTCTTAGCTGCTCGTAACCTTTACAAAGTTGACGCACGTGACGTTGCTGGTATTGATCCAGTAAGTCTAGTTGCATTCAACAAGGTTCTAATGACTGCAGCTGCAGTTAAGCAAGTTGAGGAGATGCTGGCATGATCAGTGAAGAGCGTCTACTAAAAGTTCTACGTGGTCCTATTATCTCTGAAAAAGCAACGATGGCTGCTGAAGGCAATAACACTATTGTTTTCAAAGTAGCAATCAATGCAACTAAAAAAGAGATTAAAGCAGCAGTAGAAAAGTTGTTTGAAGTTGAAGTTAAGTCTGTAAATACCCTTATTACTAAGGGCAAGACCAAACGTCAAGGTGCACGCCAAGGCCGTCGTTCAGACGTGAAAAAAGCGTACGTAATCTTGAAAGAAGGTCAAGACCTAGACTTCGTTGGCGGCGCGGAATAACAGGAGTAGTTAAAAATGGCTATTGTTAAATGTAAGCCGACTTCCCCTGGTCGTCGTCACGTTGTAAAAATCGTTAACGCTGACCTACATAAGGGTAAGCCATACGCACCTCTTTTAGAGAAAAACTCTAAATCTGGTGGTCGTAACAATAACGGTCGTATTACAGTACGTCACGTTGGTGGTGGTCATAAGCAACACTACCGTCTAATTGACTTTAAACGTACTAAAGATGGCATTCCAGCTATCGTTGAACGTTTAGAATACGATCCAAACCGTAGTGCAAACATTGCACTAGTTCTGTTCGCAGACGGTGAGCGTCGTTACATTATCGCACCAAAAGGTCTTAAAGCCGGCGATACAGTACAATCAGGTGTTGATGCGCCAATCAAAGCAGGTAACTGCTTACCATTGCGCAACATCCCAGTAGGTTCTACTGTTCACTGTGTTGAATTAAAACCTGGTAAGGGCGCGCAAGTTGCACGTTCTGCTGGTGCATACGCACAAATCATTGCTCGTGATGGCGCTTATGTGACATTACGTCTACGCTCTGGTGAGATGCGTAAAGTTCTTTCTGAAGGTCGTGCGACTATCGGTGAAGTTGGTAACTCTGAACACATGCTACGTGAGCTAGGCAAAGCCGGTGCTACACGCTGGCGCGGTGTTCGTCCAACGGTACGTGGTGTTGCAATGAACCCAGTGGATCACCCACACGGTGGTGGTGAAGGTCGTACATCAGGCGGTCGTCACCCAGTATCACCTTGGGGTATGCCAACTAAGGGCTTCAAGACTCGTAAGAATAAATCTACTGACAAGTACATTGTACGTCGTCGTAACAAATAATCTATAAAGAGGAATCGCCATGCCACGTTCTCTCAAGAAAGGTCCTTTTATTGACCTACACTTGCTGAAGAAGGTAGAGAAAGCGGTGGAAAGCGGAGACAAAAAGCCTATTAAGACTTGGTCCCGTCGTTCAATGATCATTCCAACTATGATCAACTTGACCATCGCTGTCCATAATGGTCGCCAGCATGTACCAGTTTTCGTTACAGAAGACATGATTGGTCACAAGCTGGGCGAATTTGCACCTACTCGTACTTATCGTGGCCATGCTGCAGATAAGAAAGCTAAAAAGCGTTAGGAGGTAGAATATGGAAGCTATTGCTAAACATCGTTTTGCCAGCATTTCTCCACAAAAGGCTCGCTTAGTTGCGGACCAAATTCGTGGGAAATCAGTAGACCAAGCTCTTGAAATTCTTACTTTCAGCAACAAAAAAGCTGCAGTATTAATTAAGAAAGTTGTTGAGTCTGCTATCGCAAACGCTGAACACAACGAAGGTGCAGATATCGACGATCTAAATGTCGCTAAAATCTTCGTAGACGAAGGCCCTATCATGAAGCGTATTATGCCTCGTGCTAAAGGTCGTGCAGATCGCATCTTGAAGCGTTCAAGCCACATCACTATCGTTGTAGCTGATCGTTAAAGACTAGGAGATTAAGCAAATGGGTCAAAAAGTACATCCTAATGGTATTCGTCTTGGCATCGTTAAGCCTTGGAATGCTACATGGTTTGCTAGTAGCCAAGAGTTCGCTGACAACCTAGACGGCGACTTCAAGGTACGTCAGTATCTTACTAAAGAACTGAAAAAAGCATCTCTATCACGCATCGTTATCGAACGTCCTGCTAAGAGCATCCGTGTGACTATTCACACAGCTCGTCCAGGCGTTGTTATCGGTAAAAAAGGTGAAGACGTAGAGAAACTACGCGCAGGCGTAGCAAAAATCGCAGGTGTTCCAGCGCAAATCAACATTGCAGAAGTTCGCAAGCCTGAGCTAGACGCTCAACTTGTAGCTGACAGCATTGCTTCTCAACTAGAACGTCGTGTTATGTTCCGTCGCGCTATGAAGCGTGCGGTACAAAATGCAATGCGTCTAGGCGCTAAAGGCATCAAAGTACAAGTAGGTGGCCGTCTAGGCGGTGCTGAAATCGCACGTTCTGAGTGGTATCGTGAAGGTCGTGTACCTCTACATACTCTACGTGCTGACATTGATTACGCAACTTCTTCGGCTCACACTCAATACGGTGTGATCGGCGTTAAAGTTTGGATCTTCAAAGGTGAAGTTCTAGGCGGTATGCCAGCTGCTAATGCAGTAGAGCCTAAGGCTGACAAGCCTAAGAAGCAGCGTAGAAGCCGTAAGTAAGGAGCTGACTGATGCTACAACCAAAACGTACTAAGTTCCGTAAGGTTATGACTGGTCGTAACCGTGGCCTTGCTAAAGGTACTGAAGTAAGCTTCGGCGACTTCGGTCTTAAAGCTGTAGGCCGTGGTCGTCTAACTGCTCGTCAGATTGAAGCGGCTCGTCGTGCTATGACGCGTCACATTAAGCGTCAAGGTCAAATCTGGATCCGTGTGTTCCCAGACAAACCTATCACAGAAAAACCGCTTGAAGTTCGTCAAGGTAAGGGTAAAGGTAACGTTGAGTACTGGGTAGCCCAAATCCAACCTGGAAAGGTTATGTACGAAATGAACGGCGTACCTGAAGAGTTGGCACGTGAAGCGTTCCGCCTAGCGGCACGTAAACTGCCTATCAAAACTACTTTTGTAACTAAGCAGGTGATGTGATGAAAGCACAAGATCTACGCGAGAAAAACGTTGAAGAGCTTAATGAAGAGCTTCTGAATTTGCTACGTGAACAGTTTAACTTGCGCATGCAAGCTGCGACTGGTCAACTACAGCAAACTCATACTCTGAAAGCTGTACGTCGTGATATCGCACGTGTTAAAACTTTACTGAATGAGAAGGCTGGCGCATAATGAGCGAGAAAATTCGTACTATGCAAGGTCGTGTAGTTAGCGACAAAATGGACAAGTCTATTGTTGTTGCTATTGAACGCATGGTGAAACACCCGATCTACGGTAAATACATCAAGCGCACGACTAAGCTTCACGCACATGATGAAAACAACGAGTGTGGCCTAGGCGATACTGTTGAGATTCGTGAATGTCGCCCACTGTCTAAGACTAAATCTTGGACTTTGGTAAACATTGTAGAAAAAGCAAAAGCTTAATTTGTTGATTCTATAGCGATTCTAAGCGGCTCCGAACTTTTTTTGGAGCCGTTTATTTTTAGACTACCTTTATTTAAAATATGGTGATATAATCCCCATCCCTTTTAAAGAGGCAGCCCGACCCGTGATGGGTCTAGTTTTAAATATTTAGCGGAGCACTAACAATGATCCAAATGCAAAGTACACTTGACGCTGCAGATAACTCTGGTGCGCGCAAGGTAATGTGTATTAAGGTTCTGGGTGGCTCTCACCGCCGTTATGCACATATCGGAGACATCATTAAAGTTACTGTTAAGGAAGCAATTCCTCGCGGTAAAGTTAAGAAAGGTGATGTTCTGAAGGCGGTAGTAGTGCGCACTCGTAAAGGCGTTCGTCGCCCAGACGGTTCTATCATTCGCTTCGACCGTAATGCTTGCGTATTGTTGAATGACACTACTGAGCAACCAGTCGGTACACGTATCTTTGGTCCAGTGACTCGTGAACTTCGTAATGCGAAATTCATGAAAATTGTTTCACTAGCACCAGAAGTTCTGTAAGGAGCGGTAAGATGGCAGCTAAAATCCGTCGTAATGACGAAGTAATCGTTCTTGTCGGTAAAGATAAAGGCAAGAAAGGTAAAGTAACTAAGGTTCTTGAAACTGGTAAAGTTATCGTTGAAGGTATCAATCTTGTTAAAAAGCACCAAAAGCCTGTACCGGCTCTTGGTCAGCAAGGTGGTATTGTTGAGAAAGAAGCAGCAATTGATGCTTCTAACATCGCAATCTACAACGAAGCTACTGGTAAAGCGGACCGTATCGGTTTCCGTTTTGAAGAAGGCAAAAAAGTGCGTTTCTTCAAATCAAACGGCGAAACCATTTCTAACTAATAGATAGAAGCAATTTGGAGTTCTACTATGGCGAAACTGCATGATTACTACAAGTCGTCTGTAGTCGCTGAGCTTACCAAAGAGTTCAGCTACTCAAGCGTCATGCAAGTCCCTAGGGTTGAAAAAATCACCCTAAACATGGGTGTTGGTGAAGCAATCAATGATAAGAAGCTTCTAGAAAACGCTGCTGCCGATATGGCAATTATCTCTGGTCAAAAACCATTGATTACTAAAGCGCGTAAATCTGTTGCTGGTTTTAAAATCCGTGAAGGCTACCCAATCGGTTGTAAAGTAACCCTACGTGGCGAACGTATGTGGGAATTCTTAGAGCGTTTAATCTCTATTGCACTTCCACGAGTACGTGATTTCCGTGGTGTTAGCGCGAAGTCTTTTGACGGTCGCGGTAACTACAGCATGGGCGTTCGCGAGCAAATCATCTTCCCTGAGATCGACTATGATAAAGTTGATCGTGTACGCGGTCTTGATATTACTATCACGACGTCTGCGAATACAGATGCGGAAGGCCGAGCTCTGCTGGCTGCCTTTAACTTCCCATTCCGTAAGTAAGGTGAAGGGTTACTGTTATGGCTAAACAATCTATGAAAGCACGTGAAGCTAAACGTGCAAAACTTGTAGCTAAGTTCGCTGAAAAGCGTTCGGCGCTAAAAGTTCTAATTAGCGATGTAAATGCTTCTGAAGAAGAGCGTTGGGATGCAGTTCTTAAACTGCAAGCTCTACCTCGTGATTCAAGTGCATCTCGTCAGCGTAATCGTTGCAACCAAACTGGTCGTCCACACGGTTACCTACGTAAGTTCGGTTTAAGCCGTATTAAGGTTCGTGAAGCTTGCATGAAAGGCGAGATTCCGGGTCTTCGTAAGGCTAGCTGGTAATTGCCACTTAATCATTTGGAGTAAATCATATGAGCATGCAAGATCCGATTTCGGATATGCTGACCCGCGTTCGCAACGGTCAATCAGCAAATAAAGTTGCTGTTAAAATGCCTTCTTCAAAGCTTAAAGTTGCAATTGCTGCACTACTTAAAGCTGAAGGCTACATCGCTGACTTCGCTGTTGAAGGCGAAATCAAACCTGAGCTAGAAATCACTCTTAAGTATTTCCAAGCTAAACCAGTTATCGAGCAAATCCAACGAGTTTCTCGTCCAGGTCTTCGTGTATACAAGAAGAACGACGCGTTACCATCTGTTATGGGTGGTCTTGGTATTGCTGTTGTTTCTACATCAAAAGGCCTAATGTCTGATCGCGCTGCGCGTAAAGCTGGTCTTGGTGGCGAAATTATCTGCTACGTAGCTTAATAGGAGTAGGATATGTCTCGTGTTGCTAAAGCACCCGTAGTAATTCCTGCTGGCGTAGAAGTTAAACTGAACGGCCAGGAAATCACTATTAAAGGTGGTAAAGGTGAACTAACTCGCGTACTTAACAGTGCTGTAGTTGTTTCACAAGAAGATAACACTGTTGTATTTGGTCCTCGCGAAGGCGTGGCTAATGCTTGGGCACAAGCTGGTACAGCTCGTGCACTAGTTAACAACATGGTTATCGGCGTTAATGAAGGCTTTACTAAGAAGCTAACTCTTAAAGGTGTAGGTTACCGTGCTGCTATGAAAGGCAACTCTGTAGCTCTAACTCTTGGCTTCTCACACCCAGTAGAGCACGCTCTACCAGAAGGTATTAAAGCTGAGTGTCCAACTCAAACTGAGATCGTTTTAACTGGTTGCGATAAGCAAGTAGTTGGTCAAGTTGCTGCGGATATTCGTTCATACCGTCAGCCTGAGCCTTACAAAGGCAAAGGTGTTCGTTACGCCGATGAAATCGTGCGTACTAAAGAAGCTAAGAAGAAGTAGGGTATCACTATGGATAAGAAAGCATCTCGCATCCGTCGTGCTACACGTGCACGTCGTAAGATTGCTGAACTGTGTGCAACTCGCCTTGTAGTACACCGTACTCCGCGTCATACGTACGCTCAGGTAATCGCACCAAACGGCTCAGAGGTTATCGCTGCCGCTTCTACTGTAGAAAAGGCAATCCGTGAGCAAGTTGGAAACACTAGCAACAAAGCTGCAGCTCAAGCAATTGGTAAATTAATTGCAGAGCGCGCTATCGAAAAAGGCATTACTAATGTTGCTTTCGATCGTTCTGGTTTCCAATACCACGGCCGAGTAGCGGCGCTAGCAGATTCTGCTCGCGAAGCTGGTCTGAAATTCTAAGGTAGGGTTGGAAGATGGCTAAAGAACAACAACAAGCTACAGATTTGAACGAAAAGCTAATTGCTGTTAACCGTGTTTCTAAAACGGTTAAAGGTGGTCGAATCTTTAGCTTTACTGCACTAACAGTTGTTGGTGACGGTAATGGTCGTGTAGGTTTCGGTTACGGCAAAGCTCGTGAAGTACCTGCAGCGATTCAAAAATCAATGGAAAAAGCACGTCGTAACATGTTTACGATTGCACTTAACGAAGGTACTCTTCACCATTCTGTTAAAGGTCGCCACACTGGTTCAAAAGTGTACATGCAACCTGCTTCAGAAGGTACAGGTATCATCGCAGGTGGTGCTATGCGTGCAGTACTAGAGGTTGTGGGTGTCCGCAACGTTCTAGCAAAAGCTTACGGCTCTACTAACCCAATCAACGTTGTTCGCGCAACGATTGCTGGTTTAAGTAGCGTTAAGTCACCTGAGATGGTAGCTGCTAAGCGTGGTCTAACTGTTGAATCTATTTCGGAGTAAGTACCATGTCTAAAACTATCAAAGTAACTCAGACTAAAAGCTCTATCGGTCGCCTACCTAAGCACATTTTGTGCCTTAAAGGTCTAGGTCTTCGTCGCATCAACCATACAGTAGAAATTGAAGATACACCGTGTAACCGCGGCATGATCAACAAAGTTTACTACATGGTTAAGATTGAGGAGTAATCAGAAATGCGTTTGAATACTCTATCACCGGCTGCTGGCTCTAAACCTTCTAAGAAGCGTGTAGGTCGTGGTATCGGTTCTGGCCTAGGTAAAACTGGTGGCCGTGGTCACAAAGGCCAAAAATCACGTTCTGGCGGTAAAGTTCGCGTTGGTTTTGAAGGCGGTCAAATGCCTCTGAAACAACGTTTACCTAAATTTGGCTTTACTTCACGTAAGAGCCTAGTAACTGCAGAAGTTCGTCTAAGCGAGCTATCTAAAGTTGAAGGTAACGTTATCGATCTAAACAGCCTTAAAGCTGCTAACGTAATCACTAAGAACATTGTGTTCGCGAAAGTTGTACTTTCTGGTGAAATCGCTACTGCTGTAACTGTTAAAGGTCTACGCGTAACGAAAGGCGCTAAAGCTGCGATTGAAGCTGCAGGCGGTAAGATCGAGGAATAATCCTCGAAGGATGAGGTACAATGGCAAAGAAACCAGGAAAAGAAGTAAGTAGTGCACAGAACGGCCTAGCTGAACTGAAATCGCGTCTGTTATTTGTTATAGGTGCGCTTTTAGTGTTCCGAGCTGGCTCATTTGTGCCAATTCCTGGGATTGACGCTGCTGTCCTTGCTGATCTTTTCGAACAGCAACAGGGTACCATCATTGAACTGTTTAACATGTTTTCTGGTGGTGCGCTGTCTCGTGCCTCAATTCTTGCTTTAGGTATTATGCCGTATATTTCGGCATCTATCGTTGTTCAACTGTTAACAGTTGTTCATCCACCTCTAGCAGAGTTGAAAAAAGAAGGTGAGTCTGGACGTCGTAAGATTAACCAGTACACACGTTATGGCACCTTGGTGCTGGCTACATTCCAAGCAATTGGTATTGCAACCGGTCTACCAAGCATGATTCCAGGGTTAGTTGCTAACCCTGACATGATGTTCTATCTGACAGCTACAGTAAGTTTAGTAACTGGTACCATGTTCTTAATGTGGTTAGGTGAACAAATTACTGAGCGTGGCATTGGTAACGGTATATCTCTGATTATTTTCACAGGTATCGTTGCTGGTTTACCACCGGCTATCGGGGAAACGATTCAGCAGGCGCGTCAAGGTGAACTGCACGTGCTTCTTCTATTACTAATTGCAGTTTTATCATTTGCAGTTATCTACTTTGTAGTGTTCATGGAGCGTGGTCAACGTCGTATCGTCGTTAACTATGCGAAGCGTCAGCAAGGCCGTAAGGTATTTGCAGCTCAAAGTACTCACCTTCCATTAAAAATAAATATGGCTGGTGTGATTCCTGCAATTTTTGCATCAAGTATTATACTATTCCCTGGGACATTGGCTCAGTGGTTTGGTGGTAATGGTGAAGGAACATTCGGTTGGTTAACTGATGTTTCCATGGCGTTAAGCCCTGGTCAACCGTTATATGTAATGCTTTATGCAGCAGCAATTATCTTCTTCTGTTTCTTCTATACAGCGTTGGTGTTTAACCCGCGTGAAACAGCAGATAACTTGAAGAAGTCTGGTGCATTCGTACCCGGAATCCGCCCAGGTGAACAGACTACGAAATATATTGATAAAGTAATGACTCGTCTAACCTTAGCTGGTGCGATGTATATCACCTTTATCTGTCTGATTCCCGAGTTTATGATGATAGCTTGGAACGTACGCTTCTATTTTGGCGGTACTTCCCTACTAATCGTAGTTGTTGTTATCATGGACTTTATGGCACAGGTTCAGACTCATCTGATGTCTCAACAGTATGAGTCCGTGTTGAAGAAGGCCAATCTGAAAGGCTACGGCCGTTAATTTCAGATTCCAATTTTACGGAGTTTAGCAATGAAAGTTCGTGCTTCCGTTAAAAAAATCTGCCGCAACTGTAAAGTTATTAAGCGCAACGGTGTTGTGCGTGTAATTTGCGTTGAACCAAAGCATAAGCAACGCCAAGGTTAATTAGCAGAAATTTTTACTTGATATATTAAGTTAGGCCGAGTATTATTCTCGGCCTACCTTTTGTGTGCAAAAGAAGTAGTTATAGTCGCAACGTATCCTCAACGGGCTTTGTTGCGGCTCTTCTTAAGAAAAAGTACTAGGAGTGAATAGTGGCCCGTATAGCAGGCATTAACATTCCTGATCATAAACATGCAGTAATCGCTTTAACAGCGATCTACGGAATCGGTAAGACTCGCTCTCAAGCTATTTTAGCTGCAGTGGGTATTGCTGAAAATGTTAAGATCAGTGAACTGAATGATGAGCAGATTGATATTCTGCGTGATGGTGTTGCCAAATACACTGTAGAAGGCGACCTACGTCGTGAAGTATCGATGAACATTAAGCGTCTAATGGACCTTGGTTGTTATCGTGGTCTTCGTCACCGTCGCAGTCTACCGTTACGTGGACAGCGTACTAAAACCAACGCACGTACCCGTAAAGGTCCGCGCAAGCCGATCAAAAAATAATCGGATAAGGTAGAGAGTACAATGGCAAAACAACCTACTCGCGCTCGTAAGCGCGTTCGCAAGCAAGTAGCGGATGGCGTAGCGCACATCCATGCTTCTTTCAACAACACAATCGTAACCATTACTGACCGTCAAGGTAACGCACTAGCTTGGGCTACTGCAGGTGGTTCTGGTTTCCGTGGTTCTCGTAAATCTACGCCGTTCGCTGCACAAGTTGCTGCTGAGCGTTGTGGTGAAATGGCCAAAGAATATGGCGTTAAGAACCTTGAAGTTATGGTTAAGGGCCCTGGTCCTGGTCGTGAGTCAACTATCCGTGCATTAAACGCTGCTGGATACCGCATCACAAATATTGTTGATGCTACTCCGATCCCTCATAACGGTTGTCGTCCACCTAAGAAACGTCGCGTTTAAGTTTCGTTTCTAGGAATATTGGAGAAAGAACATGGCAAGATATTTGGGTCCTAAGCTGAAGCTTAGCCGTCGCGAAGGCACAGATTTATTCCTTAAATCTGGTGTACGTGCGATCGATACCAAGTGTAAAATTGATAACGCTCCAGGTGTACACGGCGCTCGTCGCGGTCGTCTATCTGAATATGGCGTTCAGCTTCGTGAGAAGCAAAAAGTTCGTCGTATGTACGGCGTTCTAGAAAAACAATTCCGTAACTACTACAAAGATGCTGCTCGTATTAAAGGCAACACTGGTGAAAACCTACTTCAACTTCTTGAAGGTCGTCTAGATAACGTAGTTTACCGTATGGGCTTTGGCGCTACACGTGCTGAATCTCGTCAACTAGTTAGCCATAAGTCTATTCTAGTTAATGGTAAAGTAGTTAACGTTCCTTCTTTCAAAGTTGCGGCGAACGATGTTGTTTCTATTCGTGAAAAAGCTAAACAGCAATCACGTATTAAAGCTGCTCTAGAAGTTGCTGAACAACGCGAAAAACCAACTTGGATTGAAGTAGATGCTGGCAAAATGGAAGGTACGTTTAAGCGTCTTCCTGAACGTTCTGATTTGTCTGCCGACATCAACGAACACTTGATCGTCGAGCTTTACTCTAAGTAAGGCTTAAATAAAGAGAGGACACAATGCAGGGTTCTGTAACAGAATTTCTAAAGCCGCGTCTTGTTGACATTGAACAAGTTAGCATGACTCACGCAAAAGTAACTCTTGAGCCGTTAGAGCGTGGTTTCGGCCACACTCTAGGTAACGCTCTACGTCGTATTTTACTATCTTCAATGCCGGGTTGTGCCGTAACTGAAGTAGAAATCGAAGGCGTATTACATGAGTACAGCACCAAAGAAGGTGTTCAGGAAGATATCCTTGAAATCCTTCTAAACCTTAAAGGCCTTGCCGTTAAGGTTGAGGGTAAAGATGAAGTTATCATTACTCTTAACAAGTCTGGTGCAGGCCCTGTTGTTGCAGGTGACATCACCCATGATGGTGATGTTGAGATTGCGAACCCAGAGCATGTAATCTGCCACTTAACTGATGACAATGCTGAAATTAGCATGAGAATCAAGGTAGAGCGTGGTCGCGGCTATGTACCGTCAACAGCGCGTATCCATACTGAAGAAGATGAGCGTCCAATTGGTCGTCTGCTTATCGATGCAACTTACAGCCCAGTAGATAAAATTTCTTACTCGGTTGAAGCGGCACGTGTTGAGCAACGTACTGACTTAGACAAGCTTGTTATCGATATGGAAACAAATGGTACGCTTGATCCTGAGGAAGCTATCCGTCGTGCAGCTACAATTTTAGCTGAGCAACTGGATGCATTTGTAGATCTTCGTGATGTACGAGTTCCTGAAGAGAAAGAAGAAAAGCCAGAGTTCGATCCGATCCTACTGCGTCCTGTAGACGATCTTGAACTAACGGTTCGCTCTGCTAACTGTTTGAAAGCAGAAGCGATTCACTACATTGGTGATCTGGTGCAGCGCACTGAGGTTGAGCTACTTAAAACGCCAAACCTTGGTAAGAAGTCTTTAACTGAAATTAAAGATGTTCTAGCTTCACGTGGTCTTTCTTTAGGCATGCGCCTAGAGAACTGGCCACCAGCGTCTATCGCTGAAGATTAATCAGTTCACTAATTATCTAGTTAGAAGGATTAGGTCATGCGCCATCGTAAGAGTGGTCGTCAACTCAACCGCAACAGCAGCCACCGTAAAGCTATGTTTAGCAATATGGCTTGCTCTTTGGTTCGTCACGAGATTATCAAGACGACTGTACCAAAAGCAAAAGAGCTTCGCCGTGTAGTTGAGCCTTTGATTACATTAGCTAAGATTGACAGTGTTGCTAACCGTCGTCTTGCATTTGCTCGCACTCGTGATAACGAAGTTGTAGCAAAACTATTTACCGAGTTAGGTCCACGCTTTGCACAACGTGCTGGTGGTTACACTCGTATTCTGAAGTGCGGTTTCCGTGCAGGTGATAAAGCGCCAATGGCTTACATTGAGCTTGTAGATCGCCCAGAAGTAGAAGCTGCAGCTGAGTAATCAGAAGTAGTTTCAAGAAAAAACCGAGTCCTAGGACTCGGTTTTTTTGTTTTTGTACTATGTTGTTTAAATGAAATTTCGTATTACTTCATCAATTCAAATATTTTGATGGCTATTCTTGCCACTCATCAAGAAAGTCCTGCACTTTATCTACCATGTTGCTTGAGCCAACGAAGAAAGGCACTCGTTGATGTAATTCTGTAGGTTTAATATCAAGAATACGCTGCTCACCATCTGTCGCCTTACCTCCTGCTTCTTCAATCAACATTGCCATAGGGTTGCATTCATAAAGTAGTCGTAGCTTTCCATTTGGGTAAGCTTGAGTGCTTGGGTAAAGATAAATACCGCCTTTTAATAAATTTCTATGGAAGTCAGCAACTAAAGAACCAATATAACGAGATGTATATGGTCGATTATCTTCAGGCCTTATTTCTTGGCAGTATTTTAAGTATTGTTTTATCCCTTCAGGAAAGCGGATGTAGTTCCCTTCGTTGATAGAATAAATATTACCATCTTTAGGGATCTTCATATCTTCATGAGACAAACAGAAGACACCAAGCGATGGGTCATAGGTAAAGCCATGAACGCCATTTCCTGTGCTATATACCAACATGGTTGATGAACCATAAATAATATAACCTGCAGCAACTTGTTGGCTTCCTGGTTGTAGGAAATCTTCTTCTGTAGGAGGCGTACCAATCGGTGAAATACGGCGATAAATAGAGAAAATAGTCCCTACAGATACATTAACATCAATATTTGATGACCCATCTAGTGGGTCCATTAATACCACGTATTTAGCGTCTTTATTTAATGCTTTATTAAATGCGACAGCTTCATCTTCTTCTTCACTTGCAACACCACAAACTTGCCCACGATTTTCTAATGCCGCCTTGAATTTATCATTGGCGTAAAGATCGAGCTTTTGTTGCTGTTCTCCCTGAACATTTTCTTCACCCGAAGCACCAGTGATATCAACCAGCCCCGCTTTATTTATCTCACGGTTTACAATTTTAGCAGCCAATTTAATTGAACCAATAAGGGAAGAAAGCTCTCCACTTGCATGAGGGAAGTCATGTTGCTTGGCAACAATAAATTCACCGAGGGTTCTTATTTCAGACATAGTTATTCCTTTAATTCTCTGTTATTTGATATCAATGGTAAGTAGGGTTAGGTACTGATTTATTTTTACAGTGGTTGTGTTACTGTTTGCTGTAATTCATTCTATAACATAGAACTTTTTAAGAGTATTGAAGTAACTTTGAATTGAAGTTGCTTACTAATTTAATAAATAAGACGGTTGTAATTATGCATATTCATATCCTTGGTATCTGTGGCACCTTCATGGGAGGTGCTGCAACATTAGCCCGTCAGCTTGGGCATAAAGTCACTGGGTGCGATGCTAACGTTTATCCTCCAATGAGCACGTTATTAGAATCTCAAGGCATTGAGATTATCCAAGGATTTGATCCGAGTCAGTTAGACCCCGCGCCAGACCTTGTCGTAATTGGTAATGCAATGAGTCGTGGAAATCCATGTGTTGAGTATGTCTTAGATAAGAACCTGAAATACACTTCAGGCCCACAATGGTTGCAAGAGTTTTTGTTGCAAGATCGTTGGGTGATGGCAGTTGCTGGTACTCATGGTAAAACAACCACGGCAAGTATGTTGACATGGGTACTTGAAGAATGCGGTTATAAGCCAGGTTTTTTAGTCGGTGGTGTACTTGGTAATTTCGGAGAGTCGGCTCGATTAGGCGAAAGTATGTTTTTTGTGGTCGAAGCAGATGAGTATGACAGTGCTTTTTTTGATAAGCGTTCTAAGTTTGTTCATTATCGCCCACGTACCCTTGTATTAAATAATTTAGAGTTTGATCATGCTGATATTTTTGATGATCTTGCTGCAATTCAACGTCAATTTCATCATTTAATTAGAACGGTTCCAAGTACAGGTCGTATTTTTGCACCAAAATTAGATAAACCACTTGAGCAAGTGTTAGATCAAGGTTGCTGGAGCGAGCTTGAATTTACAGGCGAAGATGGTCAGTGGAAGGCTATAAAGCTAGAAAAAGATGGCAGCGTATTTGATGTCTATTTTGAAGGTGAGAATGTAGGGCAAGTTAATTGGAGTTTAGTCGGTGATCATAATGTCAGTAATGCATTGATGGTTGTCGCTTCTGCTCGACATGTTGGTGTTACTCCTGATTTAGCTTGTGAAGCGTTAGGTAAGTTTATTAATACTAAGCGTCGCCTTGAGTTCAAAGGTGAGGTGAATGGAGTGACGGTTTATGATGATTTTGCTCATCATCCCACTGCGATTGATCTCACTTTAGGTGGTCTACGTAATAAAGTGGGTGATAAGAAAATTATCGCGGTATTAGAGCCACGTTCAAGTACCATGAAACTCGGGGTGCACAAAGACACATTAGCGGCCTCTTTACAGGCGGCTGATGCGGTTTACCTGTTTCAACCAGACAATATTTCTTGGTCTGTTGATGAGGTTGCACAGCAATGTACTCAGCCTGCTTATACTCATAACAATATTGATGTTTTTGTGGATATGATTGTGGCCGAAGCGCAACCGGGCGATCAAATATTGGTAATGAGTAACGGTGGTTTTGAAGGCATTCACGGAAAATTACTTGAGAAGTTAAACCAACAATGAAATCTGAAAAGAGATCGATTACTTTAGCAATGACAGGCGCATCTGGTGCGCCCTATGGTCTACGCTTGCTTGAATGTTTATTGGCGGCAGATTATCACGTTTATTTTTTAATATCGTCAGCGGCTCGTGTGGTGATGGCGACAGAGCATAATTTGAAGCTCCCAAGCGGCCCTGATGCAATGAAGGCTGCCTTAGTTGAGCGCCTTGGTTGTAATGCGGATAATTTAACCGTGTGTGGCAAAGAAGATTGGTTCTCTCCAGTTGCTTCTGGTTCTGCTGCACCAAAACAAATGATAGTGTGTCCATGCTCGGCAGGGAGTGTGGCATCAATTGCTCATGGTATTTCAGATAACTTAATAGAGCGTGCTGCGGATGTGGTGTTAAAAGAACGAGGACAACTGATTCTTGTTGTTCGTGAAACGCCATTTTCTACATTACATCTAGAGAATATGTTAAAGCTATCTCAAATGGGTGCGACAATCATGCCGGCAGCCCCGGGTTTTTATCATCAACCTCAATCAATAGAAGACTTAATTGATTTTATGGTGGCGAGAATTTTGGACCACCTTGGGGTTGAGCAAGGATTAGTTCCACGTTGGGGATACGATCACCGTTGATATAATCAATATGCTTAGAGAAAACCTCTGGCTCATTGCTTGATTCACACATACAATATCGCTTCTCATCGGGGAGCAATAGATACCAGCTTTTTTTAGTAGGTATTCGCTGAGATTAGTAAGGATTGGATAATACTTACTTAAACCCGTACTACCTGACTCAGATAATGCTGGCGTAGGGATTGAGATGACATCCTCCTAGAGAATATCACCTTAATTCTGTGCCGCTCAAAAGGATGTAAGCGCACACAATGAACACTCTTTCTATTTCCTCTTCTCTTAAACTATTACCAAGTGCCTTAGCTATTGCTGCGGCAACTTCTTTTGCTGTTTCAGCAGCAGAAACCAAAACGTTAACTGTTTATACTTATGATTCTTTTGCGGCTGATTGGGGCCCTGGCCCAACGATTGAGGCGGCTTTTGAAGCGCAATGTGGCTGTGATTTAAACTTGGTTGCACTTGATGATGGTGTGTCTATTTTAAATCGTCTTCGATTAGAAGGAAAAAATGCCAAAGCAGATATCGTCTTAGGATTAGATAACAACTTAATGGCAGAAGCGAAAGCGACAGGGCTATTAGCTCAGCATCAAGTGAATACTGATTCCGTTACTTTACCGGGTGGTTGGAATGACACTACGTTTGTTCCTTATGATTTCGGTTACTTTGCGTTTGTTTATAATAAAGAAAAAGTAGCAAATCCGCCTAAAAGCTTAAAAGAGCTAGTCGAGCAGCGTGATGATCTAAAGGTGATTTATCAAGATCCAAGAACATCAACACCGGGCCAAGGTTTATTACTTTGGATGAAATCGGTTTATGGTGATGAAGCACCACAAGCGTGGAAGCAGTTAGCGAAAAAAACCGTTACTGTTACAAAAGGGTGGTCTGAAGCTTACAGTATGTTCTTAGAAGGGGAGTCTGATTTAGTTCTCTCTTATACCACTTCTCCTGCGTATCACTTGATTGCAGAAAAGGAGGACAAATTTGCAGCGGCTGATTTTTCTGAAGGGCACTACACTCAAGTTGAAGTAGCGGCTAAAGTAAAAAATACTAAAAATAATGCACTGGCGGATGAATTCTTAGCGTTTATCTTAAGCGATAAATTCCAATCAGCAATGCCAACTGGAAACTGGATGTATCCTGTGACGGATGTTGTACTACCTCAAGGTTTCGATAGCCTGACGGTTCCTAGCAAAGCCTTGTCATTCAGTTCTCAAGAGATCTCGCAGCAACGTAAATCATGGATCCGAGAGTGGCAACACGCCTTAACATTTTAATTTGATATAAGGAGTACCGATGTGCTCCTTTCTTTTGGCAATGATGAAAAACACTTCTTCTTATAACTCTGTTCCTTTATTGGGATATGTAATCGCAATTGTCATTATTGGCTTTGTTGGTGGGGCGATAAGCGCTCTCTTTTTAGCATCACCAAGTTTGGATTTAAGCTTAATTTGGTTTGATCCTTATTATCGCTATATTACTCAGTTCAGCTTATACCAAGCATTCCTTTCTACGTTGTTCAGTGTCAGTTTGGCGATTCCTACTGCATATGCGTTATCACGTCGCCAATTTAAAGGACGAAGTCTCTTACTTAAACTTTGTGCAACCACGCTTGTTTTGCCTGTATTGGTTGGTGTTTTTGGCCTACTTTCTATTTACGGTAATAGCGGGTTAATCGCTGCTCTATTTCAATGGTTTGGTTATTCTTTACCATTTTCAATTTATGGCCTTAATGGCATTTTACTCGCGCATGTTTTTTTCAATTATCCTTTTGCAACTCGTTTATTTTTACAAAGCTTAGATTCAATCCCTGCTGAGCAACACCAATTAGCGGCGCATTTAGGGTTAACGGGTTGGAGTAAATATCGTTTATTAGCGTGGCCGAGAGTAAAGCAACAGTTACCTCATGTTGCAGGCTTAGTTTTTATGCTTTGTTTCACCAGCTTTGCAACGGTAATGGCGTTAGGTGGAGGACCAAAATCAACCACCATTGAACTGGCTATTTACCAAGCGATTAAATTTGATTTTGATTTACAGTCGGGCGCTATTTTAGCTTTATGGCAGATGCTGTTATGTGGCGTGCTTTCTTTATTTATTCAACGTTTTTCTAAATCGCTTGCTGTTGATTCTGCTTCTATCGCTCAAGCTGTGTTGTATCAAGATTCAACACAAGAGAAGTGGTGGGATAGAGGGTGGATAATCTTATTAATATTTTTTTTATTACCACCATTATTAATGGTCGTATTCAGTGGCTTAAATTCAGAATTGATAAAGGTGTTTAGTTCGCCGGAGTTTTGGTTAGCACTGGCAAATTCATTGATAGTCGCTTTAGGGGCTGCGGTATTAGCGATGATGTTTGGGGTGATATTATTGCACACTACTAGAGCATTAAGATTAAAACAGAAATGCTTATGGGCAGATAAATTAGATCTGATAGGAACGATGATCTTAGTCACTCCAGGCTTGGTGATTAGCACTGGATTATTTTTGTTATTGAGAAACATAACCGATGTATTTTCAATGGCTATCTGGATAGTTGTTGTGGTGAATGCGCTGATGGCTTTGCCGTATGTGATAAAAACACTCGCTCAACCTCTGTTGCATATAGCGCAGCAGTATCAACTATTATCAGCCAGTTTAGGGCTTTATGGTTTTACTCGTTTTCGATTGATTGAATGGCGGGCATTAAGAAAACCCATGGCTCATGCCTTTGCGATTGCCTTTATCATGTCGATTGGTGACTTAAGTGCGATAGCTTTGTTTGGTAGTCAAGAGTTTCGAACATTGCCTTTGTATCTGTTTCAATTATTAGGAAGCTATCAAATGGAAGCTGCCGCGGTGGTCTCTTTGAGTCTGTTGTTATTAAGTATTGGTGTGTTTAGTGTCGTAGAGTGGTTATTCTCCTCTAAAAAAAATCATAAAGGTGAATTGTAATGCTGAACTTTTCAGAGGTGAAATACCGATATCATTCAGAATTATTTGAGTTTGATTTAGAGGTAAATAAAGGCGATGTAGTGGCAATTCTTGGTCCAAGTGGGGCGGGGAAAAGTACATTACTAAGTTTATTGGCGGGGTTTATTAGCCCTGAATCGGGTGATATTACGATTAACAATGAATCGTTACTGTCACAAGCACCTCATCAACGTCCATTGTCTATGCTATTTCAAGAACACAATTTATTCGCTCACCTTTCTGTTGTCGATAATATTAGCTTGGGTATTAAACCTAATCTACGCTTAAACGAAACAGAAAAAAAACGGGTTATTCAAGCGGCTCAGCAGGTAGGGGTTGATGAGTTATTACAACGTTTACCTGAGCAGTTATCGGGCGGGCAAAAGCAGCGAGTGGCTTTGGCTCGTTGTTTAGTGCAAAAGAAACCTGTTTTATTATTAGATGAACCCTTCTCAGCGCTTGACCCTATGCTAAGAGAAGAAATGATCGGGTTAATTCAGCGCTTGATTGAAGAGCAACAATTAACCGTCTTAATGGTGACGCATAGCTTACAAGATGCAAAGGCATTAGCTTCTCATTATGCTTTTGTATGTCAGCACAAAGTATTGAGTTTTGGTGAAGTGTCGGCACTCGCCATACAAGAGCATCCATTAGAATTAGTTAGTTATTTAAAGGCCGTTAAATAAACTTTTTCATCTCAAATTGAGTATAATCTACTACACTCATTTTTATGATAAATGGGCGTGACCTATGTGCTGTCATACAGTAACATTAGCGCCCTTTTGAACCTCGCCATTTTAGGCTGTTATTCTTGGTTCTAAAATTCTCACTCTATATAAAATAAATTAATTTTGAGGTGTGTTACCACTATGTCATTTGCTTTGGGCCAACGTTGGATCAGTGATACAGAAAGTGATTTGGGTTTAGGAACCGTAGTTGCGGTTGACGATAGAACCGTATCGATACTTTTTGCCGCATCAGAAGAAAATCGTTTATACGCAAGACACGATGCACCCGTTACCCGAGTGATGTTCAATAAGGGAGATACAATTGAAAGCCATGAGGGCTGGTCACTTGAAGTCGAAGACGTTATCGAAGATGGCGGTCTACTTACTTATATCGGAACTCGTGTCGATACTGATGAAGCGAATGTTGTTCTTCGTGAAACATTACTAAGCCATCAGATCCGCTTTAATAAGCCTCAAGATAAATTATTTGCAGGTCAAATTGATCGTATGGATCGTTTTGCGCTGCGCTTCCGTGCGCTGCAAAATCAATACGAACAACATAAAAACCCAATGCGTGGTTTGTGTGGTATGCGTGCAGGCTTAATTCCGCACCAGTTATTCATTGCACACGAAGTGGGCCGTCGTTATGCGCCACGAGTTTTATTGGCTGATGAAGTTGGTCTAGGTAAAACGATTGAAGCGGGTATGATCATTCACCAGCAAGTGCTGTCTGGCCGTGCTGAGCGTGTGTTAATCGTGGTTCCTGAAACACTACAGCATCAGTGGTTAGTTGAAATGATGCGTCGTTTTAACCTGCATTTTTCTATCTTTGATGAAGAACGTTGCGTTGAAGCTTATGCCGATTCTGAAAACCCATTTGATACTGCGCAGTTTGTATTGTGTTCATTAGATTTTATTCGTAAGAGTAAGCGTCGTTTCGAACAAGTTGTTGAAGCGGATTGGGATTTACTTGTGGTCGATGAAGCGCATCACCTTGAGTGGAACCAAACTAAACCAAGTCGTGAATACCAAGTAATTGAAGCAATTGCAGAAGAGACTGCAGGTGTTTTACTGCTAACTGCAACACCAGAGCAATTAGGCCATGAAAGTCACTTTGCTCGCTTACGTTTGTTAGATCCTGATCGTTTCTATGATTACGATGCGTTTGTTGAAGAAGAGCGCCAATATCAACCTGTTGCTGATGCGGTTACCGCATTAATGAGTGGTGATACGCTATCTAACGAATCTAAAAATCGCATTGCAGATCTGCTTTCTGAGCAAGATGCGGAACCTCTGTTTAGAATTATTGAGTCCTCAACTTCTGAAGAAGAGCAAGCGCAAGCTCGTCAAGAGTTAGTTGATAATTTAATGGATCGCCATGGTACAGGTCGAGTGCTATTCCGTAATACTCGTGCTGCGATTAAAGGTTTCCCACAGCGTAATCTTAATTTAATGCCAATGCCTTTACCTTCTCAGTATGCAACGTCTATGCGTGTGGCAACGATGATGGGCGGTCGCATGACGGATGAAGCGCGTGCGATGAAGATGCTTTATCCAGAAGAGATCTTCCAAGAGTTCGAAGGTGATAGTGCGACGTGGTGGCAGTTTGATCCACGTGTTAACTGGTTACTTGAATTACTAAAAGAAAACCGTAATGAGAAGGTGCTAATTATTGCATCTCGTGCTTCCACTGCATTGCAATTAGAGCAAGCACTGCGTGAGCGTGAAGGTATTCGTGGTACGGTTTTCCATGAAGGCATGTCTATCATTGAGCGTGATAAAGCAGCCGCTTATTTCGCACAAGAAGAAGGCGGCGCACAGGTTCTGATCTGTTCTGAAATTGGCTCTGAAGGTCGTAACTTCCAGTTTGCTAATCAACTTGTCATGTTTGATTTGCCGTTTAACCCAGATCTTCTTGAGCAACGTATTGGCCGTTTGGATCGTATTGGTCAAAAACGTGATATCGATATTCATGTTCCGTACCTACAAGGTACATCTCAAGAGTTACTAGCACGTTGGTTTGATGAAGGTTTGAATGCCTTTGGTGAAACCTGCCCAACGGGACGTGCGGTGTATGATAAATTCTCAGATGCGATTATCTCAATTCTAGCGACAGGTAAATCAGATGGTTTGGAGCCATTGATTGAAGAGTCAGCAGCATTAAACAAAGAGCTAAAAGCCCAGTTAGAGCAAGGTCGTGACCGTTTATTAGAAGTGCATTCTAATGGTGGCGATAAAGCAAAAGAGATTGCAGAGAAAATTGCAGCGACCGATGGTGATACTAATCTGGTTAACTTTGCTTTAAATCTGTTTGATACCATTGGTTTAAATCAAGACGATAAAGGTGAAAACGCAATTGTAGTAACACCAGCAGAAAACATGTTGGTATCGAGCTACCCAGGTTTACCTTATGAAGGTTGTACCATTACCTTTGATCGTGAAACAGCATTGTCTCGTGAAGACATGAACTTGATCAGCTGGGAGCACCCAATGATCCAAGGTGGTATTGATTTAGTATTAACTGAAGGAGTAGGGGCTACAGCGGTTTCTTTATTGAAAAATAAAGCGCTACCTGCAGGAACATTATTGCTTGAACTCGTTTATGTGGTGGATGCACAAGCGCCTAAGCAAAGTGGCATTGGTCGCTTCTTACCGAAAACACCGATCCGCCTAATGATGGATGGTAAAGGGAATGACTTATCTGCTCAAGTTGAGTTTGAAAGCTTTAACCGTCAGTTAAGCCCTGTAAACCGTCATATGGCAAGTAAGCTTGTCAATTCGGTACAAAAAGAAATTCATGCGTTAATTGATAAGGCTGAAGTAAGTATTGAAGATCGTATTGAAGCGGTTCGTGTTGATGCGAATACTGAGATGAAAAATGCCTTAAATGCAGAGCTAGAACGCTTACAAGCATTAAAAGCAGTAAACCCAAATATTCGTGATGAAGAGTTAACTCAAATTGAAACTCAAATCAGCGAATTATCTGGTTATATTGGTAAAGCACAAGTCCAATTAGATTCATTACGTCTAATTGTAGTGAGCCATAATTAAGTAACGTAATGCTCTCTGAAGAATGGTATGTTTCAGAGAGCATGCCTAGAGTGAGTATAAACATGGCAATGCTAGAATATTTACCACCACAAGATCCATGGATAGATATTGTTTATCAAGATGAATCTATTTTAGTGGTAAACAAGCCATCTGGTTTATTATCTGTACCTGGCCGAGCTCCTGAGCACTACGATAGTATGTGGAGCCGTTTAAAGGTTGAATTCCCTGATATTCAAGTTGTACATCGTTTAGATATGTCTACGTCAGGGTTAATGTTGTTTGCAATGAATAAATACAGCGAACGTCATTTAAAAAAACAGTTTCAATACCGCCTAACGCACAAAATTTATTATGCGCGAGTATGGGGGCATATTGAGCAAGATGAAGGTGAAATTGACCTACCTTTAATTTGTGATTGGGAAAAAAGACCGAAACAGAAAGTCTGTTTTGAGCATGGCAAGCCTTCTCAAACTCGCTATCAAGTGGTGAGGCGTGAAGAGAAAACGACGATTGTTCGGTTGCTACCAATCACTGGACGTTCGCATCAATTACGAGTACACATGTTATCTATTGGGCATCCAATAGTAGGGGATGAATTTTATGCGAATGAGGAAGCGAAAAATTTCTCTTCTCGTTTGGAGTTGCACGCGGCTGAATTGAGCTTTTACCATCCCAAATCGGATTGGGTTCGTTCTATTTTTGTTCCTTGTGATTTTCATCCCGAAGCTCAAGAGATGATGTTTTCTATTTATGATCCAACAAGAAAACTACCAGATTATAAAACACTGAAATCATCTTAATTAGATATATTCAGTTCGAGATTTTGCGTCTCGAACTGAATTTCCTCAGAATGTTTAGCCTTGAGGCTTTACAACCATCACATTAATTGTTGAGTTATCAACGACCTTACTTGCTACTGAACCTAACATCACTTTATCGATTTTTGAGCGCTTATGGCTTGGCATAACGATTAAGTCAGCGCCTAAACGTTCAGCATAATCTAAGATTGTGACATAAGGCTTTCCTTCAGATACGTGAACTTTATATACCACCTCTTCATCAACAAATTTTGCTGCAAATTCGTTTAATTGAGCGGAGACATCTTCTTTCATTTTTTTCGCGGCATCTTTAGGGAAGTAGGTCGAGACCATCGACATATGAATGCCCGGTAATACATTTAATAAATGCAGCTCAGCATTAGATTGTTTTGCATGCCAAACTGCTAACTCAACCGCTTTATCAGCAAAGCCTTTTTCATTTAAATCTACTGGAACCAATATTTGCTTATACATGATTTTATTACCTAATAAGGGGAGAGTGACTCCCCTAGATTCCATTCATTAATTTATGCCGCTAAGTTTTCCTTTTTTGCTCGGCGACGCTGATTAAAGCCTAGTGCAAACAGCAGAAGTAATGTTGGTACAAATACCCACTCTTTTAGAGGACGGTCAGCATCAAGCACTACATTCTTTATTTCCCAGTCAAAATCAATTCCAGAAGCTTCGGCTGGACTGCCAAATTCAACCATATCTACAATCATTTTATTATCCACTTCAGATAACATTAGACCCATAGAGCTCACGCGATCATCACCAGTAACCGCTCGATCATCAAAAGGTAAGCGAACTGTTTTGCTGATGACATCACCTTCGAGGTTTTGTCCTGTTACTTCTAATGTCAGTGATTGTCCCACATTTAACCCCTCAGCAATTTGAGCGATCTCAATACCCTGATGATAATCTTTAGCTGGATAGATTTGATCCCACCAATAGCCAGGACGGAACAGTGAGAATGTGATTAGTAAAAGTAAGACGACTTCCCACCATTTCGTTTTGGTGAACCACCAGCCTTGTGTTGCGGCTGAGAAGGTTAACATTGCAATCACTGAAGACATGATGGTAAGTGCTAAATGCCACCAAGAATCAATGCCCATCAACAAAAGCTGAGTATTGAAAACAAACATGAAAGGTAAAATAGCGGTACGAATATCGTAAGTGAATCCTTGAATACCAGTACGAATAGGGTCAGATTTTGCAATCGCAGCAGCTGCGAAAGCCGCAAGACCTACAGGTGGCGTATCATCAGCAAGAATACCAAAGTAGAATACAAATAAGTGAACAGCGATTAATGGGATGATCAGACCGTGTGCAGCGCCTAGAGTCACAATAACTGGCGCCATCAGCGTTGATACTACAATGTAGTTTGCCGTCGTTGGTAACCCCATTCCTAAAATCAAGCTGATCACTGCGGTAAATAACAGCATAAGAATGATGCTACCACCAGAGATAAACTCAACAAAGTCAGTCATGACTAGGCCAATACCCGTTAAGGTTACAACACCTACAACCGTACCTGCAGCAGCAGTAGCTACACCGATGCCGATCATATTTCGAGCACCAGAGACTAGGCTTTCTAGTAAATCATCAACTCCCTGTTTCACTTGTTCAACGAGATTGCCTTGCTTTGAAAAGAAAGCAATTAAAGGGCGTTGAGTCAGTAGGATAAAGATCATAAATACGGAAGCCCAAAATGCAGACAAACCAGGAGAGAAGCGCTCTACAGTTAGACACCATACTAATACAACGATAGGCAATAAGAAGTGTAGGCCTGATTTGATCGTTGGACCAGGGTCAGGAACTTCAGTTAACTCTTCATCAATCGCCATCATTGCGTGCTCTTGGTATTTTGCAGATATGCTAACCAAGCCCACATAAGAGAGCAGTAATGCGATCGTTACAATCGGTGTTGCAGCATCACCGAAGACATCTTTTGTCCAACCAATACCATAGTAAACCGCTGCACTAATGACACAAAGCCCTAGAATAGTACCAGTAAAGGAAAGCAGGCTATGGACTAAGGTTGGCGTATGGCGACGTGGAAGGCCTGTCATACCTGCTTTACAAGCTTCAAGATGAACGATGTAAAGTAGCGCAATATAAGAAATTAAAGCAGGGAGTAATGCGGCTTTAATCACTTCTACATAAGAGATACCGACGTATTCCACCATTAAGAACGCCGCCGCTCCCATGATAGGTGGAGTAAGTTGACCGTTAGTTGAGGCTGCAACTTCAACTGCGCCCGCTTTTGTTCCAGGAAAACCCACACGTTTCATTAATGGAATAGTAAACGTACCAGTGGTTACTACGTTAGCAATTGATGAACCAGAAACTAAACCTGATAAGCCTGAAGCCACGACCGCCGCTTTTGCAGGGCCGCCTTTCATATGACCAAGTAGAGAGAAAGCGACTTTAATAAAGTAAGCTCCAGCACCAGCTTTTTCTAGCATGGCACCAAATAAAACAAATAAGAAAACAAAAGAGGTTGATACACCTAGTGCAACGCCAAAAACACCTTCAGTTGTTAACCATAGATGTGACATTGCTTTGTTTAAACTTGCCCCTTTATGTGCAATTACATCTGGCATATGAGGGCCGGCAAAGGTGTAAAGTAAGAATACGGCTGCAACCACCATTAGTGGGGGGCCTAAAGCACGTCGAGTTGCTTCAAGCAACAGTATCATACCAACAACAGAGGCAATAATATCGGGGGGCGTTGGTGCGCCAGAACGCTCAGCTAATTGAGTATAGAAGATATAAATATAAGCAGCTGAGAAACTGCCAGCAAAGGCAAGAGCCCAATCTATCGCAGGAATACGATCTCTTGGTGAGTTTTTAAGAGCAGGATAAGCGGTAAAAGCTAAAAAAATAGCGAAAGCTAAATGTATTGAGCGAGCCTCTGTATCATTGAGTATGCCGAAATCAAAAATGAACGGTAAAGGGGAAGCATACCAAAGTTGGAACAGAGACCAACATAATGGAACAAACCATAAAATACGGCCAGATAATCCTTGTGGTGAACGTGCACCAGTGTCCGATTGGGCCACCATTTCTTGCACATCTTGTGACGTATTTGACGACTGCGTCATGTACTTTTCCTTAGTGATGCTCGAATTTAACACTCAATTATTAAGCATTAGATTACTGAATATAAGCCAATGTGTAGGCTAGAAAGAGCTGATCTTCAAATCCGTTTTATTATTGGTAGTTATCCGTTGTATGGAAAGATCAGGGATATTGCGAAGAACCAAAGAGACCACATGGCCTCTTTGGTTGATAGTTACGCTACCTGTAAAGAGTAGCGCAGTGTTGAAGAAAGGCTATTTTAGTAGACCAACTTCTTTGTAGTATTTCACAGCACCTGGGTGAAGTGGGATAGAAAGACCTGACTTAACCATGTCTTCTTTTTTCAATGTTGCAAATGCCGGGTGCAAACGCTTAAAGGTATTAAAGTTTTCAAATACCGCTTTTGCTACGCTGTAAGCCACTTCATCAGAAACATCAGAAGTTGTTACCATAGTTGCTGCAACACCAAAGCTGTTTACATCACCTTCAGTACCGCGGTACATACCTGCAGGTACTGTGCTATATGCATAGTAAGGGTTGTCTGCAACGATTTTATCGATTTTAGGACCGGTTGCTGACACTAGTTTTGCATCACAAGAAGTGGTTGCTTCTTTGATTGAACCATTTGGGTGTCCAACCATGTAGATGAAGGCATCAATTTTGTTATCACAAAGTGCTTGTGAACGCTCAGACCCTTTTAGTTCAGAAGCGAGCTTAAAGCTATCGTTAGTCCAACCCATCGCATCCATTACAACGCCCATGGTTGCGCGGTCACCAGAGCCAGGGTTACCAATGTTTACGCGTTTGCCTTCAAGGTCTGCAACATTGTTAATGCCTGAATCGGTACGAGCGATAATATTAAAAGGTTCTGTATGAAGAGAGAACATTGCACGCAGTTTCTTGTAAGGGCCTTGAGCTTCAAATTTGCTTGTGCCGTTGTAACCATGGAACTGCCAATCTGATTGAACGATACCAAAATCCAGTTCACCAGAGCGAATGGTATTTACGTTATAGATTGACCCGCCAGTTGATTCAACAGAGCAGCGAACATTGTGTTCTTTACGATCTTTATTCACTAATTTACAAATAGCACCGCCAGTTGGGTAGTAAACCCCAGTCACTGAACCTGTACCTATTGTGATAAATTCTTGAGCGCTTGCTGTACCCATACCAGCTACAACCATTGCAGCAGCAACAGCTGTGGTTTTAATCGCTTTACTTAGTGCCATGTTATTCCCTTCCTTTATTGTATGATTTTTAATTGCATACCTTGTAATGACAAGATTAAATAAAAAATCAGTATTTATTCACTTTTAATTAAGTGTTTTCGTTTCCTGTTACGGAAATGGCAAGTAAATGATAGCAAATTAATGAGTTACTTTTAAAATGATGTTAAATAAAAACTATCAAAAGTGTGAAATAACTAACTAATGACAGGGTTAATAATAGCTATTATTGGCTTATCAGCATCAGTTTAATAACATTTTGAACTATGGGGAGTCGGTAGAATGATGAATAAGAGCACTTTATTAATTCATAAAATGCTCTGATGTTGAGAGGTATTTAGTTAAGTTTAAACTGAGTATTCAAATAAGTCGCACACTGAATCAAATAATTCAGTCACATCAATCGTTCTTGTTGGGGTGATAAAAATAGTATCATCGCCAGCAACAACACCTAAAATGCCTTCCGCTTTCCCTAAAGAGTCTAACAAGCGAGCAATAAGTTGAGCAGCTCCTGGACCTGTGTGAATAACAACAAGCGCACTGTTATAATCAATATCCATTACAAGTTCACGAAGAGAGCTTGAAACCGTAGGCACGCCAAGTTCAATTGGTAGGCAATACACCATTTCCATTTTGGCATTACGAGTACGAACTGCACCAAATTTGGTTAGCATTCGTGATACTTTGGATTGATTAATATTATCGAAACCTGCAATACGAAGTGCATCGACAATCTCACCTTGCGAACCAAATCGTTCCGCTTTAAGAATAGATTTAAATTCTTTAACTAATCGTTCTTGCTTTTCATTATTTCGCATACTGTTTTGATTCTTTTTGCAATAATTCCTACTATTCTCGCATAATTATTTATCTATAACCAAATCAAAATCGTATTTCTGTGATTAGCTACTTTTTATCAATAGACCCTTATTCTGTTGGTGAATTTGAAAGAATGGTTGTGAGGCAGGAGTAAAATAGTGATGAATTTGTAGCACGAATGGTATGTCATTGCGTAAGGTCGCAAAGCGAAGCGAATAGGATTGAATTTCATTTGAGCTTACTATAACGTCGTTTTTAGTTTGAAAGTAAATTCATAATAAAAATATACCTCTACCACTCAAGGAGAACGAACATGAAAGTTGCTGTTATTGGCGCCGCAGGAGGCATCGGACAAGCGTTAGCACTACTTCTTAAGAACCGCCTACCAGCGGGTTCAGATCTTGCTCTTTATGATATAGCACCTGTAACACCAGGTGTTGCTGCAGATCTAAGTCATATCCCAACCCCTGTATCTATTAAAGGTTATTGTGGTGAAGATCCAACTCCTGCGCTTGAGGGAGCTGATGTTGTTTTAATTTCTGCAGGTGTTGCTCGTAAGCCTGGAATGGATCGTTCAGATCTATTTAATATCAATGCAGGTATTGTGAAGTCATTAACT
The DNA here is from genome assembly GCF_028765545.1 of Aliivibrio sp. S4MY1. Lineage (GTDB taxonomy): Bacteria > Pseudomonadota > Gammaproteobacteria > Enterobacterales > Vibrionaceae > Aliivibrio. Next base: position 61,830 of record NZ_JARACP010000014.1, on the reverse strand, counting down.
GAAAAAATTGCAGTTACTTGTCCAAAAGCATGTATTGGTATTATTACAAACCCTGTTAATACAACAGTTGCGATTGCTGCTGAAGTACTAAAAAAAGCAGGCGTATATAATAAAAATAAATTATTCGGTGTAACAACACTTGATGTGATCCGTTCAGAAACGTTCGTTGCAGAATTAAAAGACAAAGATCCAGGCGAGATCCGTGTTCCAGTAATTGGTGGTCACTCTGGTGTTACTATCTTGCCTCTTCTTTCTCAAGTTGAAGGTGTTGAGTTTACTGCTGAAGAAGTTGCAGCGTTAACCCCGCGTATTCAAAATGCAGGAACTGAAGTTGTTGAAGCTAAAGCGGGTGGTGGTTCTGCAACATTATCTATGGGCCAAGCGGCATGTCGTTTTGGTTTGTCACTAGTAAAAGCATTAAGTGGTGAAGCTGGTGTTGTTGAATGTGCTTATGTTGAAGGTAATGGTGAACATGCTCGTTTCTTCGCACAACCAATTCTACTTGGTAAAAATGGGGTTGAAGAAATTCAATCTTATGGTGAGCTAAGCGCATTTGAACAAGAAGCGTTAGAAAGTATGCTAGATACGCTAAGAGGCGACATCAAAATTGGCGAAGAGTTTGTTCAATAAGCGATAATTAGACATTAATTGAAAGAAAAAGGGGCAGATAGTTTAACTATCTGCCCCTTTATTATGTTTGAAAGAAAAACTGTGGATTATTTACTGCGTTTAACGGCTAGGTGCGCTAATGCTTTTAGTGCTTCTTTGTAATCTGATTCAGGAAGAATGGCTAATTCAGCAATCGCTTTATCTGCTTCTTCATCTGCTTTTTGTTTTGTGTACTCTAATGAACCGACTTCTTTCATACAAGCTAGGATAGGTTCTAGTTTATCTAGTCCATTTCCTTTTTCTATAGCTTCACAGATCATTGCTGCTTGTTCTTCATTACCATATTTCATTGCATGTAGTAATGGTAACGTAGGTTTTCCTTCTGCAAGATCATCACCGACGTTTTTACCCATGTCTTCACCATCAGAGGTGTAATCCATGACATCATCAATTAACTGAAAAGCAGTCCCTAGATATTTGCCGTAGTTTTGAAGTGCGGTTTCGATCTCTTGTGGCGCATCATTTAGGATCGCACCGATCTGCGTTGCTGCTTCAAATAGGCGAGCTGTCTTAGAATAGATCACCTGCATATAACTTTCTTCAGTCGTATTAGGATCGTTACAGTTCATTAATTGAAGTACTTCGCCTTCAGCGATCACATTTACAGCTTCACTCATTAGGCTAAGGATCTTTATAGATCCTAAGCTTGTCATCATTTGGAAAGAGCGGGTATAGATGAAATCACCAACCAATACACTTGCTGCATTTCCAAACTCGGCATTTGCCGTTGCTTTACCGCGGCGCATGTCTGATTCATCAACAACATCATCATGTAAGAGGGTAGCGGTATGAATAAATTCAATAAAAGCGGCTGCCATTGTGTGGTCTTTGCCTTCATATCCAAGTGCTTTAGCTGATAAAATGGCAAGAACTGGGCGTAGGCGTTTTCCACCGCCACTAACAATGTAAAAACCAAGTTGGTTGATTAACGCAACATCTGAGTTGAGTTGAGCTAAGATGGTCTCATTAACGATTGCCATGTCATCAGCCGTTAGGGCTTGAATAGCTTTAAAATCCATTATTCTTCCAGCAAGGTTAGGGCCTAAATCAGGCTTCATTATAATAAGTGATTAACTAAATAATACACTAAAATGGGGTTAGCAATACAGTCGAAAATTATCTCCTTATAGCTTAATGAGCACGTCGGCGATCTTTTCATCATTTTTCTTCATTTTTGGGTTGTCAGATTGAAATCATTCGCGTAGAATCCACGCCCTATTGATGACAAGTTTAACGCACACCAAAATTGTTGAGTAAACAAAATAAATGGTAGTGCGAAAGTAGCGGAGTAAAATATGTACGCTGTTTTCCAATCTGGTGGTAAACAACACCGTGTAAGTGAAGGTCAAACTCTTCGCTTGGAAAAATTAGACGTTGAGACTGGCGCAACAGTTGATTTCGACAACGTTCTTATGATTGCTAATGGTGAAGAAATCACTGTTGGTGCACCTCTAGTAGCTGGCGGTAAAGTAACTGCGGAAGTAGTTCAGCACGGTCGTGGCGATAAAATTAAAATCGTTAAGTTCCGTCGTCGTAAGCATTCTCGTAAGCAGCAGGGCCATCGTCAATGGTTCACTGAAGTCAGAATCACTGGCATCAGCGCTTAATTTAAGGAGAATAACAAATGGCACATAAAAAAGCTGGCGGTTCTACTCGTAACGGCCGCGATTCAGAAAGTAAACGTCTTGGTGTTAAGCGTTTCGGTGGCGAATCTGTTCTTGCAGGTAACATCATCGTACGTCAACGTGGTACTAAATTCCACGCTGGTACTAACGTAGGCATCGGTAAAGACCACACTCTTTTCGCTCTATCTGAAGGTAAAGTGAAATTTGAAGTTAAAGGTCCTAAAAACCGTAAATTCGTTTCTATCGAAGCTGAATAATAACTTTATAAGTTAATTCTAAAGCCCTGCCAATTGGCGGGGCTTTTTATTTATGGATAGTCACCAGTTAAGCCCTCTTCATCTATAATTATATCCATCTTTATAGATATCAATGGTAGAGTACTTAACTAGTGACTATATTAATATATACGTAGCGTAAAGATCATTGACGATCAACGATTGAGACCTTATTCACTGGTCTACAGTAAATCAGCCGTACTTGATATTCGAATGCCTTTTTATGTAAGTGCTTTTGATTATTAATAAGTACCAACGCTACAGCTCGGAGAAGAAAATGAAATTCGTTGATGAAGCGACAATTAAAGTAGATGCCGGTGATGGCGGTAATGGTGTAGTTAGCTTTTGGCGTGAAAAATTCGTAGCTAAAGGCGGCCCTGACGGCGGTGATGGCGGCGACGGTGGCGATGTTTACCTAGAAGCGGATGAAAACCTAAATACACTTATCGATTATCGTTTTAATCGTTTTTATGACGCTGAGCGTGGTAAGAATGGTAGCGGTGGTAACTGTACTGGTAAGCGCGGCGAAGATGTTACGCTGAAAGTACCTGTAGGTACACGTGCGATTGATATTGATACTGGTGAGAAAGTTGCAGAACTGATGACTCACGGTATGAAGGTGATGGTTGCTAAAGGCGGCTGGCATGGTTTAGGCAATACACGTTTTAAATCATCAGTAAACCGTGCTCCTCGTCAAAAGACATTAGGAACAAAAGGTGAAGTACGTGAACTTCGTCTAGAGCTTCTTCTTCTTGCTGATGTAGGTATGCTTGGTTTACCAAATGCGGGTAAATCTACCTTTATTCGTGCAGTCTCTGCAGCTAAGCCAAAAGTAGCCGATTACCCATTTACAACGTTAATTCCTAGCTTAGGTGTTGTACGTGCTCGCGGTAACAAAAGCTTTGTTGTTGCCGATATCCCTGGTCTAATTGAAGGTGCTGCTGATGGCGCAGGCCTAGGTGTACGTTTCTTAAAACACCTTGAGCGTTGTCGTGTACTGCTTCATGTAATTGATATTCTTCCAATTGATGGCAGTGATCCTGTACAAAATGCATTAACTATCATTGATGAGTTAGAGCAATACAGTGAGAAAGTAGCGGGTAAACCACGTTGGTTATTATTCAATAAAACCGATCTTCTATTAGAAGAAGAAGCGGATGAAAAGATCAACGAGATCTTAGAAGCACTTGCTTGGGATGATCGTCACTTTAAGATTGCAGCAGTAAGCCGCACTGGTACTCAAGAAGTATGTGACGAGCTGTCTGACTTTATGGATACTCTACCAAAAGAGATTCAAACTGATGAAGAGAAAGCAGCTGATAAAGTTGACTTCATGTGGGATGATTACCATAAAGACGCAATGTCTGGTCAACAAGTTATTACTGAAGATGACGACGATGACTGGGATGATGAAGAAGATGACGGTCACGTAATTTACGTTCGTGACTAATTCAATCTGCTTCTATTACAGATAATAATAAAAAACCGCACTTGTTGCGGTTTTTTTGTATTTAAATCAGTAAACATTATATCGAAATGATTAGAATGGATTTTAATTTAATAAATCATTGCGAATAAACATGGACGAGAAGCAAAGAGAGATATCCCGCTTAGTAGCCAAAGCAGGGCAAATGTTATTACAGCATGGTGCTGAAAGTAGTTTGGTTTCTGATGTCAGCCGTCGCTTAGGCATTGCCGTTGGGGCTGATGACGTCGAAATATCATTGTCAGCAAGCTCATTAGTGATTACTACTATCATTAATGAGCATTGCATGACAACGGCTCGAAGAGCCCCCGATCGTGGTATTAATATGAGGGCAATTACTGAGATCCAACGGATCTGCATTATGTCGGAGAAGGGATTGTTGGATCGACATGAAGCAACCGCTAAGTTAGATAATATTAGCCCTGAAAGATATAACCGCTGGCTTGTGGTTGTGATGATTGGTTTATCATGTGCCAGTTTCAGTCGTTTAGCAGGAGGTGATTGGCCTGTATTTATGATGACATTTTTAGCTTCTTCATTAGGCATGATTGTTCGTCAAGAAATAGGACATCGACAATTTAATCCTCTGCTTAACTTTGGTATCACTGCCTTTGTGACCACTCTTATCTCCTCTCAAGCTGTTATTTATCACATTGGTAATATTCCTTTTCTTGCAATGGCTTCTTCTGTTTTGATGCTTGTTCCCGGTTTCCCTTTAATAAATGCCGTTGCCGATATGGTGAAAGGGTACGTTAATATGGGAATTGCTCGATGGACATTTGCGACCTTACTTACCCTAGCAACCAGCATTGGGATTGTGGGTGCGATGAACTTGGTTGGTGTCTGGGGATGGATTAACTAATGAATGTTTTAATTAATTCGAATTTTGATTTATTCCTCGCTTTATTAAATGATATGTTTTTTGCCATGATCCCTGCCGTTGGTTTTGCCTTGGTATTTAATGTACCGGCTAAGGCTTTGAAATATTGTGCCATTGGTGGAGCAATTGGCCATGGAACACGATTTTTATTAATGCATTATGGTGCGCCTTTAGAGTGGGCAACACTATGTGCCGCAACCACGGTTGGAATGATAGGCGTACATTGGTCGCATCGATTTCTCGCACACCCTAAAGTATTTACGGTTGCCGCTTTGATCCCAATGGTTCCGGGAGTCTTTGCATTTAAGGCAATGATCGCCGTGGTCGAAATTAATCATCTTGGTTATTCTCCAGAGTTATGGGCCATGATGATTGATAATCTAATTAAGACCCTATTTACCATAGCGGCACTTGCGATTGGTCTTGCTATGCCTGGGCTACTGTTTTACCGTAGAAAGTCGATTGTTTAAGTATAGTGATTAAGGAATAGCTGTGAAAATTAGCATGATAGCCGCAATGGCAAAGAACCGTATTATTGGTATTGATAATCAAATGCCATGGCACTTACCTGCTGATTTCGCTTGGTTTAAGCAGTGCACTATGGGCAAGCCAATTGTGATGGGGCGTAAAACCTATGAATCGATTGGTCGTCCTTTACCGGGACGTTTGAACATTGTATTAAGTCGTGATACTAATTTGCAAATCGATGGTGTGACTTGCGTAACTTCAATTGAAGAAGCAAAGCAAGTTGCAGGTGATATTGAAGAGCTTATGATTATTGGTGGTGGGTCAATTTACCAAGCGTGTCTTGCTGATGCGGATAAGTTGTATCTGACGTTTATCGATGCTGATATTGATGGCGATACGCAGTTCCCAGATTGGGGTGAAGGCTGGAATCGGACTCACTCTGAAACGTATTCGAAAGATGAAAAAAATCAGTACGATATGGAATTTGTGGTTCTTGAAAGATAAGAGGCTATACGCTTCGCTAACTAGAAACTAGACTGCTTCGCTTCTATAAGAGCAGAATTCAGAAGTAGTCGTTGATATTTCAGCGTTTAACTCTGAACTCTGCTAGGGAGTTTACGACCGATCTGAATTCTTTGCTTTTATAGTCTCTAGTCAGCGAAGCGTATAGTTCCTAGTCTCTGCTCTTCCTCGTTACTGTTTTATTGCTTTCTGCGTAAAATACTTGCCATCATCAACACGATACATCGTCATATATTCCCCCCATACACAGCCTGTATCGAGCGCTATTACGTTATTTCCATCATGTCCCATCAATGCCGCCCAGTGACCAAAAATAACTTTATGCGAAAGAGGAAGGCGATTTTCTAGCTCAAACCAAGGAAAGAGTTCATCATTATTAATCTCTTGAGGTGGCAGCTTACATTCCATATCTAAGCGACCATCAAAATAACAGAAACGCATGCGTGTAAAAGCGTTGATAATATAACGGTAGCGCTCAATACCGATAAGATCTTCTCGCCATACATCAGGCTGGTTATCATACATATTCTCTAATAACCAAATCCATTTGTCCGATTGTAAAACCGCTTCAACTTCATGCGCGCATTCAATGGCAGTATTAATATCCCATTGAGGGGAGATCCCTGCGTGACTCATTACGATGTTATGTTCAGAGTTAATGGCTAATAATGGTTGATGACGTAACCAAGTTAGTAACTCCTTACTATCAGGTGCCGTAAAGATAGATGCTGTTTTGTCTTTTTCTTTAACGCGAGAAATACCTTGAGATACCGCCAGTAAATGCAAATCGTGATTACCTAAAATAGTCACGGCTGCCGATTCTAATGATTTTATAAAGCGTAAGGTTTCTAATGATTTTGGCCCGCGAGCAACTAAATCTCCTGTTAGCCAGAGTTTGTCAGTTTCTTTATTAAAATTGGCCTGCTCTAATAAGAGCTGTAGCTCATCTAAACAACCTTGAATATCTCCAACAAAGTAGGTCGCCATATCCCTTTCCTTAAATTAGTATAAAGCTTGTGCCAATAAGTATTAGATAGAAAAAAGGTGACAATAAAGTCACCTTTTAATATGTATAATTTATGAATACAAAAACAGTTATTTAGACGCTTCTGTTTCAGCCTGATAATTGTCATTTAACCAGTTTGCCATATTAACAAACTGCTCTAATGTAAGGTTTTCAGGGCGCATAGTAGGATTAATGCCTAATTCTTCTAGCTGCTCTTTAGTCAGTAATGCTTTATAACAGTTACGAACAGTCTTACGACGTTGGTTAAAGCCTTCACGACACACACGGTCAAGCCACTTTAAGTTCTTCGCAGGGTACGGTAATACTTCATAAGGTACTAAGCGAACAACCGCTGAATCTACCTTCGGTGGCGGAACAAACGCTGTTGGTGGCACTTCTAATACAGGCATTACTTTACAGAAGTATTGAGCCATAACGGTTAAGCGACCATATGCTTTTGTACCAGGGCCCGCAGCTAAACGGTTCACCACTTCTTTTTGTAGCATAAAGTGCATATCTAATACGTCTTTATGGAATTCAAATAGGTGGAACATTAGTGGTGTTGAGATGTTGTATGGCAAGTTACCAAAAATACGTAGCTTATTATTTTCTTGAATTAACTGAGTAAAGTCGAAACGCATAGCATCGCCTTCATGAATCGTCAGTTTACTGCCTAATTCGGGGTGGTTACGAAGACGTTCTGCTAAGTCACGGTCAAGTTCGATAACAGTAAATTTATCAACTTCACGGCCAACTGGCTCAGTGATAGCGCCAAGACCTGGACCAATTTCTACAAGGTTTTGGCCTGGTAGAGGGTTGATTGCAGATACGATTCCATCGATCACATAAGGGTCATTTAAGAAGTTTTGACCAAAGCGTTTTCTTGCTTTATGGCCTAAATGGACATCATTTCTAGTACTCATTTTTTCTCTACCAGTTCAATTGCATGGGTTAGTGCGGTAATAAAGCTTCCTGCATCTGCTTTTCCAGTACCCGCCAATTCCAATGCAGTACCATGGTCTACTGAGGTTCGGATAAACGGTAAACCTAGTGTAATGTTTACTGATTTTCCAAAGCCTTTAAATTTTAACACAGGAAGCCCTTGATCGTGATACATCGCTAGTACCGCATCCGCTTCTTGTAAGTATTTATCTTGAAATAGCGTATCGGCAGGTAATGGACCAATAAGATTCATTCCTTCTTCTTCACGTAATTCATCTAATGCTGGTGTTATGATATCAATTTCTTCACGACCAAGACAGCCATCTTCACCTGCATGAGGATTTAATCCGCACACAAAAATTGATGGTTTCGCAATTCCAAACTTAGTGATTAAGTCTTGATGTAGAATTCGAGTCACTTGTTTTAAGCGATCAGCAGTAATGGCTTTTGATACATAAGCGAGTGGTATGTGAGTCGTTACTAACGCCACACGCAAGCCTTCAGTAGCAAGCATCATCACAACTTGCTGAGTGTTTGATTGCTCTGCAAAAAATTCGGTATGGCCACTGAATGCAACTCCGGCACGATTAATGACGCCTTTATGTACAGGGCCAGTAACGACAGCATCGAATTCGCCATCCATATTACCTTGCGCTGCTCGGCGTAATGTTTCAAGAACATAATGTCCATTGGCTTCATTAAGCTCTCCAGCAATGACCTCTTCACCTAAAGCGATATCATCGACAATTAAAGTGCCAGCTTGGTGAGCTTTGGCTGGAGATTGCACATTATACTCTTCAATTGAGATATCAATATTTAGTAATTTAGCTCTCTGCTCTAACGCATTCTTATTGCCGCAGACAACTAATTGATGCGGCCAATTTTGTTGTGCAATAGTAAGAATAAGATCTGGTCCAATACCTGATGGTTCTCCAGGAGTAATGGCAATTCGTTTAATTTTACTCATTATCTTCTTCACCATTATCATCTTTTAGTATTTCCACATAAGCACTAGCACGGATTTCTTGTAACCAAGCACCAGCTTCTTCGTTAAATTTACGATTCATTAAAATACGGTATGCTTTGTTTTTCATTGCGGCATCAGTTCTATCAACTTGACGACGCTCTAATACTTCAACAATATGCCAGCCATGAACCGTTTTAAAGGGTTCACTGATTTGACCAACAGGCAGGATCTCTACTTGGTGTTTAAATTCTGGAACATATAAATCAGGTGTTTGAAAACCTAGTTCGCCATCTCTTGCTGCTGAGCCTGGGTCTTGGCTATAGCGCTTTGCCATTTCAGCAAAGGTATCATTGCCTGCTTTAATATCAGCAATAATATTGTTTAACTGACGTTTAGCGCCTTCATCACTCATGATGACCGAGGTTTTGATTAGAATATGACGAGCATTTACTTCAGTAACTGCGACGGTCTCAAGGCCTTTAACATCATCAATTTTAAGGATATGGAAACCAACACCAGATCGGAATGGACCGATAATGCTGCTTTTTCCTTGTCCCGTAATTTGGTCTGCAAAAATAGTTGGCATTTCTTCTTTACGCATCCAACCCCAGTCACCACCTTGAAGTGCTTTAGGGCCTTTAGAGTAAGTATATGCCATGGTCGCAAAATCAGCGCCTTGTTTTAGGCGTTCGGTAAGCTCATCAGCTTGCTTCTCTAATGCTTCTTTATCTGCTTGAGTGGCGCCATCTTCTGCTCGTAATTGGATGTGACTAATTTTATATTGCACCGTTGCCTGAGTCTCTTCAGCAAGTAATAAAGCAAGGCTTTCTACTTCTTGAGGAAGGATGTTAATACGGCGGCGTACTTGAGCATTTCGAGCTTCACTGGCTGCGATCTCTTTACGAATTTGCTCACGGAAGCTAGCATATGATAACCCTTGAGCTGCGGTTTTTTGTTGCAGTTGAGCCAATGTCATGTTGTTTTCTTTGGCTATGTTCTTCAGTGCTTCTTCAAGTCGAGTATCGTCGATACGAATACCCATTTTTTCAGCTTGTTGGCTTTGAATCGTATCAACAATAAGCTTTTCAAGAATTTGCTCACGTAGAACACTCTCTTCAGGTAGAGGCTGTCCTTTTTCCTGCGCGTTTATTTTTACTGTTTTAAGAGAGGTATCAATATCGCTTTGTAATACTACGCCTTCATCAACAATCGCTACAACACGATCTAATTCAACCGGTGCTGCTTGTACATTCATGGTTAGCATAAGTAGTAATGTGCTAACTAATGGGAGTTTCCAGTTTTTCATAGTGTCATCCAAGAGTAAGGAGAGTGAAGCGTTCGATTAGCATAGGACGCTTCAGGTATATCCGTATAAATTAATTGTTTAAATAAAATGGGCGACCGTAGCCCAGTGCGTTAGTTGCTGAGCCAGAGGTGATACCAGTGTTACTTCCCAAACCTCGAATACTAATTGATAGCATTAGGTTACTTTCATATTCAGGTTCGTAACTCCCAATTGCTAATGCGGAATCATTAGTAGGAGCGATTAGCTGATCACTATACGTTAAACCAAATGACCAACAATCACTTAAATAGGTTACTCCTACTAAGGCCTCTATCATTTGGTCTTCTTTTGTATCATGGAAGTATTGTCCTTTAAGAGCCCAATTTCGACCAAGATTATATTCACTCAGTAAGCCAGCTTGGTAGATACCATGTTGGGTGATCTGCTCTATAGAATCATCTTCAAAGCGAACATTACTTTCGATGTAGTTTTTACTTACATAACGATAGTTAGCCTGAACATAACCTTTTGCGAATCGGTATTCTAATGTGCTGTTTGCTACCTGAAGCTCACTGATATTTGAATCGTACTGAATACCGCCATGATAGAAAAGGTAGTCATTGAAGTTAAAGTCACTTTCCATAGCCCAAGCTGATGAGTTACTAGTATCGTTTTCATTAGTGGTACCAGAACCATCCATATAAAGGATCTGACCAAAAGAGATATTCATGCGTTCTTTATAAGCATCATCATAAAATCGTGAGGTTGCACCAATACTGAATTGGTTCGCTGATGAAATGTAATCAACACCACTGTACTGACGATCCCTAAATAATCCGTAGTAATCCAGTTGCAGTTTACTGCTGTCATAGCCGCCTTCACCTCGACCACCATAGATCTCACTTTGGTCGACTTCTGGTACGTATAAATATTGTATTTTAGGCTCTAACGTTTGTAAGTACTCACCTAAGAATTTATGAGTGCTGTCTAAATAGATGGCACCATTAATGCGTACCTCAGGAATAGTTCGCGAGACTTCTTCTGATAATCCTGATAGTGAGGTTTCTGATTGGTCAAATTCTTGAGAATAATAGGTATAAAGTAGACTCGCCTCAGGCGTTAATGACCACCAAGTTGAGCTTAATGGTAAGCTTAATTTTGGCTCTAAGTGAACTCGTGTTGCTGATGGTTTTGTTTCGTCATCAGTAGCAAATTTACTAACGTGGCTATGTAGGTTGAAGTCAAGTTCTTTATAAAACTGAGGTGCATAATAGTTAAATTCTATTTGTGGCATTAGTCGGTATGGTGTTTGTTCATCAACCAAAACTTGGAAGTCGCGCACACGCATGGTCATATCCCAATCTTGAGTACGATAAGAGACTTCGCCTGATTGACTCAATTGACCTTCATCACGAGTACCTATGCTTGAATTTAAGTCTTGGAAGTAATCGATATCGCTGACTTTGGAGTAGTCAACTTCAAACTTCCAGTTCTGTTGGTAGATGCCTGAATGATTCCAACTTACCCCCCAACGAGCACCTTTATCTTTGAACTTAGCATCCTCATTAAGGTATTCGAGATCGACAGTACCCTGACCAAATGTTTCCAAATAACGGAATTCTGCTTCTAATTGGGTACCACGCTTCTCCATGTAATTAACGGTTGTGGTTGCATCATAATTTGGTGCGATATTCCAATAAATAGGAACGGATAGCTCAAAACCATTTTTACTATCAAGACCAATACTAGGAATTAATACCCCTGTTTTACGTTGGTCGCCAACAGGAACAGTTATATAAGGTAAGTAAAAAATCGGAACATCAAGCACTTCAAAGCGAGCATTGTAGAATGTTGCCCATTCATCAGATTGGTCTAATTCGATATCACTGGCCTTAAAGCGCCAGCTATTGTCATCAGCAGGACAGGTTGTGAAAGAAGCATCTTCTAATTGGTAGATTTCTTGTCCTGTTTTTAATACACGGCTTGCGGTACCACGAATAGGCTGACAAGACATCTTGTAGGCCGTATTAACCATAGTGGTATCTTCGGTAGTTAAATCCGTAGTTACTTTATCTGAGGTTGAGCGCATATCCATGCTTGAGTAATCAACATTACCTTCAGCTATTGCAATGTTTTCCTGCTGATGAAGGGTAATACTATCCGCTTTAATCTCTTGTCGGCCTTTAATAATATGAACATTGCCTTTATAAACGGCTTTAGAATTATTACTGGCTTCAACACTGTCTGCTTGAATTAAAACGGGTTGTTGTTCCTCTTCCTCTTTTGACATTTTATCAGGCACTTTGCAAGAGTTAACTGCGTCAGTTTTTAGAGGGAAGATGGCACTATTTTCTGGAGATACAGGGTTACCATCATCAGCGATGACGGGAGCTCCGTAAAGAAGGCATCCAGCGAATGAGACAAGTAGGCTGCGAGAAGTAAAAGGCATCGAGATAGACGTTCCTGTTCGTTATATTAATCCGCTGATATACTCAATGATATTAGACAGAGTCACTTCTTTATAATAAAGCAAAAGCTATGCCCAAACCACCTTAAGATGCGGCTATCATCTCATTCAATTCAGTTATTTTTCTGCAATTGCTTCTGTTGATGATACCCTGAATCCTGTATCTTGATGTTGCTTGGCTGCAAAGTAAGAGGCTGCGTTTGCCCGTTATGTGGTTAAGTAGAATTATGTGACCGAGTAAAAATAGAATAATTCAATAATTGGAATATAAAATGCAAATATTTGGCAAAATATTAGGTGGTTTTTTTGGTTTCTTATTTGGTGGCTTTTTTGGCGCTGCATTAGGGATCTTTATTGGACACCAATTTGATAAAGCAAAACGCATGGCAAGCAGTGGATTTACCTTCCAAACTGGTGGCGCATCTCAAACAGAGAGACAGGCTGAATTTTTTCATGCCGCTTTTGCCGTTATGGGACATATAGCGAAAGCGAAAGGGCAGGTAACAGCACAAGAAATCCAATTAGCATCAATGATGATGGATCGCATGAATCTAAGCGGCGAGCAGAAAAAAGAAGCTCAAGAAGCGTTTAGAGAAGGTAAAGAAAATGATTTTCCATTACGTGAAACTTTACAGAAAATCCGCTCAATTACGGGTGGTCGCTATGATTTATTGCAATTCTTTTTAGAGTTACAAATAGCATCAGCCATTGCGGATGGTGATATTCACCCAAGTGAACGTGATATTTTACACATTGTTGCTGAAGAACTTGGTTTTAGTGCTGCACAGCTTGAAAAACGTTTAAAAATGCAAGAAGCGGCTTTTCGTTTTCAGCGCAGTGGTGGTTTCTCTGGGCAAGGCGGCTCACAACAAAATCATGGTCAATGGCAGCAAGCCAGTTCAGCTGATCAACTAAAAGATGCTTATAATTTGTTAGGTATTAATGAAGATGCTGATGCTAAAACAATTAAGCGTGCCCATCGTAAATTAATGAATGAGCATCACCCAGATAAGTTGGTGGCAAAAGGTCTGCCACCAGAAATGATGGAAATGGCAAAAGAAAAAGCGCAAGAGATCCAAGGCGCTTATGACTTAATTAAAAAGGCCAAAGGGATTAAGTAATCCCTCTGCATTTTTTATTGTTTATTCAATGACCAGTCGTAGTCATAGCGAATATCGCCTTTGAATGATTTTAATTCTGGGCGATATTTTTTTAGGTGCTTAAAAAGCTGTGCTTGATTACCAAAATCAACAGCGAACCAATCATAAATAGAGGATAGTTGGACTTTATCTTCTCGAATCAATACACCCTTGTTACTGTTAATGAATTCGGTTGCCGCTTTATCTAATAATTTATCGCTGTTTCTAGCGGTGAAGGCTTTTGATTGTAAGTTAGGGTAACCTAAGCTTGCGCAGTTCACCGCATAATGGGTTCTAGGATCATTCCATATTGGTCTTAAAATTCGATGTTCGATATCATTAAGAGTAAGAGCTTTTCCTGCCACTATAATAACTTCTTCATCCCAAGGTCCGAAGCTAAATAGCCCTCCTAATTTAGTAATCGATTTGATAGGGTAATTATCTAAAATAATTTTTACAGTGATTGCATTGTAAAGGTTGACCCAATAAGCGTATTGCTCTGCTTTTTTATATTCTCTCGGATCAATACGACTCATTTGACGTAAATAGCTGTTAAGAGTTCGCTCATCAGCATCGGTGACGTTAGCATAGTCAAAAAGCGTGAATTCCCCCTTAGTCATGAGGTATTTATCTAAGGTTTGTTGCCAATACTGGTGAGAGATGGTGGTGGCGTTTTGTTCATTACTTACATTCCAATAATCCCAGAGTTCAGATTTTGGTGCAGCGAACGTACTGAATGAGAAAAGCAAAAGTAACGAGGAAATAAGGATTTTCATAAAAGATACCTGACTTTTGTTTTGGTTTAGTGATATGTGATTATAGGTGACACTATTCTATAGACAAAAAAGAGGTTGATACGTTCATATCAACCTCTAACATTTCCTGAATACGAAGCCTGAATCTTATTTTAAGAAACTCGGGATCTTCGCTTCATACTCTGAAATTTTATCGGCGTGTTGCAGTGTCAGTCCGATATTATCTAAACCATTTAATAAACAATGACGACGAAACTCATCAATTTCAAAAGAATACTGTTTATTGTTAGCAGTCACTAACATCGCTTCTAAATCCACAGTAACCTCAGCGCCTTCATTCGCTTCAACGAACTGAAATATTTCATCAACTTCAGATTCGGTCAGGCGAACTGGAACCATTTGGTTATTGATTGAGTTGCCATAAAAAATATCAGCAAAGCTTGGTGCGATCATCACTTGGATGCCGTAATCAGCTAACGCCCAAGGTGCGTGTTCACGAGAAGAACCACAACCGAAGTTTTCACGAGCAAGCAGAATACTAGCGCCTTGATAGCGCGGTGTGTTCATGACAAATTCTGGATTGGGTTGCTCACCAGCATCATCAAGAAAACGCCAATCGTGAAATAGGTGTTTACCAAAACCAATGCGATTTACTTTTTGTAGAAACTGCTTTGGTATAATGGCATCGGTATCAATATTCGCCGTATCTAAAGGAACGACTAGACCTGTATGTTGCTTAAAACCTGACATAGTAAATTCCTTTTATGCTTGTTCTGTAATGGTACGAATATCAACAAAGTGACCCGCAATTGCAGCTGCAGCAGCCATTGCAGGACTCACTAGGTGAGTTCGACCATCACGGCCTTGGCGACCTTCAAAGTTACGGTTTGATGTTGACGCACAGCGTTCTTGCGGACCTAGACGGTCGTTGTTCATTGCAAGGCACATAGAGCAACCCGGTAGGCGCCATTCAAAACCCGCTTCTTTAAAGATCACATCCAGACCTTCTTTTTCTGCTTGTGCTTTTACTTGCTCAGAGCCAGGAACAATCAAGGCTTGAACATGAGATGCCACTTTATTACCTTTTGCTACCGCAGCCGCAGCACGCATGTCTTCGATACGTGAATTAGTACAAGAACCAACAAATACTTTATCAACATTGTAATCAGACAGGGATTTTCCAGCTTCAAGTCCCATGTAAGCTAAGGCTTTTTCAGCAGATGCTTTTTCTACAGGGTCAGAAAAACTCTCTGGTGCAGGGATTGGAGCGTCTACTGCGATCACTTGCCCTGGGTTTGTACCCCAAGTGACTTGCGGTTTAATTTCAGAGGCTTCAAGTGTTACTACGGCATCAAACTCAGCATTATCATCAGTTTTCAATGATGACCAGTAGTCGATAGCGGCGTCTAAATCTGCACCCTGTGGTGAGAATTTACGTCCAGTAATATAATCAAATGTTGTTTGGTCAGGTGCGATAAGACCTGCTTTAGCGCCTAATTCGATCGCCATGTTACATACCGTCATACGACCTTCCATCGTAAGGTCGGTAATCGCTTCACCACAGAATTCAACCACATAACCAGTACCACCAGCAGCCGTTGTTTTACCTATGATCGCAAGAACGATGTCTTTAGCGGTAATGCCTTCGGCTACTTTGCCTTTAACTTCGATTTTCATGGTTTTAGCACGTGCTTGTTTTAGCGTTTGTGTCGCTAATACGTGCTCAACTTCAGAGGTACCGATACCAAAAGCTAATGAACCAAATGCGCCGTGAGTTGCAGTGTGTGAATCACCACACACAATCGTCATACCTGGTAAGGTAATACCAAGTTCTGGGCCCATAACATGAACAATACCTTGATATTTATGGTTTAGATCGTAAAGGGTAACGCCAAACTCTTCACAGTTTTTTGATAGCGTCTCCATTTGGATTCGAGCCATTTCACCAGAGGCATTAATGTCTTTGGTTTGTGTTGAAACGTTGTGATCCATCGTTGCGAAGGTTTTACCTACTTGGCGAACTTTACGTCCTTTTTCACGTAGGCCATCAAACGCTTGTGGTGATGTCACTTCATGAACCAAATGGCGGTCGATGTATAAAATTGGGTTTTCGCCTTCTGCCGCTACAGCAACATGGGCATCGTAAATTTTTTCGTATAATGTTTTTGCGTTAGACATTGCTTCTTCCTTGAATTACGAATTCAAAATGTACTCAGCGATTTTATCGCCCATTGCTGATGTAGTTAGTGCTGGTTTATCGCCGGCTAAGTCAGCCGTTAGCTCGCCTGCTGATAGCGCTTTAGATACGGCAGCTTCAATACTTTGTGCTGCTGTTTCTTCACCTAGGCTATAGCGTAGCATGAGTGCTGCAGATAAGATCTGAGCAACAGGGTTAGCAATATTTTTACCTGCAATATCAGGCGCTGAACCACCTGCGGGTTCATACAGACCAAAGTTGCTCTCATTCAGACTTGCAGAAGGAAGCATACCCATTGAGCCTGTGATCATCGCGCACTCATCAGAGATAATGTCACCAAAGATATTTGAACATAGCATCACATCAAACTGAGATGGATCCTTGATTAGCTGCATGGTCGCGTTATCAATGTACATGTGGCTTAGTTTTACATCTGGGTAATCTTGAGCCACTTCTTCTACCACTTCACGCCATAGAATAGAGCTTTGTAGAACGTTGGCTTTATCAATTGAGTAGACGTTTTTATTACGTAGACGAGCCGATTCAAAGGCAATCTTTGCAATACGTTCGATTTCGTAGCGGTGGTAAATTTCAGTATCGTACGCTTTTTCTTGAGGGCCTTCGCCTTCACGCCCTTTTGGTTGGCCAAAGTAGATACCACCAGTCAGTTCACGAACCACGACGATATCAAAACCGTTACCTGAAATATCAGCACGCAGTGGAGAGAAGTTTTCTAATCCTTTATGGATTTGCGCAGGACGAAGATTACAGAACAGTTGGAAATGTTTACGAAGAGGAAGTAGGGCGCCACGCTCTGGTTGGTCATTTGGTGGAAGATGTTCCCACTTAGGACCGCCAACTGAGCCAAATAATACGGCATCTGATTCTTCACAACCTTTGACTGTGCTCTCTGGTAGCGGACAGCCATGGTTATCAATCGCGATACCACCTACATCGTGCTGCTCGCGTGAAAATGAAATGGCGTGTTTTTTCTCAATCGCATCTAGAACTTTATGTGCTTGTTCCATCACTTCTGGGCCAATACCATCGCCAGGTAGAACCGCAATCTTGTATGTTTTATTCGTCATGTTAATCCTTTAATCTTTTCTATTTAATTTGCTTAATCAGAGAAGGCCTATACTTCTCTGATTTAAAATTTGTTTCGGCTTTTTTAAACCGTAGCTACTTTCTTTTGCTTAATTTCAGCAATTTGATCTGCACGATGAATGCTATTAATTACGTGAAGTAATGCCTGACCAGAGGCTTCGATAATATCGGTCGCTAAACCTGTACCGTGATATTTTCGGCCTTTGTAATTGGCAATAATATCAGCCTGACCTAAACCATCTTCACCTTCGCCTTTTGCAGTTAAATCAAACTTATCTAGAACAATCTCATAGCCTGTTAGTTTGTAGATACATTGGTAAAGGGCATCAACAGGACCATTACCGACAGCGGCTTCACATTTTTCTTCATCACCACAAAGTAGTTTGATACTAGTTGTCGCCATTACGCTGCCAGATTGAACGCTTAGGTAATTCAACTTATAGAAGTCATCCTCATCTCGTAAGTTAGCAAAATGCATTAACGCTTCTAAATCGTAATCAAAGACTTGGCCTTTACGATCCGCTAGCTTCACAAAGTCAGCATATAGCGTGTCTAGGTTATATTCGTCTTCTTTATAGCCCATAGCATCCATGTGGCTCTTAACCGCAGCACGGCCTGAACGACTGGTTAGGTTTAACGCTTTGTTTTTAAGACCGATAGACTCAGGTGTCATGATCTCATAGGTATTTTTATTCTTAAGCATGCCATCTTGGTGAATACCAGAAGAGTGGCTAAAGGCGTTTGCGCCTACGATAGCTTTATTGCTTTGAATTGGCATATTACACAGCTGACTTACCAATTTACTGGTACGGTGGATCTCATCGTTTTTAAGACCCGTATGAACGCCTAGATATTCTGAACGAGTCTGTAGAATCATCGCAATTTCTTCTAGAGAACAGTTACCTGCACGCTCACCAATACCATTAATTGTCCCTTCAACTTGGCGAGCCCCCGCTTGAACCGCAGCAATAGAGTTGGCAACTGACATCCCTAAATCATCATGACAATGAACAGAGATGATAGCTTTATCAATGTTTGGAACACGGTTAAATAATTGCTGAACAATGCCACCAAATTCACCTGGAATGGTGTAACCAACCGTGTCTGGAATATTGATAGTATTCGCACCGGCATTGATTGCAGCTTCAACCATACGGCAAAGGTTATCAATTGGAGTGCGGCCAGCATCTTCACAAGAAAACTCTACATCATCGGTGTATTTACGTGCGTGTTTAACCGCTTTTACACCCATTTCAACCACATCATCGTAGCTACGGCGCAATTTATCTTGAACGTGAACGGTCGAAGTAGAAATAAAGGTATGAATTCGGAACGCTTCTGCGACTTTTAACGCTTCAGCTGCTGCATCAATATCTTTAGGGACAGCACGAGCTAGACCACAAATTCGGCTATTTTTAATGTGTTTTGCAATGGTTTGTACTGATTCAAAATCACCAGGGGAAGAGACAGGGAAGCCAGCTTCAATTACATCAACACCTAGGCGTTCAAGTGCGTACGCAATCTGCAATTTTTCTTTTACGGTTAAACTTGCTGATAGTGCTTGTTCGCCATCACGTAGGGTGGTGTCGAAGATAATGACTTGATCGCTCATGGGCTTGCTTCCTTGTGTTTGTCATTTGCCTTGATGACGGATATCCATAAAAAAACCCGCCATGGTTAGCGGGTTTTAAAATTTGGTTTATGGTTTCTTTTGGTCCATAACCTACCCGCGTGAGATGTTCACGATAATGAGGAGGTTTAAAGCAAAAGAAGATACTGTTTTCATTTGAAACACAATCCATAAAAAATAATTAACAAATTAATATCGTACTTAGCTAATATCGTCAACCTTTAAATGATGTTTTTACCTTATATGGATGTTTTTTTGATTAAATGTTAAAAAAGAGAAGAAAAACGATTGCTATGATGCGTTTTTATACAAAGGTGAGCGTATTTTTAATTCTTAATAGTACAATTAATAACTATCTAGCTTTTATCTGGCGTGACGTTAAGTAAACAGAAGAGATGCACATAATGAAAATAAATAAAAAATTCCTCTTTTTTCCAGTTGTAGCGGTTGGTGTGATTATTCTTATTACCATCACGAAATTGCGTCCAGATGCTGAAACTAAACCACTTGAAGACCGTTCAAAAGTTGTCAATATCCAAATGTTAGAACCTAAATCCATTGCCCCTCAAGTCATAGGTTACGGGAAAATTAGACCGAAGTTTGAATGGAAAGCCATTGCTGAAGTATCCGGTAAAGTGGTGTATCGCCACCCTGAATTACACAAAGGAAATATCTTATTAGCCGGTACTGAAGTATTACGAATAGACCCACTCGATTATGAGTTGAAACTCGCTCAAGCAGAAGCAGATTTAGGATCGAGCCAAACTCAATTAGCAAAAGTGGATTTAGAAGAAAAAAACATTCGAAACACATTAAAAATAGAAAAGAATCGACTTTCGATCAGTAAGAAAGAGCTAAGCCGTAAGGTTAATCTTCAGAAAAAAGGCCTGACATCTCAATCGGATTTAGACCAGCAGAATCAGTCTTATTTGGCACAACAAAAAGTGGTTCAAGATATTCAAAATCAGATCTTATTATTGCCTGATGAAAGAAAAGTGGCCGCGGCAATGGTTAAGGTAAACCAAGCCAAATTAGAAGAAGCGCAACGCTCTTTAGAAAAAACTTCGATTATATTGCCAGCGGATGTTCGTATTTCTGAGGTGGACATTGAAGCAGAACAAGTGGTTAATCTACAGCAAACCATGTTCATTGCTCATGGAATTCAAACCATGGAGATGGAAGCGCAAATCTCTATTCATGACATGCAAACATTAGCTCAAAGTGTGAAAGCCTTTGAGGTAAGTGAACAGGGCATGCCAAATATTGATTCATTACCATTAACGGCGAATGTGGAATTAAGCAGTGGTCGCTTTGATGCTAAATGGGAAGCGAAAGTCGCTCGTATTAGTGAAACGGTCGATCCAAATCAAGCGACGGTTGGCGTCATTTTAGAAATAGATCAAAACTACCGTGCTTTTCAACCCAACTCATTACCACCATTAGTGAATGGGATGTTTGTGAAAGCGAGGATCGAAGGTGAGGCATCAGCACAATGGGTGATCCCTGAAAGTGCGTTGCATGGCGATAAGATCTATTTATTAGGGCAAGATAACAAATTAATTATCCTTCCGATTGAGATTGTTTATCGACGCAATAACCAAGTTGTCGTGACTGGAGATATTAAGAGTAATGATCGTTTGATCTTAAATGATCTACTTCCTGCGATTAATGGCATGCAATTGCGCTTGGCTAAATCAAATAATGATGAGGAGCCAGTTCAATGATCAAGTTCTTTGCTCGTCATCCAACCGCAGCTAACTTATTAATGCTCACTTTATTGCTGCTTGGTTTGGTTTCTTTATCTCAATTAAAACGAGAGACATTTCCCGAATTTAGTCCTCCTTATATTTTAGCTGGCGTTGTGTACCCAGGGGCTTCTCCGCAAGAGGTGGAAGAGAGCATTTGTATTCGTATGGAAGATGCGGTTGATGGGTTAGGTAATATTGAAGAAACCAAATGTGAAGCGATAGAAGGCTCAGCTCGACTGATTATTAAGTTAAATGAAAAAGCCGATATCGGGCGAATGTTGGTGGATGTACAAACTCAAATTGACTCAATTAATGACTTTCCAAAAGAGATTGAATCCCCAGTTGTTCAAGAACTTGATTGGAACGAACCTGTGGTGGATGTGGCGATTACCGCAGATACCACATGGCCAGAATTAAAAGCATACGCAGAGAAATTAAAACAAAGCTTAAAACTTGATTACGATGTATCACTCGTTGAAGTGAGTGGTTTTTCTGATCATCAATATCGAGTGGAGTTGGATGAAAGTGCGATTCGTCAGTTGGGATTGAATGTCAGTGATATTGCCAATCAATTAGCTCAACAGAACATTAAATTGCCTAGCGGTAATATCGAAACGCCAGAAAAGAACTTTTTAATTCGTTTTGATGAGAGAAAAACCACACCTGAGGAATTAGCAAAAACGGTAATAGGGGCATCAGAGAATGGCGCATTACTTCGCTTAGGAGACATTGCCACTATCACGGATCGTTTTGAACTTGATGAACAGAAAGTACTGTTTGATGGTAAGCCATCAGCGGTACTTAAGATCAGTAAAAATAAAGCTGACGATGCTCTGCGAATCAAAGATCGTGTTTCTGCATTTGTTGAATATCAGCAATCAGTCGCACCCGATGGTGTGACGTTAGAGATGACGAATGATCTCTCATCACTGCTTTGGGATCGTTTGACCATGATGGTAAAAAACGGATGGCAGGGGATCATTCTTGTTTTCTTAACCATGTGGCTGTTTTTTACTTTCCGCTATTCTTTCTGGGTTGCTGCTGGTTTGCCCGTGGCTTTTTTAGGTGGGCTGTTCTTAATGGCAAGCTTAGGGCTCTCTATTAATATCATGTCTCTTGTTGCCTTATTAATGGCCATCGGGATTATGATGGATGATGCGATTGTGATTGCAGAATCCATCGCCTCTCATCTAGATAGAGGACAAGAGATTGATGATGCGGTGTATAACGGGGTTAAAAAAGTCTTTCCCGGTGTTTTATCTTCTTTTTTAACGACGGTCTGTATTTTTGGTAGCTTGATGTTTTTACAAGGAGAGATGGGGGCGGTACTCAAGGTTATTCCACAGGTTCTGATCTTAGTGCTCTCCTTGAGTCTTATTGAAGCATTTTTAATTTTACCTAATCATTTAAGCCATTCATTACACAGAGCAAAAAACGATAAGCCGATTACTGGGTTTAAAAAGAAAGTATTGGACCGTTTTGAGCACTTTAGAAATACCACCTTGGTGAATGCGGTAACGAAAGTAGTGGAATGGCGTTATGCGTTTTTAGGTGCCGTTATTGCGAGTCTATTGGTTTCTTTTTCTTTGATATCTGGTGGCGCGTTAAAGTTTGTTGGTTTTCCTGAGTTAGATGGAGATATCGCCGAAGCACGTATTATTTTGCCCCCTGGATCTTCATTATCTCAAACTGAATTAGTCGTAGATAAGATTGTTAATGCAGCGAATAAATTGAATAAACAATGGAGTGAAGAAAAGGAAGGTGGCACACCATTAGTTGAGCATATTACCGAGCAATTTAATACTAATGCCGACGCTAATGAATCTGGCCCGCATTTAGCGACAATTCGTTTAGATTTATTAGGGGCTGAAAAACGAAACACATTAATTGATGATTTTATTGATGCATGGCGTAAAGAAGTCGGAGATTTAGCGGAGCCAATAATTATGGTTTTTAAGCAGCCAACCATGGGACCGGGTGGAAGGGCGATTGAAATTCGTATGATGGATGATGATTTACACACACTGAAGTCAGCATCATTAGAAGTTCAAGCCTATTTGAATGATTTTGCAGGCGTTTATGGCGTGCTTGATGACATGAGAATGGGGAAAGAAGAAGTATTAATAAAACTTCGCCCAGGTGCTGAAGCTTTTGGTGTGACGGGTCAACTGATTGCTAATCAATTACGTGCGGCTTACTTTGGACAAACGGCAGATGAAATTCAATTAGGTGTTGAAAACATTGAAATTGAAGTTCGTTTAAATAAACAACAAGCAGGTGATTTACATACTTTAGAGAACTTCCCAATCATTTTGCCTACGGGAGACCAAATACCTCTAGCCTCTATCGCAACATTAGATTTTCAAAGAAATTATGTGCGAATACAGAGAATTAATGGGTTAAGAACCTTAAGTGTCTTTGGTGATGTTCACGCATCTCAGGTGAGCTCAACAGAAATACTGAATCAATTTAAAAAAGATCTCGCACCAGAATTGAAAAAGAAATACCCAGGACTGCGTTTTGATTTTGAGGGTGAAGCGAAAGATTCGGCCGAAACAGGACAATCCATTGGTACTGGATTTATGCTTGGGCTGTTTGGGGTATTTGTTATTCTCAGCTTCCAATTTAGAAGCTATTTAGAACCGTTTGTGGTGATGCTAGCGATACCATTAGCGCTGATTGGCGTGTTATGGGGGCATGTTTTATTAGGTCATCCATTGAGTATGCCAAGCATTATGGGGTTTGTTTCTTTAGCGGGTATTGTGGTCAATGATTCGATTTTATTGGTGCAGTACATACGCCACCATGTTGATGATGGTGATTCCGTTTATGAGTCAGTGGTCAAAGCAAGTCGTGAGCGTTTTAGGGCGGTATTTTTAACCTCAATTACGACGGCTGCAGGGTTATTACCCTTGTTATTAGAAACCAGT
Organism: Aliivibrio sp. S4MY1; assembly: GCF_028765545.1. Lineage (GTDB taxonomy): Bacteria > Pseudomonadota > Gammaproteobacteria > Enterobacterales > Vibrionaceae > Aliivibrio. The sequence goes on along the minus strand of NZ_JARACP010000014.1, from coordinate 37,732 downwards.
TTGCAGGCGCAAGTTATTCAACCCTTAGTTGTATCGATTGTCTTTGGTATCTTTACTTCAACCTTATTGGTGTTGTTTATGATACCAGCGGCTTACGCCATTTTAGCTGACTTTGGTTTAGTGAAGAAACATGAAGAGCTTCATTAAACTGGAAGAGTCTAAAATGAAAACAATAAGTTAATTGAAAAAACAGAGTCGGTTTGACTTAGCCCAGGGGGAACACGATCAAGATACTCTTGTGATTGTGCAATTTTTAGGGCGATTTCTTCAGTAATGTTATTCGTAACGCTGACTTCAGAATCGACACGAGTATTACTATGACCTGCGGTAATGGTAACTTCACCCGCTAAGGTTAAGTTATCGAGCGCTTTCCAAGACATATTAACGTTGGTACGAACAATAGGTTCTTGGACGGTTTCAGGCAAAATTAAATCATCATCATCAATTTCATCTAAGTTAGGGTTTTGGTAACGAAAACCGGGACCCACTTCTAATTCTAATAATAATTTCTCTGTATTACTGATCTGATAACCCAAACCACCAGAAAAAGTATAGTCGTTAAAGTAGGCGCTGTATTTTGTGTTTAGCCCTTTAAAGTTGGCATATAAGTAGTAATCAGGACTGATCTTATAATCACTTTGTAAATTAATGCTTAGTTGATCTTTATCGGCTTCACCGTCTTTTTCTGATAAGTAATATTTTATTTCACCAGTATGACGGTGCTGTCCAGATGTGTAGCTGCCCTCAAATCGACTATTGAGTGATTGAGAGTCGCTGTTACCAGTATTTGATTGGTAACCAAACTCTACTTGGCTTTCCCACGGTGATGGGGGCGACGTATCCGTGTCTTCAGTATCGAGCTCACTAGCATGCACTGATGCACTTATAGTAATAAGCCCAGTTAGAAACACTTTTTTTAACACGCATCAATCTCAAAAAGAATAAAAGAGGTCAGATAGTATAGGTGTTTTCTTGATTCAAATAGTTAAATTTGAGTCAAAATCTTTATTTTGCGAATGGTAAGGTTGCTAGAGAAGGATTGTTATTTCATCCATGTTTCTTTTGGTTATAATGTAGAGCTAAATTTAGGATGGTGAAAAGTAGTAATGGCTGATAATCGAAATCAAAACCGCAAACCAGACGCACAAGTAGACGCGTTAAAAGTACCGCCGCATTCATTGGAGGCAGAGCAATCTGTCCTTGGTGGTTTGTTACTTGATAATGAGCGTTGGGATACCGTTGCAGAAAAAGTGGTGGCAGGAGATTTTTATAGCCGACCGCATCGACTTATCTTTGAGTCAGTTAAATCCATCCTAGAAAATAGTATGCCTTTGGATTTAATTACCTTATCTGAGCACCTTGAACGTCATGAGAAATTAGATTCTGTTGGCGGTTTTGCGTATCTGGCGGATTTAGCTAAAAATACCCCAAGTGCTGCAAACATTAATGCTTATGCAGATATCGTGCGTGAGCGTGCAATGGTACGTAACCTTATTGGTGTTGCAAATGAAATTGCAGATGCAGGTTATGATCCACAAGGTCGAACATCAGAAGATTTACTCGACATGGCAGAGAGTAAAGTCTTTGCCATTGCAGAAGAGCGTACTACTGAAAATGAAGGCCCTCAAAATGTCGATTCAATTTTAGAGAGAACCTTAGAGCGTATCGAGATCTTATATCAAAGCCCGCAAGATGGTGTGACAGGGGTATCGACGGGGTTTACTGATCTCAATAAGAAAACCGCAGGCTTACAAGGTTCTGATTTAATCATTGTTGCTGCTCGTCCATCGATGGGTAAAACTACCTTTGCGATGAACTTGTGTGAAAACGCCGCAATGGACCAAGACAAACCCGTCCTTATTTTCTCACTAGAGATGCCAGCAGAACAGCTGATGATGCGTATGTTAGCGTCACTTTCTCGTGTTGACCAAACTAAAATTCGTACCGGTCAATTAGACGATGAAGATTGGGCGCGCATTTCGTCTACTATGGGTATTTTGACTCAAAAGAAAAACATGTACATAGATGATAGCTCAGGCTTAACACCAACTGAGCTTCGTTCTCGCGCGCGTCGTGTTGCACGTGAAGCGGGCGGGTTAAGTATGATTATGGTCGATTATCTTCAGTTAATGCGAGTTCCAGGTTTACAAGATAACCGTACGTTAGAAATCTCTGAAATTTCACGCTCATTAAAAGCATTAGCCAAAGAGTTGAATGTTCCTGTTGTCGCTCTATCTCAGTTGAACCGTTCCCTAGAGCAACGTGCCGATAAGCGTCCAATTAACTCGGATCTTCGTGAATCGGGAGCGATCGAGCAAGATGCCGATTTAATCATGTTTATTTACCGTGATGAGGTTTATAACCCTGAGAGTAATCGTAAAGGCATCGCAGAAATTATTTTGGGTAAACAACGTAACGGTCCTATCGGCTCGGTAAGTCTTACATTCCAAGGGCAATTCTCTCGTTTTGATAACTACGCAGGCCCTGCGTTTGATGATGAATAAGGCAATAATATGAGCTACATGAAAGCGGCGGCTGCCCAAGTTGATATGTCAGCGTTAGCGCATAATTTGCAAAAGATTAAACAACAAGCGCCAAACAGTAAGCTTCTTGCTGTTGTTAAAGCAAATGGTTATGGCCATGGGCTACTGAATATAGCAAAAGGGGCGCAAGGTGCTGATGCGTTTGGCGTGGCTCGTATAGAAGAAGCATTACAACTTCGCGCTGGTGGTATCGTTAAGCAAGTATTATTACTCGAAGGTTTTTATTCCGCTTGTGATTTACCTATTTTGGTTACAAATAACATTCAGACCGCGGTACATTGTAAAGAGCAATTAGAAGCATTAGAAGGTGCAGAGCTTGAGGGCCCAGTTGTTGTTTGGCTTAAAGTGGATTCAGGAATGCATCGTTTAGGTATTCGCCCTGAAGAGTATCAAGAATACGTAGATCGTTTGCACGCATGTAAAAATGTCGCGAAGCCACTGCGTTATATGAGTCATTTTGGTTGTGCTGATGAGTTAGATAATCCGACAACCAATAAGCAAATAGATACCTTTATGTCATTAACTGATGGTTGCCAAGGTGAGCGCTCTCTGGCGGCGTCCGCAGGGTTATTAGCATGGCCTGATAGCCAATTAGATTGGGTTAGACCTGGTATTATTATGTATGGCGTTTCACCATTTGCGAATCAGTCAGCACAAAAGCTAGGTTATTTGCCTACCATGACCCTTACCTCTCATTTAATCGCTGTTCGTGATGTAAAAGCAGGTGAAAGTGTTGGCTATGGAGCAATGTGGACCAGCGAACGTGATACCAAAATTGGGGTTATTGCGATTGGCTATGGTGATGGTTACCCTATTGCAGCACCTAACGGTACACCTGTTTTAGTTAATGGGCGCAAAGTCTCGATTGCAGGCCGAGTATCTATGGATATGCTTACTGTTGATCTTGGTCCTGATGCTCAAGATAAAGTGGGTGATGAAGCTATTTTGTGGGGACGAGATCTCCCTGCAGAAGAAGTTGCAGAGCACATAGGAACCATTGCTTATGAGTTAGTGACTAAACTAACATCACGAGTACAGATGCAATATATTTAATGAGATTACTTTGAATTCATTTCCATTCAAAAGCGCTACTGGTTTAGCGCTTTTTCTTATTATGCCTTTTTCTTTTTTGAGTGATGCGTTTGCCAAAGAAGGTATTTGGCCGACATCATTACCAGAAACTTCAGCGGTTCCTTTTCTATTTTCGTCTGAAAGCTTGGGGACTACCATAGGCGCTGCCGCGGTAATGAAAGGAGTCAGCCAACCTCAAGCGACATTATTTGCAGCGGGACTTTATTCAAGTAAAGGCTCTTATATGACGTACTTGTCTGCAAATAATTTTCAAGTCGGTCATTCATGGTTAGTCGGGGCTAATGCGTATAATGCTAATTTCAAAGAGATGGATTATCACCTAGGCTCTGCCGGTAGTAATAACTCCAATGTGAATGACGAAGTGTTTACCGACAGCATCGAAGCACAATACCATTTAACGGCTAATTATATTTTACCTATTGGTAATGCAAAAACGATTGGAGCGAGAGCGGCCTATCTTCCTGAAAGAAAAATAAAAGGATTTAACCCATTAGAAAGTGGTGTGTCGAGTATTGAGTTTAGCCCTTTTTATTACTCTCGAAAATTAGCAGATGTTGCAAATTGGAATGAGCCTTACTCTAATTGGGGCATGAAAGTTAATTTTGATTGGGACAATCGAAATAGCGTAAGAAATACTACCCATGGTTCACGTACTGAATTGGATTTTACCTATTCTCCACAAACGGGTGAACAAGAAGAGTGGTGGACATGGGAGTTCCAACAAAGCGCCTTTTTTGATCTAGGTAATCTCGGTGAGATTATTAATAAGCAAGTATTGGCATTAGATTTCTATATTGCTGATACACCGAGTTGGCAAGGTGGAGCACATCAACCTCCTGAATACGCTGGCATAAAGCTTGGTGGTTTATATCGATTAAGGAGCTACAGCAGTGGGCGTTTCCATGGTCGTTCAGCTATTCATTATTCTGCAGAATATCGAGTGATGCCTGATTGGCAACCGCTAGAAGATTGGCCTATCTTTAATCTTTATGATGTACCTTGGTGGCAATGGGTTATTTTTGTTGATGCAGGTCGAGTAGCAGATGAATTCTCACTTTCAACACTACATGAAGACATGAAGTGGAGTGCAGGCGGAGCAATACGCTTTCAAGTTGAAGGTATTGTTGTTCGAACTGAGATGTCAAAAGGCAGTGAAGAAGGTTTATTTAGAGTGATGATCAACCAACCATTTTAATATTTTAGTAAGAAAAATGATCTCAACACTAGTGTTCAGTAGTTTTGATAGAGATAATGTTTACTACTAGAAGTTTTAATGTGACCTAACTCAAAAAGGGTGAGCGTAGTTTTGGTCATAATACCTAAATATAAAGTTCACTAAATAATACCGAGCATCAAATTTTAGATTCGTATAAACGGGGCGTTCATTAATTTTTTTTTGAACCATTAAGTATATTACACGGGATATTTTTACCATGTTAAAAAACATCAACCCAACAGAAACTCAAGCTTGGGCAGACTTAACTGCACACTTTGAAACAGCACAAGATTTTAGCCTATCTGAATTATTCGCTGCAGATGCACAACGTTTTGATAAATTTTCAACGACGTTTGGCCAAGATATTCTAGTGGATTTCTCTAAAAACTTAGTTACCGAAGAAACAATGGAAAAATTGTTCGCATTAGCAGAGCAAACAGAGTTGTCTTCAGCAATGAAAGCGATGTTTAACGGTGAGAAAATCAACAAAACAGAAGACCGTTCAGTTTTACATATTGCACTTCGTAACCGTAGCAACACGCCAATTATGGTTGATGGTGAAGATGTAATGCCTGCAGTAAATGCAGTATTAGAAAAAATGAAAGGCTTCACAGAACGTCTAATTTCTGGTGAGTGGAAAGGTTACACTGGTAAAGAAATTACGGATATCGTAAACATCGGTATCGGTGGTTCAGATCTTGGCCCTTACATGGTTTCTGAAGCGTTAGCACCATACAAGACTCGTTTAAACATGCACTTTGTTTCAAACGTTGATGGCACTCATATCGTTGAAACATTGAAGCCATTAAACCCTGAAACTACGTTATTCTTAATCGCATCTAAAACATTCACAACACAAGAAACAATGACAAATGCACACAGTGCTCGTGATTGGTTCCTTGCTGAAGCTGGCGATCAAGCACATGTTGCTAAGCACTTTGCTGCACTATCAACAAATGCACAGTCTGTTTCTGAGTTTGGTATTGATACTGACAACATGTTTGAATTCTGGGATTGGGTTGGTGGTCGTTATTCACTATGGTCAGCAATCGGTCTTTCAATTGCACTAGCGGTTGGTTTTGATAACTTTGTTGAGCTTCTTGAAGGTGCTCATGAAGTGGATAACCATTTCGCTAATACGGATCTGAAAAATAACGTACCAGTTATTTTGGCACTGATCGGCCTATGGTATAACAACTTCCACGGTGCTGAGTCAGAATCAATTCTTCCATACGATCAATATCTACATCGTTTTGCTGCGTACTTCCAACAAGGCAACATGGAATCAAATGGTAAATGTGTAGACCGTAACGGTAACCCTGTTGATTATCAAACGGGTCCAATCATTTGGGGTGAACCAGGTACAAATGGTCAACACGCGTTCTACCAATTGATTCACCAAGGTACAAAATTAATCCCTTGTGATTTTATTGCGCCTGCAATCAGCCACAACCAAGTGGGTGATCATCATCAGAAGCTGATGTCTAACTTCTTTGCTCAAACAGAAGCATTGGCTTTTGGTAAAACAGAAGAGACTGTTCGTGCAGAATTTGCAGCAGCAGGTAAAACTGAAGCAGAAATGGCAGAGTTAGTGGCATTTAAGGTGTTTGAAGGCAATCGCCCAACAAACTCAATTCTTGTTAAGCAAGTAACGCCTAAAACTCTAGGTAACTTGATTGCAATGTACGAGCACAAAATCTTCGTACAAGGCGTGATTTGGAATATCTTCAGCTTTGACCAATGGGGTGTAGAACTTGGTAAGCAACTAGCTAACCAAATTCTTCCTGAGTTAGCAGATGATAAAGCCGTAACGTCTCACGACAGTTCAACTAACGGATTAATTAACGCATTTAAAGCGCTTAAAGCTTAATTATATTTGTTGATGTGTTATTGAAAGAGCTGACTTCGGTCGGCTCTTTTTTTTAGATATTACAGGCAATAAAAAAGGTTGATACCTAAATATCAACCTCTATCATTCTAGTCTCTAGTCTCTAGTCTCTAGTCTCTAGTCTCTAGTCTCTAGTCTCTAGTCTCTAGTCTCTAGTCTCTAGTCTCTAGTCTCTAGTCTCTAGTCTCTAGTCTCTGTTACTCAAAACAGATTTCAATAAACGCATTACCCCATTCTGAAGTAAATGGCATGATAATAATCGCACCATCGCATTTATGAGTAATCGTATGGCCCTTACCAGAAACAACCATAGGCGTTGCCATGCTAAATTCAAAACCACTTTCAGAAAGAATATGTTTTGCACCACCAGTAACCATATTGGTGATTTCACCTACCATATCCGTTACTTCTTCATTGATGCTATTTGGACGCTCACCTAACATATTTTGCATGATTTGCAGAGCAAGCTGCTCATCAAAAGTAATCGACATTGAGCCCTTACTTTGTGGAGCAACCATGCCTATTAAACCTGAAACATCACCACGAGCAATTTCATCTTTTTTAATACGGGGCTTTTGTGGTTTTAAATCCATTGAAGCCATCGTTTTAAGTACATTCATCAGTGAAGCTAAGAATGGGTTTACAAATTCAGCGCGCATGGTAGGTAATGTCCTTTAATTAATTTTTATTATTGTTACTTAAACAAGCTTTGCAAGTACCATGGGTTTCAACAATATGGTTTTCGACAGAAAAGCCAATTTGTTCAGCGTGCTTTGTTAGCTGCTCTGTTATTTTAATATCATGGAACTCAACAACGTCATCGCAAGTGCGACAGATAAATAGTTGTGAAAAATGAGCGTGTTCGCCAATAACACAACAAGAAATATAACTATTTATTGATTCGACCTTATGAACAAAACCTTGGGTCACTAAAAAATCTAAAGCACGATAAATAGTGGGTGGTTTTGCTTGGGGTTCTATTTTCTTTAATTGCTCTAAAAGATCATAAGCACTTATTGCCCCCTGGTGAGAGACAATCAGCTCTAAAACTGTTAATCGCTGTGGTGTGAGTCTTACCCCACGTTGTTGGCACAAGAGCTCAACTTTTTGTTTTTGCGTACGATTCAAGGATTATGTGTCTTATTTTCTGAACAGATTAGTGAGTTTATCATAAGTTATCGGTTATTTTATTGACTATTTTTCAGAATGTCATTTTATTTATGAGCATCATTATCGTGGTAATAGGTTGGCTGTTTCTATTCTGATCATGTTAGAATTGCGGCATTGATCACTGAACGAATTTATTTATGAGCTCTTACCCACTACAACGCTTTTCCGTTGCCCCTATGCTTGATTGGACAGACCGTCACTGCCGTTATTTTCATCGTCAATTATCTGAGCATGCGCTTTTATATACAGAAATGGTGACGACTGGCGCTATCATCCATGGTAAAGGTGATTTTCTTGCATATAACGAAGAAGAGCATCCGGTTGCATTGCAGCTAGGTGGTTCGAACGTTAAAGATTTAGTTCATTGCGCAAAATTAGCTGCCGAGCGTGGCTATGATGAAGTTAACCTTAATGTAGGTTGTCCATCAGACCGAGTTCAGAATGGTCGTTTTGGTGCTTGTTTAATGGGTGAGCCAGATCTAGTTGCCGAATGTGTCGCTGAGATGAAAGCGGTTGTTGATATTCCTGTAACGGTAAAAACCCGTATTGGTATTGATGACCAAGATAGCTATGAGTTTTTAACTAAATTCGTTTCAACGGTTCATGAGAAGGGTGGTTGTGATCAATTTACTATTCATGCTCGTAAAGCGTGGTTAAGTGGATTAAGCCCGAAAGAAAACCGTGAAATTCCACCGTTAGATTACCCTCGCGCATATCAAATTAAGAAAGATTTTCCTCAGTTAGTGATTGCAGTCAATGGTGGCATTAAAACATTAGCGGAAGCAAAAGAGCATTTAGCACATCTAGATGGCGTGATGATTGGTCGTGAAGCGTATCAGAGCCCTTATTTATTAGCAGAAGTTGATCAACAACTTTTTGGTAGTGATAAACCAATTAAAAAGCGTCGTGAAATTGTAGAGGCAATGTACCCATATATTGAGCGCCAATTAGAAAATGGTGCACACCTTGGTCATATTACTCGTCATATGCTTGGTTTATTCCAAAGTATGCCAGGTGCTCGTCAATGGCGTCGCTACATTAGTGAAAATGCCCATAAACCAGGTTCAGGTATTGAAGTGGTTGAAGCTGCGCTAGCTAAAATTCCAAAAGAGTTAGATGTTTAAGCTTTTTTTACTTTAGTAAAATTGCATTAAATAGAAATAAAAAGAAAGTACATAAATAAACCAGATCGTTTATTATTACCGCATATGAAACAAATAGCGTCGCAAATGGAGACTACGCATGAACAAACTATCCCTTACCGCTGTTGTTGCTTCAGCTGCCTTAGTATTGGCAGTGCCAGCACATTCAACAGAGAAGGAATTTACCACTAAAGTTGAAATTGATGCGTGGTTCCCTGATGCAAAAGTGGGATCTAAAGATGATGCTGTTCGTAAAAATGATGTTGATGCATCGCAAGCGTTCTCAATCGCTTTTGAGCACCCATTTGCTTATGTGCCAAATGTTAAAGTTCGTTATACCCCAGTAAGGTCTGATCGTTTTGAGTATGATCAAATTGACTACACTGGTTACTATAAATTATTAGACACTAATGGTCTTCAGTTTGATGTGGGTTTAACACTGACACAGTTTGCTAATGGCGAATTCAATAAAGGTGGCTCAATCACTGGAGGTCGAGCAGATCAAAGCTTTAGTGAAACAGCAATGAACATGTACGCCGATGCGTCACTGCATATTCCCGATACGCATTTCCACATTTTTGGTCAGTATGATTTTGGTAGTGGCAGCGGTACTCGTACAATGGATGGTCAAGCTGGGGTTAAATACATTTTTCCTGTTGATGCGGTCGATCTAGAAATCAAAGTAGGTTATCGCGTAATGGACCATGAATTTGGTTACTTTGACGACTTTGATAGCAACCAAGCAAACGTAATGGTTGATGGTTGGTTCGGTGGTTTATCATTTGATTTCTAGCCCATAACTGCTCTTTAAGATAGCGATTCAGGTGACTGAGTCGCTATTTTTTTATTTTAAATTTGCTCAATTTCGGTTTATTGACCATGCTTATAGAATGGATATTACTATGATATTCATATTTGGTAAGGATGCAGTTATGACGACATTAAGTGAATTAAAATTGATGTACCAAGAAGATCAATTAGTGGAAGCGGTGATAGAGCCTGTCGTGGTTGAGGAGTCTTGGATTGTAGAGTTTCGCCATGTGCGTGGAGGCCTTGTTCTGCTTACTGATATGAAAGGTGGTGAGATGAAATACAGAGATTTAGAATCAGCCTCTAAGAGTGCATTAGCGGTTGGATTTAACCAAGTCAGGATTAATGATTAACCTTATTTTCACCTTAAATTAATTAACGCAAATATTTCTTTCTTCCAAAAAGTTATAAAACATACCTATCTATTCTTTCTTGTTATAGAAAAGAGTCGCTAATCTAATATGACGCAATGAATAGGGATGTCGTCATGTTATTAAAGGAACTCTCCGCACTCGCTAGCCCACTTAATGATCAACAAATAGGTCAATTACAGCTAGCGGCTTCAGAATTATCTCCGCAACAGCTTGCTTGGGTAAGTGGTTATTTTTGGGGTGTGAGCCAAACCTCAGGTGCAGCACAACCAATCAATCAAGCCGCAGCCGTAGTATCAAGTGAGCCTGCTGGCAAATTATCAATTATTTATGCCTCACAAACAGGCAATGCAAAAGGGGTTGCCGAAGCTTTAAAAGAAGAAGCATCGGCAGCTGGTATTGCCGTTGAGCTTTTTGATGCCAGTGACTATAAAGGTAAAAACCTCGCTAAAGAAACTCACGTTATTATTGTGGCGTCTACTAATGGTGAGGGTGAAGCCCCTGACAATGCCATTGAGTTGCATGAATTTCTTCAATCTAAAAAAGCACCAAAATTAGATAACTTAAAATACGCAGTGATTGGTTTGGGGGATTCGAGCTACGAGTTCTTCTGTCAAACAGGTAAAGATTTTGATGCGTACTTATCTAAGAAGGGCGCGACGCCATTTATTGAACGTATTGATCTTGATGTTGATTATGAAGCTCCAGCGGCTGAATGGCGCAAACAAGCGTTAGATAAAGTAAAAGAAACCTTGGCAAAAGGTGGTGAAGCTACCAATGGACAGGTTGTGCAATTGCCAGTAGGGCAAGCCGCTCATGCTGTTTCGCAATACACTAAACAGAACCCATATATCGCTACATTATTAGCTAGCCAAAAAATCACAGGTCGAGATTCTGGTAAAGACGTTCGTCACATTGAAATTGATTTGGACGGTTCGGGATTAACTTATCAACCGGGTGATGCACTTGGGGTTTGGTTTGAAAATAGCCCTGAACTTGCCGCTGCAATCTTAAAACAAGTAAGTCTTACTGGTGAAGAGCAAGTGGATGTTGATGGTGAGCAGGTTTCACTTCAAAAAGCGTTAGTTGAAAAATACGAAATTACATCGGCAAACCCACAACAAGTGGTAGCATTTACTGAACTCTCTGGCAGTAAAAAACTAGAGAAACTGACAGCAGACAAAGACAAATTACGCCAGTATGCAGGTAATACTCAAGTCATTGATCTGTTATCAGAAAAGAAAACCAAACTAACCGCAGATCAACTAGTTAGTTTGCTTCGTCGTTTAACCCCTCGTTTATATTCGATTGCTTCAAGCCAAACAGAAGTCGATGAAGAAGTTCATTTAACGGTTGGTGTAGTTGAATACCAACAAGGAGAGGAGACTCGATTTGGTGGTGCCTCTAGCTTTTTATCTCATCGGCTAGAAGAAGGCGATGAAGTGAAAGTGTTTATTGAACACAACAATAATTTCAAACTTCCTCAAGATGATAATGTTCCTGTGATCATGATAGGCCCAGGTACGGGTATTGCTCCATTCCGCTCATTTGTGCAAGAGCGTGACAACCGTGATGCAGAAGGAAAAAACTGGCTATTCTTTGGTGATAGAACCTTCACGCAAGATTTCTTATACCAAGTGGAATGGCAAAAATACCTTAAATCAGGGGTTGTAAATCAATTAGATGTCGCATTCAGTCGTGACCAGCAAGAAAAAGTCTATGTACAGCACCGTATCCTAGAGCACTCAGCACAAGTATGGCAGTGGCTGCAAGATGGCGCTTATATCTACGTGTGTGGTGATGCAACTCGCATGGCAAAAGATGTACATGATGCGTTAATTACCATTGTTGAGCAGCAAGGAAAGAAGAACAGAGAAGAAGCAGAACAATTTGTAAATGATCTGCGTAAGGCGAAACGTTACCAAAGGGATGTGTACTAATGAGTGAACAAATTGCAGTAAAAACAATCTTATCAGGCATTGAACTTGGCCCATTGGCAGATAATGAGCGTCTAAAGCGTGAAAGTAAAAATCTTAGAGGGACGATCGTAGAAGATCTACAAGATCGCATTACGGGTGGTTTTACTAAAGATAATTTCCAGCTGATCCGTTTTCACGGAATGTATCAACAAGATGATAGAGATATTCGTGCTGAGCGTACAAAACAAAAATTAGAGCCTCTGCATAATGTAATGCTACGTGCGCGTATGCCTGGTGGGATTATTACCCCAAAACAGTGGTTAGCGATTGATAAGTTTGCTGAAGAAAATACCTCTTATGGCAGTTTACGTTTAACCACGCGTCAAACGTTTCAGTTTCACGGAGTTCTAAAACCAAACATTAAATTAATGCACCAAACATTGAATAGCATTGGTATTGATTCAATAGCAACCGCGGGTGATGTAAACCGAAATGTGTTGTGTACCACTAATCCAGTAGAATCTGAATTACATCAAGAAGCGTACGAATGGGCGAAAAAAATCAGTGAACATCTGCTGCCAAAAACACGTGCCTATGCAGAGATTTGGTTGGATGGTGAAAAGCTAGAAACGACTGATGAAGAGCCTATTTTAGGCAGTAACTATCTTCCTCGTAAATTTAAGACAACCGTGGTTATTCCACCGCAAAATGACGTAGACGTGCACGCTAATGACTTAAACTTCATTGCTATCGCTGATAACGGAAAACTGGTTGGTTTTAATGTATTAGTTGGTGGTGGTCTTGCGATGACCCATGGTGATACTGCAACTTATCCTCGTAAAGCGGATGATTTTGGCTTTGTATCACTAGAAAAAACGTTAGAAGTGGCGGCGGCAGTTGTAACCACTCAGCGTGATTGGGGTAACCGTTCAAATCGTAAAAATGCAAAAACAAAATACACGTTAGATCGTGTGGGTGTTGATGTCTTTAAAGCTGAAGTCGAAAAGCGTGCTGGTATTCAATTTGAAGCAAGTCGTCCTTATGAGCTTACAGAACGTGGTGATCGAATCGGTTGGGTAGATGGCATTGATGGTAAGCATCATCTTGCATTATTTATCGAAAATGGCCGTTTATTAGATTACCCAGGTAAGCCATTAAAAACAGGTGTTGCTGAGATTGCTAAGATCCACCAAGGTGATTTTAGAATGACAGCCAACCAAAACTTAATTGTTGCTGGTGTATCTGCTGAGCAAAAAGCTCAGATAGATAAAATAGCTCGAGAGCATGGCTTAATTGATGATACACATTCAGAGCAGCGTAAAAACTCAATGGCGTGTGTCGCTTTTCCTACCTGTCCATTAGCGATGGCTGAGGCAGAGCGTTTCTTGCCTGAGTTTGTAACTGAAATCGAAGATGTACTTAAAAAACATAAGCTGCCAGAAGAAGATAATATTATTTTCCGTGTAACGGGATGTCCAAACGGTTGTGGCCGTGCAATGCTTGCTGAAATAGGTTTAGTCGGTAAAGCGCCGGGACGTTATAACTTCCATTTAGGCGGTAACCGTAGTGGTACTCGTGTACCTAAAATGTATAAAGAGAACATTACAGACCGTCAGATTTTATCTGAGATAGATGAACTTGTTGGTCGTTGGGTTACTGAGCGTCAAGGTAATGAAGGCTTTGGTGATTTTACCATTCGAGCTGGCATTGTAGATGAAGTGATAGTATCAAAAAGGGACTTTTATGCCTAAATTGCAATTATCAGAGCTGTTGTCATTAACAAAAATTGAGCAAATTTTACGCTTATCTGAAGTTAATGCAGAGCTTGAAGCGCTGACTGCTCAAGAGCGAATTTTGTGGGCGTTAGAAAACTTAGAAGGAAACCCAGCGGTATCCTCAAGTTTTGGAATTCAAGCAGCAGTGATGTTGCAATTAGTCACTGATGCAAAAGCGGATACTCCGGTTATTTTAACTGATACTGGGTATTTATTTCCTGAAACTTATCAGTTTGTTGATCTACTCACTGAGCGCCTTAAACTAAATCTGCACGTGTTTACTGCACAAGAGAGTCCAAACTGGCAAGAAGCACGTTATGGTAAATTGTGGGAAAAAGGCGTAGAGGGGATTGAGCAATATAATAAGCTAAATAAAGTTCAACCTATGCGTCGAGCGCTTGATCAGCTTGAAGTCGGGGTTTGGTTTTCTGGTTTACGCCGTGAGCAATCAAGTTCTCGTGCCAATCTGCCAGTACTTAGTATTCAAAATGGGGTATTTAAATTTTTACCTGTATTGGATTGGAGTAACAAAGATGTACATCATTTTTTAGAAGAGCGTAATTTACCTTATCATCCATTGCGTGATGACGGTTATCTCTCTGTCGGTGATACACACACAACTCAAAAATGGGAGCCAGGAATGAAAGAAGAGGAGACTCGCTTCTTTGGTTTAAAAAGAGAGTGTGGTTTACATGAAGATGATGGTGAGACTGCTGGATCTGGAATATAAATAGTTTGTATGATGATAAAAAGACAGCGTGATAAGCGCTGTCTTTTTTATTTACGGCTGAAAAATTATTTCCACAATGAAGTCAGAGAGTCGAGTAAGCCTGAGCTTGCATCTTGTGATGTTAAGTATTGTGTAATTAAAGGGGTAAATTGAGCAATAAGAGCAGGGTCTAGGCCCAGTGCAGAGAAGGCCGTTTTTACACTGTCCATATTCGATATCATGCTGCCTAACCCGCCGGGGATTGCACCTGTTAATGATTCAAGGCCAGGGATCATGCTATTTAGTTCAGAGTTTTCAGAACTTGATAAACCATTACCAGCCATTGCTAATAGTGCTCCGGCACCACCAGCCGCTTGATCCGCTGAAATACCTAGATTATCCGTTAGCATTCCCACCAGTGGATTCGATGCAGTGACTTGCTCTGTGTTTGCTTCTTCATCACTACCAAATAGACTCGAAAGAAAGGCATTAGCAGGGGCCGCAGCAGTAAGAGAAAGCGCAAGAGTAGATAAAATTAACGTTTTTTTCATTGTCATTTCCTTTTAACATTACTGGTTTGTTTTTATAACATTTCATTAGAGTATGACATAAAAAAAGCGATGCATATAGCCATCGCTTTTTAATTTTATTTTTAATCTTTTTTGAGAAAGATTAGATGATGTCTAGTAGTTCTACTTCGAATACTAGTGCTGCATATGGAGGGATTGCAGCGCCAGCGCCACGCTCACCGTATGCAAGGTTTTGTGGAATAGAAAGCTTCCACTTAGAACCTACAGGCATTAGTTGAAGTGCTTCAACCCAACCAGCGATAACGCCAGTTACTGGGAATTCAGCAGGTTGACCGCGCTCTACAGAGCTGTCAAATACTGTACCGTCAGTTAACATACCGTGGTAATGAACACGTACTGTTTTATCAGAAGTTGGAATCTCACCAGTACCTACAGTTAGTACTTCATATTGAAGACCAGACTCAAGTACAGTTACTTCTGAACGAAGAGCGTTATCAGCTAGGAAAGCTTCGCCATCAGCAGCGGCAGCTTTAGATGCTTCAGCACGAGCTTCTTCAGCGCGCATGTGAAGTGCTTGAAGTGCTTCGTTGATCGCGTCAACTTCGATTTCTGGCATGTCGCCAGTTAATGAAGTAGCGATACCTTTAGCGATAGCTGCAACGTTTAGGCCTTCAAGACCAGATTGTGCAAGTTGTTGACCCATTTGAAGGCCAATACCGTAGCTTGCTCTTTGCTCTACTGTTTCTAATTTTACTTCAGACATGCTGTCTCTCTTTCTTTATATGGTATAAACGAAAGGCTAAAGGATACAGAGATCTAAGCTTAAGGTAAACTTTTGTACTTCTTTGCGCTCTGATATTAGAATAAAACGTGAGCTCACCAGTTTCGCATGAGGCGATGGCATGAATAAAAAGAAAAAAATGAATATAAAGCGCCCAGATTTTTCTGAGCAACTGGCTAACTTAAAGGATAAGTGTGGGCCTCTTACAGAAAAAGTTTTACCTTATTGGCAGCGCTTACCTCTATTTCATCAAAAAGCATTACGCATTTTAGTTCCAGTTACTTTTGTTTTAATTCTATTGCCAAGCGGTGCAGAAGAAGAGCTTGAGAGCATTCAGCCTACGATGATCCCCGCACCTGAAATGCAAAGGCAAAGTGTCAGCTTAAATTTAAAAGGTTTGAGTGAGCAAGAAGCAGCACTTCGTAATACTCCTTCTGCTTATGAAGTCGAAAAAGAGAAAATAGAAGCAGAGCCAGCAAAAAAAATAACGGAAGTTAAAGCCTCGCAATTAACTCAAACTTCTGCAAAGTGGCATGATTATCAAATTCAAGCGGGTGATACGCTGTATCAAGTATTTAGAAAAAATAATCTGTCGCTCACAGAGCTAAACAAGGTGGTTAAAATCGAAGGTGCCGATAAACCATTGAGCAATATTAAAAAAGGTCAATTATTTCGTTTTAAGCTTAATCCGCAGGGTGAATTAGACATCCTTCAGATAGAGCGAGATAACCAAGCAATTATGTACTTTAGAATGTCAGATGGTAACTTTGGCCGCAGTAAATAAAGTTCTTACTCTTTCCTATTAACGCCTCCCTCTTAAGTTCTTTAACCATGTTTTAGGCATTAGAGGGAGAATGATTAACGCAATTCCCGCCGCAGTTAATGCATCTGGCACTTCATCAAACCAAATTACGCCAAATAAAACCACAAATATAAGCCCTGAATATTCCGCTAAAGAAATCTGAGTTGCTGGCGCTTTTTTATATGCCATGGTTGCTAGGCCGTTATAGCTAATAATAAAGGCAGCACTTAAGGCTATCCAAAGTACCTCATTATGACTTAATGGTTGCCAATAAAACCATGCTAGGCCTCCGGCAACAGGCAGAGATAAACAAGTTGTCCAAAACAGTGTGGTAATAACGGATTGGTCATTGGGAATTTTTCTTACCAAAAGATTATATAGCGCTAACGTTGTTGCCGTTCCTAGAGCAAAAATAGCTGCCCAATGAAATTGAGAAGGGCGAAGAATTATCAGAACACCAATAAATCCGATAACGGTTTGAAGCACTTTTTTTGCTGATGGCCTTTCATTGAGTAGTAACATTGAAAGCGGGATCATTAACAACGGTGCGGTGTAAAAAACCGCATTGGCAGTCGCAAGGGTTAAATAAGTGATAGATACCACCATGCAACAACTGCCAATTAAGAGTATATGAGCTCTTAATGCTGTTATTTTTGGATTGCTTAAATTTCTCAATGTTGGTGGTTGATGGAGCCAAAATGGGAAGAGAAGTGCGAGTGAAACCAACTGACGTAAGAAAATATATTGAAAAGGTGAAACACCACCATCAAGGACTTTTACCGCCACATCGGATAGTGATGCCAGTAAGTTACCTAATACAAGTAAGACAATAGCGAGATTGACTGGTGTCATCATAGGTTTCATTTTCGTACTACTTAGCTAATCGCATGTCGACATGAGGGATATCATCTTCCAGGTACATATTAGAGATTACATTAAAACCATGTTTTTGATAAAAGTGAGTTAAATGTTCTTGAGCCCCAATATCAATACTTTCCCCCGGCCATAATTCTTCACAATTCAGTAAAGCTTGAGAGATGAGTTCGTGACCTAAACCATTACCTCTTGCTGTTTCTTTTGTTGCAACGCGACCAATACTGGCATTGCTATAACTAATTCCCGCTGGAAGTAATCGAGCACAGGCGATTATTTCATTATTTTTAGTCCCAATTAAATGATAAACCCCATCTTGGCAATCTTTGCCATCCAACTCAGGGTATGGGCAAGTTTGTTCAACCACAAAAACATCGATTCTTAGGCGGATAAGATCGTACAGTTGGACGGTAGTTAAGTTATTAAATAGTATTTTTTGCCAATGAATCATAAGTGTTATCTCGATAGAACATGAATACTATCAAGATACCTATGTTTGTTTTTTTAGGCACCAATTAATCTTTATTTTTTTATTTTCTTTTTCTGCGTAATAAATAGATCACCTTATTAGTTACAAAAAAATAGCATGGTGAAATCACCATGCTATTTATGCTGTAGAACATTTAGATTTTATTTATTTTGCTAAATCAATTTGGTATACCGCAAAGCCAACATCATCAGTCGCTACACGCTTCATTGGGTATTGACCTTTATCTTCGATGAACTGAGCGGCTTTGTCACTTGGTGATGTCTCAAAGCGAATGTCCAGCTTCTTATTGCTCTCAATTGGAGCAAAAGACCAGTTATTATCAGCGGCTGGTTTAACTTGGCCTTCTTCTTTGCTTACACGTGAAATGTAGCTAGCAAGCACTGTACGGTTTTCATCAGGTGCATCAAATGCGATGAAATCAGAACCTGTTCCCGGGAATTTGTTGCTGTAAGCGCGGTAATTATTAGTTGCGATAAGGAAATCTTGTTTCGCATCAATTGGCTTACCTTGGTAAGTTAAACCGACAATACGTTCAGAACCTTCGTTAATTACTTTACAGTCACCATCATATTTTGCTGGTTGAGTAATATCGATCTGGTAGTTAACACCATCAATGACATCAAAGTTATAGGTACGGAAACCATCCCAATCAATTAACTGTTGCGGTGCTGTGCTATTGATGTCGATTTGTTTAAATTGACCAGCAGAACACTCAAGCCATTCCTTCACTTCTTTGCCTGTGACCTTCATCGCAACTAACGTATTAGGGTATAGGTATAAATCCGCTGCATTACGGAACGTTAATTGGCCTGATTCAACTTCAGTAAAGTTTGTTGGATCATTGCCACGACCGCCTGCTTTAAATGGAGCAGCAGCAGAAAGTACAGGAGTACCATCTAGATCAGGATCACCTTGAATAAAGTGCTCAACGTAATCTTTTTGCGCTAGGTTAACAATCTGAACTGTTGGGTCATCTTGAACTAATGCTAAAAAGCTATACATTACGTCATCAGCTTTACCAATTGGTTGGTTAACGAACTCACGTGTGCCTTTATGGTCGGCTTCTAGTGCTTTAACAATACCTTCATCAGCCGCTGCTAATGATTTTTTCTCTTTTTCATCAAAGATAGGGCGAGCTTCTGACTTACCGTTGGCAACAACCCACTCACCATTTTTTTGTTCAAGAGTTAAATCCATTACACCAACATGGCTACCCCAACGTCCAGGCATAACAGCGGCAACGCCATTGATGGTGCCATTTTTGTTATCGATACCTTGCATGTTGTCGAACCCTTTACCTGGGAAAACAGCATGAGAGTGGCCAAATGCGATTGCATCAATACCTTCGACTTCAGATAAGTAGTAAGTAGAGTTTTCTTCGCCTTGTTTGTACGGGTCAGTTGATACACCTGAGTGAGGAATAGCAACAATAACGTTCGCGCCTTCCGCTTTCATTTGAGGAATCAACTCTTCTGCGGTTTCTTTGATATCACGAGCGTAGACTTTACCTTCAAGATTTTTCTTATCCCACACCATGATTTGTGGTGGAACAAAACCGATGTAGCCGACTTTGATTTCGTGTTCTACGCCGGCAGTATCTTTAAATGTATGTGTCTTAATGATATATGGCTTGAAGTAATGCTCTTTGGTTTTTGCATCATAAACGTTAGCACTGATGTATGGGAAATCTGCATCGTTAATTGATTCTGCTAAGAACTCTAAACCATAGTTAAATTCGTGGTTACCAATGTTACCTGCATCGTAATCTAATTGATTCATAGCTTTATATGCTGGGTGAACTTCGCCAGCCTCAATGCCTTTATCTGCCATGTAGTCACCCATTGGACTACCTTGCAGTAAATCACCATTATCAACAAGAACACTGTTTGTTACTTCATTACGAGCCTCTTTAACTAAAGTCGCTGTGCGCGCCAAGCCAATTTTTTGAGATGGCTTATCTTTGTAGTAATCATAATCCATAAGGTTGGTATGAATATCTGTTGTTTCTACAACACGCAATTTAATCACTTCGTTTGTATCTACTGGTGATGGTGTGCAGCCAGAAATTGTGAATAAGCCTAAGCCAGCTAATACAGCAAGTGAAACAGGTTTAGCAGAGAGTTTCATAGTGTTCTCCAAAAGGTGATAATCATAAAAGCGCCAATTAAGATAACAGATTGGTTATGTTATAAATGTAATTTGTCTTCTAATGTGTGCGCTTGATCTTCTTTCCGTGTGGTTTACGGTAACAAGATCACAGCTTAAACATGAATTTATACGCTGTTTTTTGTGCCTCGTTTTATTTAAGAAAAACTTCGTTAGCATTAAATCGAATAAAAAATGAAATTTTAGAATTTCAGGTAATAAAGCAACCCGTCTATAGTGACTTTATTGGAATGAAAAATAGCCACCATGTAAAAAGAGAATTGATGCTTGTTAGGGCAATTAATTCCATTAATGGTGTCATTACCAAATTTAGCCTAAAGGACAAAAATACATGGACGCAAAACGATTAACTCACCTACAACAGCTAGAAGCTGAAAGTATCCACATTATTCGTGAAGTTGCTGCTGAGTTTGATAACCCAGTAATGATGTACTCGATTGGTAAAGACTCCTCAGTCATGCTGCACCTTGCACGCAAAGCTTTTTATCCTGGAAAAATCCCATTCCCACTTCTTCATGTTGATACAGATTGGAAATTCAAAGAGATGATTGAATTTCGAGAAAAAACGGCAGAAAAATACGGTTTTGACTTATTGGTACATAAGAACCCAGAAGGCTTAGCAATGGGGATTAACCCATTTGTTCATGGTTCATCAAAGCATACCGATATCATGAAAACTCAGGGCTTAAAGCAAGCGCTAAACAAATATGGTTTTGATGCGGCTTTTGGCGGTGCACGTCGTGATGAAGAAAAATCTCGAGCTAAAGAGCGTGTGTATTCTTTCCGAGATAAAAATCATACGTGGGACCCAAAAAATCAACGTCCAGAGTTATGGAATACCTATAACGGCCAAGTTAATAAAGGGGAAAGCATCCGAGTTTTCCCATTATCAAATTGGACTGAATTGGATATTTGGCAATATATCTATTTAGAAAATATTGAAATTGTTCCGCTTTATTTATCTGAGAAGCGTCCAGTAGTTGAGCGTGATGGCATGTTGATCATGGTAGACGATGAACGTTTAGAGTTAGAAGAAGGCGAAGAGATCCAACATAAAGACATTCGCTTTAGGACCTTGGGCTGTTATCCATTGACTGGTGCTGTGGAATCAACCGCAAATACCTTACCTGAAATTATTGAAGAGATGTTGGTTGCCACCTCAAGTGAGCGTCAAGGTCGCGCGATAGATCATGATTCATCAGGTTCCATGGAACTGAAAAAACGCCAAGGCTACTTTTAATATCAAGCATCTAAGGAAGGATTAAATAATGAATAGTGCAGTAGAGCAACAATTAGAAGAGCTTGGTATTGAAGCTTATTTAAAAGAACATCAATACAAATCATTACTTCGATTTTTAACTTGTGGTTCGGTGGACGACGGTAAAAGTACCCTCATAGGCCGATTACTCCATGACTCAAAACAAATTTATGCAGATCAGTTAGATGCGGTTCATGCAGACAGCCAACGCGTAGGGACGACGGGCGAACGCCCTGACTTAGCATTATTAGTTGATGGCCTGCAAGCAGAGCGTGAGCAAGGGATCACGATTGATGTTGCTTACCGCTATTTCTCAACTCAAAAGCGTAAGTTTATTATTGCCGATACACCGGGACATGAGCAGTACACCCGTAATATGGCGACCGGCGCATCTACCTGTAATGTTGCAGTTATTTTGATTGATGCTCGTAAAGGGGTGCTTGATCAAACTCGTCGTCACTCTTATATCGCTAACCTTCTTGGTATTCGTCATTTTGTGGTCGCGGTAAATAAAATGGATTTAGTTGATTACTCCCAATCTCGCTTTGAAGAGATTAAAGAAGAGTACTTAACGTTTTCTAAGAAGTTAAATAATCCAAGCCTAGATATTTCAATTCTACCGTTATCAGCCCTAGAAGGAGATAACGTGGTAAACCAGAGTGAAGCACTGGCTTGGTATCAAGGTGTACCTCTACTAGAGGTGCTTGAGAACATAGATATCGATTCAGACAGAGGTAATGGAGAATTCAGATTTCCAGTGCAGTATGTGAATCGTCCAAATCTAGATTTTCGTGGTTTTGCAGGCACCGTTTCATCGGGTGGCATCGCTGTTGGTGACGAAATTGTAGCGCTACCATCGGGTAAAAAATCAAAAGTGGCCCGTGTTGTGACGTTTGATGGTGACTTAGAGTCAGCACAAGCAGGACAAGCGGTCACTCTAACTCTAGAAGATGAAATTGATATTAGTCGTGGTGATTTGTTGGTGAAAGCGAACTCGAGCTTACAAGCAACGAATCAGTTTAAAGCTGAGATTGTATGGATGACAGAAAAAGGGTTAGAACCAGGTCGTCAGTACGACATTAAAATTGCCGGTAAGAAAACGGTAGGTCAAATTGATGCGATTCATCATCAGGTAAATATCAATAGCCTAGAAACCTTTGATGCACCAGAGCTGCCATTAAATGGTATTGGGTTGTGTGATGTGTCATTAACGGAAGCGGTAAGCTTAGATCGGTACCAAGATTGTGCAGACACTGGAGGTTTTATCTTTATCGATCGTTTAACTAATGTGACGGTAGGGGCAGGGATGATCCAAAACCTATCTGAATTAAGTGATGTGAAGCCTATCAATGATAATGTCAGTGCTTTTGAGGTGGAGTTAAATGCGTTAGTGCGTAAACATTTCCCTCATTGGGGAGCACAAGATATTTCTAAGCTTTTAAGTTAATGACTTAAAAAGGAGCTGTCTATGGCATGGGAACAAGGATTCGTTCTGGCTTTATTGGCTCTAATTATTGTGAGTCTATTAGCAAGTAAATTAAAACCAAGCGTTATCTTTGCAGGGGCAGCGTTTATTGCTTTTATGCTAGGGATGATTGATTTACCTAGTTTGGCAAAAAACTTTACTAACTCGTCACTGTTAACTTTGGTGTTATTAATCCTGAGTTCTTGTGCTTTAGAAAAAACACGCCTTATCAGTTGGGTTGGGCGCCATATTTCGGAAGGAAGGTTAGGGAGTGTGGTAGGCAAATTGGGCTTATCAACCGCTATTCTTTCTTCTTTTACTAATAATACCGCAGTGGTGGTGTCGTTAATTGGAGCAATAAAGCGCAATCAACGTCACGCACCTTCTCGCCTGCTTATTCCTCTTTCTTACGCTGCAATTTTAGGTGGTACCCTAACTCTAATTGGTACTTCTACCAATTTAATTATTAATAGTTTTGTCGAAGATGCAGGTTTACCAAGTTTAAGTTTCTTTGCACCAACGACCATTGGTATCGCTGTGCTACTTGGTGGGTTATTCATTCTAATACCACTAAGTTATTTATTGCCCCAGTACGATGAAGGCCATCAAGATGAGTTGCCTTATTTCTTAGAGGCAAGAGTCGAAGGAGGCTCACCATTGGTTGGTAAGTCGATTGCAGAAAATAACTTAAGAGCATTAAGAAAACTATTTTTGGCTGAAGTGATTAGAGAAGGAAAAACAATAGTATCAGTTGATCCTGAGATGGTGCTATTAGCCGGTGATAGATTATTGTTTTGTGGTGATATTGAGAGTGTGACTACATTACAAGAAATTAATGGTTTAACACTTTTTGGTCAGCACCATTTAAATGGTCAAAACTTAATTGAAGTGGTGGTGAGCCAATCGGCCTCCATTCGTGGAAAAAGCATTAAATCTTCGAAATTTAGAGATCGTTTTGATGCCGTGGTGGTTGCGATTCGACGTGGACACGAACGCCTTGAAGGGGGGTTAGGTAAGATTGAACTTCAAGCCGGAGATACGTTAGTTTTAGTACCGGGAAAAGATTTCGAACAGAGTAAACAGCAGTTAAAGCGTGAATTTGTCATTATTAGTGATCTTGATTCTGCAGCAAAACTGGATGGCGATAAAAGTGCGCTAGTTTTGTTGGGTTTTGCTGGTGTTATTGCTGCTGAGTTATTGAATGTATTTCCAATTATCAAAGGGTTGTCTGTTTATATTTTGGCATTATTAGCGCTTGGTGTGATTAATATTGGAGAACTACGCCGACGCTTTCCTATCGACATTGTCGTTATTGTTGGGGCTGCACTCTCTATTGCTCAATTAATGTTGTCATCGGGTTTGTCGGTACAGCTCGGCAATATGTTCATGGAGTTATTTAACGGTTGGGGAGTTATTGGTGCCTTGATTGCGGTTTATTTAATTACCTTAGTGCTAACTGAGTTAATTACTAATAACGCAGCAGCGGCTTTGGCTTTCCCTATCGGGTATAGCATGGCGCTAGGCTACGGGGTTGATCCAATGCCATTTATTATGGCGGTATTATTTGGGGCAAGTGCTAGTTTCATATCTCCTTATGGCTATCAAACCAATTTATTAGTATTTAGTGTGGGTAATTACACGCTACTTGATTACGTAAAAGTGGGGTTACCCATGTCGATTATTTATTCGGTTTTGGTACTTACGTTAATCCCTTATTTTTTCCCATTTTAATTCAAGGATGAAACATGACTGTCAAAGACGTTGTGAAAGATGAAAATATTGTTTGGCACCAACATTCAGTAACTAAAGACACTCGCTCTAAATTGAAAAACCAGCAGCCAGCAGTGCTTTGGTTTACTGGGCTATCTGGCGCAGGGAAATCAACCATAGCTGGAGCATTAGAAAATAAATTAGTAGAGCTTGGTTATCATACTTATCTGCTAGATGGAGATAATGTTCGTCATGGTTTATGTAGTGATCTAGGCTTTTCGGATCATGATAGGCAAGAAAATATCAGACGTATCGGAGAGCTTTCAAAATTGATGGCTGATGCCGGGTTAATTGTATTAAGTGCGTTTATTTCACCTCATAGAGCAGAGCGCCAAATGGTTCGAGAATTACTACCAGAGGGCGAGTTTCTAGAAGTATTTGTGAATACGTCTTTGGATGAATGTGAAAAAAGGGACCCTAAAGGCTTGTATAAAAAAGCACGAACAGGAGAAATAAAACACTTTACAGGGATTGATTCTGAATACCAACAGCCGTTAAATCCTGAGATCGATTTGCCTGCGGGTAAAGAGTCAATTGATGCACTTGTTGAGCAATGCTTAATAGCCTTGAAGGCAAGAGCGATTATTCAGTAAGAGCGATTTTTCTCATCGCATTACCTATCTAAATACCTAAACATAAGCCCTTATATATTTGATTATTTAAGGGCTTTATTATGAAAAGAAGAAAGACAATTAAGCTGTTGTTGAAATGGTTTTCTTTACGTCAGTTTCCACAATGAACTTTTGACTTAGCAGGCTAATGAGATTGTCGTAATAATTTTCATTAGGTTTATTCCCTAATAACTTACATAGCTCAGCCCCTGTTGGACTGAAGCGGTAATAAACAAGTCTAGCCCCTTTTTGGATTGGTTTTATCGCAATGTTTTTACCCTGATATTGCAGCGGTAATGCGGGTTCAAACTCTATTTCTCCAGACTCTAATTCAGTGCCAAGCAATAAGCCTAGTTCAATAAGCAGCAATAAACTGGAGTAAGGAAGCTTATAGTTACCTAAATGAACCAGTTGTGGGCCTTCTGTTTTATACAGATTGAAGAGAGTGCCAGCGCATTTATAGCCGAGAAGTAATTTTTTACTGTTGTCTTGTCCAAAACTACAGGCTAATGAGGCTGCTCGTTGAAATGTTTGTGCTTCTCGTTGAGTCATGTCTTTTAACACTTTGAGTGCTTTCATTGACGTTGAACCGGGAGTGATGAGCTCTTGTTTAAAAATCTGGCTCCATAAACGCTGCATGGATGAGTCATGGATATCTTTAGCCATTTCAAAAAAACGATGAAGCCAATCAGGGTCGGGCTCTCCCGCAGTCTCATCATTACAATAATCATAAGCAAATTTAATTATTTGTTCTAAGTTTTGCTGTTGCTGCTCACGTAATAATTTCTCTCGATACAAAGCGCGTTTTAGAAGTGTTTCTTCTGGTTTCGGTGTTTGCAGTTTTGCAGCAAGACCTTGTTTTACCGCGATCTCAGTAAGTCGACGAGCACTACTTACAACGTAATGTTCTTTCTTGTGTGTTGGTTGTTCTTTTATTTGCTCATCTTTTGTGATGATTTTTTGTGGTGAGTTCATGATTAACCTAGCCCTGAGTAACGGTTCTCTTTTTATATTATCGGTATTAGAAAATAAAAACTTTAATCTCAAAACAATAATTAAGAAAAACTAACAAAAAGAGAGAGTCTAAATATGGTGAAATGATAAATTTTTGTTAAAATAACAAGTGTGGTTTTTACAAGGGGGATTTTATGAAAGGGTCAAATTTAAAAAAAGTATTGTATAGTGTAGTGATTGCAACGAGTTATACTGCAACGCTAGTCTATCTTTCCCATTATATATAACAATAGGAAAGATAAACGCGAGTTTACATATAAGTTACATTTTATTCGTCATCATATTCTTCTAGGCTAATTCCTTCAATAAGATAGCCGGTCTCTGCTAATTCACTATTGATGGTTTCTGTTTTTAGTGTCCCTACTATATAAATGACATCCCATAATTGTTGTATTGGTGCGCCTTTTTTAAATTTCACATAAATGATTTGATTTGGTGGTGGTGGTGGTACGTGAATACAAGCCCCAAAGTAAGGTACCAGTAAAAACTCAGTAATTACCTTGTCATCACCTTCTAAAGGAATAACAAATCCTGGTATTTTTACCATGCTACCATTTAATTCTTGTCGAACTCCGCCAACAAGAGATTGCTGCATTTGGGCACCATTATGATCAACTTTAGGCATACCTACCGCATCAAATTGATTTCTTTCTTGTTCAGGAACTAAGTCAATCCAATCGAGTTTTAATACTTCATTACTTATTGCGCTAAAGGGCAGAAGTAATAAGAAACAGAGTAAGAATTTCTTTTTCATATTTATCCTTAAAGTCTAATTGTCATACCGTCACTCAATGAGTGTCGATATGCTTGAATGGCAGGTATGACGCCAATAATAAAACCAGAGCACAGAACAAGAGCTAACAGCTTTAATTCGTATAAGCTAGGTAATGTAAGTTCAATGGCAATGCTATAATACTGTTGGATTATGGGTTGTAATATAGATAAAGAAAGATATAAACCCAGTAGGCCTACGATGATCCCAAAAGTCGTTATTACGACGGCTTCGCTGACAAGTAGGGCAAAAATATGTTTAGGTTGAGCTCCCATCGATCTTAATATCGCCATCTCTCGTCGTCTTTCTTGTAAGCTAGTCAATAAGCTAGTGAGCATTCCCATTAACCCAGCAATGACTACAAAAACAGAGACAGCTAATAAAGCTTGTTCTGCCATCGACATCATTCCCCACAACTCATGTAAAGCTATACCAGGAAGAATGGCACTAAGGGGTTCTTTGCTGTAATCATTAATATAGCGCTGAAGAGCAAAAGTCTGAATCTTTGAGTTAAGCCCTAGCATGAACGCTGTAATTTCTTTGGGCTCAAATTGATGTTGCTCTAATGTTTTTGCATCAGGGGTATTACCTAAATGAGCTCCGCTCTCCCAGCCAACATGTATCGCTTCTATCGCGCCTAAAGAAACATGTAGAGTTTTATCTACAGGTGTTCCTGTTGGAGCTAAAATACCAGTAACGGTAAAAGGTAAATTATCATGGCGAGTAAAGGATTGATCACTAATCCCATGAGCAATAACTAATTTATCACCTAATTGGTAGTTTAGTTTCTTTGCCACATCGGCCCCGAGAACAACATCAAATAAGTGTGAGAATGGCTTACCTTCTTTAAACGTTAGTGGCTGTTTTTTTCCATATTGGTAAAAACGAAAGTAATCTTGGTTGGTTCCCATGACTCTAAAGCCTTTATGAGAATCGCCTAGAGAGATTGGAATTGACCATTTTACTGATTTTTGATTGCTGATCTCTTGATAACTTTTCCAATCAATATTGTTGGTGGCATTACCGATACGGAAAACTGAATAAAGCAGTAGGTTAACCTGACCAGAGCGTGCACCAACAATTAAGTCTGTGTTAGATATAGTATTGGCAAAGCTGGTTTTTGCTTGGGTTCTAATGCGCTCAACCCCCATCAATAGCATGACAGAAATAGCGATAGTGAGTATGGTTAATATTACGGTAGTTTTACGGTTTTTTAAGCTCTTCCAGGCTAACTGAGCAATACCAATCACAGCACGTCTCCCACATTATTTAGGGTTCTTAAATCAATACAACGATCAAAAAGAGATTCTAAGCTTGGATCATGGCTAACAAAGAGTAGCCCTGCACCACTATTTTCACACTCTTCCATTAAGAGTTGAATAAAAGCAAAGCGACTGTCGTGATCTAATGCTGAGGTTGGTTCATCTGCAATGATCAATTTGGGTTTTCCAATAAAGGCTCTTGCTGCTGCGACTCGCTGCTGTTGACCAATACTCAAATCAGTAATCGGCTTACTAAAATGTGAAACAGGTAACTGAAGTTGATTGAGTAGGCGTTCCGCCTCTTTTATAAGCTCTAGTTTTGATAGTTCTTTTTTTGAGGAAAATTGGTATGGCAAAATCACATTATCAATAACAGAAAGATAAGGCAGTAGGTTAAACTGCTGAAATATATAGCCAATATTATCTGCTCTAAATCGATCTCGCTGATTTGATGTTAATTGGTTAATGTCAGTACCATTAATACTAACGGTTCCTTCGGTAGGGGATAAGATCCCTGTAAGGAGGCTAAGAAGGGTTGATTTACCACTGCCGCTTGGGCCTTTGATAAATACCTTGGTTCCTTGTTGTTGCTGGTAACTTGGAATATTAAGAGTTTGCTCTGTGTGGTTTGGCCAACAAAAAGTCAGATTTGATAATTCAATTATATTCATATTAATAATGACGGTGTTGCCACCGTCATGCCTAAATTATAGAGCAAGAACTGCTTTTTTAGCGGTTAAGGTTGCCGCTTTCTGTCCTGAATCACCTAAATACTGAACGGTCATTTTTTGAGTATGAGAAAAGACATTAAACCATTGTGTTTCGACTTGGTTTAGCTCTGAGATTGTTTCACAGTGGTATTCATATTGAGCTGTAAATTCACCGTGTTCACTTTGGTGTTCTTCGTGGTGCTCATGCTTATCATGGTCATGTTTATCATGGTCATCGTCATCGTGCTCAGCATGATCATCATGCTTCATGCTATGTGAAGCATGTACCTCTGAAATTTTACAGTTAGCAGACTCTGGCAGAGAGAAAATTGCATTTGGCGTTTTTAGTTTAGCAATAGCTTGCTCTAATAACTGCTCTTGTTCTTTGTTTTTAGGAGCGTGTTCAAATCCTACAACGTCAGACCCTGGCGCAGTGATTTCAAAAAGTAAATGGTCACCATCTTGAGCAATATTTGTTTCTACAACACCATGAACGTGTGCCCCGTGTTGACGATGTTCAGAATGTTCATGATCGTCATGATGATGATCACCTGCATAAGCCATTAGTGGGGTTGAGAATAAGGTACTAGAAATCATTAATCGTAGAGCATTTTTTTTATTACAGATAAGCATAATTGCTTCCTATTATCTAAGTGTTATAAATGTGGTGTATTTATGAATATTAGACGACAGGTAAGGGAGGTGCTCGCGAGTGTACGGTTATTGAAAATGGGGCACTATTTTCAACAATAGAGAATACTAATCTAACAATAACTTGAGGAATGATCGGGGGAGAGGCGATATGTACAATAAAACCAGAACCAATAGAATGAAACAATTGGCAGTGATGGTTCTCATGGTGCTGTGCATTAGCATCAATTTGGTGATGGGCAACCAATACACTAAACAGCGTTAGAGTAATAGCTAAACTCCAATTTAACCAACGCTGTTTAGTAAAAAAGTACGATTGCATTGTACCGCCTTAAAAAGAGTATAAGCGGTAAATGTAATAATATAACAATTGATAATCAAGCCATTTATTTATAGCTGAGCATGGATTAGGGCTATGACTTGCTGAATTTCACCAGAAGATAGCTTTCCTTCCTTAACAAAAATGACATTCCCTTTTTTATTTTGAACAATAATAGTTGAGCTTTCAGGCTTAAGATCCCAAGCGCTTGCTACCTTACCATTTTCATCAAGAACCATAGATGACCATGAAAATTCTTTTTTATTCTCTTCAGCAGATGACTTTACAAATCCACCAGTACCCCAAATAGAATCATCTTGATTGATAATAGTTGTAGTTTGATATGTTGATTCAGGGAACTTTTCTAAGGTGATAGCACTCATAAGATCGGCGTTCATTGCTTTTGCACTGCTTCGGCCTGCAATGGCTTGTAAAACTCGAACCTTTCCTTTTAGCTGATCACTGTTCCATTTTTGATAAGTAGGGGTGTCGTTGGTGTAAGTTATTTCGCCATATTGTTTAACTGTTACTGATGGTACTGGTTGGTTTAATGAAATGTTGTGAGCTAAAGAAAGAGAAGGCAATAGACAAGCGCTAAGAGCGAATAGCTTTACTGTGTTCATTTTTATTATCCTTAGAAATAAGAATTTGTAGTGTAGTGCAGAGATTAATAAAAAGCGATTCTACCAGTATAAATCTATCAATCGTAAATTGTTGTAAAAAAGTAAAGTCCAACTTGTCGCACGCTGTTTTGCGAACTATAATGTTAATCAAATGTTTAATTAGAATGCCATTTAGAACGTGAATGGCAAAGTTGTATATTTTTGATGGACGTTTAATGAACACCTTATATGGATTATTGAGGTAATGGCTATGTTTAGAAATTTTAAGGCTTATAGACCACTTCAAGTGGCTCGCTTTGTTAAAACCCTATTTAAAGGGCAACTTCATATTGAAGGTATTGGTTCTTTTGAATTCGATGAGGGCAAACTACTGATGCCAAATAAAGAGAATAGAAAAATGTTATCAGTAATGAGTGAGGTAAATCAGCACATTCGCCAACTTTCAGTAGTGTCAGCGTAATATTATAGACAGTGTTAATGATATTAAGATTGAAAGGTGCTCGTGATGAGCACCTTTTCTGTTTATAGGAAGCAGGCTCCAGTCCCACCTAACCCGCAGTAACCATCAGGATTTTTTGCTAAATATTGTTGATGATACTCTTCGGCAAAATAGAAAATATTTATAGGCAGTATTTCTGTGGTTATTGGTGCATTAATACCTTGTTTCTCTAATGCGGTTTGGTATTGCTGCTGCGTTTCTTCTGCAATTAGCTGTTGTTGTTCTGAATTAGTATAAATAACAGAACGATACTGTGTTCCTATATCATTACCTTGACGCATTCCTTGTGTTGGATTGTGATTTTGCCAAAAAGAATGAAGCACAGTCTCAAGGGAAATAAGAGTAGGATTAAAGACGACTTTTACTACCTCAACGTGATTTGTTGTTCCCGCACAGACTTCTTTATAGCTTGGGTTTATAGTTTCTCCTCCTGCATACCCAACGGCAGTTGAATAAACTCCAGACAATTGCCAAAATAAACGCTCTGCACCCCAAAAGCAGCCCATGCCTAAATAAATAACATCATGGTCTGGAGGGGTTGCTTTTAAATCAACCAGTGTAAGAAAGTGGGGGGAAAGTGAATCTTGTTTATTTATGGTCATGTCGTATCCTTCAACTGAGTCATTTAGAAGACTTTTACCTTGTGCTACTCTACAAAGCGAGTAAATTACCATTACATAGAATGCATTCATGAATCAATAGAATAATTATAAGTATGACAAAGAAGTTACCCCTCTTATTTATTTCTTATTTGGCTCTACTCTCAGTAAGAGTATCAGCACAAACAGAATTGGAAATAGAGGGTTTAGAAGGATCTTTGCTGAGTAACGTTGAAGCGTATATTTCAGCTATACCAGAAGAGGAGTACTCTACTTCACTTCGTTTCCAATCTCGCCTTGAAAAAAATGCCCGAGATGCACTTAAAGCGTTAGGTTATTACGATCCATCGATGAATTTCTCCATTGAAGGTAAAGAAGGCGATCATACGTTAGTGTTTAGCGTGAATGCTGGCGAACCTGTTTATATCTATGTCAGTGATATTACTATAACGGGAGAAGCAAAAACGGATATTGATTTTATCAATGCAGTTGATAATTCCGGGCTAAATCTAGGTGAAATAATTAATCATGGTAAATATGAAGATCTAAAAAGAACTTTGCAGAACTTAGCGTTAAGAAAGGGTTATTTTGATGGTGAATTTACTTTAAGTCGTTTAGAAATCGCACCAGGACGGCATCAAGCTTTGGTTCTTTTGCATTATCAAAGTGGTCAGCGCTATCATTTTGGCAATACAAAGATCGAAGGAAGCCAAATTGAAGAGTCGCGAGTTCGCTCAATTATCCCTTTCAAAGAAGGCGATCCATACCTCGCAAGTCAAATTGGTGAGTTAAATCAATCCCTATCTAATACTGAATGGTTTTCATCTGTTTATGTTGAGCCAGATTTAGATGCTGTCGGAACAAGTCGACAGCTACCAATGAATGTACATTTATCACCTCAAGTTCGAAATCAATTAGAAACCAGTATTGGTTACTCAACCGATGTCGGTGTTAGAGGCAAGATCCGTTGGAAAAAACCATGGCTTAATGAATATGGACACAGTTTAGATACAGGACTTTCTATCTCTAAACCGGAACAAGAAGCGACAGTATCGTATAAGATCCCGCTAGAGCAGGTACTTAAAGATTATTACATTGCTAAGTATGGTTTGAAGAATGTCGATAACCGAGATACCGACAGTCTAGAGTCAAATTTGGCTTTTGAGCGTCATTGGGTATTTGATTCGGGTTGGCATAGAACCATCTATACCCGCTTTCTTTATGAAGAGTTTACTCAAGGGATCCAAGATGGCACAGCTTGGTTAGTTTTACCTGGAATGTCATTTTCTAAAAGTCGTTCACGTGGTGGCACCATGCCTATGTGGGGGGATAAAAAAACATTCAGTATAGAGGCAACGGATCAAGCATTAACATCCGATGCAAAATTACTGCGTCTTTTAGCTCAGGGTGCAATAGTCAGAAGTATTGGTGAAAATCATCGTGGTGTAGCAAGAGGCGAGATTGGAGCTATGTATACGGATAACTTTTATAAGCTCCCTCCTTCTATTCGGTTCTTCGCTGGTGGTGATAATAGTGTTAGAGGTTATGGTTATGAAGAAATCTCACCAAAAGATAAAAATGGCTATTTGACTGGTGGCCAATTTATGGCAACCACTAGCTTAGAATATCAATATCGAGTTGTTGGTAATTGGTGGGTAGCAACGTTTGTGGATTATGGTGACGCGTGGATATCAACTCCTGATTGGAAGATGGGCGCAGGTTTGGGTATACGATGGGCATCGCCAGTTGGGCCGGTTCGTCTTGATTTCGCTTGGGGTTTGGATGCTGAACCTGGAGATGAATTTAAAGTACATTTCACTTTAGGACCTGAAGTATGAGTTCTTTAGAAGAAAACCAAGAGAAATTATTCGATGCAAAGCAAAAGAAAAAGCATCGCTTTAGTCGTCACTGTATTTGTTTAGCACTATTTTTCCCAATACTAATCTTGGTTCTACTCTTATTGGTAGGTGCTATTGTTTTTACTAACCCAGGATTAAAGTTGCTTGTTTGGGGGGCAGAAAAAGCATTACCTTCTTTATATATAGATAAAGTTGAGGGGAGTGTATTACCTGAATTTTCATTAAGTGGGATATCTTATCAAGATAAGATGTTTATTGATGCCAAAGTAAATTATTTGAGTGTTACTTTTACCCCTGAATGCTTAATGCAACCGGCACTTTGTGTTGATGATATATCTATTGATGGTTTGACATTAGTCTTGCCTGAGTTGCCTGAAACTCAAAAAACCGAAGAGCCGGAGCCCGTAGAGCCAAGCCTTCTATTTATTCCTATCCCTATTAATGTAACGAATATTAGTTTGAATAATATTGATATGGATATTTTAGGTAACCGTATTCAATGGCGATCATTTAATACTGGTGTAAAACTACATCATAGTGATTTGACAGTTACTCCTCTTGCTTGGGAAAAGGTAAGCGTCGAGTTAGCTAAACAAAAAGCATCTCAAGAAAATACAGATGAATCACCAAAAGAAAAACCAACCTCAAAAATTATTCTTCCCTCTATTTATATGCCATTAAATATTAATGTTGAGAAATTTGCCTTACGAGATTTTACGTTACAGCAAGACTCTCAAATTAAAGTAAATCAACT
Source organism: Aliivibrio sp. S4MY1 (assembly GCF_028765545.1). GTDB lineage: Bacteria > Pseudomonadota > Gammaproteobacteria > Enterobacterales > Vibrionaceae > Aliivibrio. The sequence continues at coordinate 3,289 of NZ_JARACP010000014.1, read as the reverse complement.
CGATTTTATTGCTAAGGCTGGGGAACATGATGTCCATGTAAAAGATTTTTATTTAGATATGCCGCAAGCAAGTTTAAGAATGGACAGTGATGTTAAGCTTGATGGCGATTATCCGTTGACTCTTAATGCTGTTTTAAAAGTTAAAGAAACGGAGCTAAAGGGACATAAAGTGACCTTAGATGCAGAGGGAAGCGTTGCTGATTTAAAAGCCTCTGTTAAATTGAGTGGTGGATTACAAGCAAATATTGATGCTGAACTCCAGCCTTTAGAATCGACATTACCTTTCAATATCAAAGTATCAAAAGGGGATGTTTATTGGCCGCTTATTGGTGACAAATCTATAACAGCATCAATCCCTAATATAAGAGCAAAAGGTGATTTAAATAAGTATCAATTCTCAGGCTCTCTTTATATAGAGGGAAAAGAGGTTCCTCAAACAGACATTCGTTTAGAAGGTAAGGGAGATACGAGCTCTGTAAATATAAATGATTTGCTTATCGATACTTTGGGCGGGCAGGTTTCAGGTGGTGCTGAGATAGATTGGCGTTCATTACTGCAGTGGAAAGGGGATATTGATCTTCAAAATATCCAACCTGGTATTCAATGGGAAGCTGCTGAAGGTAATATTAGCGGAAGGATTTCGACTAGTGGTTCACTTACAGAGAAGGGGGGCTGGAATGCTTTGTTACCTGAGATCGATATCAAGGGGATATTTAGGAAGTACCCATTAGATGTCCATGGTTCTCTTTTTGCTCATGATAAAGATGGTAAAGGAGAGTTTAATATCGATATCCCAAGTTTAGCATTGCAGCATGGTGATAATGGTATTGAAGTTATTGGTGAAGTTAATAAAGAATTGGATTTGAATGTCGATGTTGATTTTCCTGAGTTGTCAGATAGCGTTCCTGATTTATACGGTAAGCTTTTTGGTGACATTAGATTAAGTGGAAAAATAACAGAACCTAAGATTGAACTTGATATAGATGCGCTTGGGTTAAAGTGGAAAAAAGAAGCAACGTTAAAAAAAGCGTCTATCAACGGGTATATAGTACCAATGCCAAAAATCAATGCTGATCTTCGTGTTGATTTAAGTAAAGGGCAATATAAAAAGCAGATACTTGAAGCGTTAAATATTAAATTTAATGGTAAAGAAGAAAGCCACCGTTTAAGTGTCAATCTAGATTCAAATGTCATTGATTCTTACCTCGTTATTGATGGTGCTCTCGATAGAAAAAAAGCTTGGAAGGGTGAATTATCAAAAGCTGAAGTCAAAACTGAAATTGGTCCTTGGAGATTAAATAAGAAAGCAGCATTAGCCTATGACATCCAAACCTCAGAAGTATTTGTTCAAGCTAATTGCTGGAGCCAGGGGGTAACGTCACTTTGCTTAAATAAAGATTTATTAGCGGGAAAATCAGGAATTGTTGATTTAAGCGTAAATCACTTCGAATTTAGCAAGTTAAAAGCTTTTTTCCCAGAAGAGACAAAAGTTAATGGGGAGGCTAATTTAAACGTAATTGCAAAGTGGGAAGAGCAAAAGAAACCGTATGTAAAAGCGGCTTTGTATTTACCAAAAGGAAATGTTCAGCAACAAATGGAACAACCATTAATTATTGGTTGGGATGAGATAAAAGTTAATGCAGAAATGGAAGATGATGCTCTTAATGCAAATTGGCTTATTGGTCTGACTGATAACGGTCAATTAAATGGACAGATGTTAATAGATGATTTAACAGGCAAGAAAACAATAAAAGGAATATCCAATATAGAGGCGTTGTCATTATCGATGTTTGAACCTGCATTAGGTGAATACAGTCAACTCCAAGGGATTATTAACTCAAAGATTAACTTTTCAGGTCCGATACTTCATCCCAAGTCAGTTGGTGATCTCGTTATTAATAAAGTAGTAGTTAAAGGTGAGGTCTCCCCGGTTGATATTTCTAATGGTGATATCAAAATTAAGATGAATGGTTACGATGGAGAACTTGTTTCGAAGATAACGACCCCTGATGGTGATTTACATATTAATGGTTCAGCGGACTGGCATGATTTAAAGAATTGGAAAGCTGGACTCGATGTCTTCGGTAATGAACTTCAAGTTAATGTACCTCCCATGGTTAAATTAAAAGTTAAGCCAGATATGAAAATTCGCATTATTCCGACATTAGCGAAGATTACTGGCAGTATAGGTATCCCATGGGGGAGAATTGTCGTTAATGAATTGCCAGAAAGTGCGGTTGGTGTATCAAAGGATGAAGTGATTTTAAATAATGAGCTTCAACCGGTAGAGACTGCAACCACCTTACCAATGGAAGTCGAAACCAATATCAAAATCTCGATAGGTAATGATGTGCTTCTTTCTGCATTTGGTTTAGAAGCTGGTCTTGTTGGTCAATTAAATGTAACTCAGAGAAATAAAGCGCCATTTATTACTGGAGAAGTAAATATTGAAGATGGTACCTATCGTTCTTTCGGACAAGATTTACAAATAAGAAAAGGAAAGATTTTATTTAATGGTCCAGCAGATCAGCCTTATGTAGATATCGAAGCTATTCGAAATCCAGATAATACCCAGGATGATGTGGTAGCGGGGGTTAAAGTGAGTGGTCCAGCAGATACGCCAAGAGTAGAGATATTCTCATCTCCATCTATGCCCCAAGCAAATGCGTTATCTTATTTATTAAGAGGGCAGGATATAGATAGTGAATCTGGTGGAAATGCTATGACGACGACACTGATAGGGTTAAGCCTTGCTAAAAGCGGTAAAGTAGTCGGAGAGATTGGCCAAGCATTTGGTGTGCAAGACTTACAATTGGATACCGCCGGTTCCGGTGGTGATTCGCAAGTGACAATAAGCGGTTATATAGCACCTGATTTACAAGTTAAGTATGGGGTTGGTATTTTTAATTCACTTGGTGAATTTACGTTAAGGTATCGAATTATTAGCGATCTTTATATAGAAGCTATATCTGGAGTAGATAGTGCAGTTGATTTAATTTATCAGTTTAGTTTTGATTAAATACACCTACTGTGGATAACTTTGTGGGTAAGCTGTTAGGCTGGTAGGGGTAATAAAGTATAAGTTTTCTATTGCTTAAATGACCATCAAATAGAAAGAAAACATACAAAAAAATGCATTTAACGCTTGCTAATGTGATCGAACTCCCTATAATGCGACCTCACTGACACGGAGCGCTCAACCTAGAGTAGCAAAGGGTTGGTGATAAGATGGTTGAAAAGTTTAGTTTCAAATAAGTGCTTGACACTGAAACTTAAATAGATAAAATGA